>JAJRVQ010000062.1 GCA_024277255.1 Acidobacteriota bacterium | reverse complement strand
TACATTCGAGTCCACAACCAAGAGTCGGCCAAGCCCTTCGTGTGGAAGAAAGCAGCCACGACGATCATCGAGGCCGTGGATCGGGCCAAACTCAGTCAGATTGCTCAGAATGGTTAATGAATTTTCCGCACAGGACACTAGCTACTGGAATTACGACCTGTGTCCTCACCATGCCGGGGAACGCCGGCGTGCAGGAGGGACTCAGCGCTATCGACCGGGGTGACTACGAAACAGCCTATCGAGAATTCAATGCCCTCGCGGAAGCCGGTGACGACATCGCGATGGTCACAATCGGCCTGTGGTTTCATGAAGGCACTGGATTCGAGCAGGACTATGTCAAAGCGATGGACTGGTACCTGAAGGCGTTCAAACGGGGAAATGGCGACGCCTACAACAACATCGGCGTTCTGTATCGCGATGGTCTTGCGGTCAAAGCTAACCTACCGATTGCCTACGTTCTTTTCCTTCTCACGCACCTCCGTGGCCTTGGCTCAGACGCTACGCAGATTCGTGCCAACAGCAATCTGCGCCGCATTATTGAGGCTACCAGCGACTCCGAACGAACGCTGGGTCTGTGCATGACTGAGGAGTACGTCCGAGCATTCGTCATGTCCCGTGGCAGCCTCAAAGCCCCCAAGAGAAAGCACCTTCCTTCACGGCGGCGACCAAGGATCAAGGACAACAAATCACTCTGGCTACCGAGTGAGGCAAGGCAGATGAATTTCCAGTGCCCAAAGCCTTGGGCCTAAGCTATTCGCAAGGCGGTCTACAGCTCGATGTGGCACAGGCTACTGGGCTGCCGCTGAGATGAGCAACAAAAGTCTACTCCATATCGTCACGCAGGACTTCTTCCAGTGCGGGTATCAAGGATTCCTGGTGTTCCACCAGCGAAGAAACCTCACCATGTGCACAGACCATCACCTCTTTGGCTTCCAGTAACGAGATCTGGCAGACGGAGCTTAGCATCGGCAGGCACTCGAAGAAATCCAGACCATCACGCTCCGCTTCAAGGAAGACCTCCTTGGCGGTCAAGCCTGCCTCCCTCATTAGTGAGTACTTGTAGTATTTTCGGCGACTACGCATTGAGGCCCTTACAGACTCCGAGTCTTCGATGAGGTTGGTGGGTGAGGGAGACGTGATACCCAGCCAGCTCGAGCGCCGACTGAGCAGTACCGATCGATCCGCACCATCAAGCCGAATCCTCTAGCAACCTGAAAGTCTTGGTGCTTTCGAGGCCCGCCTCTTCGTCTACCCTTTTCAATGCGCAAGAGACCTAGCTTTGCAATCGTGCTTCACTTCGTTGCCACAGCTGTGCCCGCCAACGAGAAACGCTAGTCGTCCGCGTACCTGTACGAAGGATCGTGGCGCGCGGCCTTCATATAGTCGCGCAGCCGCTCTACCGTGGCTCGCTCCAGCGCCTCGCCCTTGGCGGCTTCGCCAAACAGCTGCCAGGCCACCAGCGCCTCGCGGTGGACATCCCGGCAGGTGAAGAGCGGTAGTGCTTCGGCCGCCAGCTTCTGGATCTCCGCCCACCGGCCTTGCTCTAGAAAGAGGCCGGCCATGTCTAGAGAGATCAGCGCCAGGTCGTAGGCGGAACCTGCCGCCAGGAAGGCTGCACGCACCGACCGATAGATCGGCTCGGCTTCGGCCGCGCGGCCTTGGTCGGCGAGGATCCCGGCTTCGCACCAGCGCACTTGCAAGCGGTCAGCTGTGGAGCCGTGCTTCGCAGCCAGTGCCGCAGTCATCGGTAGCAGGGCTGATGCGGCCTCTAACCGGCCGGTCTGCCACAGGAGGTTGAGCCGTTGGCCTGCGACGACAAACTCCAAGCGCGGAGTGGCCTCCATATCCAAATGGCAAACCGCCTCGTCCAGGTCGCGTTCTAGTCCTTCGTAGTCCTTGCAGCATTGCCGTACCGTTGCACTGACCAGCAGAGCCTTGCCAAGGGACGGCTCCGCGCCGAGTTTCTTGTAGAGTTCAATGGAGCGAGCTATCGCCGAGCGAGCAGCTGGGAATCGCCGTTGTGCGCGCAGTAGCGAGGACTTGAGCAGCAGCATCTCTGCCTCAACTTGGTGATCCAACCAACAATCCTTCAACGCCCATTTCGCTCTGTCGAACGAGACTTCAGCTTGGCGTAGATCGCCCAAGATCCGATAGACATTGCCCTGGTACGCCAAGGATCGAACGCGCAAATCGGGCTTCTCTCCCGCGAAGAAAGCCAGTTTGTCGGACTCCGGGACCCATTCCACAAGGGCGAGAGCCAGGTTGCTCAACGCTAACGCCTCTTCCGGCGCCGCCCCCCAGCTATCGCGGCACCGCGCGAGAATCTCCGCCACCGCCGCCACGCGATGCAGACGTTCGTCCTTCTTCATCATGTGTTCGCGGTCCGACGGAGGAAGCTCCACCAGCCAATCGACCAACGAAGAGATCTCCCGCCGACCGTAGAGCAGCGGCAGCTCAAGAGTCGGCGTGCGCAGCGCCGCCAGTTCGGCAAAGCTAGACAGCCCCGCGCGCTCCAGCACCGCCTGCAAACAGGCCGGGCATCCTTGAATCCAGTGCATCTGGATCGTCTCGGCTTCCCTGCCCTTCTTGGTGCCGTACCCGAAGAGAGATAGAACGAAATCCTCTGGATCGATCGGGCAATCGTGCATGGGGCCTCCTTGGGGCAGAAGAATAGCGCTATTTGCTTTGATGAAGCCTCACTCTACAACACCCGAAACGAAGCGCCAAGGGCGACGCGGGAACGAAACCCGCGCCGCCCGCTGTTGGCTACTCCTTGCCGTTTGGATCGGGCATGGTCCCTTCCTTCAGCCGCGCCTCACCGCGCGGCGTGACCGCCGCCTCAGCCTCCGGCGACCACCGTGACCAGGCCCGAGCGAGCACTAACTCAACTCTGGCCCAGACTCCCCCACCAGCACCTAACCCCGCCCACGGCGAAGCCGAGGCCACCCCCACGGGGACCACCGACAGGCACAACGCCAACACCACCACCGCGACACTACGACCAGAAAAACGACGCATCTCTTGCTCCTTTCCCT
>JAJRVQ010000061.1 GCA_024277255.1 Acidobacteriota bacterium | reverse complement strand
GCGGGTCCGCTCACGCCCGAAGCGAGCCTCTTCCTCGGCGATAATGGCCATGCCGATGGCCAGCATCATGATGGCGGTGGCGGTGTTGGAAATCCACATCGACAACCCGGCCGACACCACCATGAAGCTCAGCACCAGCCGCGCCGGACTGCCGCCTATCAAGCGAATAATGAACAGGGCGATGCGCTTGTGGAGATTCCATCGCTCCATGGCCAGGGCGATGAGAAAACCGCCGATGAAGAGGAAGATGGTCTCGTTGACATAGATCGGCGCGGTGTCCTTGCCCCGCATGATGCCGAGCAGGGGAAACGCCACCAGCGGCACCAGCGAAGTCGCCGCCAACGGAAGCGCCTCGGTGATCCACCAGATCGCCATCAGCGCCGCCACCGCCGCCATGCGGGTGACGACCGGTTTTTCCGGGTCGAGATCGCCCCACAACAGGGTCCCCGTGAATACCGCGACTCCCAGCCAGAATCCGACACGGGCGCCGCCCCCCTTCGAGCCGCCGCCAGTCTCACCAGCCTCGTCATCGGGAGATTTCGAAGAGATCGATTCCATGGACGCAAGACAGCAGAAATCCACCGCCTCCGCAACACCATCGTTCAAGTGGCCGCCGTCGTGAGACGGTGGAGAAAGTCGAGTTCCCTCGTCCATGCCCTGACGCCCCCGGTCCACACTCTCACGAGCGCAACTACCTCTCTGGCGCGAACAGGGCCAAATCCGGCACTCAACCCGGTTGATTCCGCTCTCGCTTTTCTGCTACAACCCATCCCATGAACCGGTTCCCACTCCCCTTCTTCATCCTCGCCGCCGCGCTCCTTCTAACCGCGTCCGATACTCGCGCCGAACTTCGGGCCGGCACCGCCGCCGTCGACATCACCCCGGATCAATGGCCGCTGGCGCCGCGCGGCTCTTTCCATCCCCGCCCCACCGACAGCGCCCACGATCCACTCAAGGTGCGCTGCCTGGTGCTCGACGACGGCAAGACCCGCATCGCCCTCGCTGTGGTGGACAGTTGCATGGTTCACCGCGAGCAGCTCGATCCCGCCAAAGCCGCCGCGGCGAAGGCCACCGGCATCCCCGTCGAGCACATGCTGGTTTCCTCCACCCACACCCATTCCGCGCCCTTCGCCAACGCCAGTCATGGCACACCGCAGGAACTCGCCTACCGCAAAAAACTCATTGCCGGCATCACCGCCGCCATCGTCGAGGCCGCCGCCAAACTCCAGCCCGCCCGTGCCGGGTGGTCGGGTCACGACCTGCCCGACGAGGTGTTCAACCGACGCTGGTTTCTGCAACCCGGCACCATGCCGCTCAATCCCTTCGGCGAGGACACCGACATCGTGAAAATGAATCCGCCGCGCGATCCCAAAGTCCTCATCAATCCCGCAGGCCCCACCGATCCCGAAGTCTCGGTGCTCTACATCGAGGACGCTAAAGGCAAACCGCTGTCGGTGTTCGCCAACTACTCGCTGCACTACGTCGGCAACACCGGCGGCCAGATGTCGGCCGATTACTACGGCGAATTCGCCCGCCTGATGCCGGTGCGCATGGGCCGCGCCGCCGACGGCTTCGTCGCCATGATGTCCAACGGCACCAGCGGCGACATCAACAACATCAACTTCACCGATCCGCGCCCGCGCCGCGAGCCCTTCGAACAAATCCGCATCGTCGCCTCCAAGACCGCCGACGCCGCCACCCGCGCCATCCGCCACATCGACCGCAAATCCGCCGATCTCTCTCTGGCCATGACGCAGCGCGCGATCACGCTCAAGCACCGCGCCCCCACGCCCGAACAGATCGCGCGCGCCCGCAACATCATCAAAGTGGACGCCGAAGCCGAGAAGAAACTCCCGCGCCTCGCCAAAGCCTACGCCGAGCGCACTCTCGCCCTGGCCGAAAAGCCGGAAACCACCCAGGTCCTGATCCAGGCCATCCGCATCGGCGACCTCGCCCTCTGCACCCTGCCTTTTGAAGTCTTCGCCGAGATCGGCCTGGAGTTGAAACACCGCAGCCCCGCCGCCGACACCTTCGTCGTCGAGCTGGCCAACGGCGGCTACGGCTACCTCCCCACCCCCGGCCAGCACCGCTTCGGCGGCTACGAGACCTGGCTCACCACCAACAAGGTGCAAAAAGACGCCTCCGTCATCCTGGTGGACAACTTGGTGGAAATGCTCGGCGAGTTGTTTCCGTGACTGGTTGAAGTGTCGCGCCGGCTGACCACATTTCTTCAATCCTGAAGGACTGGCGCTCGTTTCGGAGAGCGCGTGCCTGACTCCAAATCGGATTTCTCTTTGCCCGCGGGATTTGGTTCCGTGGTGGAATCAGCCTAGTCAACGCCGCCTTTGGTTTTGAGAATCCTCGACTTCAAGTCTCCCTTGAGAATGATTGCCTGCTCGAAAGGAAAGCCGTTCCATTCTGTAAGTCGGGGATCGACCATCGCCTGTTTGTTCGCTGGTCGATATTGTAAAACAAGGCATTCAGCAGGTCAGGTGCCGGAGAATCGTTTCGCGATCCTGCCTAAGGTCGCAGATCCCCCTCCGCGCGGGCAGTCCAAATCGCTTCAGGAATCACGACTGCCTAGAATACGAGCCCTCACTTCGCTCCACGGCGATCCAGACGAGGGATTTTTTTTATACTCGGCCAGGCGCTCGTCCAAAAGCCTGATGATCTCCGGATCTGCTTGCTCGACCGTGGCGTCCGTCGCATCTTCAAAAAGCTCGGCGGCCAACGCCAGTTTGTGATCGGGCGACAGGCGCTGAAGCTCTGGATATTGCTCTACGATCATCCCCGTCAGGCTAAGGCTTTGTGGCTGAGGCGTCAACGCGCTCTTTCCGGGGAAACGGATCGCGTCGATTCGTGACTACAGGGTTGAATTCATTTGGCTTCTAACTCCGGAGCGGCAGCAGGTTGGCCCGCGCCAGCTTCCACCTCCTGGTTTTTCGTTGGGAGAGGCTTCTCACCAATAACATAAGGGAAAAGGCTGTCGTTTAGCGCTTTCACCTGAATCCTGCCATCATTAGACTTCTCCCTGAGTGAAGCAACTTCACGAAAATTGTGAGCGAGCGCCTTGATGAAATCGCAGTCGGCATCCAACGTGGCGGCCCCACCGGAGTCACCTTGGAGATCTCTCAACAGCAGCCCACTCAACAGGAGCCTGACCATATATATGAGATCGCCCAGATCCCGCTTGTTCACATCCTGCTTCGGATCGGGAATGACAATACCCTCGGCAAAGGCAATGGGGTCAAACTCATCCGCTGTAACATCCACATCAGGTAAGGCCGCCTTGAGAGTGGGCGGCTCGCGTCCCACGACTTTCTCCTCTCGCACTGCGTTGCCGAATGAATGAGCCCACCACGCAACCTTGCCACCCTTGAAGTTCACCGTAAATCCATCAGGAAATATCTTCCGCCTTGGATTCTCGGGACGCTTCTCGGGAGCGACCCTGTAAAACAAGAAAAAGTCCTCATCGGCTGGTTTTCTAGCTCCCATGCTGGGATTCCCGAATGCCTTGATCACCTCGGCATGGCTCATTCCCTTGCGTAGGATCTTATCAAGTTCGTCTTCGCTCGGCAGGACATCGATGTGAAAGATTCCCATCCCCTCCCGCACTGCCTTGTTGCGCTGATACTCCTCTTCCGTAAAGGGAACGGTCTTAATTTTCGGAGTGGGTGCCGCAGGGACGGGGTCTTCGCCTTCAGGTCGGGGCGGACGCCCCGACATCTTGCGCGCGAGGTCATCCAACTCTCCCGCATCGAAATGCTGAAAACCAGAAATTACAAATGAACTCCCGATGGTTTCGTAAACCACCGGCGCGCTAACCAGACGTCCTTCCACAATGATGGCCAGCCGACCCCGCCCATGGCGCATTCTCGATGTGGTATCCTTCAGCTTCCGCGCTGCGGCGTCGGTCAATTGCACGTTGATCTGCCTCTCGGGGGCGTAGGCCGGCACCGCCTCCTTGATATCTGCATCACCCACGATTGCTTCCTTCTTCACGAAAAACACTTCGTCCCCGGTGCCCGAGGTCAAAGTCATTCGCTCGGTATTGGCCGCGGCCTTGGTCGCCACTTCGGAGATCCGCAGGGTGCCACCGCTGCAGACGCTCGTGGTCGAAAGAATGATGGCGGTGAGTAGGTTCCTCATTTTTGCAGGTAGCGCCTAAATGCGGCATCTCCCCAACAAGCAAGTGCGGGAGACTCATACGGCCTTTCAATGTGTGAGCTCGCGGTAGGAGACACTTTTTACCTTCGCACTTTTTACTTTTTACTGAGTCGTTCACCCCTACTGCTCCAGATAGTCCAACAGCAGGCGCACGCCGACGCCGGTGCCCCACGGTCCGCCCTGGTAATCTCGCTCCGCCGCGCCCCAGGCGCTGCCGGCGATGTCGAGATGCACCCAGGGGATGTCGCCGACGAAATTCGACAAGAACGCGCCGCCGGTGGAGGATCCGGCACCCGCGGACGGGCCGCTGATGTTACGCAAGTCGCCGACGGTGCCCTTCATTTCCTTCTTGTGGCATTCCAGCAGCGGCATGGGCCAGACCTGCTCCCCGGTGCGCTCGCCGGACTCAACCAGGGCGTCGATCAGCGACCGGTCGTTGCCCATGGCCGCGGAAAGTTCGTGGCCCAGGGCCATGACCACGGCGCCGGTCAGGGTGGCCAGGTCGATCATGGCGTCGGGTTTGATTTTCTTTTCCGCGTAGGCGAGGGCGTCGGCGAGGATGAGGCGGCCCTCGGCGTCGGTATTGAGGATCTCGATGCTCAGGCCGTTCATCGCCGTTACCAGGTCGCCCGGCTTGTTGGCTTTGCCATCAGGCAGATTTTCCGAAGTCGGCACCAGGCCGTGCACCTCGACATCCGGATTCAGCCCGACCAGAGCGCGGAAAACCCCGAGCACGGCGGCGCCGCCGGACATGTCGTATTTCATGTCGGCCATTTTGGCGGACGGCTTGAGGCTGATGCCGCCGGCGTCGAAGGTCAGTCCCTTGCCGACCAGGCAGACCTTGCGGCGTGCCGTTTTCTTCGGCTTATAGACGAAGTGAATGAGGAAGGCCGGTTCGACCGACCCCCGCGACACCGACAATAGCGAGCCCATGCCAAGGCGTTTCATCGCCGCCTCGTCGATCGCCCGAACCGCGATCCGGTCACTCATCGAGGCGATCTTCTTCGCCTCGATCGCCAGATCACAGGGACGCATCAGATTTCCCGGAGTGTCCTGCAACCGCCGCGTCAGGCAATTGGCCTCGCCGATGATCAGGCCGCGCTTGATCCCAGCGTTGAAACCCGGTTCGCCGTGCAAGGTGATGCGTTTCAGGTGCGCCGGCTCGGCGTCGCGCTGGAAATCAGTCAGTCGGTAGGAAGCCATCACCGCGCCCTCGGCGAGCGCCTGCCCAAGAACAGCCGCCTTCTTTCCCAGCGGCAGGTCGATCCACAGGGTGGCGGATTTGGCTCTGACTTTTTCCGCCTTGGTCGCCGCGAGAGCGCCACAGCGGCGCAACGTCTCGGCGGCAACCGGCTTGCCCTCGCCCACCCCGACGAACAGCACCCGCGCCGCGGGACCCGCCGTGGCGTCGGTCAGCCGCGCCTCGCGCTCCGTGCCCTCGAAGGCTTTCAATGCCAGCTCCGGGACGCGAACGCCCGCGGGTAGTTTGGGCGCGACACCTTCCCGGCCAAAGACAACGAGGAGGTCGGTTTTGGCGAGGCTTTGCTTGGGGTTTTTGACGGTGAACTTCATGCGGTATTCGGATGCGATTGATGAAAGATTTCTGGAAGCTTCACCATGCCAGTATTCTTCCCGCTTGCATCTCCGAATTCGTGGAGACAAAAAGGGGTGACATGGGGCGACAAAGCAGACAGTTTCAGGCCCGCCCTCAGGGGTCCACCCACACTCCAACAACCAACCTTTCCCCATGAAACTCAAGTCGCTCGCTCTGCTCTCCGTGTGCATCCTTTTCCTCTCCCTCAGCTCGGGAAAACTGGTAGCTGAAGAAATCCGTGTCGGCATCATCGGCCTCGACACCGGCCACGTCGTCGCCTTCACCAAGACGATGAATGACCCCAAAGCGGAAGGCGCCCTGGCAAACTGCCGCGTGGTGGCGGCCTCGCCGAAAGGTAGCCCCGATATCGAATCGAGCGTCAGCCGGGTGCCGAAATACACTGCGGAACTGGAAAAGATGGGTGTCGTAATGACGGCCTCCATCCCCGAATTGCTGGAAAAGGTCGATGCCGTGCTGCTGGAAACCAACGACGGCCGCCCCCACCTCGAGCAGGTCATCCCGGTACTGCGGGCGAAGAAGCGAGTGTTCATCGACAAACCCATCGCGGCGTCTCTGGCGGACGCGATTCTCATCTTCCGCGCCGCGGAAAAGTACGGCGTGCCGCTGTTTTCCTCCTCCTCGCTGCGCTTCGGACCGAACACCCTCGCCATCCGCGGCGGCTCCATCGGCGAGGTGTCGCACTGCCGGACCGGCAGTCCGGCCTCGCTGGAGAAGACGCATCCCGACTTGTTCTGGTATGGCATTCACGGTGTCGAGGCGCTGTTCACCGTGATGGGCACCGGCTGCGAGTCGGTGGTTCGCTCGACCACCGCCGAGGGAAAAATCCGTGTCGAAGGCAAGTGGCCGGGAGGACGGACCGGCGTGTTTGAGGAAAGGAAGGGCTACGGCGGCACCGCCAAAGGAGCGAAAGGCGAAAGCGAGATGGGGGCCTACCCCGGCTACAAGCCCCTCGTCGTCGAGATCGCCAAGTATTTCCGCACCGGAGCCATGCCGGTCAAACCGGCGGAAACTCTCGAGATCTACGCCTTCATGGAAGCCGCCGACGAAAGCAAGCGCCAGGGCGGCAAAGAGGTGACACTGGAGAGCGTGATGAAGAAGGCCAGCGCCGAGGCGGACCGCAGGATGACGGAGCTGCCGTAGGCAGCCTGTCGAGCTCATCTCGGGAGCCACTCTTTCGAAAATGGTAACCCTCATCCTCCGCAAGGAATGAAGCTCGCCACCGTGCTCTCTCCTCTGTCCTCGGAAAACCTGCGTCTGGCGGCTCAGTGCGGAGTGGAGGGTGTGGTGACCCGCTACCCGGAACCGACTCTGGATGATCTGCTGGCGGTGAGACTCCAAATCGAGAGCCACGGTATGAAATTGCTGGCGATCGAAGGCTTTCTCCCTATCGAAAAAATCAAGCTCGGCACCGACCTCGATGGCACCGAGTTGATCGC
>JAJRVQ010000060.1 GCA_024277255.1 Acidobacteriota bacterium | reverse complement strand
ATCCCGACAACTAAGCCGTGATCTTCGCTTCCCCATCTGGGGGTAAGGGGGCGGTCTGCCTGTCGTGCATTGGGGGCGGCGCCAACGACACCGATTGCATCAGGTGGCGCCTGTCAGATTGGCTGATGAATATGAAGGGGTTATGTCTCGGACGGCCCCGATGGCTGGGAGAGCCTTTGTGATTGCGACACCAGCGTATGATGTTCTGGCTCTCAAGCCGGTGCAGGCGACGGCCCTGCGTGTAGCCGCTGATTGTCCTCACCGGGAGATGCGCGAAGGTTCCCCATGGCACAGCACAAAGCTCTGAAGAACGTGGCCGGCGGCCTGGCCGGATCGTTCGCAAGTAGGAACAACGACACCGGCGGCTACTGGGCCCTGGGCCTGCTGTACACGATGGCGAAGGAGCTCGGTACCGATCGACTGCGCATCACCCTCGAGCCGGCCCCTACTTCTGTCCAACCTCCTCTCCTCGCCGATGTCACGGAGCGGTACTCAGCGATGCTTGGTCGGCTACTGACCGCCGCAGGGGTCGCACCTGGTGCGGTACGTGAGGCCTACATCGAGGTCCACTTCGATGTCGATGTCCCTGTACCTCGATCTCTTCCCACGTCTCTCCGAGGGAAGCCCGCCTCATGCACGGCCACGCTCACCGACCGCTGCGGGAAGGCTCACTCTCAGAAGGTCGTTACCGTCTGCGCACCACACAGCGCGCTGCGCGAGTACTGTAGTGCACGCGCAGCCGGCAGCTGATCGGCCCCAACGCGAACGATGCCATGATCCAACCAGTAGAGCCCCACGGTCAACTCCCCGCGGCACTTGCCCACAGGATCGCGGCATGAGGATCAGCAAACTCGGCATGGCCGGATTGGCTCTTGCGCTCCCCCTCGGTGGGTGTCTTCAGCCAAAGGTGAGGGAGCTCCCCACAGCAGCGGCGCTAGAAGAAACTGAGCTTGCGCCAAGCACGCAGCCGACCACTGGCCTTGTGTCGGGCCATGTCGTCTTCCTGCACGATCGAGCGCCCGTGGATGACTTTCGCGCCTCCGTTCGGCTGCTCGGTTCCTACGTGGACCTCTTGGGCGAGCCGCACGACGAGTTCCACTTCGAGGGGGCGAACGGAGCCTTCGAAATCCGTGGTCTCCTGGACGGAAGCTATGTGGTCGAGGTCAGCGCGCACGGCTACGTCCCGGCACGCTCCGCCGTCTTCACGATCCGCGGCGGCCAAGGGGTGAGCGACCTGCGCATCGCCTTGGGACATGGCGCAGCGATCTCGGGGCAGCTTGTCGATGGGGAGACAGGTGAGCCGATCGTCGATGCGCGAGTACGAACGCTCGACAACTCGCACTGGCAGACGGGCTTCACCGACCTCGCCGCTCTCGAGCCGCTTCCGCGGGCAACAACCGCGGCGCGGACGCGGACAGATGCAAACGGCAACTACACCCTCGACAAGCTCTCGAACGCGACCTACGCACTGCAGTTCGACCACCCCGACTACCCGCGCGAGTTCACCAAGAACATCGACGTCAAGGGCGAGGAGCTCTCGGAGGTCGAGCCAGTCCGAGTCCCCCATGGAGCGACGGTCGAGGGCAGCGTGTACGGCCCCGATGGAGAGCCCGCCGCGGGCGCCAGAATCCTGCTCGTCGGCAACCACGTCTACCCCCACCGCATCCACTCGGACAAGGCGGGCCACTACGTCCTCAGGAACATCCACCCCGGCACCTATCGCTTGAGCGCTGCGCGCCCAGCGGGCGCACACCCGAACGATCCCTTTGGTCCGATCCTCGACATGCAGAGCTCAGAGGTGCGCCTCACCGTCGAACCCGACGAAGAGCGCAGCTTGGACTTGTCCTTGGCCGACTAGCAGTGCCTCATCCATGAATCTCAACGCTAGGAGACTGCCGCGCATAGGCACATTCACGCTTCAGCGATCCTCGAACGATCTGCTGCGTTGTGGCGAAGTGCCCCGTAGCGTCGACTACGGAGCATCCGCCACTGGCTTGCACCTCGCCCGATGCTCGGCAAATCGCCAACGCGCCTATGCGCGACAGCCTCCGGACTCCGGTCCTACCAGCTTGTTGTCCAACCCGCCGACGCAGTCGAGTGGAGACTTCGCCGCCGTCGTCGATCACGCCAGACGATAGACTGCTGAGCATGCACACCGAACAGTCTCTAGCGGACAGCTCGAGGTGGACTCAGGCGAGCTGGCTCTGGGCCAGTGGTGGGTTCTCGGCCGCTGGCGTTGCGACCGTCGTGATCATTGTGATCGCAAACATCAGCACCATCGCGGGCGACCCGGGAGGGGGCGACTCACTGGGCCCGTTCGAGATCCCCCTGCTGTCCGCGCTGCTCGCCATCGCATGGATCACCGCCTGGATGCTCTGGAAATCCTGGCGGGCGCGAACACCCCACTCCTTCCGGCCGATTCACTGGGTGCCCGTCCTGGTTTCAGCCTTGGCAATCGCCATCGGCATTTGGCTACCGACCTGGCGCGCCACCGAAATCCTCGTTGGGAACGGCGGCGCACCCTACTGATGTCGTGCTCGAGTGGAAGGCAGATGAACAAGACGATGCACACCGAGCCGGACGACTGCACCAAGTGAAGGCCTCTCTCACCAATCTGGCGTTCGTCGTGGCCGGGTACGCCATCTGGCGCCGTGCCGACTACCTGTATGTCGTGGAAGACGAGCACGCCTGGTGGCTAGAGCCGCTGCTGTTGGCGACCCTGCTTGTCTGCTTCGCCGCGAATGTGTGGATGATCAAGGGGCCCCTCTGGCGGCGTAGCCTGCTTGCGCTGGCTGCCTGCGTGGCCGCTTGCCTGATGCTCCTTGCGCTCATCCTCACCTTCGGGATTCCGTACCACTTCTCGGAGATATGGTCAAGAGTTGTGGATGAGAAATCCTGAAGATCACGCGGCGACCTTGATGCCGTCCTTGAATTGAACTCCTCGGATGACGTCTCCGAGTAGCTTGTGTCCGTTGAGTCTCCGCCACTTGCGCTCGGCGGCTT
>JAJRVQ010000059.1 GCA_024277255.1 Acidobacteriota bacterium | reverse complement strand
TAGCCCGAGCAGGTAGCCCTCTCCCTGGACTGCGACCACCGGTCCCCGGCCGGGACATTCGCTGCGCAGTCTGGCGGAGAGTCGGCGCACCCGCGCCAGCAGGTCATCCGCTTCGAAGGCGTCGAGGACCGCCTCGATCGCAGCACAGGCCAGCGGACCGCCACCGAAGGTACTGCCCAACGCCCCCAGGTGGACAGCGGCGGCGACCTCTTCGTTCACCCAGACGGCCCCCGCGGGAAAGCCTCCGGCCAGCCCTTTGGCGGTGGTCAGGATGTCGGGTGTGACGGCGTAGAGATCGGCCGCGAAGGGGTGGCCGGTGCGCCCCATGCCGCTCTGCACCTCGTCGAAGATCAACCGCACCCCGCGCGCCGCGGTCATCTCCCGCGCCGCGCGCAGGTAGCGCCCGCCCAGGTCGATCGCGCCGGCGATCCCTTGAATCGGTTCGACGATCAACGCCGCAACGTCGTCGCTCAGCTCCTGGTCGAGCGCCTTCTCATCGCCGCGCGCCACGAAGCTGACCGGGAAGGGCAGTTGCGGAAAGCCGTACCATTTCTCTCTCGCGCCGTGGGTGACGGCGCCGGCGGCGGCGGTGCGGCCGTGAAACGAGCCTTCCAGTGCCAGGACCCGCTGCCGCTTTGGCGAAGTGGACAGCTGCGCCATACGCAGCGCGTTTTCGTTGGCTTCGGCGCCGCTGTTGACCAGGAAGATTCGATCGAGACCCGATGGGGCGAAACGCACCAACCGTTCGGCGGCGCGAGCGCGAAGCGACAGCGCCACGACGTTGCTCTGGAAGATCAGCGACTCCGCCTGGCGGTGCAGCGCCTGGCTCAACGCCGCGTTGCTGTAGCCGAGCAGGGCCACCGCGTGACCGCCGTAGAGATCGAGGATGCGGCGACCGTCACGGGTTTCGAGCCATACGCCGTCGCCGGCGACCGGCTCGATGCCGAGATGCGGGTAGACCGGCAGCAGGACTTGGGCTTCGGCCAGCTCGGCGCTGCTCGCAGGAGCGGTGGTGGTTGCGGTCATTACGGGATCCTCAGTGACGATGGCTACAGGGTCTCAGGCTACGTCCAGCCCAGGCTGGGTTGGGTGAGACCGTCCGTTTCGGGAAGGCCTAGCAACCGGTTCATCCAGTGAACCGCGCCGCCGGCTGCCCCTTTGATCAGGTTGTCGATCACCGAGAAGGCGGCCACGCCTCCGGTCTCATTGACGGCCAAGGCCAGCCGGCAGCGATGGGTACCGACGACCTCTTTGAGCCGCGGTGGTCGATCGACCACTTCCACGAACGGGGCATCGGCGTAGGAGCCGGCGACGCGAGCGGTCAGCTCCGCCGCCGTGATCGGTTGGCGCAGCCGCGCCTGGACGGTGGCGTGGATACCGCGGGCGAAAGGGCCGGAGTGGGGAACGAAGGCGATCTTGGGTTCGACACCGGTGGCAGCGGCGGCCAGACGCCTCATCTCCGGAGCGTGGCGGTGAGCGAGCGGGCTGTAGGCCCACAGGTTGCTCTGCCGCTCCGGGTGGTGCGTTGCCGGCCCCGGCACGCGACCCGAACCGGTACTGCCGGTGACGGCACAGACGTAGAATTCCGGTTCGACCACCCCGGTGGCCAGCAGCCCCACCGTGGCCAGCGTCACCGCGGTGGTGAAACAGCCGGGATGCGCGACGTGCAAACCGGCGGCCGGAGTCACCTTGAGATGTTCGGGGACGGCGCAAACGAATTGCTCCAGGCGGTGGGGGGCGCCGTGGGGAATGCCGTAGATCGCCTCGTACTCTCGCTGGCTCGGAGAGCGAAAATCGGCCGAGAGGTCGACCAGTCGGGCTTCGAGAGCAGCCTCCTCGGCCGCCAGCAGTAACTGGTCGATCTGCGCTGCCGAGGCTCCGTGCGGCGCCGCCGAGAAGATGGCGACCTGGTTCGCACCCTGCCGGCGGAAGCCGTCGAGTAGCGCCGCCAGGACTTCCGGCCGGTCGCGCGCGGTGAAGCGCAACTCGCCCAGCGCACTGGCCAGATGGGGGAAGAGCGCGGCCACCGGCTCGCCGGCATGGCTCGCCGAAAGGGCGGTCTGCAGCTGCAAGGATGGATGGGCGGCCAGCAGGCGCAGCAACTCGCCGGAGACGTAGCCCGAACCACCGAGGACGACGGCGGGGATCGGTGGCGAACTCGTCGTGCCGAGAGAACTCATCGCCCTAGGCTGTGCCGGTAGCGAGTTCGCTCGCCGAGCCTTCGCCCAGCCCGAGGTGAGCGAGGACGACCTGAGCCAAACGGTCGCCATCGGTGCGCGCGTTGAGCGCCCGGACCCCGAGCCGCTCCTCGATCAACCGGGTGCCGGCGGTGTTGTCGGTGGCCGGACCGGTGACCACGGCGGGCTCGATCCCATACTCCTCGCGCAAAATTCTCCCCCCTCCCCAGGTCGCCACCGGGTCATTGGCGGTCAACACCACGGCGGTGAAGGCCTGGCGGATCTGCGGGTCGGCGAGAATCGAGTCCACACCGTAGGCTCCCAACAGCCCGTCGCCCAGTTCGACGACGATCAAATCCGGTTTGCCCGCCGCCAGGCGGGTGAGCAGGGTGCGGGTAACCTGGGCTCCGTTGGAGCGGTCGGTGGTGACCACGCCGAGGTCGGTGAAAGTGGCGCTGGAGCGCGCTCCGGAGTCCTCCATCGCCAGCACGTCGCGGCGCAGCGAAACACCGGTCGCCTTGAAGACATCGACCGTCAGCCCGGTCTGGACGAAGGCGCGCACCATGGCGCAGGCGGCGGCCGTCTTGCCGCAGTTCATGCAGGAGCCGACGATGGCGACGGTCGGGATGCCGTGGACTTCAAGGGCGGGTTCCGCCTCCAGTCGGTCGAAACCGACCCGCGCCGGCACGCCGATACGCTCGCCGAGATAGGGGAACTGGAGGACCGTGCCGAGGACGCGACAGGCGAAGGGCTGGCCGAGATCGGGGTTGACCGAGTCACAGATGCCGAGGACTCCGCCTTGATTGAGCAGGTGGATGGTGTCGCCCGGAGCCAACGTCTTGGGCAGCACACCGGAGTAGCCAAACAGCGCCTGGCGATGGCCGAGCGCGCCGGCGAGCACGTCCCCACGCTGTACGGTAGCGAGCCGGCCGGAGGGCAATTCGAGCTGGTTGTAGCGCGTCTTGTCGGTGAGCACCTCGACCGCGATGACGACACCTTCGTCACAGGGAATCTCGTCGCTGACCCGAATCTCGTCACTCAGTGCGCAGCTGCGGGTGACCGAAGCGATCTTGTCGAGATGCACGCGCTGCATCGGGAGTTCAGCACCGCGGGGTTGCCGGCTCGAGGTCGAGGTGATCTTGGCGCTTTGTGTTCTCATCGTGATCTTCCTAGCCCTCGTCTTGCAGCCGCGAGCGGCGGCGGTGTTCCTCAAGTGCCGGCCGTAGAGCAGCTTGGGACGCAGCGGTCGAACTCTCGCCGTCGAGCTTCCGCGGCGAGAAGCGCCTCGGAACTTCTCGATCCGTCATTTGGACTTCATCAAGTCGCGCAGCCGCCGCGCCACGTTTCTCTGATCGGCGAGGTTGGCGGTGGCGATGAAAATGGTGTCGTTGCCGGCGACCGTGCCGACCACCTCGGGCCAGGGAGCGGCATCGATCGCCAGGGCGACGCTGGGTGCGGCGCCGATGGCGGTGTGCAGAGCGATCAGGTGTGGCCCCGCGGTGCACACCTGGCGCAGAAAACGAACCACCTCGGCGAAGTCGTCCGGCGAGGTAGGGTCGAGGTCGGCGACGGGTGCCTCGTAGCGGCCTGCCACCTTGGCGACACCGAGGTCGCGCAGGTCGCGGCTGACGCTCGATTGCGTCGCCTCGAAGCCGCGCATCAGCAGCCGGCTGACCACATCTTTCTGGCTCACGATGCGGGTACGGCGCAGGATGCGTAGGATGGCGCGGCGGCGTTCGTCTCGCTGGTCTCGATCTGCAGGCATGGGAGTCCCCTCTTCTATGTGCATAATGCTAGAGAGTTGCGCATAATTTGTCAAGAGGGGGTTGGGCGAAGAGAGACCTTTTTGCGTTCGAGCCGATCCTGGAGAAAGTTACTTCGTCCTAGTTCTAACCCATGACTGTCCAAGCCGTGTTCTCACTGAGTAGGGTTCCATCGACGAAGAACACTCCTTGAAAGGAAGTCCATGCTCTTACTTTCAGGTGCCCGCGATATCCCTTCGCAACACTCCAAATCGCCTCCTTCACGAATCGATTCCTGTGCTTCGCGAAAGCTACTCAGGGTGGTCGGGATCTTCGGCCTGCTCTCTCTACTGTCCGCTGCCAGAGTATTCGCCGGTGCATTCCAATGCGCCGCTCCCGACTTCAAGATTGAGTTTGATCCCCTCCCTGGCGCGAGCACGGCCGATCCCAACTGCTTTGGAGACCGCTGCTATGAACCGAGGGACAGTAGTACCTTTCTACGATTGGCGGATCCCACTTGCGATGGCCTCTTCGACCTGTGCGCCGTCCAACTGCGTGTACCGCTTGAGTTTCCCGGCAACGTCCAAGACGGAAACGGGGCCACCCCACTGGTGTTTTGGTTCGACGGTCCCGTACCTCCCCCACAAGACTGCACCATAGGCCCCGGCGTGTGCGGCGAGGTGGGTATTTGTGGAGTACCTGGGCAGAACATTCTAGGAGATTTTATCGAAACCTATGTCGAGATTGGTGGCTTCAGCTGCTCCAGCCTCGACCATGCTACGCAGTACTCGGTCAGGGCATACAATCATTGCTGGGGCGACCACATCTGCCGCAAGTTTACCGACGTAGGCGGCCTTGAGTTCGGTCGCGGTCCGCTGAGGAAGATACTGGGCTGTATCTCGCCAAAGCCCGACAGTTGCCCCCAAGACTCTGCCAGCTGCCAGGACTGCAAGACGGCCGGAGGCTCCGGCGGCGGTGGCGCCAGCGCCAGTGGTGGCGGCGGTGGCACGGGTGGCGATGGCACTGGTCCGAAGGCGTTGCTCTACTACGCCGCCGGCGGCGCCGGCGAATCGGGCACTCCCGGCGAAGTCGCCTGGCGGGCGACGATGGGCCGCTACTGGTCGCACAGCTACGCCCAACGGATCTTCCTCGACCCCACCGCGGGCGACGACAGCCACGTTTGGTTGGTGACCGAGTTCGCCACCTTCCGCGAGTTCCGCGACCTGGTGGCCGGGGTCTACCAGACCCACGGGCCGAGCGACGAGTACCGCACGCTCTCGCGCACCGCGGGCGGCTGGGAGCTGAAGGCTCTCGATGGCACCGTTACCGCCTTCGACAACGCCGGTCTGTGGCAATCGACAACCGACCGCAACGGCAACGCCAAGACGGCGACCTACAACGGTAGCCAGCTCACCTCGGTCTCCTTCCCCGAGGGTCGCCGCGAGGATTTCACCTACCATCCCGGCGGCAAGCTGGCGACGATCACGGAAGTGGGTATCGACACCACCAGCACCTTGCTCTGGAGTTACACCTGGTCGGGCGACGACCTGGTGCGCATCGACCGCCCTGACGGCACCGCCTGGCGCTTCGTCTACGGCGACGCGGTCAACCCCGGCTACATGACGCGCCAGATCCTGGAAGGCAACGACGGCCCGCCGGCCTCCGAACGTATCGTCACCGCCTGGGAGTACGACGCGCAAGGCAACGCGGTCAAGCTCTGGTCGGGTGCCGATGATCCGGCCAGCCCCGGGGCGGTGGGCAAGTGGGAGTTCGCCTTCGACGACCCCGTCTTGCCGGCTCTCACCACGGTGACCGACCCGCTGGGCAACACCAGCACCTACCGCTTCGGCCGCGACACCGAGAGCCTCAAAGCGAAAGTGACCCAGATCAGCGGCGACTGCCCGGTCTGCGGCACCGGTCCCAACTCGACCTTCGCCTACGAGGACCTGGCCCATCCACTGCGCCGCACTCGCCTCACCGACGGCAGCGGTGACATCACCGAGATGCAGTACGACGCCAACGGTCAGCTGACCCTGCGCATCGAGGCTGTCGGCACCGCCTTGTTGGAGCGGATCACCGAATGGGAATACGACCTCAACTACCCGGCCTTCCCGACCTTGATTCGGCGCCCCTCGACCTCCGGCACCGGCTTTCGGGAAAGCGGTTTCGTCTACGATCCGCCGACCGGCAACCTGACCCAGCGCACCGAAACCGGCAAAGAGGCGACCCGCCCCGGCGGTGCCTTCAGCCTGCTCACGCTGTTGCCGAGCTACAACACGGCCGGCCAGCTACTGACCCTCGATCCTCCCGGCTACGGCCAATCGGACGTGACCACTTTCACCTACGACCCGGCCCGCGGCGACCTGTTCGTCGCCACCCGCACCGACCCGTTGGTCGGCACCACCACCTTCGCCTACGACCCGTTCAACCGGCGCACGGGGGTGACCGAGGTCAACGGTGTGCTGAGCGAAACGCGCTACGACCCGCTGGACCGAGTGACCGACACCATCCAACGCAGCACCGCCGGAGCCGTGCCTGGCGATCCCATCGTGGCCGGGGACTTGGTGACCCAGCAACTCTACACGCCGCTGGGTGATCTCTTCCGCACCATTCTGCCGCGCGGCAACGTGATCGAGTACGGTTATGACTCGGCCGGCCGGCTGACCTCGATCGAGCGCAAGCCGGATGCCACCACCCCGGGCGAACGCACCGCCTACCAGCTCGACGGCGCCGGCAACCGCACGCGCGAAGAGCTGCAACGGTGGGACGGTGCGGCCTACGTCGTCGAGAGTTTCACCGACTACGACTACGCCACCCGCTGCTACCTCGACCGCATCCGCCACGCCGACGGCACGGCGACCGAGTACGCCTACGATTGCGACGGCAACTTAGAAAGGGTCTGGGATGCCAACCACCCGAGCGGCGGCCAGACGGCAGAGCCGACCACCACCT
>JAJRVQ010000058.1 GCA_024277255.1 Acidobacteriota bacterium | reverse complement strand
CCGCCGGGTGAGGCGGCGGACCTAACTTTGCGCTCCACCTCGACCTTGCCGGTCAAACTCCATCTGGAGCCGGGCTTGCCGGGCGAAGTACGCGATCTGGGAACCATCATCGCGCCAGCCGGCGTGACGGTACGGGGTTGGGTGCTTTCCGCAGCGGATGGCGCCCCCGTACCGGGAGCGCGTGTCTCCAGTCTGCGCTCGACCGATGAAGGCGGGATGATGGCGTGGATGCGCGGTGACACCTTGGAGGCGCGGGCTGCGGTGGATGGCGCTTTCAAGTTGTCGGGCCTGCGACCAGGCTTGCTCACCATCCGGATCGTCGCCCACGACTTGGCGCCGAAGCGGATTACGCTCGACGCTAGCGAAGAACGCCAGATTGATCTCGGCGAGATCTTCCTCGACGAGGGCGCCACGGTGGAGGTGACGACCCGAACCGGGGAGAGACTGCGGGCGCACCTCGACCCGCAGGGCGCCGGCCTGCCGATGGACCTCATCACCCGTCCGGTGGTGGACGGGGTGGCCACCTTTGATCATGTACCCCTGGGCCTGAGCGATCTGTCGATCTATCGCGGCAGGGCGCTGGTTTGCCGCCGCCCGGTCGAAATCGTAGAGGGTATGGTGAAGGTCGAGTGTCGTGGCAATCCGCTGGAAGTTCAAGGAACCGTCAGCGTTGGCGAAAATCTTTCCAGCGAGGCGACCTTGATCTGGACGGTGCCGTCGCGCGGGAGCCCCGAGGCCATCGTCAACATCTTTACCACCGGTGGCCTGCGCCAACAGGAGGTCTTCGGCGGCATCCATCCCGAGGTCATGGTCCACGTCGATGCGGAAGGCAGCTTCTATTCCTCCGACCTCAGTCCCGGCCGCTGGAAGGTCACTCGGTTGGTCCCCGGTTCCACCGAGGGCTCACCCGCCACGACGGTAGAGCTGTCCGAAGCCAGCCACCAAGAGGTCCATCTACGCTATGAGGGTTTCGCGGTGGAAGGCTGGGTGGTCGACGAGGATGGGGCACCGGTGGCCGCGGTCCGAGTTCGCGAACTTTCTGCCGGTACGCAGGCCTTCTCCCAAGCCGATGGGAGTTTCCGCATCTCCGGCCTAGGGTTGGGGACCTTGGCTGTGCAGGCGCGCAAAGGCAACCTGCGCAGCGACTTACAGGAGATCCTCTTGGAAGAGGGCCGCGAGCAGGATCCGGTGACCCTGGTTCTGGTCAGCGACGAGCGGGATCAGGTAGTGGTTTCGGTGGTCGATGAAGACCGCCTGCCCGCCTCCGGGGCACTGGTCTTTTTGGACACGGGGGTCACTACGCCGGATCTGGCGACGAGCGACTTGGAGGGGGCCGTTCGATTCCGCCAGGAAGGTCGCGCTCCAGCCCGAGTCAGGGCGGCGGCCTTTCACCAAGGGCGGTGGGCCTTGGGTCAGTGGGTACCGTGGGAAGAGGCCAGCGAAGGGGGCTTGCGCCTGGAGGTTGTGGCCGGCGGTTCGGCGCAAATCGAAGTGGAGGAAGAGCGGGGCGTGGTGGAGATTCGAGGTCCCGGCGATTGGAATTTCACCGGACTTCTGACTTGGCTTGGAACTCGGCCACTCGTTTCGCCTGCCGCTCCCCTGGTGCTCGCCGGTTTGCCGCCGGGGCTGTATCGTTTCACCCTGGGAGAGCGCACCGTCCCGGCGACGATTCGACGGGGAAAAGTAGCCGACGTGGAGCTGGACTGAGCGCTCCCCGCAACAGGCGAGGCGCCTCGGGCCGCCGGGCCGCAGCCCGCCGCGATCCCCGGTGGTCACGCCGATCTGCGGCGGGAGTTCTTCGGTTCCCTACCGCCGGAGCAGGTGCGCGATCTCGGCGCTTAGATGCGGCTCTGGCCAACCCACGGCGCGGGGGAGGCAACCATACTGCGAGGTCGCTGTCGGGTGGAGGAACTGCGCCGTTCCTTCGCAGCGACGGCCCGCATCGAGTCGCTGCTGCGCCGCGGGCAACGCGGCAGCGCGGCGAGTTCCGGCGGCTACGCTTTCGGCAAGGTGCGGATCGATTTTCGCAAGGCCGAGGTCATCGCCGACGGCAAGCCGATCGATCTCTCGGCGCTCGAATACAAACTGCTGCGCTACTTCGTCGACCACCGCGGCGTCGTTCTCTCTCGCGATCAGCTCCTCGACGAAGTTTGGGGCTACGACACCGAGGTCTACACGCGGACGGTCGACGTCCATATCGCCGGCCTGCGCCAAAAACTGGAGCCCAATCCCACCAAACCCGAGTTCATCGTCACGGTCTGGGGGCGGGGATACAAGTTCTTGGGGTAGTGCTCCTTGGTCGCCGCAAGAGTGGATGGTTTGGGTCCTCGATGGAGTTGTACCCAACCCCCTCGGACCACGAAGTTGCTGAGCCTGGTGGAGGAGGGGGATGAACTCCCTGGGCTCAATCTGCCGGTGCTTCAGAAGGCGCAGGCTCCGCCTGTGCGCGCATGGTCTCGACATCGATCACGCAGCGACGGATTTCGTCGACTCTATCCTGGTCTCGGCTCCACGTTCGCCATAGCACCTCACCGTTGAATAACCACAGCGACTGAGATCTGGGAGAGTGAAAGCGGCCGTTGTATCCCGGCTGGATCCGGTCGCTAATCAGCCATGGTTGACCGCGCAGAGCGCCTGACGCATCGAGCTCTTGCACCAACAGCCGTGCTGGCTTCTGGTCTCTCTGCTCGATCCAGCCGACTAGGAAGGAGGCGTCCATTCGACTGGTGTAAAGGGCCAAGATAGAAGGGGGGGAGTTCTCGTCGCCAAACAAGTGGATCTCGCTGGCGGAGGCTTTGGGGTCAAACAGAGAAACCACCCGCAACCGTGCCTCCGGCGGTTTGCCGATTTGCTGGCGTTGCCAGATCCAGGCTAGGGCCACCAGGCCGTTTGGGTTGAGTGCCAAATCGACCCAACTTTCGCCGATGCGACCTTGGCTGGAGATCGGGATCGCTTCACCAACCTGGCCCTGCGAGGAGAACCGGTACAGTTGAATCGAAGTTTGGTCTTGACCGTGTGGCGCCGCGAGCGCGAGTACCAGCTGATCGCCGAAGGCAGCGGCGCGGAACTTGCCGTGGTTGGGGGATGGCACCCCTACCTGCACGATGGCGAAGCGGCTGGGGGCGCTCACCACCTGGCCCGTTTCTTCTTCATTGTCCACGGCTCCTCGGGCCGTCGATGCCTCTGGTGAAGAGGGTAGAAGTTCCGCCCACAGCCTGTAGTCCTGGTCTGACCAGATAGCCCACAGTTGGCCGGCCGAGGTTGCAGTCAGGGCGTGCAGTGAGCAAGCGAATTCGTCGCCCGCGCACAGTTTGGTGGGCGAGGGTTCCTCTTCTTCGGTGGCGTGTACGAAAAAAGAACGAGATCCTGCAGCCTCGCTGAGACCGTCGATCGCGGGTGACCGGCAGATCCAGCCAGTGGCGAGCCGGTCGCCGGCCCAGGCCGGCCGCGCGCTCCCAAAGCAGCCCCCCTCCAAGTCAGTGAATAGGTCGATCCTGTGGGCCTTGGCACTCGCTAGTGAGGCGACCGCATAAGCCGCTCTCAGGTCACCACGGCCGGTCATCCAAGTCCTGTGGTTGCGATTGTGAAGCTGTGCCTGCCGGTTGGCCGGAAAGCGTTCAATGATCAAGGCCCAGTACTCTCCATCGCCATCGCGTAGAATGTAGGGTGGATCGCTCCTTGAAGGAGGATCGATCCCGGGTTCCGCCAGCTTGAAAAGAACCTCTTCCTGGGAGCAGATTGAGCCAGCCACCCGAGGCGAGGGTGGTTGCTCATCGGGCGAGGCAGGTGAAGCAACATCTCCCGTGACTGATACCAGCCAGGTGAAAAGCAGGAGGGGCAGTGGGTTCACCAGGCTACCTCAGTTGAGGAAAGGTACTCGAGTGCAGAACATGCAGTTCACCGGGCAGAAGTCGCTGAGCCCGATCGTGCAGCTAGAGCTACCACCACCACCACCACCGCCGCCACCACCGCCACCGCTATTAGTGCACGGTGGAGCGAACAGGTCACAGTGGTAGCCTCCTCCCGCGAGCGTCCCAGGCTCTGCCACCCACTTTATCCGGCAGTAAGTTCGATTGTTGGTGCGGCGGGACCAGTCTTCAGGGATGTAGCCACAGTCGGCTCCGGTGATGCAGCACATCGCGTCGTCGAACTCGATGGCGGCTGGCCCGTGCAGGCTTGACCCTTCGTAACAGCTTTCGCACCAGCTCGCGGCACCAGAATCCGCGATTGGAACGAGTAACAATGTGGCCCCAACCGCGGCCAAGAACCACCACAACCCTGTTCTCTTGCTCATTGGTTACTCCTTTGCAGTTTTTGTTTTAGGAATCACGATCTCGGCAGTACCTCCCGATTCCAAGGTCCACTGCGCCTCGGTCAGCAATCGAGAACCACCGCCAGAGAGGAGTGCAAAATAATCTTGAATGGTTCGCCAGCGCACGAGCCGCCAGTTTCCTGCTGACAAGTGTGGGATCATTCGGCCGTCACCCTTCTCGTCGGGCTTACTGATGGCCAGGAGGTCAAGAAATGCACCATCCTCTCGGACTAAGGCCAGCGTGGCGACTTCGTGAGTTTCCGTTGCTTCCTCAAAGGTGAAGTCAACCCTACCCGTTCGCGCCGGTACCACCAAAGTTGTGGTCGGCTCCAAGCGATGTCGCAGGGCGGTGATCGCTCCACCGGGGCTCTTCAGGCGGAAGGTGGCCAACTCACCGGTGTGGCCTCGTACATCGAGTTGCAGGGTGCCGTTGGATCCGCTACGCCCCCTGTCGTCGATGGTGTCCGTGGTGGTAGCACTGCCGGAACTCTCCGCGGTAACAAAATACTCGACCTGCACCCCACTCAACGGTCGCCCCTGTTCATCGATCACGGTGACCTCGATCCAATCGCTCTCGCGTAGCTCGACGAGCACTCCGTCGACCTGCTCTTCAGCGAGGAGTTGGATGGGACGCGGGTCGCTCGCCAACTCCCCGGAACGGGCCGTGACACTCCAGGTGGCCGCTGGTAGGCCGGAGAGGACGAAACGACCGTCGGCTACGCTCCTCGTCCTCTGGTTCAGGATCTGCAATCCGCCCGCCTCCGTGGGGTCGCCCAACGCACTCGCCCGGATGGAGGCTCCTTCCACTGCTTCCCCGTTGGGAGCGAGGACCTGGCCGGAGATGCGACCACCGGACAGATCGATCTCCACTTCGACGTGAGGATTCTCGAAAACGACTTTCGGCACCAGAGTCTGTTCGCCGCCCGAGGCTAGGGAGGTGAAGGTCGCTGCGTAGTTGCCAGCCCTTCGTAAGAAGAGCTGGAATTTACCTTCATCGTCGGTGGGAGCTGATACTCGCTGACCTCCGGCAACCCCAAAGGGTAGCCTGGAGAGTCTGAGCATTCCTTTCTCTGGCTTGCCGGCGCGCAGCACGACGCCCCGGAAGAGGCTGGCTTCCACGTCGAGGCGGATGATGGCATCTTGATCGGCGACCAGTTCTTGGTGCGAGTCGAGGACGGTCTGCGTCCCACCATGGTTTAGGCGGGCGGCAACGGTGAACCGCCACAGCCCTGGCGGCACGTCAACAAACTCCACCTGTCTCGTCTCTTTCACCGTACTTCTCAAGAAGAAGGCAGGTGCGTCCTCTTGATCTTGCTCTAGGGCAATGGTTAGCTCTTGCGCTTCGGCGAAGAAGTCCTCGCTCGCGACGATCTCGACTGTGACCTTGACGGGCCGGGGCAGTTCCAGCTCGGGCTGGAAGTACTCCTCCCCGGCGCGAATTCCCACCGGCTTCGTAAAGTGGGGCCAGCGCCGCCCGCTGTCTAGACGCAGGATGTAGTCCGCGGGCGCTAACCCCGCAATCCTGAACCAGCCATCCTGATCGGTGAGGCTGGAGGTGAGAGGCTTGAAGCGGTGGCCGGCTACGGCCGCCGCCACCGCCGAACTCAGTTCTTCAACGCCGAGAAGGCCCACCTTGACATCCGCCTGGGGTTCTCCCGTCTCGGCGGCGACCACCCGGGCGAGCAGGGCGCCTCCCGGAGCCACCGCTCGCGCCTCTAGTTGCTCCTGCTTACCCGGTTTCAACAACACTCTCCGCCACCGGGCGGGCGCCAAGCCCGAGAGGTGGGCGAAGATATCAAAACATCCAGCCGGCGCCGCCGTTTGGAAGGAGGCGATGCGATCCAAAACCACTGGAATCTCTACGATTCCCGCTTCAGTCGTGGGATCGCAGGGGCGAAACAGCAGCAAGCTTGACACCGCTGTGTCCGGCTGTCGGTGAAGCTTCACGCTACCGGCCACATCAGATCGTGGCCACACTTCTAAGGTGAGTTCGTCATCACAGTTGACCACCAGTGTGGTGGCTCCGATGGAGGTAGGGCCGGCGAATAGATACCGATCTCCCGGCCGGCAGGCCGCCTGTACGGTGAAGATGGCTCCGCCGCTGACCAACTTGCGCTTAGCCGAGAGGTCGGTCCATCTCCCTGCGCGCCACCGTTTCAGTGAGTCGCCATCCTTGCTGCTGCCGCGCAGCTCTCTGGCCAAGATGCGCACTGGCGATTCCGCCGGCTCATCCACCCGTTGATCTGCTGATTTCGGTGTCACCCCTTTGGCTGCCATCGGCAGTTCTGCCTCAACCCTCTTGGTTTCCCCAGCCTTGAGGTGAACCAGGGCGAGCCGTTGGGGCGACGAACCAATCCCTTGACCATCTCTCAGCCAGATCTCGTAGCGACCCGCCGGCAGGGCCGGCCAGCGCAGCAACCCACCGTGAAGCCGCCTCTCCCACAAAGCGCCAGGCGGCTCGATGCCGGTGGTGCGCAGAGGGTGTCGCCCAGCCGGATGTAGCCAGATTCGACCTTCCGGTGCCACGGGTCCGCCTTTGAGAGCTAGCTCCAGAGCTGCGCCAGCCAGAAGAGATATTTCCCAGGGTCCATCACTATTGGGTGGATCAAAGAGAACATCTGCCAAGAACCCCGGCGCGTACCCCTCGGCTTCGACGAGGACCAAATGGCGAAATCCAGCCAAAGCGGGCAAGGAAAACTGGCCTTCGGCGTTGGTCGTGGTGACGAAATTCGCCGCCAGGTGGGCCTTGCCCATGGCGCTCAGCCGGTTCGCAAATTCAGCGACGAAGGCTCGCGGATGGCCGACTCTCGCTCCGGCGATAGGTTCGCCGGTCACCGTGCGCACCCTGCCCCTTAAGGGGGCTAACGCAACGAGTCGTTGCCGTTTGCCCACTGATTCTCCGCTGACTGCGCGGATTACCTCTCCGTAGACCACGCGATATCCAGGGGCACCGACCACGAAGCGGTAGCGTCCGGGAGGAACTCTCCACTCGACGGATGAGGAGCTGGGAATGAACTCCTCGTGGAGCGGCTCGGACCAAGGGCTATCTTCGGCCACCAGCGCGACATAGACCACGGTTGCGGAGCCACCCGGGCCCAAGTTGGCGCTGAGCCCGATCGTCGCAGGCTGGACTTGCTCTGCGGCAGTGATCGGCGGACCTGCGCCTGAAACCGAGAGAAGGCATGGAAGGAATAAGGAGAATAGGATGGACATTAGATCGCGATAATAACATACGTGTGCATGAGGCTGCTCGCGCGGTATGGCGATGCCAGTGAGGCCACGCTGCCTGCCTTCTACCCCTTCGCCGGTTGGCGGCTGTCAACCTGAGGTCGATGGCGGGAGGGCTTTTTCGGTTCCTTTGTTTTTCGTGTCATGCTTGCACTGTCCTCAGTGAACTAGGGATGAGCGGTCGAGGAGGCGACTGGCCGACTCTCCCGGTGGCGGGGCTGGACAGGAACATATGGGTTAGTCTTCGCCTACTTTTGAACCCTGACGGCGACGATCGACGGAGGTGAGGATGAAGTCCGAGAAGCCCGGCTTGCTCCAGCGGTTTGCCCTCCATCGGCCTGAGCTGCGCGCCTGGGCGATGTACGACTGGGCCAATTCGGCCTTTATTCTGGTGATCATCACCGCCGTCTTCCCGATCTACTATCAGACGGTGGCGGCGGAGGATCTGGACCCGGAGCGGGCGACTTTCTGGTTTGGGATCGTGACCACGATCTCGCTGCTCTGCGTGGCGATCATGGCTCCGATCCTCGGCGCGCTGGGTGATTTTCTGGGCCAGCGCAAACGGATGATGGCCGGCTTCGTGGTGCTCGGCGTCCTGGCCACCGCGGCGATGTTCTTCATTCAAAACGGTGATTGGATCCTCGCCCTGGTGCTCTTCTTCGTCGGCAATTTGGCGGTCTCCTCGAGCTTTGTCTTCTACGACTCTCTGCTGCCTCACATCGCCGAGGGCGAGGAACTCGACCGCATCTCGACCGCCGGCTATGCGCTCGGCTACCTGGGTAGCGGCCTGCTGCTGATCGTCAATCTGGCGTGGATTCAAAAGCCCGAATGGTTCGGCCTCAGCGGTGCCGGGTTGGCCACCCGGCTGAGTTTCGTCAGCGTGGCGCTGTGGTGGGCGGGCTTTTCGATCCCGCTGTTTCGCCGCGTGGCCGAGCCACCGCGCCAGCTCGAGTCTGATGAAAGCGAATCCGCCAACCCGATCCGGGTCAGCGTTGAGCGCATCGCCGAGACCTTCCACGACCTGCGGGGTAGCTACAGTGAGGCCTTCAAGATGTTGCTGGCCGTGGTCATTTACAACGACGGCATCGGCACCATCATTCGCATGGCCGCCCTCTACGCCGCCACCCGCGGTTTGCCGCAGCAGACGGTGATCGTGGCGATCCTGATGGTGCAGTTCGTCGGCATCCCCTTCGCCTTCCTGTTCGGCCAGTTGGCCGGGCCGATCGGCGCCAAGCGGGCGATTCTGCTCTCGCTGCTGGTCTACGTGGCGATCAGCATCATCGCCTACCGGATGACGACGGTGCGGGAGTTCTTCATCCTCGCCTTCCTGGTGGGGATGGTCCAGGGTGGCGCCCAGGCGCTCTCACGCTCCCTCTTTGCTTCCATGGTGCCGCGGCACAAGGCGGCGGAGTTCTTCGGCCTCTTCTCGGTCTTCGAGAAGTTCGCGGGCATTGCCGGACCGCTGGTTTTCAGCCTGATGATCGGCTTGACCGGCTCCAGCCAGCAGGCGATTCTCTCGGTCATCCTCTTCTTCGTCGTCGGCGGCCTGGTGCTGTGGATCGTCGATGTCGACAAGGGGCGCCGCCAGGCTCGCCAGTCCGACCGGCAACTGACCGCTTCGAGCTGATCCGAGGAGGGTGCCTTTGTCCGCTCGACCGGTGATCAATTCGTCTTTTCGCCCTCGCCGGGTTGCGGATGCGATCTGCTCCTTCTTGGCTCGCCTACTGGCCGGCCTCTTCTTCCGCCGTTTCGAGGTGGTCAACGCGGAACGCATCCCCAGCCAGGGGCCGACACTGGTGGTGGCCAACCATGTCAATGGCTTGATCGACCCCCTGCTGATCGCCGCCGTCATGCCCTTCTTCCCGCGCATGTTGGGCAAGAGCACCCTGTGGAAGATCGCGCCGCTACGGCCGATTTTGGCGCTGGCGGGGGTGATCCCGGTCTACCGGCGTCACGACCCCGGGGTCGACACCTCGAAGAACGCCAAGATGTTCGCTTGCACCCACCAGGCTCTCGCCTCCGGAGAGTCGGTGGCGCTCTTCCCGGAGGGGATCAGCCACAACCAGCCGGAACTGGCTCCCTTGCGCACCGGCGCCGCGCGCATCGTCTTGGAAGCGGAGGAGCGCTATGGGCCGCTGGGCAGCCGTATCCTGCCGGTGGGACTGACCTTCAACGACAAGGGACGATTTCGCTCACGCGCCTTGATCCAGATTGGCCAGCCGATCGAGATGGCTCCCTGGCGCGAGCCTTATCGCCGGAATCCTGGCGAAGCCGTCCGTGGGTTGACCGATCAAGTCGCCGAAAGACTGCGTGCGGTGACCCTGAACTACGCATCGTGGGACGAGGCGGCGCTGATCTCGCGAGCGGTGGAGCTTTTCGAACGTCCGAGGGCGGATTTGCCTGGTGGGCGCCGGTTGGCCAAGAGCTTCTCGTTGCGCCGCGCCTTTCTCGAAGGGTCGCAGGAGATGGCACGACGCTATCCCGCCGAGGTTGCCGAGACCGCCCGAGTCGTGGCCGCCTACGATCAACTCTTGAGCACCGTCCACCTGCGCGACGACCAGGTCGCGGCCCGCTACCCGGTTCCGGGAGTGGTGCGTTGGCTGATGCGCAACGTCATCCTGCAGGGCCTGTTCCTACCCCTGGCGCTGGTCGGCATGCTGTTCAACTGGATTCCCTACCGCGTGGCCGGCTGGTTGGCCCGCCGTGTGTCGCAGCAGCCCGATCAGTGGGCCACCTGGAAGCTCTTTCCGTCGCTGGTGCTCTATCCGATCTTCTGGCTGCTCGCCGCGGTCCTGGCCTTCTTTCGGGGTGGCTCTCCCTGGTGGGGAGCCGCGGCGCTGTGGGTGGCTCCGCTCACCGGCTGGTTTGCCATGCGCTACCAGCAGCGGCGCGGTGACTGGTGGCAGGAGACGAGAGCCTTTCTCCTCCTCAAGACGCGGCGCAGGATCGCCGGCGAGCTGCGCCAACGTCGTGCCGCCGCCTATGCCGCGGTGAGCGAGCTGGCCCAGAGGTATCTCGCCGAGAGGTCCAAACAACCGGAGGCGCCCAGCGGCGCAGCACGCACGAACGCCGACTCTCAAACCCAAAACGGCGTGACCGGTAGCGGCGCGCAGGTATTTTCTGGAGGTTCCCCCAATGGCTGAACAGAGTTTTGCCAACCATCGTCGCTTCGTTCCTTTGTACCACTTCCTGTTGGCAGGGCTGATCGCGGTGGACCTCGTCTGGTCTCTGGTCGCCCTCTACCGCGATCCATCCGGGGCTACCATTCGCGGCGTCCTGGTCGGCCTCGCCTTGGTCTTGGTCTATCTCTACAGCCGGGTCTTCGCCCTCAAGGCACAAGATCGGGTCATCCGGCTGGAGGAAAGGCTGCGTTTTGCTCGCCTGCTACCGGAGGACTTGCAGCAGCGCACCGGGGAGTTGAGTCCCGGTCAATGGGTTGGTCTGCGCTTCGCTGGCGACGGCGAAGTGGTCGAACTCTGCCGACTGGCGCTGGAAGAGGGACTCTCCGGCGAGGAGGTCAAGAAGAGAGTCCAGCACTGGCGAGCCGACCACTTCAGGCTGTGAACCCATAGCCACGGCAATTTCCGAGATTTGGAGCTTGTTTCCGGCTCCGTTTTGCTCTATAGTCCGCCTTCCGTCGCCCGCACTTTCAGTGCCGGCGGCGGAAGGCTTGACAGGCTCGATGGCCCTTTAGTAGGGTCGGCGGGTTTTCGCGCCGAGGGTTCTCCCCGGACCGTGGCGCCTTATCGATACTTACGAGTGAAACAGGGACTCCTCGTGGAGCCCACCGAATATTCCCCTAGACGCGGGTCGTGCCCGGCACCCTTGGTGCGCGCGATCCCGATGGCTGTGCAGGAGAGGCAGTAAAGGTATGCCGACGATCAATCAGCTGGTACGCAAAGGCCGCAAGAGGCAGAAGGGCAAGACGAAGAGTCCTGCGCTGCAGTCCTCTCCGCAGAGACGTGGTGTTTGCGTCCGCGTCTACACCCAGACGCCGAAGAAGCCGAACTCGGCACTGCGTAAGGTGGCTCGTGTGCGGCTGACCAACGGGATCGAGGTCACGACCTACATTCCCGGTGTTGGCCACAACTTGCAAGAGCACTCCATAGTTTTGATTCGTGGCGGTCGTGTCAAGGATCTCCCCGGCGTTCGGTATCACGTGATTCGTGGCACCCTCGATGCCGTGGGGGTCGACGGTCGTCGTCAGAGCCGGTCGAAGTATGGCGCCAAGCGTCCGAAGTCCTAATCGAGACGCGGTAGAAAGAATCCAGAGGAGAAGACGATGCCCAGGCGCCGAGAAGTACCCAAGCGCGAGGTCCTGCCCGACCCGCTCTACAGTTCGCAGCTGATCACCAAGTTTGTCAACGTCCTGATGAAGGACGGCAAGAAGTCCACGGCGCAGCGGATTCTGTACGACGCTTTGACCACCATCCGCGAGCGCACCGAAGATGATCCGCTGAAAGTCTTCAAGCGTGCGGTAGAGAACGTCAAGCCGGCGGTCGAGGTGAAGTCTCGCCGGGTTGGTGGCTCGACCTATCAGGTACCGATGGAAGTGCGGCCGAATCGCCGGTTGGCGCTGTCGATCCGTTGGCTGATTCAGATTGCCCTAGGACGCGGAGAAAAGACGATGCGCTTGCGTCTCGCCAATGAGCTGATGGACGCGGCAGAGAATCGAGGCTCCGCAATCAAGAAGAAGGAGGACACGCACCGAATGGCCGACGCCAACAAGGCGTTCGCGCACTACCGCTGGTAGGCGCTCTCGCTGAGGCGAGACGGTGCGTGGAGCTTCGGCTCTGCGCGGTGTGATCCCTCCTAGAATTTAGTGAAGAGATGGGCCGGTATTCGGTTTTCATCTCTCTTCGACTCCAGTTTTCGCACGGTTCCCCGGTGGCGCCGTCTTTAGGTTACGAGCATGGCACGTCAAGTATCCCTAGCAAAAACGCGCAACATCGGCATCATGGCCCATATTGATGCGGGTAAGACGACGACCACCGAGCGCATCCTCTATTACACGGGGGTGAGCTACAAGATTGGCGAGGTCCACGAGGGCACCGCCGTCATGGACTGGATGGTTCAAGAGCAAGAGCGCGGGATCACCATCACCTCGGCGGCGACGACCTGCTTCTGGGGCGACTATCGGATCAACATCATCGATACTCCCGGCCACGTTGACTTCACCGCCGAGGTGGAGCGCTCGTTGCGGGTTCTCGACGGTGCGGTCGCCGTGTTCGATGCCGTCGCCGGTGTCGAGCCGCAGTCGGAGACGGTGTGGCGCCAGGCGGACAAGTACGCTGTGCCGCGCATCGCGCTGGTCAACAAGATGGATCGCGTCGGGGCTGACTTCGAGCGTTGCGTGTCGATGATGCGCAGCCGTTTGAGTGCCTCGCCGGTGGTCATTCAGTTGCCCTGGGGTGCGGAGTCCGATCTGCGCGGCGTGATCGATTTGATCGAGATGAAGGGCGTTCTGTACGCGGATGAGACGCTCGGTGCCGAGTACGAGCTGGTCGATATCCCCGAGGACTATCTCGACAAGGCGCACAAGATGCGCGAAGAGATGGTCGAGGCGGTCGCCGAGACGGACGATGAGCTGCTCGAGAAGTATCTCTCCGGTGACGAGGTCACCAATGATGAGTTGCGCGCCGCCCTGCGCCGGGCCACTTTGCTGGGTAAGGCGCAGCCTGTCTTGTGTGGCTCCGCCTTCAAGAACAAGGGTGTACAGCCGTTGCTCGACGCCATCGTGGCCTATCTTCCCTCGCCGGTCGATGTGCCGTCGGTGGAAGGGACTTCGCTGGACGGCGATCAGGTCTTGGCGCGCGCGGCGAAGGACGATGCGCCTTTTGCCGCCCTGGTTTTCAAGATCATCACCGATCCGTTCGTCGGTCAGCTGGCCTACTTTCGCGTCTATTCGGGTAGCGTCGAGTCGGGCACCGCGGTGCTCAATACGACCACCGGGCGCAAAGAGCGTATCGGCCGCCTGTTGAAGATGCACGCCAACAAGCGCGAAGAAATCAAGGAAGTCTGGGCTGGAGATATCGCCGCGGCGGTGGGGTTGCGCGATGTCACCACTGGCAGCACGATCTGCGACCAGAAGAACCCGGTAATCCTCGAGTCGATGACCTTCCCCGAGCCGGTCATCTCGGTCGCCATCGAGCCCAAGACCAAGTCAGACCAGGAAAAGCTGGGCGTAGCCTTGGGCAAGTTGATGCAGGAGGATCCGACCTTCCGCGTGCAGACCGATCCCGCCGTGGGTCAAACCCTGATTTCCGGCATGGGCGAACTGCATCTGGAGATCATCGTCGATCGTCTGGTGCGCGAGTTCAAGGTCGCCGCCAACGTGGGTCGCCCGCAAGTGGCCTACAAGGAGACGATCACCCGCGAGTCGGAGGCCGAAGGCCGGTTCGTGCGCCAGAGCGGTGGTCGCGGTCAGTACGGTCACTGCAAGATTCGTATGCGCCCGAGCGAGGAAGAGTTCGTCTTCGTCAATAAGATCATCGGCGGCTCCATTCCGCGCGAGTTCATTCGGCCGATCGAGACCGGGATCAAAGAGGCGATGGAGACCGGGCCGCTGGCCGGCTATCCTTGTACCGGCATCGAAGTCGAGTTGTACGATGGCAGCTTCCACGATGTCGACTCTTCGGAGGTCGCTTTCAAGATCGCCGGCTCGATGGCCTTCCAGGACGGTACCAAGAAGTCGAAGCCGGTTCTCATGGAGCCGGTGATGGAGGTCGAGGTGGTGACCCCCGAGGACTACATGGGTGACGTCATCGGCGATATCACCTCACGGCGCGGCCGGGTGCAGCAGATGGAAGCGCGCGGCAGTACTCAGGTGATTACCTGTCGGGTACCGCTTTCGGAGATGTTTGGTTATGCCACCGACCTGCGTTCCGCGACGCAGGGGCGAGCCAACTACAGCATGCAGTTCGCCTCCTACGAGCAGGCACCCAAGAGCGTCAGTGAAGAGATTGTGGCAAAGGCTGCCGGCTGAAAAGAAGCCGGATAGAAAATAGAGATCCCGGATAGAACCAAGAAGATCACAGGGAAGATCACAGGTAGGAGACATCATGGCCAAGGAGAAGTTTGAGCGGTCTAAGCCGCACGTCAACGTAGGTACGATCGGCCACGTCGATCACGGTAAGACGACGTTGACCGCGGCGATTACCCGCGTCCTTGCGAGCAAGGGTCTGGCCGAGTTCGCTGCGTTT
>JAJRVQ010000005.1 GCA_024277255.1 Acidobacteriota bacterium | reverse complement strand
TGCCAGGTGACTCGACTCTAGCCAGTCACGGGGATTGGGAGGCAGCAGATAGGACTGATCGGGTTGGTACGGACGGAACGAGGTTGCCATGCTCCAAGACTATCGCTTTGTCGAGCCATTTCTACCGCGCAGACTCCTAGCTCCTGCACCACCTGCTGGTCGACCGCCACCCGGAAACGAAGCGTTTCTTCCGGCGTCAGCAGGAAGCGCCGCGGCACGAAGCGGAAGCCGTTGGCGTAGATGGCGTTGCCCGGCACGTACTCGCGCAGCGCCAGCGCCGGCGGGCGCGGCAGGTCAAAATCTCTCAGGCCCTGCGTCATGCGCGGCGGCTCCGCGGTCGCGATCAGGCTGCCCGATTCCAAACCGTAGCCCGGCAGGAAGCCTTCCCGTGCGAGAGCACCCATCGTGTCCGAATCCTCAGGACCACCCTGCGCCTTGCTTCGGGAGCGCGCGTACGTACCCTTGAGGCGCTTAATCACCTTCTCGCAGCGCCGCTCATGCGCTTTGTCCTCGGGGTCGAGATCGCCCTTCTTCGACTTGATGGCGGCCAGGCGCCCTAGCTCGCCTCGCGCCCATTCCAGGCGGCGCTTGAAGCGCCGGAGAACCGCCTGCAGCGAGGCCGGCATCTCATCAAGCACCCGCGCCAAGCGTGCCGCCTCCACGGCGGCGGCGTCCTCCGCGGGCCAGGCGTCGGTGAAGGCGCGCTGAACCGCAGCCAGAACGGAAGCGCGGTGCGCTGCGAGGAGCACCCCCAACTCCGAGAGATCGCGCATTTCGTCGAGGATCTCGCCGCCCGGCGTAAACAGATAAGAGCGCAGGGTCGAGGGAAAGCATCGGGCGAGCGTGTCTTCAATCGTCCGCCGCGTTACAGCGTCCGCGCCGCGCGCCAGGCCGTGCAGGGCGGTGAGCGCCGTCGCGTGGACGTGCTTTCGGATCATCACCTCGTTCTTGAGATTGAAACGCGGCGGCTCCACCCGGCCACCCAGCAGCTTGAGCGGCTCCCGGAAATAGGCCTGGTCGAAGCCGGTCGCCTGCGCATACGCCACGTCCACCGCCATCCGGTGTCGACGCCCGGCACGCCCGACCCGCTGCCAGTAGTTGGCAGCGGTGGGCGGGACGTTGCGCATCAGCACGGCGTCGAGTGCGCCGATGTCGACCCCGAGTTCCAGGGTCGGCGTGCAGACCAGCGTATTGAGCCGCTCGCCCTCACCCTTGAAGCGGCTTTCGAGACGCTCGCGCTGCTCGTGCGGGACCTGACCCGAGTGCTCGGCCACGCGCAGCATCGCGTAATCGCCGTCGAGCAGCCGCAGGTCGAAGTCCTCCTGCACCTCGTCCTCCCACGCCAGGCGTCCACCACAGCGCCAGGCCATGCAACGGCCCGTCGGCCCCTGCCGCACGGTGGTTCGGCGACACTTCTCGCAGCGGTAACGGCCGGAATGCGGGGAAAGCGTGAGCTGGCCGCTGTCGATCTGGTGAACCCCCGCGGTCCCCGACAGCGGCCTACCCCACCCAGAAAGCGTGACCGGGACCAGCACCTCGTTAGCTCGAAGGCTTTCCCAAAGCTCGGCAAGAAAAGCCTCCAGCTCTTTCTCGGGCACGCCCCAGTCCGCCACCGCGTTCCACACCTGCGTCGGCCGGACTCCCACCCACTGAGTGACCCGAGCGCGGTTGTCATTCTCCCCGCGGCTCAGCTTCATCCCTTTCGGTCCGCCGGGGAAGGTGGGAACGTAGCCGTATTGCACCTCCTTGTCGCCACGGTTCCAGAACTTCTCAAAGAGTTCGGTGTGACTGTCGTGGAGCACCCGGATGCGGCGCAGGTGATCAAGCAGCGCCGCGATGCCCTCGCACAGCGCCTCCGTGGAGACCCCGAGCACCGGCGCCCAGCGAGTGACGAAGGGCAGCTCGGCCGTCAGGCCGCGGTAGCCGACCTTGAGGCGCCCCCACGGTTCGAGGCCAAGGCGCTGCTTGACGCCCGTCGCCACCTCGCGCAGCACCTGGACCCGCAGGAAATACAGTCGCTCCTCACGATGCTTGGTGCCGCTCTCGTCAAACGGCACCACCTGCCAGACCTCGGGCACCACCGCCCGCGACAACTCGCGGTCCTGGTCGAGGAGTGCGTCAAGGGCGTAGACCACATCGCCGATGGAGGCACCCTCGACCGGGATCTGCTGGGCCATCAGGGCGCGCAACCGGAAGCGGCGCGCGTGGTCGCGCATCCAGCCGGCCTGGAAGGCGGCGTCCTGGCGATTGTCGGCAAACACCAGCAGTCGGCGCCGCTCCGACAGGTGCACCATCGACTGCGCAAGCACATGCACGTCGGACACGCTGACGGCGCGCACCGGGCGGGCCGGCTCACGGTACCGGCCGCCGCCGGGGCGCTTGCCGGGGGCCTGGCAGGCCACGCAGGAGTGCAGCAGGCCCGGATACTTCTCGTTCGAACGAACCACCTGCATCGCTACCAGCGTCCCCTGCGCGTTGCAAGTGGCACAGGCGCCGGTGGCCTCTTCCTGCAGCGAGCCACAGTGACTACAGACAAAGATCGGGTAGAGGCGCCCGTGCTCGAAATCGTGGCCGGTCGGCGGCAGCGCCTCACCGTCTTCGTCCAGCTCTTCGGCGTCGTCGTCTTCGTCCTGGCTCACCACCAGGCGGTCGACGAGGACCGCCCGCGAGCCGCCGATTTCCTCCGGCAGGTGCTCCCACACGCGGATAGTGCCGACGAGGTCGCCACCCGAAGGGCCGGAATTGCCGGTCCCGAGCAGGGCAAAGTCCTTGGCCCAGCTCTCGTAGTAGTGCTGGCCGCAGGTGGTGCATGTGATCAGTGGGAAGCGCCAAAAGGCCTCGCCGAGTTCCGCCTCGGCCTCCTCGCCGGAGAGCCAGAGCCTCGCCGCCGCGTCCGGCGCGGAAAAGGTGACCACCGCGCCGCCGACGCCGCGCACGAAGGTATGGACGACCGGCCGCAGCAGCGGATCGTGATCCCCGCGGCCGGTGGCGGCACCGAGCGCGAGCCAGGCCATGATTTCGGTTTCGGGCACCGGGCGGCCGACCCGCTCAGCCAGCAGCTCCGGAAGCTCCGCTAGCGCGCGCGGCTTGGCCAGCGCCTCGGCAATCTGAAACACCAGCTCGTTGCTGGCGAGTTGGCTCGCCAGCGCTTCCTGGTAGTGGCTCAGTTTCAAATTCTTGGATCGATCAGCGCCACAACTTGTTCTAGCGTCCAAGGGCGGCGGGCGATTCCAGCGGCCATCGCGGGCGTGATGCGGTTGTCGCGCTCGGTCTTGAGGGAACCGTGAGGCCGACACCAGTTGTAGATCATGAAGTGGAGTTCGATGGAGCCGATGTGGTTCTCGACCTTCTTCGAGAAGGCGTTGGTGAGTCGGGTGAAGCGGCGCATGTTCATGCGCATCGTCAGGTTAGCGCGCTCAACGTAGGAGGTTGAAACGTGGCACGGGTCGGGCTCGCCTTGGATCGTCTCGACCTTCGCGCCCAAGCACTCGGCCGGCGAGTAGCGGCGCTCACCTCCCGGCGCGGCGCCGTAGATCTTCTGGAGCATGGCGTAATCGACCTCAGAGCCGAAGGCGTCTTCAACTGCTTCGAGGTAGGACTTCAGACCGTCGGTGGTGAGCTGTACGCGGCTCGCAAGGCGGTTGGCTACGTCTTGCATGAAGTCGGTTGCAACGCCTCCGTCACGCGAGCCTACGAGCCAGGAGATCGCTAGCTTGGTATCGGCGCAGATCACCGTCCACGTCCACACGTCGCCGTAGCCGAACTCCCCCTGCTTCTCGGCAGGGACGTTCTTTTGCTTCGAGTAGACGAAGGACCAAATTTCATCCGCCTGTATCCGCTTGCACGGGAGGTTGCGCAGATTCTCGCGCTGGTACTCGGCGCAGGCTTCCGCGAGGTCGAGCATGAACTTGGTGACTGTGTTGCGGCTCACGCCGACCATGCGGGCGGTCGAGCGGAGGGAGCAGCCTTCGGTCAGGGCGGAGAGGATTTGGACTCGTTTCGCGGCAGGGAGTACGTTTGCCATAAATGACATTATGCCTGACCGCTAAGGAAAGTGCAAGCATCATCTTTCTTCATGCTTGCATTTTGGTGCGTGGTCGCCTAAAATGCAAGCAACATAAGAGAGGTGCTTGCAATGACCAGCGAAAGAGAAAAGCCAACCGGTAAGGCCAGAGGTGGATACGCCAGGGCTGAGAAGTTATCCGCCGAAGAGAGAAGTGAGATTGCGAAGAAGGGTGCTGCGGCACGCTGGGGAGGGGATGAGATTCCGCGCGCTACTCACATTGGAGAGCTAGAAATATCCGGCCGCAAACTCGCGTGTGCTGTGCTGGAGGATGGCCGGCGAATGCTTTCTCAGAGTACGTTTCTAACAGCGATTGGCCGATCTCCGAAGGGAAAGGGTGGACAGGTGGCCATATCGGCCGACGGATTACCTCCATTCCTGGCGGCAAAAGGGTTAACTCCCTATATTTCCAGTGAGTTACGAGAGGCGACGGTTCCAGTCCAGTACCGCTCAGTAAGCGGCAGGAAAATGCACGGATACAGTGCCGAAATTCTCCCGATGGTATGTGAGGTGTACCTGGCAGCTCGCGACGACGACGCTACAACTGACCAGCAAGCTAGGGTGGTTCAAGCCTGCGACCTGCTCATGAGAGGCCTTGCCCGCGTCGGAATTATTGCCTTGGTAGATGAGGCGACAGGCTACCAGGAGGTTCGAGACAGGAAGGCCCTTCAAGCAATCCTGGATAAGTACCTGACCGACGAATACGCAAAATGGACAAAGACCTTCTCGGACGACTTCTACAAGGAACTCTTCCGACTGAAGGGCATCATGTACCCAGGAACCGGAGCCGTGAAGCCTTCATATGTTGGGCACTGGACCAACAACGTTGTCTATGCACGATTGGCACCTGGGGTAAAGAGGGAACTCCAAAAGAAGAATCCCCGGCAGTCGTCAGGCCATCGCAGGCGGAAGCACCACCAGCACCTAACACGGGATCATGGACACCCCGCGCTAAAGGAACACCTGTCTAACGTAACCTTTCTGATGAAGGCTTGCGCCTCATGGGACGAGTTCGCGGAACGGCTCGACCGCGTGTCGCCGAAGTTCGGAGACACAATGCCCCTGCCATTCGACGCGAACGCAAAAGGCGACAACTAGTCGGCAGCCCTATTCCACCGCACCTGGGCCGCCTTCCGAGCCGCCTCGCTCCGCTCCTCCGCCGTCATCTTCGCCGCCCGCGCCTTGCCACCCTTCTTGCCGCCTAGCCGCCCCAAGGCGACCGCCGCCGGGTTTTTCTTCGGCGGCTCGGTCTTGGGTTTCTCGCCGATGGCTTCGAGGAACACCTGGTGCGCTCGCTCATTCGGATCTACTGGCCGCGTGGTGCTTGATCGCTTAGGCATGATCCGAGTGTACCAGGTCGGAATTGAACACCATGCAGACCACTAGCTCAGCGAGCGCTCGTTGCCGGCTCTTGTCGCTGCTGCTGGCAATCTTCGCCGCCACGTCGAACCAGATGATTCGGCACCTCAGCGCCTCTAGTAGGACTTCCCGCAACGCCTCGTTCCAGTCGTTCGGATGCTCGGAATCTGAGGCGAGCCCGTCGCGGATTCGCTGAAAGGTGGCGGTACACTGTGCGCGGTCACTCATGGGGCTAGCTCCTTTGAGTGGCAAGGCTTCGGCCGGTGTTCGCGCACCAGCCGGAGCCGCCTAGTTTGTCGTGGAGCTAGCCTACGTCAGAAGTCAACCCGATTTGGCGATCCAGAATCTTGGATTTCAAACTGAGCCACTACCGGCGTTTCTGGGGAGGCCATTCCCTCGCTCCCAGAATGGAGTCAAGTCTAGCAGCCCACTGAGTCCAGGCCTCCCGCTTCCCAGCATCGTAGCTGTGGCGGTCGTAGACGGCGGTAATCCCGCTCTTCGCATGGTTGAGGGTCTTCGAGACCACTGTTCTGCTCCAGTTGAAACGTGACCCCCTGAGGTTCCAAGATACGGAATCAGGAGGAATCACCCATGAAGAAGAGTATCCGCCGTCGTTTCACTGCCGACGAGAAGCCGCGATCTTGCGCCGCCGCTTGGCCTTCATGATGCTGGATCAGGATCTGGATAGCCGTGGCCCGGAGGGCACCGCCGTTCTTGGAGCCCGCGGTCGCCTCAGCTTGACTTGCTCGACCCAGGGATAGAGACTGGAGACTGACTTTTCGCCTAGGGGTGGCCGCCAGGCCTGAGAACACACCCTCTGAACCTGATCCGGCTCATACCGGCGTAGGGAACGGCAATCGCAATCTCGATCCTGGTCGGTCACTCGGGCTGCCGAGGAGATTGATCATGATCGAGATAGGTGCTCACCGATTCGTCCGCGAGAAGCCCCGGGAGAGATCTCGCTTCTGGCGGCCACTCGCCGTGATGCTGGTTGCAGCGATCGCATTCTCGGCCGCGGCCGAGGCGTCGTTCGTGATCCACGGAGTGGTTCTCGATCCGTCGGGCGTACCGGTGTCGGGGGCGAGTCTTACGATCCGGGGCCGGGAGTCGGTCGCCACCGATGAGGAAGGACGATTCTCTATCAAGTTGGAGGCGGGCGAGTTGGAAGCGCGTGAGTGGCAGCTCAAGGTGACTCACCCAGCCTATCGAACGCTGGTGCAGAAGGTGAGGGTCGATCGAGGTGACCTCAAGTTCGAGCTGCGGTTCGAGGCGGCGATTGCGGTCGAGGCGGCGATCACTGTCCTGGGGATACGCGCCGGCAAGGACGTTCCGGTGACCAAGCGCGACATGGATCGCGAGGAGATCGAGACCCTGAGCTATGGTCAGGATGTCCCGGCGCTGCTCGAGTCCACGCCCTCGATGACCTGGTACTCGGACTCAGGGCTGGGATCCAACTACTCCTATTTCAGTCTGCGCGGAATCCAGCAGACCCGGATCAACATGACCTTCGACGGCGCGCCCCTCAACGATCCGGCCGAGCACGCCCTCTTCTTCAACAACTTCCACGACTTCACCAATGCGGTCGACAGCATCCAGATCCAGCGCGGCGTCGGCACGTCGTCGGTCGGCTCGCCTTCATTCGGCGGGTCGGTGAACTTCGCAAGCGCTCCGGCCTCCGACTCGCGCGGCGGCGACCTTCGACTGGTCCTGGGCTCCTTCGACACCCAACGGGTGTCATTCGGCTACGAATCCGGCATCTTTGACAACGGGATCTTCGTCTCGGGGCGACTCTCCTACGCCGACACCGATGGCTATCGGAGCCACTCCGGATCCGAGCACCGGACGCTCTTCTTGAACGCCGGCTGGCAGGGCGAGCGGTCGTCCTTGAAGTTCGTCTCGTTCTCGGGCAACGAGAAGTCGCAGCTGGCCTTTCTCGCCGTCGACCCCGACACTCTGCGCGGGAATCGGCGCTTCAACCCGCTGGATGAAGAGGAACGCGACGATTTCGGCCAGGACTTCGCGCAGCTCAAATTTACCCGGGCCCTCGGCAGCGACACGCTGCTGAGCGCCTCGCTCTACTACAACGGTGCCGAGGGCTGGTTCCGCCTCTGGGACGACCCCCAGGAGCAGAACCACCTTCTGCAGTTCGGGATCGATCAGTCGTTCGTCGGCTCCATGATCACCGCCAGCCGGAGCACCGAGCGCCTCTCGACCTCCGTCGGCATTCATTACAACGATTTCGCCGGCGATCACACGCTCGACGCCGAAGGTAGCCGGATCTATAAGAACACCGGCTTCAAACGGACGGCCACCGCGTTCGGCAAGATCGAGCTGCCGCTCGGGCGCTGGATTCTCTTCGGCGACCTCCAGTTTCGCTGGGCCGACTTCTCCTACGAAGGGGATGTCGATCTGGGGTCCGTCGACTGGCGCTTCCTCGATCCCAAGATCGGCTTCCGGCGCTCGCTCTCCCCTCGGATGAGCGTCTATGCCTCGCTCGGCAGGGCACAGCGCGAGCCCGCGCGGTTGGATCTGCTCCAGGGCGAGGACAACGCCACGATCATCCAAGAGCTGGAAGCGGTCCGACCGGAAGAGGTGCTCGATCTCGAAGCCGGAGTCCACCTCAACACGCGGCAGCTCACGCTACAGGCCAACGTCTATGCGATGGAGTTCACCAACGAGATCGCCCTGACGGGTGAGCTTTCCGAGGTCGGCCTGCCGTTGCGCCGGAACGTCGCCGACTCGTACCGGCGAGGGCTCGAACTCGACCTCAAGTGGATGGCGAGCGCGAGCTGGTCGCTCCTCGCCAGTGCCAACCTAAGCCGCAACCGAATCAGTGAGTGGACCCAGTACTACGACGTCTACGATGAGCGGGGAGCGTTGATCGCAAGCGAGCCTATTACCTACACAGACGTGCCGCCCCTGCTGTCGCCGGAAGCGATCCTCAACCTGGGGGTCGAATGGAGTTGGCGCGAGAGTCGTTTCGGGCTGACCGGCCGCTACGTCGCCGATGCCCACCTCGACAACACCGGCCTGGACCAATTTCGGCTGCCTTCCTACACCAACTTCGACCTGCGCGCCTCGGTGAATCTGGGCCGCTGGTGGTCGGCGGCGCGGCCAAGGATCACTCTCTTCGTCAACAACCTCCTCAACACCGACGAGGGGTACCCGAGCGGTTATAGCTACCAGTTCATCAACCGAGCCAGTGCCGGCCAGAACAGTGCCGGCCGGGACCACCTCGACGGCATCCCCTTCTACTACCCATTGGCCACCCGCAACGCCGTCCTATCGCTAAAGCTCGATCTCTAGAGGCCTCAGAAGACCGCTCATGCTCACCACCGAACTGGTCGCCGTTGTGGTCACCCTGGCGGCCGTCTACCTGACCACGCGCCAGAACATCTGGTGCTGGCCGCTGGGGATGGTCAGCGTCACCCTCTACGCGCTGGTCTTCCACCAGGCAAGACTCTATGCGGACATGGGCCTCCAGGGGCTTTACCTCGCGCTGGCGGTCTACGGCTGGTGGGCGTGGCTCCGCGGCGGCGAGGATCACGGCGAGCTGGAGGTCTCTCTGGCGTCGAACAGGGTGAGAATGCGTCTCGCCGCAATCGGGATGTTGGCCGGAATCGCACTCGGCCTGGCGCTCGACCGCTTCACCGCGGCCTCGCTTCCATTCATGGACTCGATACTCACCTCCTTCAGCATCATTGCCCAGTGGATGCAGACCCGAAAACTGCTTGAGGCTTGGCTGTTCTGGCTGGCGTTGGACCTCGTTTATGTCGGCATGTTCTTGTACAAGGGGCTCTACCCGACCGCGTGGCTCTATGCAATCTTCCTCGGCCTCGCGGTGCGCGGATTCGTCGAGTGGCGTCGCTCGATGGGCCGGACCGTCGCTCGGCCCGAGACCGAGGCGGTCCGTTGATCCGGGTGGTCGTCACCGGCTCCGAGTGTACCGGTAAGACGACCCTCGCCAAGGCGCTCGCCGAGCACTACGGCACCCCTTGGGTTCCCGAGTACGCCAGACAGTTCGTCTTCGAGAAAGGGGCTGCTCCCGTCTATCAAGATGTCGAAGCGATCGCTCGCGGCCAGATCGCGCTCGAGGACTCCCGGGCCGCCGGAGCCTCACATCTGCTCATCCAGGACACCGATCTGCTCAGCACTGTGGTCTACAGCCGGCACTACTACGGCGACTGCCCGGGATGGGTCGAAGACGTGCTGCGGGGCCGCGGTGCCGATCTCTATCTGCTCGCCGACCACGAGGTGCCCTGGGTCCCGGACGGCGACCAGCGGGATCGCGGCGACCGACGCGAAGAGATGCAGGTGCTCTTCCGCCGGGCCCTGGTCGAGCGCGGTCTGCGATTCGTCGAGATCCGCGGCTCGCGCGACAGCCGCTCGAGGATCGCGGCCGCAGCGATCGACGAGCTGCTCGCCGACGCGGCTCAGAATCGGTAGCCCACCACCCTGGCTCGCCCCACACGGGGCATCAACGTCGGTGCTCCTCGAGGATCCGGACGAATACAGCCACCATCTCCCACGGCTAATCCTCACAAATCCGGTATCGAGACCACATTACAGTGTAGTCTAGATCTCTTGTGACCGACCTGATCCGCTGCGACTCCGAGATCTACCACGATCTACGCGAGGATAGGTACGCATGGATTCCGGCGAGTCGATTCTGGATCGCGCCGAGCCTGTTGGACGACCGGAAACGGCTGTGGAGCGAGTGGGACCACCTCCAGCCGGACCGCCACCTCCAGAACGGCGCGAGCTTCCGGATGCGGCGTCTTGGTTACTTCGAGCTAAGGCCCGCCACCGGAGGGCTTCGCCCTCTGAGCCATGGTCCTTACTACCAGTCCCGCGACATCAACCACTATGCCGGCGGGATCGATCGTCGGTTCGCTCCCCTCAGAGACTCGACCGTGACCAACCGGTTTCTCCTGGAGCTCATCCGATTTGACTTCAGTCAGTTTCCGATCGACGGCTGGAAGAGCATCCGTACGTGGACCGTCGATGTCCATCTGTTCCGAATCATCGGGCGGCCGGACGAAGTCGGTGAGCCGACACCGGAAGGCATCCACCACGATGGAGATGAGTTCGACGCGGTCCACCTCGTCCAGCGGCGCAACGCGGTCGGTGGCGTCAGCGGCGTCTACGACAACGACCAATGTCCACTCAAGAGCCTCACCTTGCGGAAGTCCATGGATTCGCTGATGCTCTGGGATCCCCACGTGATGCACGGCGTGTCGCCGATCCGGCCCAGCGCGCCTGAGCAACCGGCTATCCGCGATGTCCTGGTCATCGGCTACAACCCGGACCGGCTCCTGGCCATGCACGGATAGGGTGTCTCTTTTCGACGGTGGCGGTCTTGCAGACGGCAGTCCCCGTACGGCTCCGCCATCGAGCGATGGTCAAGACGAGGAACTGTAGCGAGTGAGACATGGCGCTTGTCGAACCGTCGGGAGTTGCTCGGAATGGTAGAGAATCCGCGGGTAGCCATCGCCCTTGCACCGGGTGGTGTCCTAACAGTGTGTGGGCGGCGGATGTCTCGGCTCGCAGTTCGGCTGGACCGGAATGAGTTGGTTTTGTGTGAGTCATGCCGCGATCTCGGCATCCTTGTCCATCAAAGCATCCAGTTTCTTTTTAGCCACCTTGGCCCAGCCCTG
>JAJRVQ010000057.1 GCA_024277255.1 Acidobacteriota bacterium | reverse complement strand
TCGAAGGTGCGCAGTTGGCGTTGCTCGGCGGTGGGGCCTTGGTTGTGGGCGACTTTGAGGTTACGGGGGCTCCAGGCGAGTTGTTCGCTGAAGAGGGGCTGGGGGTTGAGGTCGACGTTGGGCAGGGTGGGGCCGTCGCCGGGGATGGTGAGTTTGGGTAGTACGGTGGCACGCGAGGTGGGGCGGCGGGCCGGGTCGAAATCCCATGTGGTGGTGAGTTGGGCAGAGCCGGTGGCGGTGGTGAGTTCGAGGGCCTTCGTCTTGGTCAGGTAGGGGCCACGGTAGCCGTAGCTGGCGGCGGCGAGGTTGAGGGTGGGATCGGCCGGGTTGGGGCGGGTGTCGATCTTGCTCGGCCGGTTGAGTTTGTCGAACACTCTCGCCACGGTGCGCCCCGAGGGGTAGTTGGTTTCGAGGACGTTGTTGACATCATCGTGCCGGTAGCCGACGGTGCGGCCGAGGGTGGATTCGCTCGTTGAGCGCGACAGCGAGTCGTAGGTCATGTCGGTGACCACGGCGCCGGACTGGGCTTGGGTGAGGCGGTAGAGGCCATCGTAGGAATAGCTTTCTTCATCATGTGCTCTTGGTCCGACGGAGGAAGTTCCAGCAGCCAATCGATCAAGGATGCAATCTCTTGCCGACCGAAGAGCACGGGCAACTCCGAACCCGGAGAATGGAGTGCCGCCAGTTCCTCGAAGCTAGACAACCCTGCTCGATCCAGCACCGCTTGCAAGCAGGTCGGGCATGCCTTGAGAAAGTCCATCTGAATTGTCTGCGCCTCTTTGCCACTCTTCTCCCCATAACCGAAGAGAGCGATTACAAAATCTTCCGGGTCGATAGGGCAATCGTGCATGGTGCCTCCTTGGGGCAGAAGAATAGCGCTATTTGCTTTGATGAACCCTCACTCTATAACATCAGGATCGACGAGGCCAAGCGCTGGCGCGGGCCTACCGGCACGCGCCAGCGCTGTGAACTAGGTCCGCCCGTCTGGATCGGCGATAGTGCCTGCTTTCAGCCGCGCCTCACCGCGCGGCGTGATCGCCGCCTCAGCCTCCGGCGACCACCGCGACCAGGCCCGAGCCAGCAGCAGCTCGACCTTCGCCCAGACACCGCCAACAGCACCGAAACCTGCCCACGGCGAAGCCGAGGCCACCCCCACGGGGACCATCGACAGGTACAACGCCAACACCACAGCCGCGACACTACGACCAGAAAAACGACGCATCTCTTGCTCCTTTCCCTGGCGGCGCCCCAAACGCCCCCATGGCGCCAGAGCGCCGCACTTCGGGGTTGTGAGGGGACAGGATACGCGGCGTAGACGCAAAAGCCCCCTCCACGACGCGGCCAAGTGCCGCGGAGGGGGCTCAGGTCTGGTTGCTCACCAGACTCGAAGCGGTGGCCGGAGGCTGAGGGCTAGGCTGCGAAGCTCATGGTCGAAGTTGGCTAGGATCGGCCGTGGGCGGGGTACCTGCGAAACGAGTGGTGTTTAGTCGGGACAACCTACTCAGGGTTCTTCGTATTCTTGATGGTTGGTGCCCAAAGTTCTTCGGGATCGATCTTCATGTGGAACTCCCTCTCTATCACTGGAAGGAGCGTGTCTCTCAAGTCGAGCATCCTTGCGTTGATTTCTGCGTTAGATAGATCTAATCCACCAGTTCGAATACGCCGTTCATTCTCCAGGAACAGATCAGGGAGAAGCATCTTGGCTGCTGCAATACGGACGGAATTATCCAACTTGCTGGACTCGAAGGAGACTCTCCTCGCTAATGCACGGATTGCGCCAGTGAGCCTACTTGCCAGCGCTATCGCTTCTATCTCCTCAAGGTCCTGTCTTCTTCTAGCCACCAATTCTCCTCAGTAGCTTCCGAAGCTTTGTCCAAGTCGTTCCTCGTTTCCCCCTCAGCGTGACGTCTACTACATCTAGCATGCTTTCGGCTTCTGCAGCGGCTCTTGCACGTTGATAGACTTCCTGCGCCTCCCTCATCGCTATCGCTTCCTTCGATACATCGAGGGTTCCAGGCCGAAGGTCGTGCGCCGCTACATCCTTGTAGAACTCTGGAACTGGTATCCACCTGCCCGTCTCGGGGTCGCGGAAGCGCGACCCTCGACCTTCAGGATCAAAGATGACCTGATTGTATTCTCCTTCAGACACCTCGACCGGAACTCGGAGCTTCTCATTCACTCTGCTGAACAAAGCGACGCCAGCTAGTGTGATGTCTAGCGCTTTCATCGGGCCTCGTGGCGATCTAGCGGCAAGAGCGAGGTCTGCTACGTCGACGGCAAGGCCGAATTTCTTCCTAAATGCGACTAGGTCGTCATAGGCTTGGGCCTGCCACCTAGGTTGCAAATAGACATGGGTTCCACCGGTTCTGGAAAGAGGTGCATAGTAGGCGTCGTCAGATGAAAAGACTCCTAGTGTCACTGCATCGAAGGCGAAGAAAACAGCACCCCGCGCCTTTGATCCGTCATGTGAAACGGCCGAAATTGTTGGTGCTGAGTTCGCACGAGCTGCGGCACGATGCCGTTGAGAATCCTCTTCCCTGGTGCGTGCTTCTTCTGCACGTAGCATGAAGCCACCGGTCCCGTTCTCAACTAGCCCCATCGGGTCCCCGTTGTTCACGGGGTCATACCCGGCGAAGCCGTACCGGCTGGGGCCATCGACGAAGCCGAGTGGGTCCGGGGTAACGAAGCGGCCCATCTCCGGGTCGAGCCAGCGGTGACGGAAATAAATGAGGCCGGCGGTCGGGTCCACGGGCCTGCCGTGGAACCCAAACAACGATCCTGTGACCTGCCCCACAGCGCCCGCCTTGCCCGCGATCTGGCCACTCTTAGCCGCTGCAAACACCTCCTCGTTCGACTGCCCGGTTGTAAAGCTGAAGTTGGCCGTAAAGTCGCTGGCCAGCCCCAGCCCCGCCAGATCCACCAGC
>JAJRVQ010000056.1 GCA_024277255.1 Acidobacteriota bacterium | reverse complement strand
CTCGCCCATGTAAAACAAACTCTGGCCGGTCATCGCCGAGTACTGCACCCGTTCCTCGGGCGGCATCAGAGCCAGCACCGCATCCATCAGCGACGACTTACCCGCCGCCGAAGAAGACTGGATCAGCACCGCCAGCGGTGCGTCCAGCTTGCGGCTCACCGACGCGAGATAGCTGGTGAGTTTGTTGACCTCCTCGCCCACCAGGCCGCAGAGGGAGAGATCTTCGAGGATCCGGCCGAGTAGGTCCGGCTCTTCCAGCAGCGCCAGCGCCTCAGTTCGCTCCTGGGCCGTCAGCACTACCGGCTCATCGCCGGGCTCCAGCTCGCGCCGGATCTGCTCCTCTTGCAGCTCTTCGAGCTTCAAGAGCACCTTGCCCAAATCAGCCTTGACGATGCGCGCCTCGATCTGCATCTCCTCCGCCGCCGGCTTCACAAAGGCCGCGCGTTGGCGGGCGGAGTAGAGGTCGAGCGTATCGACGTGGAAGCCTTCGCCCTCTGGACCAGAGCGGCCCGCGAGGAGGTTGACGCGCAGCGTGTCGTAGCTCATGTTCTTGGCCAGGCCGCGCACCCGGTAACGGCGATCGCCGAGGCGAATCACCACCTCCTGATCGCTCACCTCGGCCGGCACCGTGGGTGTGGCCGGCGCCGGCGGCGCCGGTGTCGAGGGTGGGGGTTCGGCAGGCGGGGAAGCGACTAAAGGAGGAAGGGGGGATTGGCGCCGGGCCTTCTTCTCTTTAGTTGCCGGTGGGATCTCTGGCTTGGCTGAGCGGGCCGGCGGCTCACCCTCGCCCATCCACGAGGCGTTGCGCAGCACCAGCCCGAGACTCTGCCGCGCTGGCTCCACCTTGAGGGCGTACTCGTTGGCGTCCATGCCGCGTGGGAAAAGCACCCGATAGCAGCCGAGGCCGGCGGCGGTGAGCCGCGCGGCCACCTTCTTGGCCGCCTTCTCCCCCGCCTCGTCCCGGTCGTAGGCGATCAGCACCCGCTCGACCTGGTGACGCTCGAATGCCGCCAGATGCTCGTCGGTGAAATCGGCCGTGCCGTAGCTGGCAGTCACATGGTGGTAGCCAGCGCACCAGAAGGTCAGCGCATCGATGAGCGATTCGCACAGGATGACCTCTTTCGACTCGGCCAGCACCGCCTCGTTGAAAACGCCCCGGTGCGGCCCCGGCAGGTAGAGGTGGCGCGGGATATCCGGCTTCAAGCCCGGAGTGATCTTGCGGCCGTAGATCTCCACCACTTGGCCCGCCTCATCGAAAACCGGGACCACCAAACAGCCGTTGAAATGCTCGTGGCCACTGGCGCGAAAGATTCCGAGCCGGCGCAGCCGGCCTCGGATCTCGGCACCCGCCTTACGGTTCTTCTCGGGCAAACCGTAGCCCAAAGTCCGGTTGGCGAAGCCGAGTTGGAAACGCTCGACCACCTCCGAGTGGTGGAGGCCACGTTCAGCGAGGTAGGCCAGAGCCTTGGGCTCCTCCTTCAAGGTCTGGTGGTAGTAGTCGATCACCTGGCCTAGTAACTCCGAGTCCTCCGCCTCAAACTCCACCGCCGCCGACAGCTTCGGCACCGTCGAAACCTTGCGCACCCCGCCCTCCGAGGCCAGCGGTGCATCCCGCCTCAGCAGCTCCACCGCGTGGCGGAAGCTCACCCCCTCCGCCTTCATCACCCAATCCACCACCGAGCCCCCCGCATCGCAAGCCCCCAGGCAGTGCCAGAGATTCTTCTTCGGCGAGATCACCAGCGAAGGCTCTTTGTCGTCGTGGAACGGGCACAGGCCGAGCCAGTCCTTACCGTGCCTCTTGAGCTTCACCCCCCGAGCCTCGGCCAGCCGCTGCACGCTGACCTCCCGCTTCAACCGCGAAAGCTCCGCCTCGCTGATGCGCGCCATCGTCTCAGCTCCGCACCGGCTCGATCACCAGCCGACCCCGCGCCACCTGGACCCGCACCTGCTCACCCACCCCGAAACCGGCCCGTTCCAGCCAGTCGCCCCGCATGCGCAGAAAGGGCACCGGCCGCAGCGGTAGCCGCCCGTAGTGGACCTCCTTCGACTCCCGGAAGAGGCGTGAAACCGTCAAGCGGCGCTCAGCCATGACAAGCCTCCTCAATCGCCGCCAGCCGCTCGACCGGTAGCCAGACCAGCGGCAGCAGGTTGGGCAGCGGCCCTTCTAGGTCCACCCGCGTCACCACCAAGCGGCCCGGCTCGACCACCTCCACCTCGACACGGGAGCCGGCTGGGAAGCCGGCTTCGGCCAGCCAGGGGCCGGTGAGGTCGAGGCGGGGGGCCTTGGCCCCCGCCGATTGGGCCTCGGTGACGCTCAATGCCAGTGCGTTCATGCTCTTTCTCCTTTTTTCTCCCGCCGACCGCTCAAGACTTTTAGGTGCTAGATAGGACCGAGAGGCACAGCGCCCCCGCCGGGACCGCCGATAGCTCCGAGAGCCGGTCCATCGGTGGAGGGGGGAAGAAGAAATCTTCTCGGCGGGCTCAATCTCTGTAAACACCATTGGGATGAATCATACCCATAGAGTTACCTAGTGTCAACGCCAAAGACTTGATCCAGCACCAGAAAGGAAGCACACTACGGATGAGCCACCCGTGAAGGTGGCTAAACCCGAAGCAGAAAGGGAGTTGCGATGTCCTTAGGAACGCGGATCAAACGGCTACGCCAGGAGCGCGGATGGTCCCAGGCCCAGTTCGGGGGCAAGCTCAGCGTCCACCAGAAGCAGATCTCCGGCTACGAGAGGGACGTCCACGTTCCCAACACCCCGTTGCTCATCCGCATGGCCGAGCTGTTCAACGTCTCGCTCGACTTCCTCGCCTTCGACGACCGTGAGGAAACACGTAACGGCGTCCAGATCGCCGACCGAGAGCTGCTAGAGAAAATCCAAGCCATCGACCGCCTCCCCGAAGCCGAGAAGACCACCGTCAAGGCCGTCCTCGACTCCTTCATCCTCAAGGAGCAGTTTCAGAGGCTCGCGCGGGGGGAGAAGGCCGGGCAGGTGGGAGGGTAGGTGGGTAGGCGCGTCGAAAGACGGCCTCCGTAACCTACTGAATCTAGGAGGTTTTACTACGTGACCGCCACCTAG
>JAJRVQ010000055.1 GCA_024277255.1 Acidobacteriota bacterium | reverse complement strand
CACCGTCGCGAGGAGCAGAGCGACCGCGACAGGGGTGAAAAGTTTTCGGGCCGGTCGATTCATTTTGGCTCCTCGGGCTCGGGCTCGGGCTCGGGCTTGGTCGTGGCGAAGGCGACATTCCAGATGCCGGATTGCTTGATGGTGTCGAGCACCTTGATGATGTGCTGGAAGTTGGCTTTGGAATCGCCGCGCAGGATTACCGCCTGATCGGGATAGGCGTCGGAAATTTTTTGCAGGCGGATGAGGAGGTCGGCAGAATTTACCGTGGAGCCGTTGAGCACCACGGTGCCGTCCTCGCGCACGTTGAGAATGATCTCGCCGATGGTCTTCTGGGTGTCGTCGGTGTTCTCGGCGGCGGGGACAGAGACATCCATGTCGCGCTCGAAACGGGCGAACTGCCAGGTTACCAGGAAGAAAATCAGCAGCAGGAAAACGACGTCGATCATCGGCGCGAGTTCCAGCTCTGAAGGCGGCTGGCTCTTGTGGTCGCGAAATTTCATCGATCCGTCACTCTATCAGCTGGTCACTCCACTCCGGCGCCCTCGAAGTTATCCCGGCGGGACGAGGCGCGGTAGTTGGCGCGTTTGTACTGGGCGGCGAGCAGTGCCATGATGTGGGTCATGGCGGCCTCCAGTTCGGCGATGAGCTTCTGTACTTTGCCCCGGAACAGGGAGTAGAAGATGAGCGAGGGGATGCCGATGACGAGGCCGGTGGCGGTGGTGATGAGTGCCTTGGCCACGCCGGGCGCCAGCTCCATGTGCTGCACTCCGGAGCCGATGCCGTTGAATGCCTCGATCATTCCCACCACCGTACCCAGCAGCCCGACCATGGGGGCGATGCGGCCGATGTCGTTGAGGTAGCCGATGCGGTTGATGAGGATGCTGGCCTGGCGGGTGCCCTCCGCCTCGGTGACCTCGCGCACTTCATCAAAGCTGGCGGTGGGATTCTTGGTGGCGAAATCGAGGGTCTTGTAGACGATGCGGGCGATGCACTCGTTCTCCCGGTTGCACACGGCGATGAGGCCGAGGTAATCCTGTTTGCGGATGAGGGCGTCGGCGGCGTTCATGAACTTGCCGCTGACGACGGTGCCCTGACGTATGGTGAGGAAGTAAAAGAAGATCAGCAGCACCGCGAGGAAAGACAACACCGCCAGCGGGGTCATGAGGACCACGCCGCCCTTCATGAAGATATCGAGAAACGATTCGGTGGCGTTTTGCGCCTGGCTGGCGACCGCGCTGGCGGCACTGGTCGGAGCCGCGGGCTCCGTGGGTTTAGCAGGCTCCGCCGCAGTGGGGGAGTCGGGGGCGGCGTCCTGAGCCGGGAGAGAGGCGGGGGCCAGCAGGCCGGTCACCAGGAGAATCGAAGCCGCGAGGGCGAGGGCGTTTTTCATCGCGAAGGGAAACGGGCGGGGCGGCGCGAGTGAGCGGACGGGTGGTCGATGGTGGCGGAAAAGGGGGCTAACGTCCGCAGCGGTTGCGCGGAGAAAAAATCAACGGAAGTTTACCAGTGAACCGATGGGTTGCAAACGATCGCTTGCGCGGATGAGTCCGAGCAGGCCCGGGTGTTGTCAGACGGTTCACCAAGCGTCTCCCATGCCCAGTCCCGCCAAACCCGATCTGCAAGCCAAGTTGCGCGATGTGCCGCATCAGCCGGGCGTCTACCTGCACCGGGACCGCTTCGGCAAGGTGATCTACGTCGGCAAGGCCCGTGATCTGCGCAAGCGGCTGGCGTCGTATTTTACGCCGTCGCGCAAGCGCACGGCGGACCACAAGACGAGGGCGCTGATCGAGAGCATCTGGGATTTTGAGGTGCACACGGTGCGCAACGAGCCGGAGTCGCTGCTGCTCGAGGGCAAGCTGATCAAGGAGTTCCTGCCGAAATACAACATCGCCTTCCGCGACGACAAACGCTTCCTGCTGGTCAAGGTCCACCTCGACGAGCCGTGGCCGCGTTTTCAGTTGGCCCGGGTGCGCCGCGAGGACGGGGCGCGTTATTTCGGCCCCTTCGTCCACGCCGGTCCGCTGCGGCGCACGATCTCGTGGATGAGCCGGGAGTTTGGCCTCCGCGCCTGCCGCCCGATCAAGCCGGGTGAGCGCGATTTTCAACATTGCCACGACGACATCATCCGCAACTGCTCCGCGCCCTGTGTCGGCAAGATCACCCGGGAAGACTATCTCGCCCGGGTCGGGGAGGCCTGTGAGTTTCTCCAGGGACACGCCCGTGAGCGTATCCTGTCGATCGAGGAGGAAATGCGGCAGGCGGCCGAGGATCTCGACTTTGAGCGCGCCGCCGAGCTGCGCGACATGGTGGAAAATTTCCGTGTCACGCTGAAGCCGATCCGGCAATTTCGAAAGCGCGGCATGCCCGGCAAAACCATCGATCCCGAGGCCGACGTGGCCGAGTTGCAAGAGGCGCTCGGACTGGAGACTCCGCCGCTGGTGATGGAGTGCTTCGACATTTCCAATATCTCGTCGAACCACATCGTCGCCTCCATGGTGCGCTTCGCCAACGGGTTGCCGGACAATGCCCGCTATCGCCGCTATCGCATCAAGACGGTGAGCGGTCAGGATGACTTCGCCAGCATGGCCGAGGTGGTGCGGCGGCGCTACTCGCGCATGCTGAGGGAAGCTCGCGAGCGCGCCGGCGGGGAAGCCGCCGACTCTACCCAGGAGAATCCACTGGAGGCCCTCAGGAGATGGGAGAGGATGTGGGAAAAGGAAAATGCGGACCGAACCGGGGCAAAACGCCGCGGTCGTTCCCACGCGCGTATGCCCGATCTGGTTATTGTCGATGGTGGCAAGGGCCAGCTCAGTTCGGCGATGAAAGAGCTGCGGCGCCTCGGGCTGCATGACCTGCCCATGATCGGTCTGGCCAAGCAGCACGAGGAGATTTTCCGCCCGGGCCAGAGCGATCCGCTGGTGCTGCCGCATGAGACCGGAGCCCTGCGTCTGCTGCAGCGGATCCGCGACTAGGCGCATCGATTCGCCAACGGCTACCATCAACTGCTGATGAAGCGCCGCGTCGAGGAGAGCATTCTCGATGACTGCCCCGGCGTCAGTCAGGCGCGCAAACAGCGGCTACTGAAGCACTTCGGTTCGCTGGCCCGGTTGCGCAAGGCCGATGCGGCGCAGATTGCTGAAGTCGAGGGGATCAGCGCGCGACTCGCCGAAGATATCGTGAGTTTCCTGAAAACTCACTCTCAACGGTGACGTATTTCTCCCTGTTTTGCAGCCTGTTTCGGTGGTAGGAGTGTTGTTCGGTCCGTAGTTACCGCTTTATGCGTCCCCTTTCTTCACAGCTTCGAAGCCGAAGCGCGCGATTCGTTCCCGCGTCGGCGCGTCTGGTCCTCGCCCTTGGGTTCACGGTGTTTTCGCTCGTCGCGGCACCGGCGCTTCACGCCCAGATTCGGTTCGAGACCGGCCCTGTTTCCGAGTCAGCGGGGGCCGCGGAGAAAAAGGTTCCCGCCGCGGAGAAAACCGAATCGGCCGCGGAAAAGAAAACGGCACCCATTACCGGACCCAGCGCGGTTACCTCCACCCGTCAGACTCAGACTGAGGAGGATCGCAAGAAGCCGCTGTCTTCGAAGTTCAACAAGCTGGAGCGCGAGGGAGGTGAAACATCCGAGCCGGGCGAGGAACCCCACGACGAGTCGATCACCTCCTCGTTCATCACCCAGACCGAGGCGCGCACCTTCACCCTGTCGGTGCCGGCGCCGCGCGGCCAGATTCTCGACCGTCGCGGCTATCCGATGGCACAGAACCGGGTCGCCTACTACGCCGCCATCAATTTTCCCCTGCTCGATGAAAACGATCAGACCTCCATCCTGCGCTACGCCGGCGAGCGCATCGTCCACGTCAACGGGGTGCTCAACAAGCGCTGGGATCTCTCCGCCGAGATCGTCCTCAAGCACTACCACAATAGGCGCTGGCTGCCGCTGGTGTTTTCCGGACCGCTGACCGATGAAGAGACTGAAAAGGTGCGGGAGAAGCCGATGAAGGGACTGATGCTGAACCCGATTTATCTGCGCCACTATCCACACGGAGCTTTTCTTTCCCATGTGCTCGGCTACGTGGGCAAGCGTCCGCCGCGCAATCTCGGGGAAATCGAAGTGAACGAGCCGCTGTGGGGAGGTGCCGTGGGAGTGGAGGGCTTGGAGCAGAGTTTCAACACCTGGCTCACCGGCGAGCCGGGCCGTATCAATATGCTGTTCGACGCCGACGGCACCAAGCTGAATCAGGAAATGGTTCGGCGCCCGCGCCCCGGCAACAACATCGTCACCTCCATCGACGCAGAAATGCAGAAAATTGCCGAGGAAGTGCTGGCGGAGAAGGTCAAGCGCGGTGCCTTCGTCGTCATGGATGTGCGCACCGGCGACGTGCTGGTGCTGGCGTCCTATCCCCAGTTCGATCCCAATCTGTTCATCCCGGCCATTTCACAGGAAAACTATTCCAAACTTTCAAACGACCCCGCCAAGCCGCTGTATCCCCGCGCCTTTCGTGGCGCCTACCCGCCGGCCTCCACCTTCAAGGTCGCCGTCGCCCTCGCCGCGTTGGAGGAGCAGATCGTCACCGAGAGCACCGTCTACAGTTGCCCCACCAGCTGGTCCATCGGCGATGTGGTGATGCGCAACTGGAACAAGAAACCCGAGGGCTACATGAACGTCATCGGCGCCCTGATGCGATCGTGCAACACCTGGTTTTACCAGGTCGGCACCCGGACCGGAACCGAGCCCGTCACCATGATGGCGCGCCGCCTCGGCCTCGGCGAAAAGACCGGGCTTCCCCTCAGCGCAGAGGCCACCGGGCTGGTGCCGACGGATCGCTGGTGGCGCGAGAAATACAAATACCGCATGTCGAAGGGCGATCTCGCCAACATCTGCATCGGCCAGGGCCAGATCGAGACCAGTCCGATTCAGGTGGCGCGGCAGATGGCCGCGATCGGCAACCGGCAGTATGTGGTCAAGCCGCGTCTGGTGAAGCAGATTCAGGATTACAACAACGCCGTGATCCAGGCCT
>JAJRVQ010000054.1 GCA_024277255.1 Acidobacteriota bacterium | reverse complement strand
TCGCGATTGTTGCAGGCGGCGACGATGTGCGCGCCGCGCAGGTAAGCCTCATCGACCCACGCCTTGTAACTCATGATGAAGCGCTCTTCCCCGCGACAGCCAAAGCTGCAGTTGAGAATGTGATAGCCACGCTCGATGGCCTGACGCGCGCCCTCGGCCACCAGATCGCTGCGCGAGCTGAGCCCCTCGCCGAGCACGCGAAAGCTGCCGATCTCCGCCTTCGGTGCGACCCGCCGAATGATGCCGGCGATGGCGGTGCCGTGCCCGAAGACATCCACCCCGTCGCCATCGACGACGTGGTAGCGGGACTCGTCGCGAACCACCGCCAGGTCGTCCCTCAGGGTGAGCCCGGCGAGATCCGGGTGCCCGATTTCCACTCCCGAATCGAGGATGGCGACCTTGATCCCGGCGCCATCTCCCTCCTCGAGAGCGCGCGCGGCCTGATCGGGTGACATCCAGTCCCGAGCGATTGGCCGCGCGTCATCCGCCATGCGTCCATCCGACACTGGTTGCAATGAGCCGGTGCTCGACCAGCCGACGCGCGATCTCGGCGGCCAGCTCGATCTGCTGCATATCTTCAATCCCAAAACCCGGCGGATCCGGGCCGGTGGCGTCCGGCGCCTTGGTGCGCACGCACGAGATCACCCCGCGGACATCCTCGGCGAAAAAAACCGGCACTGCGATCATGGCGCAAGTCACCTGGCCCATCAACTGGTCCACCCGGGCCGCGTGCCGCTCGTTCTTGTACACCTCGTTTTCGCAGAACGGCTGCTGGGTGGCGAAAACCATGCTGATCAGCCCGCTGGACAGAGGTTGGCTGACGGTGTCGAGAAAGTGCTCCGCGTTGGCGCCGTTGCTGTACACCGGCACCAGGTTTTCATGGGCGGTGTCCGCCAGCCACAACGCGCCTTCCGTCGCCCCGACCTCGCGAAACGTCGAATTCAACAGACCCCTGAGAATCGGCGCGGCCCACGCGCGATACTGCGCCGGCTCCACCTCGCCCGCGATGGTCTTGAGCCGTTCCGCAAGCTGTTCGCCCAAGCGTTTCAGCTCCGGATCGAGGAGGAAATTTAAGCGTCCTTTCACGAGTTGGCAGCTTCCCAAGCAACAAGAAAATGTGGCCGATCCGGAAAATCCGGGTCGGCCACACTTTGAATCGGCTCGCGGTATCCTAGCAGCGATTGTAACAACCGCAATTGAAGCAATTGAACGCATGGGCATAGCCACCCACCTGGTTCGTTGCGCAGCAAGCATAGCAAACCACAAACTTCCAGTGGCTGCGACCGCCCACCTCGTCACCAGCGGCGGCGAAGACAGGCTTTTCGCCCCGCACAACTTCCTGCCCCTTGGGATCATCACCCTCCGGTGCCTCTTTGCCCACGGTCACTTCGATTTTGTTCACACTCATTTTTCGGTTTGGTTTGGTTTTTTTCTTCCGCCCGCCAAGGGGCATTAAATGATAGACGAGGCGACTCCGCTCTCATGCAAATTTTCTTGCCGGACTGGTTAACTCATCCCGCTAACAACAGTTTTTCGGGTTCCCGGAAGCCCCATCGCCCGTCCCCCTCCCGCTCTCCGGTTCGGCAAAATGGGTATGCGCATGAAGCTCGGCGAAAATCCCGTCGCGCGCCAGCAACTCGGCACCGCTGCCCTCCTCGATCACCCGCCCACCATCGAGCACGATGAAGTGATCGCAGAAGTTCAGTAGCCATGGAATATCGTGATCGACGGTGAGGACGGTTTTTCCGGCACAGGCCCGCCGCAACGGCTCAGCCAGCCCGTATTTCTCCGAATTGTCCATACCGGCAGTCGGCTCGTCAAGAAAAAGGAAGGCGGGATCACGCAGCAGGCAACGAGTCAGGGCCACCAGCTTGCGTTGCCCGCCCGAAAGCATCGCCCCGGCGGCGAAGGGCGCGTCGAGCGGGTTCTCTCCCAGGCGTTCCTTCAGTAGATCCCACAATCCTGTCCTTCGGCAAGCGGCGATCAACTCCTCATCGCTCGCGTCCGGTCCGCCGAGGCGCAGGTTTTCGCGCAAGGTGTCGTGAAAGAACGCGGGGAACTGCGACATCATGCCTACGTGGCGACGCAGGCTGTCGAGGCGGATGTCGCGAACGTCGATGCCGCCCAGGAGAATCGCTCCCTCGTCCGGCTCGTAAAAGCGCAGCGCGAGGCGAAAAAACGTGGTCTTGCCCTGGCCCATGCGACCGACCAGGCCGGTGATTGTTCCGGTGGGCGCGGTCAGGGAAAGATCGTGGAACACCGGGGTGTCGGCTCGGGGGTAGGCAAAGGTCACGGCGCGCGCCTCCAGTGTCGGCACCAGCGTTTCCACCTCCCGGGCTTGGGGATCATCCCCGGTCGCCGGAGGCTGTTCCAGCAGGGTCAGCACCTGGTGAATCCCCGGCCACGAAGAACCGGCCATGAGCAGGATGCCGCTGAGGCTTTCCACCGGGCGCATCAACTGCGGTGCCAGCAGAAAAATCGCCACCACATTGCCGACCTCGACGGAGTCGGGGGAATTCACTGCCATCGCCACCGCCATTCCCAGCAGCACGGCCGGAGCCAGCCAGCCCGGCAGTCCGTTGAGCACGGTCGCCCATTCCAAGACCAGACTCTGCCGCACCCGGGCGCGGACGTAGCCGTCGAGGGCCTGCTCGTGCTTCTCGCCGAACACCGCCTCGGCGTTCATCGCCTGGATCTCTTCGGGCGACTGCATCGCCCCGGTCACCAACCCGGCCAGCGCCAGGTTGCTGTCGCGCAGTTCCGCCGAGCGCCGCCGCACTCGGGCTTGAATCTTCGTGGTCAGGTAGGGCGACATCAGCGACAGGATGAGGATGATCACCGGCGGCAACAGGGCCGGAATCCGCATGCCCAGCATCTCGATGCCATCCGGTCCCTGGATTTGCACAAAGTTGTAAATGATCAGACCGACGGTCAATCCCAGCACGATGCCCTGGATGACAGGCTCGAGGATGAGCGCGCGCATGGTCATCTGCGCCTCCTGAGTGAACTGGTTGATCACCGTGCTCAACTCGCCGGCGTTGCGGCCCTGAAAAAAATCCGGTGACTGGCGGATGGCGTTGTCGAACACGTCGATGCGCAGGCGGTTGGCCATGCGCCCGTTCACCCACTCCGTCACCCACCTCAACGGCACACTGATCAGCAGTCCGCCAGCGGCGAGGATCAGCCAAAACCAGTAGGCCGAGACCAGCCCACCAGAATCGGCGCCTCCACTTTCGCCGCCCAGCATCGCCAGTCGCGTGGTGATCTCGCCGACCAACTGCCCGGACACCACCAGCGCGCTCTGCTGCGCCAGGCTCAGCACGACGAAGGCCAGGGCCAGGCCCCAACAAACCCGGAGCAACCGGCCACCATAAACGAACAAGGCGCGCCACGAAATCTTCGGCACCGCCACCGGCTCAACGGGATGATCCATGCCGCTGTTCCTAACAGAGGCTGGAGGAAAACGGAACTGAAAAACAGCGGCGGCGCCGCGAAGATGGGATTCGCAGTGAAGCGGAGAAAGCCGAAGGCAAATCGCAGATGGAAGATGGGGCGCGTTTTCCCAGGGGAGGAATGCCACTCCTCGCCGATTGACTTCACCGGTTCGCTCCGTATTCTGAAACTCCCCCTCTGGTCCACCCTGTTCATTTTCCCCATCCCGCGCCAGCCTGCATGAACACCACCCTCGACATGTGCGCCGCACTTCCCGAGCGCCTCTTCGCCGAGGGGGAGACCCTTCTTCACGAAGGGGACAACAGCCCGCTCCTCCTGTTTCTGATCGATGGCGCGGTCGAAATTCTCAAGCAGGACACCCAGATCAACACAGTTTCCGTTCCCGGCTCCATTCTCGGCGAAGTGTCGGTGCTGCTCGGTCGCCCGCACATGGCCACGGTCCGCGCCCTCCAGCCGACCACCTGTCGCGTGGCCGAGGATGGCGACGCCTTCCTGCGCGATCATCCCGAGGCCAACTACCACATCGCCCGCATGCTCGCCGGCCGACTCAGCGGAGTCACCTCCTATCTGGCGGACCTCAAGACCCAGTTCGAATCCAACGAGGATCACCTCGGCATGGTCGATGAGGTGCTCGAGAGCCTCCTGCACCACCAATCGAAGAAGCAGGCCTGAGAAAGGGCAAGGCCTTCTACAGCAACTCCCGCCGTTCCACCGGCCCCGCGAGAGACGCGACTTCGTTGCCCGCGAGCGAAAACCATTTCGCGCTCTGCTCTTCGGTATCCACCACGATGTGGGTCGGCACCGGACCGATCTGCCGCCCCATGTTGAATACTCGGGTGTCGCCGATGCGATCCATCCATGCGCCCCCCTTGGCGAAAGGCGCGTGATGCACGTGTCCGCTCATGACCATGGCCGGGCGATACTTCCCGATCCAATTCACCAGAGCCTCGTCGCCGAAAAACTTCTTTCCCGTCCAACTCACCGGCGAGCCCGCCGGAGGAGCGTGGTAGATCCAGATCCAAGTCTTGCCGCGCGCCCGCGAGGCGTCGCGGGCGAAAAGCTCGGCGACCTCAGCCCTCGTCTCCGGCCCGTCCCACCAGGGACAAACCGTGAAAAAAGCACTCTCCTCCTCGAGATAGTCGCCATCGACGACAACGGCTTCATCGCCCGCCCCGGACTCCAGCAGCCAGGCTGCCACCCTTTCTCCGGCGGCGTTGCGTGCATCGCTGTCGTGGTTGCCCGAGGAGACCAGCAGGCGCGCCTTGGGCGCGATGCGCCCGAGGTATTTGCGCGTCACCAGAATCTGCACATCGAGATCCACCGCCGAAACGACGTCGAGAAGATCCCCCGCCACCACCACGAGATCAAAGTGTTCCGCGACCAGGTTGACCCAGTCCCACTGCTTCAACGTGTAGTGGAGGTCCGCGACGAGGAGAATTTTCACCCTTGTTTTTCTCTCTCAGGCCAGGCCGAACTCGCGATCAAGGTTGGCGGACACTTCCTGGAGACGCTCCAGACCACCGCCGCCAACTTCCGCCGCGAGCCAGCCATGATAGTTGATCTCGATCAGCGCCTTGCGCACATCGGCGAAATCCAGATCGCCCTCGCCGATTTTCATGAACTTGTTCTTCTCCCGGGAGAACCCCTTCACGTCCAGCTTGATGATGCGCTTGCCCAGGACCCGGATCCAGTCACCCATGGAACCGTATTTCCAGTGGTTGCCGATGTCGAAGTGCATGCCCACCCAGGGCGAGTTAAACTCGTCGACATAGCGCACAAACTTGTCCGCCGTCTGCGTGGAGTCACCGTCGTGATCGTAGCAGAAGTGATTCCACACATTCTCAATGACGATGGCCACGCCCAACTCAGCCGCCAGCGGCACCGCCTGGCTGATGTTCTCCACCGAGCGCTTCCAGATTTCCTCTTCCGTCCCATCGTCGCCGTGGCCCACCACCAGCAACACGGTATGCCCACCCACCGCCTTGGTCTCGCGCAGGGCGCCTTTGAGCGTTTCCAGCGCTTTGGCGCGCACCGCCGGATCGGCGTCGGTGTGGCGCACCTTCCAGTGTTCGGCACACACCGATCCATCCACCACCAGCCCGGATTCAGCGATGGCCTTCTTCACCTCGTCGACATCGTTGCCCGGACAACTGAGTTCGATGCCCTGAAATCCCGCCTCTTTCGCCACCTTAAAGCGATCTGCCAGCGAGGCGCCCTTCACCCTGACCATGCCGATCTTGAGAGTCTTGAAGATACGGCCCTTCAATGGATCCGACACGGTCGCCGATTCGGCGGCCACCAGACTAGGTGCTGCGGCGGCGATTCCCGCGACCGCCACCGAGGAGGCGGAATGCCGCAGGAACTGCCGACGGGACAAAGGCGAAGGAGAGGCGTGGTCGGGTGAGGGATTTTCAGCGTTCATTTTTCGGGAGTGGGGTGAATCGAGGCGAAATCCATAAACCGAACACGATTCAGGGTCGAGCCCTTATTCTCACTGTGTGACATGGAAACCTTCGTGGAATTCGTGCCGAAAGACCGGTGCGGGCCGTGTCAACTCACGCGAGACCGTCCCGAAGATCCGCCTCGCCAACGACAAGATCTGCGTAGCCCTCGCCCCGCACCCCGCCCACGGTAGATACTGCCGATGCCGCGTCTGCTGCCGTCGTCCCTTTTTGGGGGCTGCGTTCGCCGACATGGAATCAGGCAACATCGAAGAATCCTCACTCACCCCGGTCAACTCACGAAAGACATCCTACCATGAAGACTACCAAACATCAGGGCATCTGGGCCGCGACAATCGCGCTGACGATGTTCTCCGGCATCACCATCGCCGCGGATCCGCTGGCTGACGCCGTGGCCGCAAAGACCGCCACCGCCAAGGTGGCGACGGACAAAGCCGCCGCTGCCAACACCGCGGCCCGCGAGGCTGTGTCCGCCAGAGCCGACGCCGCCAGAGCCGTCTCCGACGCCTCTCTGGCGCTCGCCGCCGCCAAGAAAGCGGCCGCCACCAAGGCCGCCGCCGCCAAGGCAGCCACCGAAAAAGCCAACGCCAGCAAGTCGGAAGCCGACAAGGCCGCCGCCAACAAAGCCGCTGCCGACAAGACAGCCGCCGACAAGACCGTCACCGATCTCGCGGCCAAGGTGGCCGCCGCCGCCAAGGCGAGAACCGCCACGGACGTGGCTCTGAAAGACGCCAACGAGAAATACAAGGTCCTGCGCAGAGCCACCTACCCCGTGCTGGAGCAAAAGGCCCTCGCCGAAAAGGCCCTCGCCGAAAAGACCGCCACCGACCGCGCCGCCGCCGCCAAGGCCGCCGCCGCCAAGGTCAGCCTCGCCACCGCCGCGCTGAACAAGGCAAAAGCCGAACTCGCCGCCGCCGGCAAATCCTGCAAGGATTGCGTCGCCAAAGCCGCCGCCGCCAAGAAGGCCGTGGCCGGCAAAGCGGACGCGGCAAAGGTCGCCGCCGAGAAGGCCGCCAAAGACGCGGAAACCAAAGCCGCCGCCGCCAAGAAAGCTCTGGCGGCTAAGGGTGCCGCGGTGAAGAACGCGGAAAAAGCGCTCGCCGCCGCCCAAGCCGCCTCGAAGAACGCGGCAACGGCGAAAGTCGCCGCCGACAAGAATCGCGCCGCCAAGACCACCGCCCACAAGGTCGCGCTGGAGACCCTCAACGGCTCCAGCCAGTTCATCGCGGTCGTCGCCGTCGATGACGCGCGCAAAGAAAAGGTTGCCGCCGAGAAAGCCGTGGCCAAGACGGCGGGCCTCGAATCCAAGGCCAAGAGCTTCTACAACACCGCCAAGGCCGCCGCCGACAAAGCCACCGCCGCCAAAACTGCTGCTGAGAAAGCCCTCGCCGCGGCTGAGGGGAAGAAGGCCGCCGCGAAAAAAGCCTGCGACGCCAAGACTGCCGTGGCCAAAGCCGCGGCAGCCAAAGCGGCGACCGACAAACCCGCCGCGGACAAAGCCAAGGCCGAACAGGCCGCCGCCGCCAAAGCGCTCGCCGCGGCTGACGCGGCCTGCGTCGGCGCAAAGAAGGCCCGCAACGCCAAGATCGCCGCCGCCAAAGCCGCCGCCGCCAAAGCCGCCGCCGCCAAAGCCGCCGCCGACAAAGCCGTGGCCGCTACTCAGGCCGCCCGCGTCATCGTCGCCGAGAAGGTCAAGGCCATCCCCCCCCTTCAGGACAAGCTGGCCGTGGCCCGCAGGGTGACCATGGGCGGGCTCAAGCCGATGCCCAGCAGCAAGTGGGACTACGCCAAGGCACGTCACCTGGTGGTCCGCGCCGGTTTCGGTGGCACCCCCGCCGAAGTGCAAAAGGTTTACGAAATGGGCCTGCACGACGCCGTCGATTACTTCGTCGAAATCTATGACCGGCCCGCCGCCAACATCGAGTTCGATCCCGCGCGCCTGACCCGCACCCGTTCCTGGCAGTCTCGCCTGCCCTGGGACGAGCGCCAGTATATGACAGTCAAATACCGCAACCCCGAGCGCCGGCTGCAAAGCGAAATGCGCAAGTGGTGGCTGCAGCGCATGGCAGAGTCGCCGCGTCCGCTGCAGGAGAAGCTCACCCTTTTCTGGCACGACCACTTCGCCACGCAATACAAGAAGCGCTACCGCACCTTCATGCTGTTCAAGCAGAACCAGCTGTTCCGTACCTACGGCACCGACAACTACGCCGCCCTGCTGCGCGGCATCGTTCACGATCCGGCCACGATTTCCTATCTGGACAACAACGTGAACTACAAGGGCAGCGGTAACGAGAACCTCGGCCGGGAAATTCTCGAACTGTTCTCCATCGGCGAAGGCCGGGGATACAGCGAAGAGGACCTGCGCGAAGCCTCTCGCGCCCTGACCGGTTACAACTACGACTCGTGGACCGGGCAGTTCCGCTACATCGCCACCCGCCACGACCTGGAAAACAAGAAAATCATGGGATCCACCGGCAACTGGAGCGGTGATGACTTGGTGGACATCATTCTGCGCCAGCCAGCCACCGGCACTTACATCACCGGGAAACTGTTCAAGTTTCTGGTCCATGACGAGCCGCAAACCGCGACCACCGACCAGATGGCCGAACTCATGCGCTACTGCGGCTACGACCTGCGGCCGATGCTGAGAAATCTCTTCATCTCCGAGGAGTTCTACAGTTCCAAGGCCATGGGATCCCATATCAAAGGCCCCGTCGAACTGGCCGTCGGCGCCATCCGCGACCTCGGTATCAAGGACGTCAACTACGCCAGCGTCGACTCCGCCGTCAACCAGATGGGACAGCTCCTCTTCGAGCCGCCGAATGTGGCTGGTTGGAACGAGGGCCGCACCTGGATCAACGCCGAGCGCATCCTCGTGCGCTACAACCAGATGGCCCGGCTCCTCGAGCAGCCCAATGTCGATCTCGTCGCCCTGTTGAAGGGCACCGATGTGAGCACGCCGCAAAAAATTGTCGATGAACTCATCAAGGCCTGCCTCGTCGTCAAGCCCAACTCCGAAGAGAGTCGGGCTCTGGCCGAATACCTCGGCGAGCTGCCGCCCGCGGCCGAGTGGGACGCCAAGCGCGACCAAATCAACGCCAAGCTGCGCGCCGTTCTCGTCCTCCTCATGAGCACCCCAGAATCCCAACTGGGCTGAACCGATCAGACCATCGAATCTCTCCTGAACTCACCGCAACTCCTCACTCAAGAAAGGAAAAACACCATGTCCAAGTCCTATATCAACACCCGCCGAGAATTCGTCACCCGCGGCCTCGGCCTGATCGGCGTGGGCGCCGCCCTGCCGAGCTCCCTTGTCCGCTCCACCATGGCCGGACCACAGGCGCAACCCGAGCAGCGTGTCACCGTCATTCTCCAACTGGCCGGAGGCCACGACGCGCTCAGCGCCCTCGTGCCCTACGGCGATCCCGAGTACCACAAGGCGCGCATCGAAACTCGCATCAAGGACGAGGAAGTCCTCAAACTGGATGACTACGCCGGGCTCCACCCCAACCTCAAGGGCATCAAGGAACTCTATGACGAGGGCGCCTTCGCCGCCATTCCCGGTGTCGGCTATCCGGAGACCAACTACAGTCACTTCACCGCCACCGACATCTGGCACACCGCCGACCGCTATCCCACCCGCGCCATGTTCGGCTGGGTGGGCCGCGCCTGCGACACCGCGTTCAAGGGCAACATTGATCCGAAACTGTCCATTGCAGTCGGGCCGGGCAAGACCCCGCGCGTTCTTGTCGGCAAAGAGCATCCCGGGCTCAGCTTCAGTTCCGCCGAAGCCTATCGCTACACCGGCGACCGCGGCGACCCAAAGCGCAAGGAGGTGTTCCGCAAGCTCAATCAGGCGGGCCTGGGAGGTTTCTCGACCAACCGGGACTTCATCAAAATGACCGCCGGCAACGCTAACGCCAGCAGCGATGTGATTCGCAAGATGGCCGCCGAATACAAGCCCAAGGCGGAGTACCCCAACACCGCGCTGGGAAGAAACCTGAAGACCATCGCGGCGCTCATCGTCAGCGGCCTGAGCACCCGGGTGTTCTTCACCGAGCTCGGCGGATTCGACACCCACTCCGGGCAGCGGCTCGGCCACGACCGCCTCATGCTGTCGCTCAACGAGTCCATCACCGCCTTCTACAAAGACCTGAAGGCGCAGGGCCAAGACAAGCGCGTGCTCACCATGACCACCAGTGAGTTCGGTCGGCGGGTCAAGGAAAACGGCAGCCGCGGCACCGACCACGGCGCGGCTTCGGCGCTGTTCATGTTCGGTCCGGGCGTCAAAGCCGGCGTCCAGGGCAAACACCCCAGCCTCACCGACCTGCAGGGCGGCGGCGGCGGCAGCCTCAAGCACACTGTCGATTTCCGCAGCGTCTACGCCACGGTAATCGAGAAGTGGATGGGCGCCCCCAGTGGGCCCGCCCTGATGGATGTCAAATACCCGCTCATCGACTGCATTGCCTGACGCCAAAGGTTACTTCTTTTCACGGCAACCGTGAGAGCAAGCCGGCACGGCGGGGGAGTCCAACGCCCCGTCGTGTCGGCGCCTTTTTCCACCAAGCACCCCTCCCCTCATATGCCGATTCGAGAATGTTTCACCCCGTTCGCCGGCGCGCTCGCGCTGCTGCTTATCATCGGAAACCTGAGCCCAGTTCGGGGCGGAGAGCCGATCGATCCCGGCATCGGCGACCCCTATCCTCTGGAGAAGTGTGTCCTCTCCGACGAACCCATCGAGGGAGATGTCGAGATCATCGATTATCAGGGACGGGAAATTCGCGTCTGCTGCAGCGACTGCATGAATCGCTTTTCCGAGGACGCCTACACCCGCGTCACCGAGATTGACGCCCGCCTGGTGGCGCAGCAGAAACCCTGGTATCCGCTGAAAAAGGACATCGTTACCGGCAAGCCCCTCGGCGAGAAGGTGATCGACCATATCTTCCGCAACCGCCTGTTTCGCCTTTCCTCGCTTGAGTCCGTGACCAAGCTGGAGAAAAGCCCGGCCAAGTATTTCGGCGAACTTGATCTGGCCGTGGTGGAAAAACAGAAAAAAGACTACCCGCTCAAGACCTGTGTCGTCTCCGGCAAGCTCCTGGGTCCGGAGGCCTACGATCATGTCGTCGCCAACCAATTGGTGCGGCTGGCCGGCTTCGACGAACTCGCTGCCTTCAATGAGAGCCCGGGCAGATACCTGGCAAAGATCCGCGAAGCGGCGGACAAAGGCTGAGTGCGGGGCAGAGTTGCGCTCTGCCTCTTATCCACCTCCGGCAGCACGCAACTCTACCTCACCCCTCCTCCGCCACCGTGGCGGTGATGGCGATGAACAAGAGGCCCGGGTCGCCGGAGTTCTTGCGCAGACTCAGCAGCAGGGTCTTTCCGTTTTCCAGGCTGGCGCCAAAGTAGGATTCGGCAGTGTGGAATGACACCGCACCGCCGGGGGCGGCCTCGGCCCCCTCAGTAGGGGCATCCGTTTCGCGAATCGTCGCTTTTCCCACCAGGTGGATCTTGCCCTCACTGTAGGTTGGGGTGATATCGAGAGAGATGCCCGCGCCGACGCGGTCCTCCTCTCCCTCGGTGGCGGGGACCGCAACCTCACGAACAACTTCGATCTTCGCCTGTCGGCCATTCATGGTGAGAATCGACGGAGCCGACAACAGATCGGTCCCCTCAAGCCCGCCCAAAAACCGAACCAACTCCTGAAACTGGGGGTCCGTCAACACCGTCGCGGTGCTCAGCCCATCTTCGATTTTTTCGGAAATCTCGACAAACTTTGACGTCACCCGGATCTGCGTGGTGGCTTCTCCCTTATTCAGATTAGCGGGCGGCGCAGGTGGATCCGCCTTTTGCCAAGTACGCGTCAATTCAGACAGTTTCACGTTTAGTGCTTCCCTACTTCCTGCCTGCTCCTCTTCGTCCCGCTCATCGCCCGACCTGCAGGATACGGGAATCAACAACAGCCCTGTCAGCAGAAAGACCGCTGCAACCAGGGAACGCGGAGGCCGGCGATGATGACCCTCGCCACCCCGTTTCAGCATGAGAATGCGCCGGCGAAGATTGCGGTAGGTCGAGGTGACGGCGAGAGCGCATGCCTGGGCCGGAGCGGGCCGAAAGGCGTCCGTGATGGAGACCAGCAGGCGGCTGTAAGACTCGACAAACTCCGCGGGCTTAGCCTGGGTGACCGCGTGGTCGCACAATTCCTCACGGGTTTGCGACAGGCGGCGGTTCACTACGGCCACCAGCGGGTTCCACCAGTGAATGGCCCGCGCCAGTTGCTGCAGCAAGGCGACCCAATGATCCCGCTGGCGACAGTGCGCCTGTTCGTGCTCGATCACCATCCCCAGTTCGGCGGTGTAGAGTTGTGAGACAAGCTTTTCCGGGATCACGATGCAGCGCCGCGGAAAGCCGCTGAAAAATGGCACCACCGGCAAGGGAGAAATCCGCACCGGAACCTCCGAGTCGCGAGGCGATTCCGACTGGGCAAGTTTGGCCCGCTCGAAGGCATTGGGTTCGCGAGTGCCGCGCAGCACCTTTGCGACCCACCAGGCACCTGCGCCAAGCCGCGCCAGCATCACTCCAAATCCGGCCAGCCAGATCAGCCCCAGTAGATTGATCCAGGTCGCATGCCCACCGGAAAGCAAGCCGACCGGGAGCAGCGGTTCACCATTCCACAACACGGTCGTCACCGATCCATCGGCGGCGCTTGTGCCCCCCGCCATCGGCTCAGGACTGGCGGCAGTGTCAGAAACCAAGGTCGATGGTTGGGCCGTCTTCACTCGCGCCAACCGCGTCCAGTCGATTCCGCCCACATGGCTGGACAGAGCCAGCAGCGGGGTCAGAACCAACGCGCCAATCGCCAGGCTGTGGGCGATGCTGCGAAAACGCGCCAGTCGCCTGAACAGCAGCGGCGCCGACACGACGGCGGCGGCGGAAATCGCCAGCGAAAGCATCGCCAGGCGAATCACGAGGTGGGCGTTCGGTATGTTGTCGATGGAGGAAGCGATCATTTTTCTTCGGTCTGGTTGATGAGTTTCCTGAGTTCGTCGATTTCTCCCTGGGTGATGTCGTCGGCATCCACCAGACAGCGCACCAGCGCTAGGGCTGAGCCGCCAAATACCTTGTTGCGAAAATCCCTGGTCAGTTCCGCCATGCCCTGCTCGGCGGAGACCGTCGGCTGGTAGCGAAACAACCGACCGTCCGGCGTGTGAGTGACCCAGCCCTTGTCCTCGAGGCGCTGCAACTGGACCTGAATCGTGTTGCGCGACACGGCGTCGCCGCGATCCGCGTTCACCAAAGTCCGCAGTTCGGTGACGGTGGCCGACGCGGTCCTCCACAGGTGCTGCATCAGATCCACCTCGGCGGGAGATAAGCGTTTGCGTTTCTTTTTCATAGCGATTGCCGACATTTGTCGGCGACGCGAGAGGTTATCGACGACAAACGTCGGCAAGGCAAGGGTTTTTTATATATTTCTGACAGAAACCACTTCGTCAGAATTGTCTAGATCATCTCTCATCCCCGAAAGCGGCGTCAAGCCGCCGCACTCCAGAACTTGCTCCGCCTTGGAGTGCGCCGGCTTGACGGCGCTTTGGATCGGTTCGGTCCGAGCGCCCAACAATCCCAAGGCGGCTCCCTGAAACGCCACCAACCCGCCCGGGCTTGCGCGCGGCGTCAAACTTTACCCACAAAACCAAGGACGTTTCCGGCAAGGTGGCCGCCCTCTGGCCGGTGATCAACTCCCCACCGCGACCCGACAACCGTCGGCGTCTGCCCGCAGCGCCGCCTCCATCACTCGGGTGATGCGCACGCCGTCGTGAAAATCGGGTTTGATCCCGGGGGCAGTCGGACCGGCGGCGACGGCTTCGAGGAAATCGGCGGCGGCATGGGTGAAGGTATGCTCGTAGCCGATGATGTGGCCCGGTGGCCACCAGTTGCCTACGTAGTCGTGACAGCGCTCGGTGGCGAGGATGTCGCGAAAACCGCGGGCGTTTTCGGGATCCTGCTCGGAGTAAAATTGCAGATGGTTCATGTCCTCCATGTCCCAGGTCAGGGCGCCCCGGTTGCCGTAGATCTCGAAGGTGTGGCGGTTGCGGCGGCCGGTGGCGTAGCGAGTGGTCTCGATGCTGCCGAGGGCGCCGTTGACGAACTCGGTGGTGAGCAGGGCGGCACATTCCACCTCGACCTCGCCGCGCTGATCCGGGGCTTCGGCGAGGGGGCGCTCGGTGATGAAGTTCTTCATCCGACAATCCACCGAGGCGATGTCGCCGACGAGGAAATGGGCCAGGTCGATGGCGTGGGAACCGAGATCCCACAGCGGACCGGCGCCGGCGGTGGCCTTGCGCAGTTTCCAGTCGATGGGATGGTCGGCATCGAGCAGCCAGCTCTGCTGGTAGGCGCCGCGCCAGTGGGTGATCTCGCCGATCTCGCCGGCGTCGATGAGTTGCCGAGCGAGCACCACAGCGGGGCAACGGCGGTAGTTGTGGTTGAGGTAATGGACCACGCCGGCGGCCTCCGCGGCGGCGAGCATGGAGGATGCCTGTTCGCCGTCGAGGGCGAAGGGTTTTTCGCAGAAGATGTGCTTGCCAGCGGCGGCAGCGGCGATGGCGGTCTCGGCGTGGAGGAAGGTGGGCAGGGAGATGTCGATGGCGTCAATGTCATCGCGCTCGATGATTTTGCGCCAGTCGGTCTCGGTTTCCTCCCAGCCCCAGCGGTCGGCGAAGGTCGCGAGGTCGGCCTCGTCGCGACCGCAGACCACTTTCAGCACCGGCTCAAACGGCGGATCGAAGAAGCGGGTGACCTGTCGCCAGGCGTTGGAGTGAGCCCGGCCCATAAAGCGATGGCCGAGCAGGGCGATGTTGAGTTTCGGCTTGGTGGTGTCCACGCGGAGACCTATAGCGACTGCGGGACGGCTGGCCAGAGAAAAAGGGTGTATCGGTGATCCGTCGCTTCGCGACGATAGCGGGGAGATGCCCTGAAACCGGGGGCTGAAGCACCCCGGTCAGGATAACCAGTCGCTTCGCGACACACCAACCGCGAAAGGCAGTACCACCTAAATCCCTACGACCTAAACCCCTACCCCCCCCTACCACCTAAACTCAACGTTTCCCGGAAGAGGAAGAACCGCCCGCGTCTTTGTCCACGGAAATATCGCCGCCATCGGAAAGGCGGATGAGGGCGCCGCGAATCATGTTGCCGCGCTCTTCGCGGCTCAGATTGGGATATTTGCGCATCGTCTGGCCCATGAAGGTACGGAATTTTGCTTTCTTCTCCTCCGAGAGCCCCTCGTAACGGGCTCTCTCCTCTTTCGACGGCCCGCGCCGCTTGCCGTGGTCCCCACCCTTTTCGCCGTGCGCGCCTTGTCCCGGGCCGCCGTGTTGCTCACTGGATTTCGGCGCCGGGGCGACGCGTTCCGGCTCGAATTTCAGTTCCACCTTCTCACCGTCGAAGGTGATAGTCGCGGTGATGGCGGTGATACCGAGGATGGCGTCGGCCTCGTTGACCGCCACCAGTTGCATGCGCTCGGCGTTGGCCTTGTTGGTGGTCACCAGCACCGATTTCTTGGTTTCGCGGTTAAACAGGGTGGCGACCGGTTCGCCATCAATTCGGGCGATGCCGCGCAACACGTAGGTTTCGGTGAGGTTGAGCGGACGGAGAAACGGCGAGTTGCCCGTCAGCGCCTCGAAATGCCGCGAACCTATCGGCTGCGGCAGGGCGCCATCATTGTGCGCCGCGACCGCGGGCTCCGGCGCCTGGGCAAAGACTCCGCCGCCGGACAACAGCACGACAAAGCAGATTCCGCTCGCTGTCGCCGTCATGCCGCGATGAAGAATCTTCTTCATCTCAGGAAGAGCGCTCGGTCAGTTCCAGTTTACCGTCCCCCTGAGGGGCCGGTTTCTCCTCGCCCTCCCCTTGCGGAGCATCGGGCGAATTTTCCTCCTCGGGGGCCGGCTGGTCACCCTCGCTCGGGGCGAACCAGCGCGCGATGGTGATGTCGCACTCGGCCTGTGGCTCGGCTTCCTTGGAGCGGTCGTCGAGCTTCAGTTTGATGTTCTTGATCACCACGAATTTTTCCGGCGACTGCAGGGTGGCCAGCCATTGACTAAGGACGGCGGCTTCGCCCTTGATTCGCAGGTTCACGGCGACCTCGTCGTGGTAGGTGGCGTTGACGGGCTCGAGCAGGCTCTGCCGCTCGATCTTGAGCTTGCGCTCGAGCAGTTCGTTCTGCAGCGACTGCATCAGTTCGCCCTGGGCGTTGCCAGCGGAGATGCGCTGCCGCACCAGAGAATCAGGCAAGTTTTTCTCCAGCCATTCTTGTCTACGATCCCAGAGCTCGCGTTCCTCCAGCCACATTTCGTTTTCGGCCAGCTCGTTCTTCAGCTCAGTGATTCTGGCCATGCCACCGCCGAGGGAGCGCATGATCGCCCGGCCGGCGAACAGGTTCGCCACCAGAAAGACCGAGGCCAGGCACAGGCCGAGCAGCCGTTTTTCTCTAGTTGTCAGCCCCCTCATGTTTCGGTTGTCCTTGAATCTTAAAGTTCGCCGTGTTGTTCCGCTCAATCTTGGGCTGCGGCATGTTCCAGGCATAGGCGGAGAAGAAGGGATTGGACTCCAGATCCTCCTTCAGCCGAAACGCCATCTGCACATCACGGGTCCGGCCATTGACACTGATCTGGCGGTCGCGGGTCTCAAACTCCCGCACCACCACGCCACTGCCGGGCATGACCCGGGTGGTTTCGTTGAGCTGGACCAGCGGGTAGTAGTGAAGGTCGAAAGCCGGCTCCAGTTCGCGCCAGCGGGCCTCGCTCTCCTGGATGGCCTCCACCAGCGGACGGGTTTCCTCGACCTGCTCTTCCAAGTCTGAAATGGCGGCCTCGGTGTTGCGGGCGTGGATCCAGAGAAAACTCCCGGCGACGAGATACACCGCCGCCGCCGCGAGGGCCCCGACGGTGCGCCGCCGCGTGGTCGCCCGGCGCCGACGAGCCTGGCGAACCGACACCGGCAAAAATCCATCGGCGAGGGCAGGTGTCCCGACGACGGCGGGAAGGGGCTCGGCGTTGAACTCGGCCGGCATGAGCAGGGCTTTCTCAAACTCACTGCGTCCGCTTTTCTCCCCGTCAGCCGCCAACCGGCCCGCCACCATCAGCTCCGGCGCATCGGGCAGGAGCCCCTCGGCCTGAAGCGAGAGCGTGGTCAGATTGATCTCCTGGGCCGCCGCTGTATTCAAAGTCGGCTCGGCACTGAGCACCTGCACGTGGGCAAGGTGACCGCGGTGGCTCGCCGCGAGCACCAGTCGCCGGTGCTCGAGCCAGAGCACCAGGCTGTCTTCGGGCAGTCTGCGCAACCGGGCCGCCGGGGCGTATCCCTCAGCTCGCGGAAAAGCGAGGGTCTCGGGAAATTCCTCCGACAACACATCCACGCTCAACAGCGTTTCACCGGCCTCTTGCTCGATAACTTGAAAGCTGTGCGGGGTCACGGAACTCTCGCCCTGGTAGGCCAGGCCGCGTTTCTCAATCTGCGACCGCACCATGTCGGGGAACAGGGCATCCTCCATGGTCGGCAGCTTCACCGAGAAGGTGGTGGCCAGACCGGCGGGGACTCCGATCAGGGTTTCCGCGCCATTGTCCACGAGGCTCTCCAGTTCACGCTCCTCCGCCACCACCTTGCGACCGGACCACAGGGTCCAGCCCCGGGCTTCATCGGGCAGGGCGATTTTTGGGCGACTCATGCGGTGAGGAAAAGGGAAAAGGAGAGGGTACCACGGGGCGGGCGCGAAAGATATGCGACAGCCGGGGCCGGTTCAACAGGGTATCGTCGGCGATTCAACCCGGTGCGACCGCAATCGTTGCGGCCTCCGTCACCCGGTCAGTATCAGGCAAGCGCATGCCAAAAGCGAACCGGAAACACGCCGCCCTCCCTTCCCGTTAACGCGCCATCCGCGCCACTGGGGAGCCGGCGCTGTTTTCATCGGCTCCCTCGCTGAGAACGGTGAGGCGATAGACGAAGTCGTCGCCGATGGAACCCACGCTCTCGATGCGGCGCGCGGAGTTCTCCAGCGACACGGAAGCCTCGACCCGTATCCATTGTTCCCCGGAAAGGCCGAGCATGGCCTTGGCCTCCTCGACGTCTTCGATGAGGTAGTCATCCTGGGTGCCCTCGATGAGATCGTTGCCGGTGCGGGCGCTGACAAGGCTGGCGGCGGCGGCGGGAGTGGTGCGAAAGAAGGCCTCGATGAGGTCGGCCGGAGCGGCGTTCACATCGATGGTGCCGTCGCCATAGAGGGTGAAGTAATCACGCCACAGCGGCTGGGCCTTGGCGACTCGATCCATGCCGCGCACCAGCAGCATCTGGTCGAGATCGCTGAACGCGGTGTTGGGCGGGAAATCGGCGTATTTCAGCGCGGCATAGTAATCGGTCTCCGCACCACTGCTGCGGGCCTCGCTGTCGCTATCGACCCAATCGGCCAGGGAATCGGCGGCGATGGACGCTTCGGTGGCGTCCAGCCCCCAGAGGATGAACAACTCGCGGGCGGTATCGATGAACAGATCCTCGCTCAAGGTACTGACGAGAATGCTCCTGCCCTCGGTGGTGATGCGGACGTCGAGGCGGCGCCCGTCAGGAAACTCCCGCGACAGCACGGGGTCGCCCCGGCCCACCTTGGGATGGGAGGCAATGGCAGCGCCGGATTCCGCCAGCAGTTTGGCCTGAAAGCGGCCGCGCTCCCGGGTGCTTTCGTTCCAACTGAAACGCGAAATTTCCACCAGCCCCATGACGATGATGCCGATAAACGCAACCGCGAATATCACCAGCATGAGGGCGATACCACGCTGGCCGCCTGAGATCGGGGAAAACGATTCCCGCGGGATGAGGTGAAGCGTTTTCATCGCTGCCTCCCTCCTCCTCCTCCGCCTCCTCCTCCGCCTCCGCCTCCGCCACCGCCGCCGCCGCCGCCGCCGCCGGATCCATTGCCGGCACCACCGCCACCGCCCTGGCCGCGACCGCTTCCCGGCACGCGACCGGGAACGACCTGAATATTGGCGCCGGGCATGCGCTCCTGTCCCCTGCCGGGCCGATCACCCCGGGGAGCGCCATCGGAGGGACGCCGCGCGCCTCCGTCCCGCACCGGCGCGGAGGACGCGCCGCCGCCACCTGTGTTGCCACTTCCTCCGGCACTCGGCTGCGCCTGCGTTTCGGGAGAGGAAAGATGCGCCGGCACTTCGAACACCACCACCAGCGGCGCGGGCCGATAGCGGTCGTCGAGGGATAGCTCGAGCAACTCGGGCAGCCGATCCGTCTGCGTCCAGCGATCCAGCCAGGTGCGCTGCGCCTGGTCCCAGAATCGCCAACTGACCGCGGTGACGTCGTCGAGCAGCGGCAGCCAATAGCGCCCCTTTTCATCGGCCTGGAGAAAGGCGCTGTCGCCTCCGGCGTTGAACACCATGCCGTCGCCGTCGGCATCGCGCGGCGCGAAATCCTCGCGGCTGATCGCCAGCTCGTAGAGTGGCGGGGTGTCGCCTGTTTCATCAGCGAAGGCGGGGTCGCGGGAGGGATCTGTCTGCGGACGCACGCCGATGATGGTATCGCCGTCGCCGAGGTTGCGCTCGCCGAAAGTGAAAGCCGTCGGCGCGCCGGTCACGGTCATGTCGTAGAAAGCGGTGCCGGTCTCCTCCGGCGGCACCATCTCCAGCGTCGCCCCCGAAGGCAGCGTCTCCACCGTCTCGCGCATCAGCCCGAGAAAGCGGGCCACCTGCTCGTCACGGGTGTCGTAGACGCGGATCTCGCCGGCCACATCCGCCGTCTTCCAGACGATGCCGAAGACGGTCCCCGACAGCAGCGCGAGGATCGCCATGGAGACGACGATCTCGAACAGGGAGAATGCGCGCGCGGTTTCCGATCGACCAGAAGAACAGCGGAGGATCCGTTTCATCAGCGTCCATCCTCCTCCGGCTGATAGATGGTGAGCCGCGCCGTCTCGACCTGTTCTCCTCCACTGTCGTTGAAGGTGGCGGTGGCGGTGACCTCGTAGAGATCCTCCAGTGTCTCGCCGGCGATGTTGGTGAGATTGAGCGGCGCCACCGTGGTGCGGAAGGTGACGTCGAGTGCCTCGTCGCGGCGCTCGCTGTTCATTTCCTGCACCGGGCGATGCTTCATCTCGGTGAGCAGGGACTCGAGCTGGTACTGGATCAGCCGGTCGCGCGAATAGCTGTTTGAAGTGTCGCTGACTTTTTGCAGCAGGGTGATGAGCCCGACCCCCCAGAAGGAGAACACCGTCACCGCGATGATCACATCGAGCAGGGCGTAGCCGCCGCGGGCACGCCGCGGGCGGAGAGAAAAAGACGAGTCTGGAAAGTGCCGGTGCATGGCGGGAGTCTCTGATCGACCCGGAAAGTATGCTACGAGGAACGCGGGGATTCAACCCGCCTTCACTGGTCCGGTTGCGCTCCATATTTCCGGATCACCGCCAGGAAGGGCTCCAGGTAGCGCTCCGCCTTGACCTCGCCGACACCGCGGATACTCAACCCGGCCTCCATCGTGGTCGGCCGCAGGCGGGTGAAAAACTCCAGCGTCTGGTTGCTGAAAATCACGTAGGCCGGCACGCCGCCCGCTTCCTCGGCCAGTTGATTGCGCTTTTGCCGCAGTTGATCGAACAGGTCTTCGTCGAACGCGAGTTCCTCCAGCGCGAGATCGGCAATGCCGCCCTTGGCCTTCGTCCCGGAGCCGCCACCGCCACCAGTGAGTGCCTTCATGCGCGCGCGGTCGGGCCAGCGCAGGCGGAATTCGCGGGCGCCGCGCATCGCTGCGGAGCCGCGCGCGGTCAGGGTGAGGAGAGCATAGTTGTCGCGCCGTTTGGTGGCGACCAGGCCGGCGCTTTCCAGCGCCTTGAGCAGGGCCTGCACGTAGGCGCTGCCCTCGGATTTGAGCAGGCCATGAGTGGTCAGCCGGATCAGCCCCGATGACGTCATTTCCTGGGAGCGGCTGCCGGTGAGCATGGAGACGATCTTACCCTTGCCGAAGCGCCCCTCCCAGCGGCCGTCCGGTAGCCGGCGCGAAGCCCGAGCCACGCCGCTGAGCGCCTTTTGCACAGTGACGAACTCGGCATCGTCCGCCGGTGGCCGACTGTCACCGTGATCGGTGCGCGTGGAACAGTTGTCGCAACTGCCGCAGGCGGCGGATTCCTTCTCGCCGAAATAATCGAGTATCCATTCCTGACGACAATCCTGAGCATAAGCAAAGCGCACCATGGCCTCCAGTTTCTCACTGTCGCGGCGTTCCTTTTCCTCCAGCGCGGGGCGGTCCAACTCCAGTCCCTCCGGCGGAATCTCGGACCGCAGCAACCGGGTGCCGCGGATGCGCTGGCCGGGAATGTCGAAGCGATCCAGGTAGCGCGCCCGGCCCAGGGTCGCCAGCGCCGAGCCCACTGCCATCGAGTTTTTCGCGCCCACGGTGTCGGCCAAGTCACGGATCGACAGGGCGATTTCACCCCTTTCATCAGCCAGCGTGCGCAGGACGCGATAGATGTCGCAGATGGTATCGTAACCGGGATTATTGCCCTCGATGAAAAACTCCTGCGTGCGCGTGTCAGCGTAGTTGAACAACAGCTCGCACACCGCCGGCTCGCCGTCGCGACCGGCGCGCCCGGCTTCCTGGTAGTAGGCCTCGACGCTGCCGGGCGTCTCAAAATGAATGACGAAACGCACGTCGGCGCGGTCGATACCCATGCCGAAGGCGTTGGTCGCCACCACCACATCCTTCTCCCGGGTGAGAAAGGCGTTCTGCGCGTGCTCGCGGTCGCGGTCGTCCATGCCGCCGTGATAGGCGATCACGCTCTGCCCCATGGAGGCGAGCGAGTCGGCCACTTCCTCGACCTTTTTTCGCGTGGCGCAGTAGACGATGCCGGTGACGCATTCCTTGGTGACCGCTTCGAGGCGCTGGTATTTTTCTTTATTCCCCGAGACCTGGGAAACGCTCAGCGCGAGATTGGGTCGCTCGAATCCGCTCACCGAGACGAAGGGATCGCGCAGCGCCAGGTGCTCGAGAATGTCCTTGCGCACCTCCGGCGTGGCGGTGGCGGTGAAGGCGGCGGTCTGCGGATGATTGAGATCGGCGACCACCTCCTTGAGCCGCAGATAGTCGGGGCGAAAATCGTGCCCCCATTGGGAGAGACAATGGGCCTCATCGACGGCGAACAAAGCGATGTCCACCCGCTTGAGCGCGTCGATGAAACCGCGGTGGCGGAAACGCTCCGGCGCCACATAGACCAGATGGTATTCGCCGCGCCCCATGCGCTCGATGCGGTCGCGCTGCTCGCCCGGAGAGAGGGTGCTGTTGATCAGGGTCGCGGCAATGTTCTTGGCCACCAGCGCGTCGACCTGGTCCTTCATCAGCGCGATCAGCGGACTGACCACGATAGTGAGCCCCTCCATCACCAGACTCGGCAATTGGTAGCACAGCGATTTGCCGCCGCCGGTGGGCATCACCACCAGCGCGTCTTGTCCCGACACCAGCGCCGACACCACCCGCTCCTGCCCGTCCTTAAACTCCGAAAACCCGAAATGCTCCTTCAGCGCCGCCCGCGGATCGCGGGTCGGCGCGGCGGCGGCAGCCTCGGTTTCAGCATCGGCGGACATGGGTGAATCTTTGAACAGGATCGCGCCGAAATCAATGAGAATGGCACGGCGCGTCACACCAGATCCACGATCGAGCCGAAATCGGCGTCAAACAAACGGCGGTAGGTGTGCGCCGCGACGCTGTCGGTCATGCGGGCGATGGCGTCGCAGACGTGCCGGGCCCGCGACGCCTCGTTTTCGGCGGCGAAAATTCGCGCCTCGGCATTTTCGGACAACACCCGGAAATGATTCGGACCGGGGCTGTCGCGGACGACGTAGAGATCGGCCAGCACCTCGAACAATCGCGACACGATGAAGTCGGCCTTGCGGTCGAGCTGCTGTAGTTGGCTGGAGCGAAACACCAGGTCCAGCGCCAGCTTTTTGTAGAGCGCGCATTCGGCGCGAATCGCGGCATCGACACGGAGTTCGTACTGATAACGGCGGGTCGCGCCTGAGAGGAAATTCTCCGGCGCCTCCACCAGTTCCGCCGCCGCGATGAAGTCGCCGATCTTGCGGTTCATGCGCGCCTCGACCCGGTCGCGGCGAATCGTTTTGAGCAAGTCAGTGATGTGCTCGGCCTCCGCGCCGGTCAGCCCGTTGGACTCGGCCCAGCGCTCGATCTTGACGATGGTGATGAAACCCGCCTGGATGCCGTCGGCCACATCGTTGAGCGAGTAGGCGGTGTCGTCGGCCCAGTCCATCAGTTGGCACTCGATGGCTTTGCAGCCGTCGCGCGTGTCGCCCGGCGGCAGGTCGGCGGGGAAGGCGCGCCCGTCGAGCACCCAGTCCAGGGTCTCGGCCTGATCGCCGTAGAGAAAGTGATTGGGCGGGTCGCTCAGCTCGGGATAGAGCGACTTGTATTTGAGCACGGCGTCCATCATCGCCCGCGTCGGATTCATCCCGGCACGCTCGTTGAAAATAGTGCGCGTCAGCAGCCGCAAAGTCTGCGCGTTGCCCTCGAAACCTCCCCACGGCTTCATCAACCGGTGCAGCGTGCGCTCGCCGGTGTGGCCGAAGGGCGGGTGACCAATGTCGTGCGCCAGGCAGGCGGCCTCGACCAGATCGGGATCGATGAAACAGTCGTCGCCCAGCGCCGGGCTCGCCGCCCGCAACCGCGCGCACAGGCTGCGCCCGATCTGCGCGACCTCGATGGAATGAGTCAGGCGGGTGCGGTAGAAATCATACTCGCCCGAGAGAAACACCTGCGTCTTGCTCTGCAGCCGGCGAAACGCCGAGGTGTGGATGATGCGGTCGCGGTCAATCTCAAAGGGCGTGCGGTAGTCGGCCTCGTCCGTCCGCGCCCGGTCGGCGGCTCGCGCCGCGGTGTCGAATTCGCTGTAAAAGGTGTTCCGCATCACAATCCCCGCTTCTTCTAATTCCTCTTATTCCTATTCTTCGTCTTCGTCTTATTCTTCTTCCCGCCGGACATCCACCATGAAACCGCCCCGCGCCAAAATCAAACCATCCTCCACCTCTTCAATCAGAAGGCCGCCAAAAATTCGCGCAAAAAAACACCCACCTGGCACGCCTGATGCTTTTCAGAGGGTCTGTCTCCAGACTCTTTCGGGTTGAAACAACGCCCGTGCGGTTCGGTCGGCTCTTTAAATTTGCGGGTTTCACAGGTTTTTCCCGCACTTCGCCGACCGGGCCACACGCGGTGTTTCCGCCGCGCCGCGGTCAACCAGGCACAGACTCAAAATCCCGGGTCGTTCTCTTCGGCGGCGGCGGTCGCGGCCAGCTCCTTCGGTCGGTATCCGCCCCTCGCCTTGAAATAAAAGAATAGAATCAGGTATCCGATCAACATCACCGCGGGCAGCGCGGCCTGACGGATGAAGGAGCGTTTCTTGTTGGCGTTGACGATGACGGCAAGTTTGTCGGCATCCTCCTCGGCGAGCGCCTCGACGGCGTCCATGTCGAGGCTGGGTGACTCGCCGAACATGGTCTTCCGCGGGCCGCCGTCGATGGTCGCATAGAGCGCCGGTTCATTTGCCCGCAGGTCGGTGTCGACCCCCCGGTCCAGAAAAAGCCCCATCAGCGGAGCGCCGAGAATTCCCATCCCCAGCACGCCGACCGCCGACACGCCGTTGAGAGTCAGCGCGCCGCCCTTGGGAAACTGCTCGGACACCACCCCCAGCGTGGTGGACCACAGAAAAGTCTTGCCGAAGGCGTAGACGATGGCGGCGATCACCATGACACCGGCCGGGGCGAAGCCGAGAAACAGCAGCCCCACGATGGCCAGCGCCGCGCTCACCACCAGCAAGCCGATAGCCGAAAATCGATGCACGATGGGCCCGGCGTAAAAGCGCAGAATAGTCATGATGATGGAAACCATGACAAAAACCCAGCCCGCCAGTTTGGGCAGATCGGCGCCGAGCAACTCCGCCATCCAGGCGTCGGTGCCCAGCTCGGTGGTCGCCAGGAAAGGCATGATCAAGAGGATGAGCACGAACATCCAGTTGCCCAGCGAACGGGTGAACACAAAAGCACCGACTCCGACCGCGGCCGCAATCCCCAGCGAAACCGGCAGCGGGATGCTGGCGTTGATAATCTGGCCGACACCCATCACCACCAGCCAGGCCATCATGGTGAACCCGAGCGCCCCCACCTCGCGCAGCATGTCCAGATAGGTGACCCCCGCGGCGACTCGCTCCTGCACCGGAAACCGGCACGGCACGATGAGCAGCGCGTAAAACACCACCGGGATCAGGCACACCGCCATCTTCGTGAACAGGCCGATGCCGGCGTAGCCGAGCAGCAGCCCGGCCGCGCCGCCGAGCGCCAGTCCGGCGGGCCAGCCCGCGTGCAGGATGTTCAGCCACTTGGCTTTTTCCTTGCTGAAGATCGTCGCCACCACCGGGTTGATGAAGCTCTCCACCGTGCCGTTGGCGACAGCGACGAGGAAGGTGCTCCAGTAGAGCCATTGGTAGGAGCCGGTCTTGATCGCCACCAGCGTGCCGATGACGGCCAGGGTATGGGAGATGACGGCGAAATACGCCGCCGTCTTGTAGCCGATCTTGTCGATGATCAAGCTGAAAACGATGATGCTGAACGCGAACGGCCACAACCCCACCCCCAGCACCTGACCGATCTGGGTTCCCGAAAGATCGAAGCGCGCCTGCAGACCGGGAACGACGACCGACCGCAGCCCGAAGAAAAACGACGTCGCCACCAGCGCCACGAAGCAGGCCCAGAAGAGTTTCTTGTCGGGCGTGGAGGATTGAGGTGATGAGGAGGACATGGCAATGGGAGAGGGCGACGGCTTGGTGATCGAGCGTGATTGTGGAAAAAATCCGCCAAAAGGCAACCACTATGGTCGAAATATCCCCGCACCGCCACGCCCCCCGATGCGTGATGACGCCGCTTTCGATCATCCGCCGGGTGAGCGAGAGTTCCGCGATGACTCGTTTCCCGCGCTCCCCGCGGCCCTGGCTGGTGGCTTCTATTCTTGCTGTGACGACGGCGGCGGTTGCTGTCGCCGGGGCGGTCGGCGTGCCCGCTCCGACCGCTTTCACACCCGGGCAACTTGAGTTTTTCGAAACCAGTATCCGCCCGGTGCTGGCGGAGAACTGCCACGAATGCCACACGGGACGCAAGGCGAAGAACGGGCTGCGGCTCGATTCGCGGGCTGGAATTCTCAAAGGCAGCGACTACCGCAAGGTGGTGAACCCGGAGAAGCCGTCCGCCAGCGCCCTGCTGATCGCGGTCAAACACGCTGGCGCGTCCGCCAAGATAGAGGACATGCCCAAGGACGGCGACAAGCTGTCGGTAGAGGTCATCGCTCATCTGGAAAAATGGATCGCCATGGGCCTGCCCTGGCCGGAAGAAGCGGGCGATCACCTGACCGACGGCGACCACACGGACCGCGAGAATCACTGGGCCTTTCAACCGGTCATGAAACCGGAAATACCAAAACAACACAGCGGTCACCCCATCGATTTTTTCATCGACAAAAAACTCGCCGAGGCCGGCCTGAAAGCGGCGCCCGCCGCCGACCGGGCGACGCTCTACCGCCGCGCTCATTTCGACCTGCTCGGGCTGCCGCCGAAATTCGGGGAAAGCAAAAAATTCATCGACGACCCGAGACCGGACGCGGAGGCCTGGCCAGCACTGGTGGATCACCTGCTGGGATCGCCGCATTTCGGCGAGCGGCAGGCGCGCCACTGGATGGACGTGGCCCGCTACTCCGACACCAAGGGCTACGAGGCCGGCGGCCGCGAGCGCCGCTTTGTCTACAGTTACACCTACCGCGACTGGCTGATCCGCTCGTTCAACGCGGACCTGCCCTACGACCAGTTCCTGCTCTACCAGCTCGCCGCCGAGCAGTTGGTCGATCAAAACAAGCCGCACGATCTGCCCAACCTCGCCGCGCTGGGATTTCTCACCCTGAGCAAAAACGGGCGCATCGAGGACGTCATCGACGACCGCATCGACACCACCTTCCGCGGACTGCAGGCGCTCACCGTCGGCTGCGCCCGCTGCCACGATCACAAATCCGACCCGATCGCCACGGCGGAATACTACGGCATGTTCGGCGTGTTCCTCAACTCCGTGCCGCCCAAGGAACTCCCCGTGATCGGCCAGCCGAAGACCGGCCCGGAATACGACGCCTACCTCGTCAATCTGGCGGAAAAACGCAAGGTCGTGGAGGATTTCCTCGCGCCGAAACTGGAGCAGCTGGCGAAGCAATTTCCCGAGCTGGCCAATCGCCGCGCCGCGCTCATGGGCAAACTCGACCGCGCCGACCGGCGCAAACTGCAGAACCTGCAGAAGGTGGTCGACAAGTTCGTCGCCGACGCCGAGATGGAGCCGGACAAGGCCCTCATCCTCGAGGACAGACCCAAGGCGATCCCGCAGCCCATCTTCATCCGCGGCGACCGCACTCGACGCGGAGAGATCGCCCCGCGACGCTTCCTTGCCGCATTGGCGGGGCCGGACGCACCCGAGTTTCAGCGCGGCAGCGGTCGGCTCGAACTGGCCCGCGCCATCGCCGATCCAGCCAACCCGGTGACCGCCCGGGTCATCGTCAATCGCGTCTGGGCCTGGCACTTCGGCGAGGGTCTGGTGCGGACGGTCAGCGATTTCGGCATCGAGGGCGCCGCGCCGAGTCACCCGGAACTGCTCGACTGGCTGGCGGCCTGGTTTGTGGAAAACGGCTGGTCATTGAAAAAGCTCCACCGCCTCATCCTCACCTCGGAAGCGTGGCGGCGCGCCTCGGTGCATCCGGGAAGCACGCAACCGGGCGCCAACTTCGCCGCCATCGATCCGGAGAATCGCCTGCTGTGGCGCCACAACCGGCAGCGGCTCGACTTCGAGCAAATGCACGACGCCCTGCTCAACGTGGCCAACAACCTGGGCAACGATCTGTATGGTCGCTCGGTGAAACTGCTGACACCGCCCTTCACCAACCGGCGCGCCGTTTACGCCTACATCGACCGTCAGAACATCGACCCCACCTTTCGCATTTTCGACTTCGCCAACCCGCAGCAGCACACCGGCAAACGGCCACGCACCTCCATCCCCATGCAGGCGCTTTTTCTCATGAACAACGCCTTCGTCCAGCAGCAGGCCAAACAACTCGTGGCCCGGCCCGAAGTGAAAGGCGCCGCCTCGCCCGAGGCGAAGATCGCCGCCCTGCATCGCGCGGTGTTCGCCCGTGACGCCGACAAGGCGGATCGCGAGACCGGCGCGCGATTCATTCAGCGGTTGAGCCAGTCCCTCGCCCCACTGCGGGCGCGTCAGACCCCGACCGATTGGCAATACGGCTACGGCGCCGTCGATCCCGAAACGGGAGCGATCGATTTTCATCGCCTCGAGCACTGGGACGGCGACAAATGGCAGGCACGGGCAGAGTATCCGGTGAAGAACAACGCCCTCGGTCATCTCTCGGCGCGGCGCGACGGCTCCGCCCATCCCGGCAACGACGCCGGCCACGCGCTCATCATGCGCTGGACCGCGCCGCGCGCCATGAAAGTGAACGTGAGCGGAATCCTCAGCCGCCACGAGAGCGTCATCGGCAAAGGCGACGGCGTCATCGCCAAGATAGTGGTCTCCGGCCAGGGAATGGTGCTACAGCGGGCGGTGCCGCCGACGGCGACCGCGCAGTCGATGACGACGCAGAACCTGGCGCTCAGCGCCGGCGACACCATCGACTTCGTGGTCGAGCCCGGCGCCCATGCCTCCTTCGACAGCTACCGCTGGCAGCCGCAACTCAACGACGCCGCCGACCCCGGCACAAAGTGGAACTACACCGCCCAGTATTCCGGTCCCGCCGATCTCGCCGGCGCCTGGGAGACCTACGCCCAGGCCCTGCTGGAGACGAATGAGTTTTTGTTCGTCGATTGACCCAATCAACCAACCGCCCGCCATGAATCCGCAAGATTTTTTCACCCGCCGCGAATTGCTCGGCCGTGTCGGCATGGGCATGGGAACCCTCGGCCTGGGCGCCTTACTGGGGCCTGAGGCGCGCGCCGCCGTGTCCGCTTCGACAGGGTTGGCCGAGCGACTCAACCCTCTTTCCATCCGCCAGCCCCACTATCGCGCCCGGGCCAAACGGGTAATCCACATTTTCGCCAACGGCGGGCCGTCACAGGTCGACACCTTCGACTACAAACCCATGCTGGAGAAATACGACGGCAAGGAATTGCCCGGCGAAAAGCTCCGCACCGAGCGCAAGACCGGCACGGCGATGGGGTCGCCCTTCACCTTCCGCCAACACGGTGAGAGCGGGCAGTGGATCAGCGATTTGTTTCCCCACGTGGCCGAGTCGGCCGACGAGTTGTGCGTGATCAACTCCATGCACGCCAATGTGCCCAACCATGAACCGTCGCTGATGCTGATGAACTGCGGTGCGCCGCGCACCAACTCGGTGACGCCGAGCATGGGCGCGTGGATCACCTACGGTCTGGGCACGGAAAACGAAAACCTGCCCGGCTTCGTCGCCCTCTGCCCCGGCGGCGTGCCCATCGTGGAAACCCAGAACTGGCGCTCGGCTTTCCTGCCCGGCGCCTACCAGGGCACCCACATCGACACCAAGAACACCGAGATCGAAAAGCTCATCGCCAACATCGAGAACAAAAAGACGCCGCGCGCGGTGCAGCGCCAGCAACTCGACCTGGTGCAGGCACTCAATCGCCGCCACCAAGCCGAGCGCGCCGGCGATCCCAACCTGGAGGCGCGCATCCAGAGCTACGAACTCGCCTACCGCATGCAGATCGAGGCCACCGACGCCTTCGACGTGACCCGCGAACCCGCCTCCGTCCGCCAAATGTACGGCGACGATTTGCAGGGCCGCCAGATGCTCATCGCCCGCCGCCTGGTGGAGCGTGGCGTGCGCTTCGTCCAGGTCTGGCACGGCGCCGGACAGCCCTGGGACAGCCACGAGCACATCGAAAAAAATCACGGTCGCCTGGCCCGCGAAGCCGATCGCGGCATCGGCGCACTGCTCAAGGATCTCAAGATGCGCGGTCTGCTGGAGGACACGCTGGTGATCTGGGGCGGCGAGTTCGGCCGCACGCCTACGGTGGAACTACCCACCCCCGGCGCCAACGGACCCGGCACCAAACTCGGTCGCGACCACAATCACCACGGCTTTTCCATGTGGTTGGCCGGCGGCGGCGTCAAAGGCGGCCACCGCCACGGCACCACCGACGAGTTCGGTTTCAAGGCCGAAGAAAACCCCGTTCACATCCACGATCTCCACGCCACCATCATGCACCTGCTCGGGTTTGACCACGAGCACCTCACCTACCGCTACGCCGGGCGCGACTACCGTCTCACCGATCTGGCCGGCGAAGTGGTGCGCGGCATCGTGGCATGACGACACCCGCCGTTTACCCGATCATACCCGAGACGAGGGTCTCAAGTTTCACGATGTCGGCGGAGAAGTTGCGGATGCCCTCGGCGGTTTTCTCCGTGGCCATGGCGTCCTCATTGAAGAGGAAACGGAAGGCCTTTTCATCCAAGGAAATTTTCTCCAGATCGGACGCGGCGGCGGCTTCGGGCGTGAGCTTGCGCTCGAGTTCGCCCGTCGTGTTTTGCAGCTCTTCCAGGAGCTTGGGACTGATGGTGAGAAGGTCACAGCCCGCCAGCTCAGTGATCTGGCCCGGGTTGCGGAAGGAGGCTCCCATGACTTCGGTCTGGTATCCGAATTTTTTGTAGTAGTGGTAGATTTTCCGCACGGAAAGCACTCCGGGATCCTCCGCACCCCGGTAATCGATGCCGGTGTCCTTCTTGAACCAATCGTAGATACGACCGACAAACGGAGAGATCAACCGCGCGCCGGCCTCGGCACAGGCGACGGCCTGGGCGAAGGAAAACAGCAGGGTGAGGTTGCAGTGAATGCCGTCTTTTTCCAGTTCCTCCGCGGCGCGGATGCCCTCCCAGGTGGAGGCGATTTTGATCAGGACACGTTCACGGCTGATGCCTTCCTTTTCGTAGAGGCCAATCAAGTGACGAGCTTTTGCAATGGTGCCTTGGGTGTCAAACGAGAGGCGCGCGTCCACTTCCGTGGAGACACGGCCGGGGACGATTTTGAGAATCTCAACGCCGAACAGGATCAGGATACGGTCGATGACGCTGTCAATCAGGGCAGCGCCGGCGAGGGCGGTCCCCTGGTGCTCGCCGACAGCCTGTTCGACCAGATGTTTGTACTCCGGCTTGGCGGCGGCCTGAAGAATGAGGGAAGGATTGGTGGTGGCGTCCCGAGGTTTGTATTCCTCCATGGAGGCAAAATCGCCCGTGTCGGCGACTACGGTGGTGAACTGCTTGAGTTGGTCGAGGTGGTTGGCCGGGCTCATGGGTGGATACATAGGCGCAGCCCACCCGGGAGCAAGCGGGGATATCCGGGGCCAGCGCGGATGTTCGTTCCGGGCGAGCGTGGGAAACGACGCCTACAGCGTGATCTCCCAACCCTTGCGATAGGTCCGCCGGATCAGGGCGTCGGCCTCGGGAGCGTTGGTCGCCTTCATGTTGGGGCCGTCCCAGTGGATTTTCTTGCCCAATTTCACCGCCAGGTTGCCCAACAGAACGGTCTCTGAAAACGGCCCGGAGTAGTCGAAATTGCCCAGGGCCTGCCCGTCTTTTTCGATGGAGTCGTAGAATTCCTTGTAGGGATCGTTGTCGCGGGCGCGCTGCAAGGTGGGCGCCGGGAAATCGAATCCGTCGAGCTTCGAGCTGGGCTTGACGAACCAGTCGTCCTTGGCCCGGCTGTAGAAAAGCTTGCCCCGGGTGCCAACCAGGATGCTGCCGTAGCCCTTGTTCTCGGTGGCCGGGTTTTGCCCCTCGAGGATGTCCTCCGGCGGGGTGTTGCGCAGCGACGGTTTTTTCGTTGGGTCATCCTTGTTCACCAAGGCCCATTTTTCCTCGTTGAACACGGCGTCCCGGTAGCCGTCGTACCAGAGATATTTCACCGGAGGCTGCTTGCCGCGGGCGGGAAACTGGTAGGTGATGGTGGACCAGATCGGCGGCGAAACTGCCGTGGGCCCGGAGGAGATCGCCTCCACACTGGTGGGGGAACCCAGACCCAACGCCCAGAAGGACATGTCCATGTCGTGGCAGGCCATGTCGCCGAGAGCGCCGGTGCCGTAGTCCCAGTAGCCGCGCCAGTTGAAGGGATGGATTTTCGGGCTGTAGTCATGGAAGGGCGCCGGACCGACCCACAAATCCCAGTCGATGTGGGCGGGCACCTCCTCCTTCTTGGGGTAGTGCGGCATCGCCTGCGGCCAGATCGGGCGGTTGGTCCAAGTGTGCACCTCCTTCACATCGCCGATGATGCCCGCCCGCACCAGTTCCACCATGCGCCGCATGTTGGTGTGGGCGTGCGCCTGGTTACCCATCTGCGTTTTCACGCCGGTTTCCCGGGCGACCTTGGTCATCATCCGCGCCTCCCAGATGTCATGGGTCAGGGGTTTCTGGCAGTAGACGTGTTTGCCCTTCTTCATCGCCGCGATGGAGGCCATGGCGTGCACATGATCCGGGGTGGAAACGGTCACCGCGTCGATGCCCGGTTCTTTATCGAGCATTTCCCGCCAGTCCTGGTAGAACGCCGCCTGGGGAAATTTCCGGCGGGTCCCGGTCAGCGCGGCCTCGCGGCCCAGCGTCCGGCCTTTGGATGCATCGACGACATCACACAGGGCGACTATTTGAAAGCCCGCTTTGTCCGCGCCGGCGATATCGACAGCGCCCTTCCCGCCGGTGCCGATGCCGGCGAGAGTGATGCGGTCGTTGGCGCCGAACACGCGGCTCGGAACCACCTGAAACCCGAAGGCGGCCGCGGCGGCGCCTTTGGCGAAGGTGCGTCTGGTGAGTTTTTTCATGAGCTACGCTGGGAAGGGATCCTTCGACGGACGCTCTACTGTGCTCCAGAATTCAGGGCGCGGGGGAAGAGAATGTTGTTCTCCAAGTGGATGTGCTGGTGCAGGTCGGTCTCGAGAGCAGCCAGACCATGCCACAGGGCGCGCCAGGTGTTGCAGGCTCCCTCAGGGACGGTGAAGTCGCTGGTCAGCTCGCGCAGTCGACGCAGGGCGTTGGCGGCGGAGTCGTGCTCGTGTTTCATGCACTCGATGGGACCGAGGCCCATGTGACCCTGTCCCTGCAGGATGAGGGGGAAGAGGACTTGTTCCTCTTTGAGCATGTGCTGCTCCAGTTCCTGCCTCAGTCCGGACATGACCGTTGCCAGCTCGGGCAGAACATCGGGCATCTTGTCGCCGTGGACCTGGTGCACTTTTTGCGCCATGGCATCGAGACGAGGGAGTTCTTCGCGGAGATACTCATGGTGAGTGGAGAGGATGTGCCCGATCAGGTCCTCGAACGAGGCCTCGTCCCAGCGCTGTCGCGGTTCGTCGGTGGTGGACAGCTCGGCGCGGATCTCTTCGATGACGGTTTGCGCGTCCACACCGCGGCGCTGGCAGGCATCCTCCAGCGGTTTGCCGCCGCCGCAGCAGTAGTCGATGCCATGGCGATGAAAGATTCGGGTGGCGAGAGGATAGGCGGTGGCGAGATCGCCGACGCGGGTTTCCTTTGCGATATTTACTGACTTGGTTGCTTGTTCCAACATGGTTTCTTTGGGTTTGGTTGAGAGAGAGTTCAAGTTGTCCGGGTTTGCTGCCCGGGAGGCCGGAGCATTCCAGAAAGGGCAGCCAGGGCCTGGTCCGCGTCCTGTTGTCGGGGCGGAGCCGCCTTCCCCGCGAGTCCGGGCATTCCCGCCAGCGACTGAATGGTGCCGGTGACCATGATGAGGAGGGTCTCGGGCTCAATGTCGTCGCGGATGCTGCCATCGAGGACGCCGTCACGGATGGCGGTGAGCAGGTAGCGCCGGGATCGTCGCACCAGTTTTCTCAGCAACTCCACGCCGTCGGCCGGCAGCGCGAGATAGGCTTCCTCCGATCTCAGCAGCCAGGAAAAGCCCGGCTCGGAACGAATGAAACGCACGCGATTGATGCCGAGCTGGAGCAGTCTTTCGGAGGGAGGAAGTGACGCGTCAGGAAAGGTCCGCTCGATGCGGGCGAGGGCATAGCGCACCGTTTCCAGCAGCATTTCGTCGAGGCTCGCGAAATGGCGGAACAGAGCGCCCGAAGTCAGGCCGACTTCCCGGGCGAGGGCGGCGGTGGTCAGGGAGGTCACTCCCTGCCGGCCAATGATGCACAGCGCGGCCCGCGCGATTTCCTCGCGCCGCTCCGCCGTGCTCTTGCGTTCCCGAACCGCCATGGTTGCTTGTAAGTAAGCAGATACTTACAAGAGGTCAAGGGGAGGGATTGAGGTTTTTTGCGTGCTGGTTCAGGCGCCCCGGTAGACGCAGCTGGCGGTGCAGGTTTCCGCCACCACGATTTCCCGGAGCAGCGGCAGGCCGGGCTTGAGGCGCTCCCAGATCCACTGCGCCACGTTCTCGCTGGTGGGATTCTCCAGTCCTTCGATTTCGTTGAGGTAGCGGTGGTCCAGCTGGTTCCAGATCGGCTTGAACACGGCGCTGATGTCGGCGTAGTCCATGACCCAGCCGAGTTCGGGATCGCACTCGCCGGCCACCACGACTTCCACCTGGAAGCTATGGCCGTGCAGTCGGCGGCATTTGTGGTCCTCCGGCAGGCGGGGCAGCAAATGGGCCGCCTCGAATTGGAAGGTCTTGCGCAGTTCGAGTTGCATGGTGTCGTGGTGCAAAGGGCGGGCGCTCACTCCAGATCGATGCGCCGGATGGCCTTCTTCAGAAAATCGATTTTGCGCTGGAATTTTGCCTTTCGCTCGGGATCGTCGCGGATGGCGGCGAGCTGGCTTTCGACGCCGCTGAGTTCCTGCACCAGCCATCCGCGGATCATCACGTAGTAACGGGAATCGGTGCCGTGGGTGGCGATGGTCTGGAGTGACGCCGGTTTCTCTGGGGCTTTGATCGCGGCGGCGATGGCCTTGACCATGACGCCGATGCGGTATTCTTCTGACGCCTTCAGGTCGGTGTCCGAATCTTCGGCGAACGCCGAGGCGGCGACGCAACACAGCGCGACCGCGAGCAGTTTTGTGGAAACAGGGAGGTGCATGGCTCGTCCTTACCCGCCGAAGGTAGGTCCAAGTCCCGTATGCTCAACCCGGAACTCGCGGGCCGGAGGTCTCTCTGCGGAGGATACAGACGAGCGGAGCCATTAGACGGGGCACTCGCGGAAACAGAGAGATGGGGAGGGAGAAGCACGCATCGCGGAGGTGAAAAGCGAAAGATTCCCCGGAGGGGAAAGAGGACGGTAGCCGGTCGCGACGGGAGCCTCGGCGACCAAGCCACCGGGAAAAAGGCAAGAAATGAAGAAGCCCCGGCAGGGGCGGCAGAACGCCCAGTGAACGACGCTCGCCTCAAATTCGATCCAAAATCACCTTTTATAGGCGCACCTCGCCGGGCCACACGCCACCACGTATGCCGGATGCTTGGCGGCGCATTCTATCGCTCCTGCCGGAGCTTGTCGTTTTGTTTTCGAATGTCCGGTGGCTTGCTCGCCGAGGCTCGCGTCACACACCGGCTACCATCCCGGCAAGCCTCCGGCTTGGGGTATCCCTAAGTCCGGTGGCATGCTCGCCGAGGCTCGCATCACGCACCGGCTACCGTCCCGGAAAGCCTCTGGCTCGCTGCATATCCTTCCACTTTTTCCGTCCCGCCCTGTCCCCGAATCAGGCGATGCAGTCGATGAGGGGGAATTTTTCTCCGAGGATCTCATCGCTCGGGGCGTCCATCCATTTCTCCAGCAGGCTGGCGTAGACGCTGCGGAAATCCGTGGTGTAGGCGAGGTTGCGACCGCGCACCATCTTGTCGTCCTCGAGGCTGGGGTGATCGCCGTAGACGCCACCCTTCAGTCCGGGGCCGAAGAGGAACATGGGGCCGGCGGTGCCGTGGTCGGTGCCCTGGCTGCCGTTTTCGGTGACGCGGCGGCCGAACTCGCTGAAGGACATGGTGAGGACGCGGTCGGCGTTGCCCTGTTCGGTCAGATCTTTCTGGAAGGCGGCGATGGCACCGCCGAATTCCGTCATCAGGTTGTCGTGCCGCGCGCGCTGATAGTAGTGGGTGTCGAAGCCGCCTTGGAACACGTAGTAAATGCGCGTGCTGAGACCGCCGGCGATCAGCGAAGCCACCGTCTTCAGGGATCTGGCCAGCGCGGTGCCGGGATAGCTGCCCTTGGACTCGTGCTTGAGCGCCAGTTCGCGGATCGCGGTGCTGCTGGCGTTGGCGTCGATGGCGGTGCGAGTGATGAAGTCCTGGCTTTCGGAGACCCCTTTCGGAGTCATCTCGTTGAGCTTGCGGTAGGCGTCGGCGCGCTCCTCCTTGCCGCGGTCGCCGAGGTAACGGAAGGACTGCGGCTGGCTGAAACTGATGCCGGGGTGTTCCCTGCCGCGCAAAGCCCGCGGTGTCCTGCCGCTGCCGAGGGAGATGGCGAGTTTGGGATCGAGATTGGAGGGGTGGACGACATCGCAATACTTGCCGATCCAGCCGTAGCGGCTTTCCGTTTTGGAGCTGTTGGTCTTGGCCTTGTTGTCGCCCAGATGCCAGATATCCATGGAGGAAAAGTGGCTCAGGTTGGGATTGGGATAGCCCACCCCCTGGACCACGGCGAAGGCGTCCTGATCGAGCAGATCCTTGAACGCGGTCAGGTTGGGGTGCAACCCCACGTAGTCGTTCATTTTGAGAACCTCATTTTCCTGGATGCGGGAGGCCTTGCGGTTGCGACCGTAACCGTCATCGGCATAGGGGACGACCGCGCTGAGGCCGTCGTGACCTCCGCTGAGTTGCACCACGACGAGGACGCGGTCGTCGGAGGTGGCCTGGGGACCGGCCATGGCGGTGCGGACCAGGAAGTTGGGCAGGGTGGCACCGACGCCCACTAGGCCGAGGCCTTGGGTTAAGACGTCGCGCCGGGTGGTGATATGGAAGCGGTTCATGGTGTTCTCCTGGATGGGGGTTGGTTGTTGGGTGGCAATATTCGGGATCTGTAAAAAAGCTCCTCAGGTGCACTGGTATTCCGGCATGCTCATCATCAGCACCAGCAGGGCCTGAAGCGCCGCATTGACCTGGCTACGTTGGCTTTCCCAGTCCGACGAGGGAGGCAGGGAGGCGATCTGCTCGACGAGGAGTTTTTTCTTTTCCCCGCTGAGCGGGCGGATGAGGCAACTGCGGGCGAGGAAGTCGACCACTTGATCGGGGGTGTCGAGTTTCTCATCCGCAAGGGCGCCGACGACGTCGAGGCCGCGGGGTTGGCCGGGCACCACGGCCCGCTCCACTAGGTCGGCGACGCCGTTGTAGCGGACAAAGAGGCGATTGGCGTTGACCCAGAACTGGCCGCCTTCCCAGCCTCGGACGTTGGGCGGGCCGAAGATTTCCTGGCCCATGCCAGCCACGGCGGTGCCCAACGCGCCGTAGGAAATTTCTTTGACCCCGAGGTCTCGCAGGGTGCCGATCACCAACTGCACGGGATTTTTGATCTGCGTCGCCATGGATTCGTCGCTGTAGAACTCCTCCGACATGAAGAGATTCTTCAGCAGGGGAGCCATTTCGTAGCGGTACTTGGTCAACATGGTGGCCATGCGGTGTGTGATTTCCGGGTCGGGATCTTCGTAGGCGAAATAGACGAAGAGTTTGCGCGAGATGAAGCGGGGCGCAAAGGGCTGCTGGAGGATGAGGTCGACGAAGTCGTCGCCCGCCCAAGGGCCGGTCCTGCCGAAGACGGTCTTGTTCTCGGCGTCGTGTCGCGAGACAATGAATCGGAACTGGCTGGTGGCGGCATCGTAGGTGTAACCGGTCAGCGCGCGGGCGCCCTCCATGATGTCTTCCTCGGCGTAGTTGCCCTCGCCGAGGGAGAAAAGCTCCATGATTTCGCGGGCCAGGTTTTCGTTGGGGCGACCTCTGACATTGCTGTTGTTGTCGAGGTAGCGAAGCATGGCGGGGTCGTGCACGATGCCGTGCAGGAGGGCGCCGAAGTTGCCGGCGGCATGCGCGCGGAACAGCTGGTTCTGCTCATACATGGCGTAACTGCTGCGGACGGTGCGGTATTCCGAGGCGAAATGGCCATGCCAGAAGAGCGTCAGTTTCTCCTCCAGTTGCCGCGGGGACCGGGCCATGCGTTCCAGCCACCAGTCACGGAGTTTGCCTTGCTGGACGCCTTCCGCGCGGCGACGGACGTTGGAGATCTCACGGCGACGCACCGGACTGAGGCGGTTTTCATCGCGGACCGGAGGCTCGGGCCGGGCGGCGTTGAAGGGAAGATCCAGCGCGGTCTGCTCCTGGAAATCGACCATGAACTCCACGGCCTTGTGCAGGCCCATGGCGTGGAGTACCTCGACTTCGCGGGGAGTGCCGCCAAAGCCGGCGCGGCACAGCAAATGCCGGGCCTTGGCGTAGTCCCATTGGTCGGCAGGCAACAAAGTGAGCCCGCCGTCCACCAGAGCCTGAGCCTCATAGAGTCGGGCCAGCGCGTTCCTGGCGGGAGCCTCGTCGAAGGCGTCGTTTGCGGCGGCGGTCTTCTCCGCCGCGGCGGCTTGATCGGCCGTCGTCTGGGCGGTGGTCGCCGCGGTCTTGGCCTTGCCTGCGGCGGCGGTCGCCAGGGTGAGCTTCTTCTGAGCGGCTTTGCGGATGGCCGCCGCCGCCGCGGCGCTTTTCTCGGCGGCTCTTTTTTCGTTCGTGGCCGTTTTCGCGAGTGCCTTCTGGGTGGCAGCTTTGTCGGCGGCGGCCACTTGGGCGAGTTTTTTCTCGGCGGCCTTGCGGATGGCCGCCAGCTTGGCAGCGCGGTTTTCGGCGGCCTGTTTCTCGTTCGCAACCGTTTTTGCCAAGGCGGCTTCGGCGGCGGCTCTGGCTGCTGCGGCCCGCTCACTTGCTGTCTGCAGGGAGACGGCTCTTGCATTGGCGGCTTTGGCGGCGGCGGTTGCCTTGGTGAGGGCCTTTCCCGCCGCCACTCTGGCAGCGATGGCCTTCTCGTGGGCGATGCGTTGCTGATCAATCTTCTCGGCGTTGGCCGCAGTTTGAAACGCCAGGATGGCCGCGTTGAGCTGGTCGGCCGCCTTCTTGGTGATGACGACCTTTTTGTCGGCCTCGACACGAGCCTTGTCTGCGGCGCTTTTCTCGGTTGCCAGTTTGCGAGCGGCGGCCTCTTCGGTGGCGGCTTTATTTTCCGCAGCGGTCTTGTCGGCGGCGGCCTGGGCGAAAGTGGTTGCCGCTTTCTTTGCGGCGGTGGCCTGCTGGGCAACTTTTTTTTCAGCGGCCGCTTTGGCGGAATCACCCGCGTTTGCCTGCTCCTTTTTGGCGGCGACCAGAGCGACGGCGGCCCGATCATTCGCGGCCTTCGCCGAAGCGGCTTGAGAAGCCTTGCTCTTGGCGGCGGCGCGGGCGGCGGCGGCGGTTCGAGTGGCGGTTCTGGCGGCGGCGACTTTTTCGGACACGGTTTTGCGGGCGGCGGCGGCGCTTGCCGCAGCATCCTCATACGTCTGGTTCACCTTCCCGGCCCCGGCCATTTTGGTGATCACTTCCTTGCCCGCGGCCACCTGCTTGCGGGCCGCATCGGCCGTGGCCTTGCGGGAACGCACCGTGTTGAAGGCACCGTTGCGCGTGCGCAGCGCTCTCTCCGCGGCGGCTTTGGCGGTGATGAATTTTTTCCTCAGAGCCTCGTCGTCGGGCGCCTTGTCGGCCGCTGCTGCTGCGGCCTTTGCCTCGGCGTCGGTCTTTTTGACATCGGCATCCTTTTCCTCCAGCACCTTCTCGGCCTCTGTGATGGCGACATCCGCCTCGCGGACGGCGTTCTTGTCGCGTGCGATCTTTTCTTGGAAGGCGCGTTTGCCGAAGTCCCTCAACGCGGCGCCGTCTTCCGCTTCGACGGCTTCCGTCATGGTGGCGATGGCGGCCTTGCGAGAGGCGATTCTCTCTTGGGCGGCCTTGCGGGCGGCGGCCTTGATCGCCTCCACCTCGTCGTCGGTCTTAAGCTTGTCGGCGGCCTTGCGTGCCGCGGCCAGGGCTCTCTCGGCGGCTGCGACCTTGCCGACTGCCTCCTTGATGGCGGCGGCCTTGGCCTCGTCGGTCGGGGTGGGAGGCGCGGCGGGAGCGGGCAGGGCGGCGAGGCCGGTGAACGCGGCGAGGATTGCGCCCGCGGCGCGAAGACGAAACTGCGTGGTTTTCATGGGCTTGGGGGTTGTTGGAATTGACGGATGCAACAGGCGTCCCGCCTTTTCAGGCGATGCAATCGATGAGTGGGTATTCCTTGTCGAGGATGGCTTTGCTCGGCACGCCGAGCCATTTCTCCAGGATGGCGGCGTAGACGCCGCGGAAATCGACTTCCATCTTGAGGTTGTCGTTGTCGAGTTCGGCGAGGCTGGGGTGCTTGCCGTGCAGGCCGGCCTTTACTCCGGGGCCGAACAGATACATGGGCTGGGCGAGACCGTGGTCGGTGCCGCCGCTGAAGTTCTCTTTCACCCGGCGACCGAATTCGCTGAAGGTGAAGGTCAGCACGCGCTCGGCGTTGCCCTGGCGGGCGAGGTCCTGTTGGAAGGCCATCACCGACTGGCACAACTCGGTCATCAACTCGTCGTGGCGCCGCCGCTGGTCGGCGTGGGTGTCATAACCGCCAAATTGGGCTATACCCTGGGCGGCATAGTAAACGCGGGTGTTCATGCCGCGGCCGATGAGGCCGGCGA
>JAJRVQ010000053.1 GCA_024277255.1 Acidobacteriota bacterium | reverse complement strand
CATCGTCACCCAAGACAGGGTTGCCGTCGTCGTCCAGGACGGGTGTACGGGCCGCTCCCCGTGTCGAGGACGCCACCGATTCCATGTAGGTGAGCGCTTCGGCGGTTGCCTCCTCGAACGCCTCAACCACGTGCCTGCGTGTCTCGTCGTCGCCGAACGCCCACAACAGGGACACCGACTTGTCCGCCGAAAACGTCAAATCCCACGCAGCAACCCCGTCCTTGCGAAGCCGATGCCCCAACTGCTCACCCGTGGCGGGATGCTGACCGTCGAACAGCCACACGAGCCCTTCAGCGCTCACCACACCGTCGAGACCCATCTCGACGGCGCCGCTACCGTGCCAACGGCCCGTCGCTGCGCCGCCCTTGAGGTAGTAGTCCTCACGAGGCGAGATCTCACCGACCTTTTCGAGGTAGTAATCCTTGTGGGCCTTGGCGAGACTCAGCATCGCGCAACCCCCGGAATGTCTACATGTGCACATCCGCAACTGTGTTGCACGTGCGTGTGGTGATGAGGGGGGTTTGGTCTCCGGCGGCTGACAGGGCGCTGTGAGGTCTCGGCGGCGGCGGCCTGCGGGTGCTCGGCGGTTGGCATCAGGTTCGTCTCCTCGATCTGGCTCATAGTGCTGATCGTGCAGAAGGACCCTTTCAACAGAGTTTCAAGGACCCTTTCAAAGGAGGGACATCTCGCGGGATTTCGCCCCCTGAACAGCGTCCGATGCGGCGTTACACCCTGTCGTGACTGGTCTAACGGCGGCGAAGAGCCGATCAGCCGGCGTCTGACTGCCGGTTGCAGCTTCGGTTCGCCGAATCGCCGAGTTGGAGGGTTTCTGAAACTCTGTCGAAACTCTGTTGAAAGGGTCGGGGAGCAAGATACGGCCATGGAACTCCCCGATCGCCTCCTCACCGTGCAGGACCTCGCCGAGTATCTCGGGGTGCCGGCAACGACGCTCTACCAGTGGCGGTATCGCCGAGAAGGACCCCGTGGGTTCCGCGTGGGAAGGCACATCCGCTACAAGCGGACCGACGTCGCCGAATGGATTGAACGCCAGATCGAGAACGCCAACCAATGAACAGCCGCCAGCACAGGGATCGACCTGCAGAACCCGGCAAGCTGCGACCTGGCGCGGATCAGCGAACGCACGGCGCGTCTCCTCACATCGTCGGCGTCGCGGCGGGCTACCCTCCAGGGTTCTAATGGGATGGATTCGTAAAAGACCTGATCGACCTACGCCGTGGCGCGCCGGGTACCGCGGCCCGGATGGGCGGGAGCACTCGAGAGCGTTCGGTCGGAAGGTGGACGCCGAGAGATGGCTGCGCGACGAGCTTCAGAAGCAGGACCGTGGTCTGTGGGTTGACCCGAGCGCCGGTGCCGTCCGATTCGACGAGTACGCGGAGGATTGGTTTCAGGGCCTCGTCCTCAAGCCGAAGACAATCGCCGGTTATCGCTCGCTGCTCGACTCGAGGATCCTGCCCACATTGGGTGCCGTCGAACTCCGACGGATCAACCCGGACTTCCTCCGAGCATGGGTCGCCGCAATGGCCGCGGACGGACTGTCGGCGTCGAGGATGGGTCAGGCGAAACGAGTTATCTCTGCAGTACTGGCTCAGGCTGTCAACGACGGCCTGATCGGGCGGAATCCGGCTGAGACGGTGAAGGTACCGAAGACGCGCGAACGGGATCAACGGTATCTGACAGCCGAGCAGGTGACCGATCTGGCCGATGCGGTGGAGCAACGGATGCCTGGCGGTGCGCCACTGGTCAAGCTCCTTGCCTACGGTGGCCTTCGCTGGGGTGAGGCCGTGGCGCTCAGGTCCAACAACGTCGATGTGTTACGGCGCCACGTTCATGTGAGAGAATCGGCCACCCTGGTCAACGGCAAGCTCGTCTGGGGTCCTCCGAAATCGCATCGATCCCGCACGATCGCGATCCCTGCCTTCCTGGCCAACGAGATGGCTCCCGTGCTGTCCGGTAGTGATCTCGTGTTCACGTCGTCGACCGGCCAGGCTCTCCGTTCCCCGAACTTCTTGCGAAGAGTGTGGAAGCCCGCGGTGGCCGACCTTGGCCTTGGCGATCTGGTGCCGCACGACCTGCGACACACAGCTGCGAGTCTGGCGATCTCGGCCGGCGCGAGCGTGAAAGCGGTACAGAGAATGCTGGGTCATTCGTCGGCCCAGATCACTCTTGATCGGTACACACATCTGTTCGAAGATGACCTCGAGAGCCTCGCAGAATCGATGGATGCTCGTTACGCTGCGGCCCAGGTGCGGCCCAAGCGCACTTCGGAGGGTGTTTCGGACCTCTCCGAGAAGGCCGGAAAGGTAGATGTACCAAGGGTTTCGTAACAATTTGCCCTCGTAGCTCAGGGGATAGAGCACCGGTTTCCTAAACCGGGTGTCGCTGGTTCGATTCCAGCCGAGGGCGCAATACTTCCTGCCGCAAGCTGGCCTCGGTTCAAGTAGTCGCCGCTTGAACCAGCGCATCTACCGCAGGTTTGGCACAGCGAGTCTCGACACAAGT
>JAJRVQ010000052.1 GCA_024277255.1 Acidobacteriota bacterium | reverse complement strand
GAACAGAAGACCGCCGAAGAGATCTCCAAGCTCCTGGGCGACCAGACGATCTACGTAGAAACCCGAGGCCGCTCCAGTGGCCGAACCCTCTTGGCGCCGCGCCGCACCACGACACTGCGGGACCAACGCCGCCCCTTGCTCACGCCCGACGAAGTGCGCCGTCTTCCGCGCGGCACCGTCTTGCTCCTGGTCACCGGCAGCCAGCCGGTGCTTTGCTTGCTGCGGCCCTACGACCGCATTGCGAAGCTCAGGCGAAGAGCCGAAAGCGGGCTCTAGTTTCGCAAGCGCTCGGCCAAGAGCAGTCCCTCAAAGCCCAGGCCGGCCAAGCGAACTTCGACGGGTGGTCCGTGCGTTCGATCTCGATTGGAGGGTCTGGCCGCATGAGAACCTCAAGTCTACGACTCGACTGGCTTCCTGTCCTCACCGTCGTCATGTTCATCCTCGTCCAGGGCTCTTTCACAGTCTAGCGACAGGAAGAACTCGGCTGGAGTCAAGTCGATGGCGCGCACTACGGCCAGGCAATGCAACAGGCTCAGCGGCCGACGCCCGGCGAGTACGGTGCTGAGGTAGCGCGGCGTCCAACCAACCTTTCGCTCGATCTCGTTTTGCTTGTGCCCGCGGCTCCTGATGGCGTGACGAAGATGGAGGCGCAGACAGGTCGTGAGGTTCTCCATGCCATCCCGCACCTCGAAGTCCTCGCGGTGGCTTCTCTCAGGCACCTCCGCTTCGGGATAGACGGTGAGGAAGAACTCGCGCGTTCCAACATCCAACGCCTCCAGAATCTCGAAGAAGTGCTCGGCGGGGAGCGTGGTGACCCCGCGCAGCCAAGCCGAGACGATCCCGCCATACCAGCCGTGCCGCCTTTCTAGGCCACTCATGCGGACCCGGGACTTCCTCAGAGCGTCGCGCAAGACGGTGGCGATCACTGCGAAATCGGCCATCGTCCTAGCGGATCGGGACCCCGAATCTGGTGGTGTCTCGCCCATCACCGGCCCCTAACTGGCAGGGCGGAAGTCGTCGGGTAGCGGCAGAGGAAACCTTCTGTAACGATTGACATGATTTTATCCTTAAAACTCATTCGTTTTTCTCTTGACAGAATTGCGGACCCCGTGCAGAATGGCTCCAGTTGTCGCGAATAGGTGCGAAGCTGGAGTCTATCTGAATTGAAACAGCACGGCAAACCCACGCAAGAGCCAGTCTCCCTCGGCGAGATCGCAGTGATACTGCGCAAGTTGACGGGTTGGACGCTCGCCGAGAACGGAAATGTGCTCGAAGGCCGCTACCAAGTGGAGGACGAAGGCGAAGCCTTGCGGTTGATCTCACAGGCTACACACCTCGCCTTCTGGCAGGATTGGCCCTTGACGAGAATCGGCTACCGAGACTGTCGCATTCTCTTCCGCGTGGGCGCTCCGGGGCAGGAGGGCGTTACCCGCGATCACCTCTTACAAGCCACGGCAATTCATGCCCTCAGCCTACCCGGTGAACCACGGAGTGGCCCCAGTGCCGACGCAGGTGGTGAGCGCCTGGACTACCATGCAAGGTTCCAGAGTTTCCGCAGCCTGAGCAGTGCTGATCTCGACCGAGCGCTGGGTTCCAGAGGCCCCGCCTCGCCCGCGAGAGAACTGGGCAGCGACCTCTTCCGCAACAGCACGATCATTATCAATCATAGATTGAACGCGACCTTGGAAGCGATCATGGCCGAGCACCCCTTGGCCCTACACTTGGCCGAGAGGGCGCTGACCGCTGCCTGCCACCTCGACACCAATCCGGCGCCGGTCGTATTGGTCGTGGATTACGTTTGTGAGGCATGGAGCCAGCTCAGCCTGGCGGCTGCACTGGCGCAAGATCTACCGAGAGCCAGGCTCGCAGCCCGTTTGGCGGAGAGGATCCAGACCGAAGGATCGGGCGACCCAGAAACGGCGGCACTGGCTTTAATGGCTAGAGCCTCCACCTTCGGTCCATCCGATCCAGAAACCGCTCTGGAGTTCATGGCCCAAGCACATAGTTTGCTAGATGAGATCGGTGGCTCGGCCATGCTCGGGTGGATCTGCATCCGCAAGGGCCTCTTGCTCCTGGAACTCAACCTACAAGGCGCCGCGGCCGAGAGCTTGCAAGAAGGGCTGAGACTCACCGATCCGTCGCGCCAGCGAGACTTGTTCCAACGCGCTCAAGAGGCGCTCGAGCAGATCGACCCCGAGCTGCCGTCCACCTCCGCGACTACCGGACCTACGAATGGCGAAGATCTGCCGAACTGATGCTAGACATCCAACCCTAGGCCGCAGGAAAGAGTAGTTCGATGAACGACCCAACTCTGCATCTGCGAGCTGAAACGCTGATCGTCCTCAAGCAGCTAGGCATGCCAGCCGATCTACTACTGCGCTTGGCAGTCCACCTGAAACACCTTTGCCCGATCTGCGCTCTAGAGGTTGAGCGATTCGCCAGAATGAGCCCGACAGTTGAGAGCTGGCGACCTAAGCCCGATTCGATCCAGCCCGAAGCCAGCGGGCTGGCACAGAGAGCCAAAGAGGATTTGTTGGAGCTTGGTGATGACGAGCCCGAGTCGGTAGTCGTCCCGCGTGGCGCAGAACGCGCGAACTGATCCTGCTGGCCCATGACCTTCAGAGAGTTTTGCGGGCTAGACCGCAGAGTGCTAGTCGTCCGCGTACCGGTACGAAGGATCGTGGCGCGCGGCCTTCATGTAGTCGCGCATCCGCTCCACCGTGGTGCGCTCCAGCGCTTCGCCCTTGGCCGCCATCTCGAAGAGCCGCCAGGTCACCAGCGCCTCGCGGTGGACGTCCCGGCAGGTGAACAGCGGTAGCGCTTCGGCCGCCAGCTTCTGGATCTCCGCCCACCGGCCTTGCTCTAGAAAGAGGCCGGCCATGTCTAGAGAGATCAGCGCCAGGTCGTAGGCGGAACCTGCCGCCAGGAAGGCTCCACGCACCAACCGATAGATCGGCTCGGCTTCGGCCGCGCGGCCTTGGTCGGCGAGGATTCCGGCTTCGCACCAGCGCACGTACAAGCGGTCAGCTGTGGAGCCGTGCTTCGCAGCCAGTGCCGCGGTCATCGGCAGCAGGGCCGAGGCTTCCTCTAACCGGCCGGTGTGCCAGAGAAGGATGAGCCGATGGTTGGCGACGATGAACTCCAAGCGTGGAGTGGCTTCCATGTCCAGATGGCAAACCGCCTCGTCCAGGTCGCGTTCTAGAGGTCCGGCCGGAAACCCGGTCCATTAAGGATAGATCCAGGTTGTTGTTTTCCACTGGCTGGCAGAGCTGAGCGGGCTGGCAGACGGTTTGCGTTTTATCTTTGCGATTCCATGGAGGCTATCGAGCCTCTTAGGG
>JAJRVQ010000051.1 GCA_024277255.1 Acidobacteriota bacterium | reverse complement strand
CCCTAAGAGGCTCGATAGCCTCCATGGAATCGCAAAGATAAAACGCAAACCGTCTGCCAGCCCGCTCAGCTCTGCCAGCCAGTGGAAAACAACAACCTGGATCTATCCTTAATGGACCGGGTTTCCGGCCGGACCTCTAGCAGCCCGTGGCGAGAGATGGCCGGTTTGACCACCCTCGTGGGGTTCCCCAAGGCGCACTGCTCGGGCAGCAAAAAGGCCGGCCGCAAACCCAGTTGCAGCCGGCCGTCGATTCAACGGAGGTCAGGCTAGAAGCCGAACGTACCTCTCAGGTACCAGGAACCCCCTTCGTAGTTGGCGGCGCTGCGCCGCGGATACTGGAGGCCAACGCTCCGGCGGTTGGCAAACGGGGCGCTGATCTCGTCGACGAACTCGTCGAAGACGTTGATCGCACCCACGGCGATGCGCAGGCTCTCCGAGACCTTGTAGCCCAGTTCGAGATCGAAATAGATGGTCGAGCCAATTTCGGCCGAGGGCGAAGTCGCCGCGCCGATGCGGCCACGCTCGTCGAAGTGCTTCCCATAGAAGTTCGCCCGAGCCAGCAGCTTCCACGCTTCACCGATGGAGGTATTGGTGGTCAGCACGAAGCGCTCGTTGGGGTAGTTGTTCTCGATATCTTCGATAATCCCCTCACTCACCGGGTTCACACCGGCAACGGGAGTCTGGTCCACCACGTCAATCTCGTTGTAACCGAAGGCCAGAGCCAGATCAGTGCTGACGCTCGAAGACCATTTAAAGCCCGAACTGAGCACGAGGTCGACACCTTGCGACTCAACATCCAGAGCGTTGGTATAGAACGAAATGGTCTGAGAGGTGGTGCCGGGAACCGCGATATCTCCAGTTCGGTAGATACGGTTGTCGACAGCGATCTGGTAGGCATCGATGGTCAGTCTCGTTCGGTTGCCGAGTTCAGTGGTAAAGCCCGCGCTGAAGTTGAAAGACTCTTCTTCCGTCAGAGCCTTGCCGCCCACTGCCGCGACCAGCGGGCTAGTGGAAGGCACCAGCCCCTCTTCAACCTGCATGCCGGTGACACCATCAAAAGTCGTAATGGTAGTGCGGACGTTGGCTTGGCCCGGCGTGGGCGCGTGAAAGCCGGTCGATGCGGCACCGCGGAGGGTAAACCTCGGAGTGACCGAGTAGCGTGTGGCGATCTTCCAGTTCAGTGTGCTGCCGAAATCGGAGAAGTCCTCAAAACGGAGTGCGTACTGCAACAAGAAATCCTCGCTGATGTCGTGCTCCAGATCGACATAAACCGCAATGTTGTCGCGAGAGAAGGCTCCCGCATCATCCGGGGATATGCCTTTCAAACCGTTGGACCCCGCACCCAGGTACGAGTTGGGCTCACCGGCCACCGCGGTGTAGGTCTCTTCTCGCCATTCCGCACCGAAGGCAAGGTTCAGTTTGTCGTTGAGACGCTTGGAGAAGTCGGCATTGAGATTCGTCTCCTCCTGCTCGTACGCCCCCACGTCGAAGTTTCTCTGCGCAGGCGCGCCGGCGACCAAGCCCAGATCGGAGTTGATCGTATTGTTGAGGAAGTAGTCGAGTTCGTTTTTCCCGTAACTGACGCTGAAGTCATAGATGATGTCACCGGCAAACAAACCATCGAGACCGACGACCAGGCTAAGGTCTGTCTGATCGCCATCCAGGTACGGTGTGTATCCGGCCTGCAAGCCGGTGAAACCTTGTGCGCGCAACGGGACCAAACTCGGGTGATTGGGATTGCGGTAGAAGAACCGATATCGGCCGTCTGTTTGGGCATAGCCGCTTTGGAAATAGAGGTGGGCGTTGTCGTTCACCAGGAAGCCGGAATTGAGAAAAAGCCGCGTACCGCTGCTTTCCGGTCGTCCCCATGTCTGCGCCAGAGGGGCATCACCGAACGGCGAATCCGCACCCACGCCTTGAACACCGGCATCGATCAGCGCTTGAGCGTCCGGCCGTTGCACACCGCGGGAGAGAGCATCGTTGTCCACATATTCCACGCTGAAGTTCACAAAACCGCTCTTACCCACGGAAAAGCCCGTGTTCACCGCGGCCTTGAAACTACTCTCACCTTCATAGTACTCACCCGTCTGAAGTTGAACCTCGGTGCCGTCCGAGGCGTCTTTCATCTCGAAGTTGATCACCCCCGCAATCGCGTCCGATCCGTATTGCGCCGCGGCGCCGTCGCGCAAGACCTCAACCCGCTTGACCGCGATACTGGGAATCATTCCAATATCGACACCATGCGCGCCGTTGCCCGCGGCCGGCGCGAAGAATTGCACCAAGGCCGAACGGTGCCGGCGTTTACCGTTGACCAGGACCAGGGTTTGATCCGGGGCGGTTCCGCGCAGTGAGGTCGGCCGCACAAAAGCGCTGCCATCGCCCGTGGCCGGGGTCGCGGTGTAAGACGGCACGAGAGTCCGCACGCTGTCGGTCATATCCGCAGCGTTGCCAATGGCGTTCAACTCGTCGCTGGTGATGATGTCAATCGGCACCGGCGAATCGGCCACCGAACGTGGCACGGTACTGCGCGAGCCGAGAACGACAATCTCCTCTCCGACGATCTCCTCCGGAGCTGCCTCTTCCGATTGGCTCTCATCGGCCTCTTCTTCAGATTGGGAATAGGATGGCTGAGCCACCAAGACTGAGCCGACGAGGGTTGTCGCCCACACCAACTTCCAGAAATTTTTCTTCATCGATTTCTCTCCCTTTGGGTTGATCCCGTCAAGGTAGGCGTGATCAGCACCATGCTGGCTCCTGCCCATAAGCGACCTGACAGTGCGTCACCATTCAGCGATTCGAGTTTTGGTCAGTGCTGTCTGTCGATTCTCTTGAGTTTGGTTCCGGGTCTGGCCTGTACTGTTGAACGATCGATAGATTTGAGGTCGAGCTGGTTGCCGCCGGCAGAGGTCAGTTTCTTCGCCAGCTCTCTCGGAAGGTGCGTCTTGGACAAGATCACACCCGTAGAGATCAGCAGGAACGATGGAGCCGCGGCAGAGGTCTGTCCTGGACCCTCGAACCTACTGGAAATCCGTGCGTGGAATGTGGAAAAAGTATAGCATCGTGTCCCTCATAGCAAAACTCGATTTCACCAGATGAAACTCGCACCTGAGATGTCCAAGTCCGACCCTGCCCCTGCGAGGAGCTATCGCGTGGTAGCGCTGGCGCGAGGCTTGGCCATCCTGTCGCTCTTCAAGCCGGCGACCGGCGAGCTATCGCTGACCGAAATCGCGGAATCCACCGGCCTTTCGAAATCGACCGCCTTCCGCCTGGTGAGAACCCTGAAGGAGGCCGGCTACCTGGTTCGCGACGCGAGGAGCCAGGGCTACCGCCCGGGACTCAAGGTCCTGGCGCTGGGGTTCACCGCGCTGTCCGGCCTGAGGATTCGTGAGGTGGCCCGACCGTACCTCGAGAGCCTCTCCAAGGAGACCGGGGAAACGGTGAGTCTCAGCCAGCTGGACGGGATGGAAGTGGTCTACGTCGATCGGGTGCGAAATCGCTCGATCGTCGGCGTGGTGCTCGGTCTCGGATCGCGGATTCCGGCTCAATGCGCCTCGATGGGCAAGGCGATGCTCGCCCACCTGCCCGCCGAGGAACTCAACGCCCGCTTGCGGGGCGCCTCGCTGAACCCCTGCACACCGCATGGAGCCGCCAGCGAGGGCGCCTTTCGACGCGAGCTGGCGCAGGTTCGTGCGCGCGGCTTTGCCCTCAACGACCAGGAGCTGGAGATCGGCCTGCGGGCGGTCGCCGCGCCGATCTGGGACCACAACCGCCAGGTGGTGGCGGCGATCAACGCTACCGGTTGTGAACGGACAATCTCGCGCCGCCGGATGGTCGACGACTTGGCGCCCCGCGTCATGAAGGCGGCGCGGCGGATTTCTCTGGCCATCGGTTGCACCACGGAGCGGACGTGAGCCAGCGGGGGAAGTCCGCCGGTGACGGCGCGCTAGCCGGCCTGCGCGTTCTGGACCTTTCCAGGATTCTCGCCGGTCCCTATTGCTCGATGGTCCTCTCCGACTACGGCGCCGAGATCATCAAGGTCGAACGTCCCGGCACGGGCGACGGCACCCGGCAATGGGGGCCCCCCTGGGTCGATACCGAGAGTGCCTACTTCTTGAGTGTCAACCGCAACAAGAAAAGCGTCACCTTGGACCTCAAACAGCCCGTGGGGCAGGAGCTGGTTCGCCGGCTAGCCGGTCGCAGCGACATCCTGATCGAGAACTTCAAACCGGGGACGGCGCAGCGTTTGGGCCTCGGTTACAGCCAACTCGCCAGGGACAATCCCGGCCTCATCTACTGCTCGATCAGCGGTTATGGGCAAACCGGTCCCTACCGCGATCGGCCCGGTTACGATTCTGTGATCCAGGCGCAAGGAGGCATCATGTCGGTGACCGGCCCTAGCGACGGAGAGCCCCACAAGGTCGGCGTGGCGATCGTGGACATCTCCGCCGGCCTGTTTGCGGCGACGGCGATTCTCGCCGCTGTCCATTCCCGCACCAAGACCGGCGCGGGTCAACATATCGACGTGGCCTTGCTCGACTCGCAGGTCGCCTGGTTGGCCAACGTAGCCCAGAACTACCTGGCCACCGGCGATCCTCCACTGCGCTACGGCAACGCCCACCCCAACATTGTCCCCTACGAGACCTTTCCTACCGCCGACGGACAGCTGGCCCTGGCCGTCGGCAACGATGGACAGTACGAGCGCTTCTGCCAGGCGGTAGGCCGACCTGACCTGTGGGCCGACGAACGCTTCCGCACCAATCACGGACGCGTCACCCATCGCCGAGTGCTGGTGGCGGAGCTGTGCCGCCTGTTCGCCAAGAAAACGACGGCGCAGTGGCTCGAGATTCTCCTGGCAGCGACCATTCCAGCCAGCGCGATCAACGACGTCCCTTCGCTGCTCACCGACCCACAGGTTCGAGCCCGCGAAATGGTGCAATCCGTCGATCACGCCACCCTTGGGAAAATCGACCTCATCGGCCCGGTCGCGAAGTTCTCGGCCACTCCAGCCAAAGTGCGCTCGGCGCCACCGACGCTGGGTGCCGACACCCAGGCCATCCTCAGTGAGATTCTTGGATGCACCAGGGAGGAACTCGAAGAGTTTGAACGCCAGGGAGTGACCCGGATCGCCGATGACCCACCGACAGGGGAGGAAAGGTGAGCGCCAGATGATGAGTGAACAAGTGGTGACCGTTCAACGCAGCGCCGAACTCATCGTTCGGCGGTTGCTGGCCGTCCATCCCGGCGAGCAGGTAGCACTGGTTTGCGACAGCGAAAGCGAAATGGAGATGGTGCGAGCACTCGCCGAGGTCGTAGAGTCGGCCGGGGCCGAGTTCACCATCCTGCAGCAACCGTCGCGCGCCACCGCGCGCAAGAACGACCTGACCCCGATCATCGAGCAGGGTCTCGAAGCCGCCGACTGCCTCATCGGACTGACCCGCTCGGGAGGAGCCCCCACCTACGCCAAAACGGTGAAGCGGCTGCTGGATGCCAAGCGGCTGCGCAGCATCTCCATGGTGATGCGCAACCTCGGCAACTTCACCAGCGGCGGCGCCCTCGCCGACTACGACGCCCTGCACACCGAAGGCACTACCTTGGCCAAGATCTGGCGAGCGGCCGAGCGCATCCGCATCACCTCGCCAGCGGGCACCGATCTCTGCGCCCCGATCGCCGGGGAAGCGGTGGTCATCGAATGCGGCTTCGCCACCCAGCCCGGCCAAGAGGCCGCCTTTTCGGACGGCGAAGTCTCACAGATGCCGCGCCAAGAGGCGACGCAGGGTGTTTTGGTCATCGACGGACCGATCGCTCATCTCGGGCTCCCCAAGGAGCCGATCACGCTGCCCATTGAAGATGGACGGGTCATGGCCGTCGAAGGCGGTGACAGCGTAGCCCAGAAACTGCGCCGCATCGTCAGCGAGATCGAGCGGGCCGACAACATCGCCGAGATCGGGATCGGTCTCAACCCGGCCTGCCGGCGCAACGGCGACTTCGAAGAGGAAAAGAAGGCACGCGGCAACGTGCACGTCGCCATCGGGGACAACCTCTTCTACGGCGGCTCGGTGCAGTGCGCCGTGCACATGGACATGGTCGTCTACCTCCCCACGGTCACGCTGGACGACCGCGGAGTCGTCGCGGAAGGTGTGGTCACGCTCTAGCAGCCAACCACCCAGCACAACTCCTCGCGTTGACACTTTTCCTCTGTAATGCTGTATAGTACGCGAAAGCATGGAGATTTCACCGGCAGAGCTTCCACAGGCAATCGAGCGCGAGTTCGCCCTCCTTCGGCGCTACGAAACCGAGCAGTACCAGCACACCTTGACAACGGTGGGACAAGCTATCGCGATAACCATCCTCGCGTTCGGCATACCCGGCATCATCTATTTGACGCGAGCCCTCTTTTCCTTCCAAGGACACTTCCGCCCGGCAGCTTTCGTGACCGGCTTGGGCCTCGGCCTGGCCCTGGGAGCACTCTTGGTCCTGTTGCAGTGGCGCCTGTGGCGCCGTTCCCGCGGCACTCAGTCCGAGGCAACGCTGCGGCGATTGAGTCCAAAGAGCACCGCCCTCAGTACCTGCCTTGTCCTGGGAATTCCGTTTCTAACCGGTAGCCTCGGCCCAGCCTGCCTATTCCGACGAATCCGACCGCTCAATCCGATGGAATCCGGCCACGGGTCGGAGCGCAGCGACGCGGGTGCTTTCCTCAGTTGAAGGTGTCCGCTTTGACGGTGGTTCGAGGCCTCCTTTCTTCTTGTGCAGTGTAGT
>JAJRVQ010000004.1 GCA_024277255.1 Acidobacteriota bacterium | reverse complement strand
ACTTGAACAAGTGGCCGCTTTCGATCGGAATGGATGGCCGCTTTGCGTCGGAATCACTGGCCGGATTGAATCGGAATCGGTGGTCGGATTCTGTCGGTGCAGGCACAACCAGGCCGGACTCGTTAGAGGCAACGCTACCGAGCGAAGAGAGTGAGCCCTTGGGCGAACCCGGCCGACCAGGCCGGACTCGTTAGGGGTGAAAGGCGAAAAACGACGTTTTTTCGCCTGAGGGGACCTTCGAGAAAGGTCCCCAAAAACAAACGTCGCCTCCGCTAGGAGGCGACATCGAAGCTGTCGTGGCAGAAGCCGGCTTCGACCAGCTCTCGGGTCAGCGAGGCCAGGCAGCGGCTGCTCACCTTGCGGATGCTGGACGGTTGATACCCCATCCTCTCCGCCGTCTCTGAAGAACTACACCCCAAGCTGTAGCGCAGCCGGAGCAGCGAGCGGCAGCGCATCGGCAGGCGGCCGATGAGCCGATCGAGGTCAAAACGAAGCTCGGCCTTCTTCTGTTGCGGCGCCTCGGGCTCGGTGAGCATCTCCAGGATCGCGGTGTCGACAGCTTGGCAGAGATACTTGCGCTTGTTTCGCCAGTAGATCAGGCATCGGTTGCGCAGCGTCACCACCAGCCAAGCCTCGGGATTTCGCACCACATCCCATTTATGGATCAAGGTCAGGAAGGTCTCCTGCAAGACGTCATCGGCGTCTTGGGAAGGGATGCGGTAGCGACCCAAGATCTGCGTCAACTTCGGCTGGACTTGCACCAGCAGCTTCTCGAGGGTGAGGGAGGGCACAGCGGACAGGTCCGACTTCTGCGCCGTCTCACGAGACTTGGCTATGTCTCGAGCGGCTGGCTGTGCTGTGCCGGCTGCGGCTGTAGCTGGGCTACCCATAAACTATAGGTGCAACATAGCACCGCCCCAGGAATCTGTCCAGTATCTTCTTAACGAGGCGCCTCAATAGCGCGCATTTAGTGCGCACCGCAAAGTGGCAGCCATCCGTTTCAAGACAATTTCTGGAGCACATTGTCCAACAAAATGCCCACCAGCAGTGAAGATAGTCTAGAAGTCCGGCCTCTAGCTTCGCGAGCTTCTGGCGATGTCGTCGGTCGAGGGGGCCTCGAAATACCCAACGGCAATCAACTGGCGGGTCAGCGCCGCCAGACAGCGGCTCGCGACCTTGCGGATGCTCGATGCCCTGTAGCCCATGCGATCGGCGACTTCTGCCGGCTTGTAGCCAAGGCCATAGCGCAGGCGCAACAGGTTTTGGCAGCGCATCGGGAGGTGCTCGAGGACACGCTCGATGTCATGCGAGATGTCCTTCTTCTCTTGCACCGGCGACGCAGGTTCCGCCAGCAGCTCGAGAATCGCCGCGTCGACTGCGTCGGTGAGGCGAGCCCGCCGGCTGCGCCAGTACATCAGACATCGACGCTTCAGGGTCGCCAGGAGCCAAGCTTCCGCGCTGTGAATCTTGTCCCATTTGTAGAGCAATGTGAGCACGGAGTATTGGATCAGATCCTCCGCATCCTGCGGCGGAATCTGATAGTAGCCGAGGATTCTTTCGAGTTTCGACTGCACGCGCGGCAACAGCCGATTGAGCGAATCCCATGGTGAGGCGCTGCTTGACATAGTCATAGTGGACGGGTTCCTTGGATGCGGCACAGACACTGCGTGCTCCTCGCAAACGACCGCACATACAGCAACCACGGCGCTGTCCTCGGCCTGTGAAGTCCCCTTGGTAGAACCCTTGGCTCCCTTGATTCTTGTTTCCCCGCTACCCATTCTACCCCATTCTGCCAAAGATGGCTCATCTTCGCCGTGGGAATCCGGTCTATTCCTCGCCGCAACCCCTGGCTCCTGAATTATGCCTCATAATCTATATGCTATCACTGGAATGGCCTCCTGTCTATCTCCACCCCTTGCACTGAGCAGCAGCGCGACCGAGGCACTGATAGAATCCACCGCCAATGGGCGTCTTCATCCTCTTTCTTCTGGCCACCACCCTCGGTTCCTTGACGACCCTCTTCTGGATCCCCGAAGAAGATCTAGGGCGGGGCTACTTTCAAACCAACGCACTGGTGGTCCTCGGCCTGCTCGCCCTTTCCGTGGCGGTTTACCTGCTGCACCCGTTACAGCCTTTCTCCACCAATCCTGCCCTCGGCGCCACGGCGCTATGGAGCAGTTTCGCCGCTGCTTTCCTCTATTACGGAGCCACTTGGAAGAGACGTTGGATGGTCGCCCGCTGGGCGGCCGGTATTGCGACGGTGGCCTGCACCATCGCTCTTTTGCTCGCCGGTGAGGCGCTCTCCTCGCCGTTGTTCGTACTGCCTCACAGACGTACCCTCCTCGTTCTCTCTCTACTCGGATCCGCGCTCCTGCTCGGCTGGTCGCTGATCGCCATGCTCCTGGGCCACTGGTACCTGGTCGCTCCCCGTCTGACCTTCCGCCACCTGGTGATTTTTTGCTGGGTCCTCTCCGCGCTGGTCGTCGTGCGGCTGCTGTCGGTGCTGGCGACTGTCGCCGCCACCGCCTCGGTCGAGCCGCCGATCTCGCCGGTTCCGTTGCAACTTCTCACCGGTTTCGCCGGTCAAGGAATGTTCTTCTGGTTTCGCCTTCTCTGGGGCCTCGCCGGCCCCCTGGTGCTCGCCTTCATGGCTCTGCACTGTGCCCGCCACCGATCCAACCAATCGGCCACCGGGATCCTCTACGTCTTGGTGGTGGGAACCTTCATCGGCGAGGTAACGGCCTACTACCTCTTGCTGACCACCGGTATTCCCGTCTAACTGCACCGCCTGAGTAAACTGACTCGATGCGCATTCGAACTCAATGTCGAGCCTGCGGCCTGCCGTTCGGCGCCGAGATCACGGCGCAATCGACCACCCTTGCCTGCCCCGGTTGTGACGTCGAACGCCCGCTCTCTCAGCAGGGCTGGCAAGACACTCCGCACGGCCGGGTGGATCAATGCCCGCTGTGCGACTGCCAGCATTTCTACCATCAGCGCGATGTCAACCGCGCCTGGGGCTGCGCTCTGGTCGCCCTCGGGGCCGCTCTGGCGCCGTGGACCTGGGGAATCTCACTGGCCGTGGTGGTGGCGGTGGACTGGTGGCTGGCTCGAAGGCTCAAGATGGCCGTCGTCTGCTACCGCTGCGACACGGTGTACAGAGACGCCGAGCCTCAGCTCAGACAGGACGAATTCGACCTGCTCAAGCACGACGTCATGAAGTACGGCAAGACTTGGGAAGACGCCAAGCGCGAGTAAGCAGCGGGGAGCGAAAACCGCTCCCCGCTGAACCGAGACCGCTCTAGAGTTTTACCCCGCCGCGGCGCGTAGCGCCTCGGCTCGATGGGTCGATTCCCAGGTGAAGTCGTCGCCGCTTCGACCGAAGTGGCCGTAGGAGGCGGTGGCCTGGTAGATCGGCCTGCGGAGCCGGAGATCGTCGATGATGCCCTTGGGCGACAACGGAAAGTGCTCCCTGACCAACGCTTCGAGCTTGCGGTCGGGGACCGTACCCGTCGCCTGCGTATCGACATGCACCGACACCGGATCGACGACACCGATGGCATAGGCCAGTTGTACCTCCGCCTTGTCGGCGAGGCCAGCCGCCACCAGGTTCTTGGCAATGTGCCGCGCCATGTAGCTGGCGGAGCGATCGACCTTCGTCGGATCCTTGCCCGAAAAGGCACCGCCACCGTGGTGACCGACACCGCCGTAGGTGTCGACGATGATCTTGCGACCGGTCAGACCGCAGTCACCTTGCGGACCGCCGACGACAAAGCGACCGGTCGGGTTGATATGGATGATCGTCTCTTCATCCATCAACTCCTCGGCCACCGTCGGCTTGATCACCTCCGCGATCACGCCTTGGTGCAGGTCCTCGGTGGAGACGTCGGGCGAGTGCTGGGTCGAAATGACCACGGTATGAACCCGGGCCGGTTTGCCGTCGCGATACTCGATGGTGACCTGACTCTTGCCGTCCGGGCGTAGCCAGGAGAGACCACCGGCCTTGCGGACCTGCGCCAAGCGATGGACCAACTGGTGCGCCAAGGTGATGGGCAGCGGCATCAAGGAGTCCGTCTCCCTGCAGGCGTAGCCGAACATCAGTCCCTGGTCGCCGGCACCGCCGGTGTCCACGCCCATCGCGATGTCGGGTGACTGCGGGTCGATCGCCGACACCACGGCGCAGGTTTCATGGTCGATTCCCGCGGTGGGATCGTCGTAGCCGATCTCGCCGAGAACCCTGCGAGCAACGCCGCTGAAGTCGGCCCAGGCGGTGGTGGTGATTTCGCCGGCGAGGAAGGCCATTCCGGTGGTCACCAGCGTTTCGCAAGCAACTCGGGCAACGGGATCTTGGCGCAAGACCTCGTCGAGAATGGCATCCGAGATTTGATCGGCGACCTTGTCAGGATGTCCCTCGGTCACCGACTCGGAAGTAAAGAGATAGGAGTTCTCAGCGCTCATCGATCGCTCCTTGGATCAGCGGGTATCGCCCTGCTGAGTAGGTGTATGCGTTACGGTGTACGGCTCGTCCGAACGAGTGCCCGCGGATGGTAGCAGAGAGAAGGCCGCATGGGTCAACGAAGGGCTCGCGGCTGCATTTCAGTGCACCCGTAGAAGAGGCTGCACAGGGCATTGAAGGTCGACTGGGCCACCGCGCTGCGCCGGTTCTCGGCACCGTGGGTCAACGAGCTGATGATGCCGCCACTGCGCCGTGTGCCCGGAATCTCCATGGCGACCGCCGCTTTGTCCAGCGTGGCGCCGTCGAGGCTGGCGATCAGCCGCGGCGGCAACTGCAACGAGCCGCTGCAACCCCAGGCTTCGCCGAAAGGGCCGAGAATCACCGTCCAGTTGCGGATGAAGTGCAGGTCTTTGCCCGCCACGGTGAGCATCTCCAGACCGCCTTCCGTGGCGACGTAGAAATGGTAGGAATCTCCCAGCTCGGCGAGTAGAGCGGCCGCCTTGCGATGGGCCAGATCGAGCGTCGCTCGATCGCCCGCCGGAAGCCCGCCGGCAACCTCTTCGCAATGCCTCGGAACGATGGCGATCGGCATCGGCTGGCCGACCACCTGGTTGAAGTAGCGCCGGAAGCCGTCGCGGACACCCGCCTGGCGGTCCGCCGCGTCGCTGGCCAGGGTGACCTCGATGCCCCCGCCGTGCAACTCTCTGTGCAGCTCTCGCCACAGCTCCTTGATATGGTCGTCGCCCCTCATCTATCCGATATCCGCTCTACCCCGGCTGCCCTGTCCAAATTCAGTCCGCATACCCGGAAACTATGATCTCCAGCCCCAAGAACCCAAGGCTGAAGGATATTCGGCGCCTAAAGCGATGTAAAGGCGAGCGGGCGTTGCTCGAAGGCCCCCACCTGGTCGGCGAAGCGTTGCGCGCCGGAATCGTCGTCGAGGAGGTGCTGGCAACCGCCGAGTTTGGCGCCAGCGCCCTCGGCACGGAGTTGCTCAGCCGGCTGGCGAGCCCCCCCACCATGATCGAGGGACGGCTGTTGAACTCTCTCACTGACGCGGACTCGCCGCGTGGATTGATCGCCGTGGCGCGACTGCCGCGCGGCGGCGTCGAATCTCTCCCAGCTCCTCACACCGGGCTCTGGATCTACGCCGACGCCCTGCAGGATCCGGGCAATCTGGGCGCGCTGGCCCGCGTCGCAGAAGCGGTGGGAGTCGACGGCCTGGCGCTGTCTCCCGGGACCGTTCACCCCAACCACCCCCGCGCTCTGCGCGCCTCGGCCGGTAGCCTGCTGCGCTTGCCGGTGGCGCGCAATGTCGAAGCCTCGGCCCTGGACGATCATCTCTCGCCGGCTCACCCCCGCTGGGCCTGCCTGGCAACCCGCGGTGGCACAGACCTTTATTCGGCCGACTTGCGACCGCCCCTCATCCTCGCCGTCGGTGCTGAGGGACCGGGCCTCGACGCTGGACTCCTCGAACGAGCTGAACTCAAGATCTCGATCCCACTAGCACCACCGGTCGAGTCCCTCAATGCCACCGTCGCCGTCGCGGTGGCTCTCTTCGAGATCGTCCGACACAAGGGCTGACCGCCGTCGATCGCCCCTACTACCCCTACTCCTTCGCCTGCCGAATCGCCTCGGTGAGCGCCGGCAGGACCTCGTGCAGGTCGCCGACGATCCCGTAGTTGGAGAGGTTGAAAATCGGGGCTCCCGGATCCTTGTTGACCGAGACGACGACCGAAGCGCCCTTCATCCCCACCGTGTGCTGGATCGCACCTGAGATGCCGGCGGCGATATAGAGCTTCGGCGCCACCGTCTGACCGCTGGAACCGATTTGACGATCGCGCTCCAGCCAGCCATTGTCGATCACCGGCCGGCTGGCGGCGATCTCGGCACCGAGCACCTCGGCCAGCTCTTCGATCACCTTCATCTTCTCTCCGCTGCCGACCCCACGCCCGGCGGCCACGATGACCTCGGCTTTGGTCAGGTCGACATGCTCGCCGCCGACTTCCTCGACGCCGAGAATCTCGCGATCGGGCTTTGCCGCCTCCAGATCGCCGCCCAGCGCCACCAGCTCGCCGCTGCCAGCTTGCGCGCTGTCCGCGGCGAAAGCTCCGGATTGAATCGAAATCAGCACCGTCCCCTCACCACGGATCCGTACCTTGGCGTCCAGTTTCCCGCCGAGGACCGGCCGGGTGAAGAGCATCCCGCCTTCGGCATCTTCGAAAGCGGTGATTTCCGGCAGCAGGCCGGCACCGAGAGCTTGCGCCAGGCGAGCCATGTAGTCGACCGATTGATAAGTATGAGGAAAGAGGACGAGATCGGGCGCCGCGGTCGCGATCGCCGGCTGCAGTGCACCGACATACCCGCCCGGCGTGTAGTTGGCGAGGTTGACATGGTCGGCGAAGCGCACCGCGCCGAGCGCATAGGCCCCGGCCACTTCCTCGGCCAGAGAGCCGATGCCGCTGCCCAAGATCAGCGCATCGACCGCGCCCGCGCCGGTCGCCGCCGCCAGCTGCTGAGCCGCCGCGATCGCCTCGCGGGACATGCGGTGGAGTTCGCCTTCCTTCTGTTGCAGGACAACCCAAATCTTCACAGTACCTTCGCCTCCTTCTGCAACTTCTCGACCAGAATCCGCGCCGCTGTCTGCGGATCTCCCTCGATCATCTCGGCTCCGGCCCCACTTTTGGGGAAGGCGACCGAGACCACTTCCAAACGCGATCCCGCGCTGCCGATCTGTGCCGAATCGAGCCCCAACTCCTCCACCGAAGGCTCGTCCATCGGCTTGCGTTTGGCCTGCATGATCCCCTTGATGGAGGCGTAGCGAGGATGGTTTATCCCCGCCTGCACCTCGAACACAGCGGGTAGCGCGATGCGCACGATCTCATTGAGACCACTTTCCATCTCGCGGGTGACTTTGGCGTGCGAGCCACCCTCTTCGAGTTCGATGCCCATCACCAGCCAAGCGTGTGGCCAACCCAGGTGGCCGGCGACCACCGATCCGGTGCCGCCATAGCCCACATCATCGGACTGTGATCCAGTGAGCACTAGATCAAACTCCTCTCGCTGGATCGCCGCCGCCAGGGCTCGTCCGGTGGCCACCGCGTCGCCGCCGAGAAACGCATCCTCCTTGAGATGAACGGCGCGGGCCGCTCCCAAGGCCAGCCCCTTGCGCAGGGACTCTTTGACTCGCTCGGGGCCGAGGCCGATCACCACCACCTCGCCACCGATCTTCTCAGCGATGGTCAGCGCCTCTTCGAGGGCAAATTCGTCACTCTCATTGATGACGAACGCCACATCCTCTTCATCGATCCAGCTCCCCTCCCGATTGACGCGCAGGCGCGCCTCGGTATCTGGAACCTGCTTCATACAAACCGCAATACGCATACGGTAGCTCCTCCAAATCTCAACGTCGACTCGCACTTCATATAGTCACGGGTGAGGTCGCGGACTGGACGGCGGTCAACGGAGTCCAACAGTATGCCCGCCACCGAGCGCCGTCAACCGATCGGCCGCCATCGAGAAGTACCGTGGACAGCCACCGGCCAGCGTGCTAGCTTTTCGCCCGAACGGCGTTCGCGTCAAGGCCGGGCGGAGGAACCCATGAACAGCTTTCGAATGATTGGCGCGGCCCTGGGTGGGCCGCTGGGAGAGCCGTACGCCACCGCGGGCGCACTGACCTGGTGGGCTCAAACAACGCCTCCCGAGGGAACGGGGATCCTGGATTTCTTCCTGCGCTCCGGCCCCATGGCCAAGATCATCCTGGCTATCCTGGTCGCCTTCTCGTTGGCCTCGTGGGCCATCCTCGCCTGGAAGCTAGTCCAGTTCCGCCGCGCCGAGAAGCACAGCGCGCTCTGCCTGGCCGCGTTTCACCGCAGCAAACGGTTCAGCGAGGTCAACGCCGCCGGCGGCAAGCTCTTCGCGTCGCCGCTGGTCGGCATCTTTCAGGCGGGATACGCCGAAATCGATGCTCAGATCAAGAGCGCAAGATCGTCGGCCACGCCGAGCGGGGTCAATCCCGAGGCTGGTTATCGAATCCGCTCGCTGGCCAGCGTCGAGCGAACCCTGGAGCGGGCCGCCAATTCCGAACTCTCCGAGTTGACCAGGGCCACCTCTTTTCTCGCCACCACTGCCTCGGCGACGCCTTTCATCGGCCTGTTCGGAACCGTGTGGGGAATCATGGTCGCCTTTCAGGAGATCGGCCTCAGCGGCTCCACTTCGCTCGACACCATCGCACCCGGCATCGCGGAAGCCCTGATCAACACCGCCGCCGGCCTGGGCGCGGCCATCCCGGCACTGATCGGCTACAACTACCTGGCCAACCGGCTGCGCCGGTTGCGCTTGAAGGTCCACGACTTCAGCAACGAGTTCCTCAACCTCACGGAGCGCAACTTTCGCTAGATCCGGCACTGATATTTGCTCACCAGCCCCGACGTTCACAACCTCGATGGCATTCAAAACCCAAGACAACGATGACGACCTCCTGATGGCAGACATCAACGTCACGCCGCTGGTCGATGTGATGTTGGTCCTGCTCATCGTGTTCATGGTCGCGGCACCGATGCTGCATCAAGGCATCGAGGTCAAGCTCCCCCAGGCGGACTCGGAGAAGTTGCCGATGGAGGTCGAGAACCCGCTCGTCCTCTCGGTCAACCGGGATGGACTGGTCTACATCATGGAAACGCCGGTTCACCCCAGCCAACTGGTCGAGCGGTTGTTACCGATCCTCGAAAGCCGCGGTGACAGCTCGGTGTTCCTCAAGGGTGATGAGGAGGTCGCCTACGGCAAAGTCGTCGAGGTCCTCGACTTGCTGCACGACGGTGGCGTGACCCAAATCGGCATGGTCACCCGAGGTGGCAAGCGGCGGTAGCCCGAATGCAGGATCAGATCGAACAGATCCTTGCCCAGCGCAAGCGGCTCCTGGCCGGCAGTGGCTGTAAGCAGGGCGTATTCGCCACCCTCCTCCTCCACTCCCTGCTCCTCGCCGCCGCCCTGCTCTCACCGCGTAACGAGAGGCCGGAACCGCCGGAAATCGTCGCCGTCAACATCGTCCCTCTTCAGGCGCTCGGTGTGCGCAAGCCGCGGCGGTCGCCACCGCGGCCGCCGGTGGCGCAGCCTGAGCCTCCACCACCGGAAGTGGCGGAAGAGGAACCCGTCGAGCCGGAGCCGGCGATGGCGGAGCCCGAACCGGAACCGCCGACTTCCGAGCCGCAGCCTCAAGATTCCACACCACCACCCTCGACCAGCGAGCCGGCGCAGCGCGAAGGTTCCAACCGCGGCAGCGCCTTTGGTGCCTCACCCTTCGGCGCGGAAGTCGCCGGCATCGACGCCGATTTTCGCCACGACTACTATATCAACCGAATGCTGGCGATGATCCACTCACAGTGGGTACGCCCTGCGGCCGGCGAGATTCGCACCGTCCTCGTGTTCACCATCCAGCGCAACGGCGAAATCACCGGGCTCGAGATGGAAGAATCCTCGGGCCACAATGGCTTCGACCTGGCGGCGATGCGGGCGGTGCGCAACGCGAGCCCCCTGCTACCGCTGCCGGCGAGCTATCGAAAAGAAACCTTGACGGTCACTCTGATCGTTCGCTAAACACCGACCTGCCGTACACTGACCTGCGCTGACCTCCCCCCCGAAAGGCCCTCGATGAGAAGACCCACTCAGCCCCTTGCCGGCCCCCGTCGCAGCGCGGCGCCGCGCCTCAGTCTCGCCATCGTCATGGCGCTCGGCCTTGCCCTGATCGCCCTGGTCACGACCGGCGCGGCACAGCCTCCCAGCGAGCCCTCGCCGACTCCGGCGGAGACCGCCCCACCGGCGCCCGCGGGACGCCAGACCGACGTGGTGGCCGAGCTGACCGGCAACCAACGCGGGCAGATTCGCCTGGCTCTGCCCGAACTGGAAGGATCTTCTCGCCTGGTGGGTGGCGGCGCGACCGCCGCCAGCGAGCTCGACCAGGTCCTGCGCGCCGATCTCGCCGACTCCGGCGTCTTTGAAATCCAGGGCCCCTCAGCTCTGCGCGTCGTCGCCCTCACCGGCGACAAGAGCCGCGACTACGAGCAATACCGATCTCTGGGCAACGAGATGCTCCTCGCCTGCAAGGTCTTCAGACAAGGGGAGCGACTCGTCTTCGAGGGCCGCCTGATCGATCTTGCCGGGGGTGACTCGATCCTCGGCAAGCGCTACCGTGGCTCGTTCGCCAGTGCGCGGCGCATCGCCCACACCTTCGCCGACGAGGTGGTCCGTTTTCTCACCGGACGGCCGGGTCTGGGGCTGACTCGCATCGCCTTCGTCTCCGACCGGGCTGAGCAAGGCCGCAAAGAGATCTACTTCATGGACTGGGACGGCGCCAACCTGCGGCGAATGACCGCCCATCGCTCCACCTCCCTCTCCCCGGCCTGGACCGCGGACGGCAGCGGCTTCGCCTACACCTCGTTCGTCGGCGGCTCCCCCGGGGTCTACTGGGCAGACGCCAAAACCGGCGCCAAGCAAGCGCTGGTGACCGACGGCTCTTTCAACATCTCCCCCACCCTGTCTCCGGACGGCAAGAAGATCGCTTTCGCACGCTCGCTCAGCGGCAACATCGACATCTTCGTCGCCGACCGTTCCGGAGCCCAACGCAGCCGGCTCACCAACTCGCGAGCGATCGACACCAACCCGGCCTGGAGCCCGCAGGGTGGGACCATCGCCTTCACTTCCAGCCGCAGCGGCAGCCCCCAAATCTACGCCATGGATCCCGAGGGAGCCAACGTGCGGAGAATCAGCTTTCAGGGCAGCTACAACGACAACGCGGCGTGGAGCGCCGACGGCACGCGGATCGCCTACTCCAGCCGCCAGAAGGGCCGCTTCCAGATTGCCGTCACAGATGTGGTCACCTTGGAGACCCGGCTCCTCACCTCCGGGCCGGGCAGCCACGAAGATCCGACCTTCTCCCCCGACGGCCGGCGCATCGCCTTCGTGCTGAAGAGGGGTGGCGCCAGGCAGATCTGGGTGATCGACAGCGAAACCGGAGGCGGTCTGCGCCAATTGACCCGAATCGGCAACAACGAATCGCCGAGTTGGTCGCCATATCTGCAATGACCGGCCGGCGGCGAGCTGTCAGAGCGCCGTCAATTCGCCGAAGACGCTGATTATTCATGGTTTGGACGATTTTCGGGGTTGGCGGATGGGCGCTTGATCTGGTATGGTGCGACACTCGGGGCAGCCATTTGATCTCGCCCCAACATACAGCTGAAACAAGTACCGAGAGCTTCGAAGACTTACAGGAGATTCGAGCATGGTCCGCAAGCGGATGGCGTGGGTGTTGTTGCCGGTGTTGGCTTTGGTGTTCACAGGTTGCCCGAAGAAGAAGCCGGAACCTCCACCGAAACCGATCGTGATGGAGTCCACGCCGGTAGAGCCACCCCCGGCTCCGCCGCAGGAAGTGGCCGAACCAGTCGATGTCGGCGGCGACGTGGTCGAGGTCGACCCGCTCGATTCCGAGGATCTGCGGGAAGTCAACGATGCCGCGATCAAGATGGGCTTCAACCCGAACATCCACTTCGAGTTCGATCAGAGTGATTTGCAGGAACCGGCACGCGAGAAGCTGGCTGCAAACGCCCGTTTCCTCCTCGCCCATCCTGGGTTCTCGGTGACTATCGAAGGCCACTGTGACGAGCGGGGAACCAACGAGTACAACCTCGCGCTGGGCGATCGTCGGGCCAACAACGCCCGGGATTACATGATCAGCCTCGGAGTCCCGGCGATGGCGATCAAGACCCTCACCTATGGTGAAGAACGGCCCGTATGCACCGAGTCCGACGAGAGCTGCTGGTGGCGCAACCGCCGCGCGCACACCATTATCACAGGCCGCAGGTAACTGCGAGCCAGTGGTTTCGAGTAGGGCGTCAATGAATTCCATTGCGGTAAAGAGAAGCGCGGCCGGTTTGGTCGCGCTACTGACTCTGTTCGCCACCGGCTGCGTTTCGACTCAAGACATCGAGGCGATCCAAGGTCAGCTATCCGAGGTTCAGCGCCAGCTGCTGCAAATGCAGATGCAGGCACCGAGCAAGAGCGAAGTCGAGATGCTGGGCAGTAAGATCACCCAGCAGCGCGACTCCCTGGTCAAGTCGGAGGCGGACATGCAGCTTCGGCTGCAAGCTCTTTCGCGGCAGATCGAGCAGTTGGAGGCCAAGCTTGAGGACACCAACTTTCGGCTGGCCAACTTGTCGCAACAGATCGCCGCGACCAATCAGGAACTCAAGGCGTTCCGCAATCTGCCGCGCTTTACTCAGCCTCTAGTACCGTCGACCGGATTCCCCTCGGGAGCCGGCTCGGCCACGCCGACCGATCCGCAGGCGCTCTACAACAACGCCTACGATGACTATGTTCGGGGCAGTTACGACCTCGCGGTGCAACAGTTCCGCGAGTACCTGAAGAACTTCCCCGACACGGAGTTCTCAGACAACGCGGCCTACTGGATCGGCGAGTGTTACTACCGCCAATCCCGCTTCCGCCAAGCGATCACCGAGTTCGATCACGTCCTCGACCGTTACCCCGGAAGCGACAAAGTGCCCAGCGCCTTGCTCAAGAAGGGCTACGCCCACCTCGAGCAGGGGGAGCAGTCCAAGGGTATGGCGCAATTGCAGTACGTGGTGCGCGAATATCCGTCGAGCGACGAAGCGCGGCTGGCCGGACAAAGGTTGCGTGAACTAGGTGTTGACGCCCCCTGAACTCGCATGCTAGAAATCATGCGGGTCGCATTCATTCGTCTGCGGCCCTTCTTGATGGTGAGAGCCGGCACGTCGCTGGGTAGCCATCCTTCCCTGAACCTCCATCCTGAACCAAAATCCTGGGACCTGAATCAATATGGCTAACTCGAAGAGTGCTGAGAAGAGAATAAAGCAGGCGGAAGTGCGCCGCGACCGCAATCGAGCCGACCGCTCCAAAATGCGCAGCGCCGTCAAGAAGCTACGCATCGCGGTCATCGACGGAGACGCCTCGCGCGCCGCCGAGCTGCTACCGGCAACGTTGAGCCTGATCGACGTGACCGCCCGCAAGCGGGTGATCCACCGCAACACGGCGGCCCGTTACAAGGCTCGGCTCACCAGCGCCGTCCGCAAGCTGGAAGCCTCCGCCTAGCCCTCGGCTAGAAGCCCTCCAGGAGGTCGATGACCATCGTCTCGGCGAACCGTTCAGCGACCTCCTCGATGGCCTGGTTTTGGCGGTCGAAGAAGGCTGCCTCGCTGACTTCCACCGCGTAGCTCTCCTTGAACAGGTAGCGGTCATTGGACCACAGGACCGTGGCCTCCTCGTCGGTCCTGGCGAAGCGGATGGCAGCGATGATCGAGATCTCGTACTCGGTCGCCCGGCCTCGATCGTCGAAGGTCACCGGTATGGTCTGGAAACTGATCACGCTACCGGAGAGCTGTGCGTCCGCCTCTGCGCTGGTGCGCACCACCGTGAACCGCCGCCGGGTCACCAACTCGTCGGTGATCGCCCGGGTCAGTAGCTGGTCCACCTGCGCTTGCGTCGTGCGGTTCTCGAGCGGCTCCACGTGGACCTTGCGCACCTCCTCGGGAAGATTGCTCGCCCGTCCCACCAAGGCGTAACCGCAACCCACACTCCCCAAACTCAGCAGCAAGAGGGCCGCCAGCGCCGCCGAGGGGAGAATCCGCATTCGCAACTTTGTCATCCCTTCATCTCCTGGCCGTCGCTGACCACGGCGTGGCCATCCTCGGCCGTTGGTGGTGAGTTGACCGCATGTTCTTTGAGCAATCCGTCCAGCAGACCGTTGACGAAGCGACTCGACTGCTCGGAACCGAATCGTTTCGCCAAGTCGATCGCCTCGTCAACCGCCACCAGTTGCGGCGTATCGGGGTCGTAGAGCATCTCGTAGACAGCCAGGCGCAGGATATTGCGATCCACCGCCGGCATGCGTTCCAGTCGCCAGTTGTCCGCCTGGCCGCGGATCAGCTCGTCGATCTCATCACGCCGTTCGAGGGTCCCCTTGAGCAGGCTCTGAGCATGCCGAAAGGCCTCTTTGATTCGTCTGCGCCTGGGCTCGGGTGAGGCGGTGGGACCACCCGCCTTCAGGTAAGGCTCTACGTCAAAGGAGGCGATGCACTCGCCAGCGGAGCACTTTCCCATCTCCCGCTGATACAACATTTGCACAGCCATCTCTCGCGCAGTTCGTCTCTTACCCACGGGACACTAGCCCTTCTTTCTCAGCGATCTCTGGATCAGAATCCTGTGCTGTCCATACGGGTTAGCCATCCGACGCGAGCCGAGCGAAGAGATCCGCCATCTCCAAGGCCGCCTCCGCCGCCGCCCAGCCCTTGTTTCCCGCCTTGCCTCCACAGCGTTCCGCCGCTTGACTGCTGTTCTCACAGGTCAAGAGACCGAAACCGACCGGAATTCCATAACGCTGAGAGATTTCCGATGTGCGACGGGCGCATTCGGCACAGATGTAGTCGAAATGAGCGGTTTCGCCGCGAATCACCACCCCCAAGGCCACCAGGGCGTCGAGACCGCCGCGCTTGGCGAGCGCATCGAGAGCCTGGGGTATCTCCCACGCGCCGGGAACGCGCACCAGGTGCAGATCCTCGACACCAACCCCGTTGCGAATACAACAGTCCACAGCCCCTGACACCAATCCTTCGACCAACCGCCCGTTGAAGCGAGATGCGACCAGCCCAATACGCTTTCCAGCACCATCTAGGTGACCGACTGTCTCTCGGATATCGCTCATGGTTAGCCCTCGGAGCGCAGGGAATTCGGTGTGGAGAAGGATGCCCTCATCCAGGATCAATCGTCACTTGAAGGCTAGAAAACTTTAGGAAGATGGTCGGGACGCCGGGATTTGAACCCGGGACCCCCTGAACCCCATTCAGGTACGCTACCAGACTGCGCCACGTCCCGACCGGAAGCGCTACCGCTGCTCGCGGCCCGACTCGAAGTCGGGATGAGCAGTCGGTCTACGAGGATTTGAGTCGACTCAAGATCTCACGCGCATCGCGCAAAGCTGCGGTGATTCCCTCGTGGAGGGTTTTTAACTTCTCTGACACCGTGCTGTCAAGCACGGAGTTGTCCGGCGGCTCCGAGACCGTCTCGTCGACCACCTTCGGCGCAGCCTTCCTCGCTGCAACTCTCTTCGCCGGCGGCTCCACGGCGGGGGCTTTGGAACCCACTTCAATCTCGGCCTCCAGCCGTTTCTTGGCACCGGCAATGGTGTACCCCTCTTCGTAGAGCAGCTCTTTGATCCGCCGGATCAAGGCGAGTTCCTTGTCGCTGTAAACCCGTTGCCCGGACTTGCTCTTGCTGGGCGCCAGCACCGGGAACTCGGTCTCCCAGTAGCGCAGAACATAGGGCTGGATCTCCAGCAGCCGACAGGCCTCGCCGATCTTGTAGTAGAGCTGTTTAGCCACCTGCTGCTTGCGTGCCATCTGCTGTCATCGCCGCCCTCCCGCTATTCCTCGCTGGAGCGCTTGTCCTTCACCACGCTACGCAGTTGCCGGGCTGGCCGGAAGTGCAATCGGTTGTGAGCCGGAATGTATAACTTCTTTCCACTCAGCGGATTGACTCCAACACGCCCGGGACTCGGGGACACTTCGAAGCTGCCGAAGTTCTTGATCCTCACCGGCCTGCCGTCGACCAATGTGCTCTTCACGGTGGTAAAAATCTCACTCACGATCTCGGCCGCCTCGTTCTTCGTCAGACCACCGTGGCGGCGATAGACGGCGTCGACCAAGTCGGCTTTGGTCAGGCCACTACGCCCCTTACCTTTGACGCCGCTCACTGGCTTGTTTGCCCGAGAATCTGTCGCGAAATCATTCGGAAGTTCATCGACTAGCGCCTGCTCCCAAGAAAATTAAGCCACGTTGAACGTGAAAGGAATGGATGAAGTATAAGGGATCAAGTCGGCACCAGCAAGTCCACTGCGCCCCTTCAGCGCCGGCGGATTACCAGACGAATCGGCACTCCCGAGAGGGATAGCTCGGCTCGAATACGATTCTCCAGATACCGCCGGTAGGTATCCTGACGAGGCAAAGTGCGGTTGGCGAAGAGCATGAAGGTCGGGGGCCCCGAGGAGACCTGGGTGGCGTAGAACAGCTTCCACGGCCTTCCCTTCACCGCCGGCGGCCGGTGGCGGCGAACAGCCTCCTCGAAGAGCCGGTTGACCTCCGAGGTGGAGAGCGACAGATTAAACGACTCGAGCGCTTGGTCCATCGCCGGGAAGAGCTTGGCCACCGAGCGTCCCGACAGAGCGGAGACGTTGACTCGGGGTGGATCGTAGAGGATCTCCTCCAGGCGCGGCCAGCTGAGGTCGAGTTGCTCTCTGACCTCCCCACTGACCAGGTCCCACTTGTTGATCGCCACCACCGCCGCGCGGCCACTCTCCCAAAGTGCGCCGGCGATCGCCAGGTCACCGCTGGTCACCCCCTGCGAGCCGTCGATGACCAAGATGGCGATGTGGCAGCGCTCGATCTGACGTCGAGCCATCATCACCGCGAGACCTTCGGCAACGCCGGATACCTGGCTGCGCCGGCGGATGCCAGCGGTATCGATAAACAGGTAGGACTTGCCCTCGTGTTCGAGCAAGGTATCGATGGGATCTCGGGTGGTTCCGGCAACCTCCGAGACCAGGACTCGCTCATGGCCGACGATACGGTTGAGCAGCGACGATTT
>JAJRVQ010000050.1 GCA_024277255.1 Acidobacteriota bacterium | reverse complement strand
GAACACCGCTTCGGTGATCCGCCCCTGGCCCTCCACCTGGCCCAGCTGGCGGTCTACGCCGCGCGGCCGGCCTGCGAAAGGCCGGGGGTCTTTGGCGCGGTCGGCGGGGCGATCGAGTTGGACGTGCTGGCCGATTGCCTCGCCACCCTGGGCAATGCCCACCGCATCACCGGCGACACCCAGCAGGCGGCCCGCTACTTCAAAGAGGCGACGGTGGTGGCCCACCGGGGCTCGGGCGATCCGCTGATCCAGACCAAGATCGAGTGGCTTTCCGCCGTCCTCATGGCCGACCGCGGCCAGCTGGATGAGGCTCTCTTCCTCTTCCTCCATTGCCTGGAGGTCTACGAACGGCTGGGCGAGGAGGAACTCGTCCATGTGATCCAGGTCTACATCGGCCAGGTGCAGCTGCGCGCCGGTCGGCCGATGCAGGCGCTCAACATCGCGTTCGACTGTATCGGCGCGGTCACCCCGGCCCGCGAACTGCGGGTGGCGCAGTCGGCGATGTTGCTCATCGCCCAGGCCCGCCTCGACCTTGGCGACCTGCGGCGGGCGCTGGGCGATGCCCGCATGGTGCAAGAGTGTTGCAGCGCGGAGGGTGAAGAAGGGATGCGGGTGCGCGGCGAGTGGATCGAGGCCCGCGCCCAGCTGGCTCTCGGCGACTGGCAGGAGGGGGTCGCCGGGCTCGATGTGGCGCGCGACAAACTCCTCGAAATCGGCGCGCTGGCCGATGCCGCCCTGGCTCACCTCGAACTGGCCCTGGCCCACGCCGACGCCTGCCGGTGGGAGGAGGCCCGCGCCATCGCCCGCCAAGCCTTCGGCACCCTCGCCGCCGCCGGCCTCGAAGGCCAGGCACTGATCGCCCTACGCACCGTCGCCCGCGCCGCCGAAGAGGAGAAGCTCACCGGCCAAGTGCTGCGCGAGGCGATCGGCAGGGTGAGCGCGGGCGGGTAGTTCTGGGTCCTCGGTGTCCCTCCCTGGGGTGGCAGGAAAGCTAGCGGGACGGCGGTGAGTCGAGCTGAAGCGTGAGCTGTTGGCCCGGCGCGAGGAGCCCGCTGGCGCATTGACTCGGGTCCACCGCCTCGGGCGCGGAAAGTGGGGTCGCCGCCATCTTGCGCAGACAGGCTGCGTAGTGGCCCGGCGCGAGTTGGGAGATGATTTCAACGGAAGTGGTCCCCGGCTCCGTGGCGGGGGAGCTTCGCGTGGTCAGCAGAGCCAGTGGCACCTCAGTGCCTTCTTGGAAGAGGGCGAGTTGGAACTCTTGCCGGCGCAAGTCGGCGAAGTTGGGCAGATGAAGCTTCAGCTCGCCGGTGCCCTCTTTCAGCGTCAGGCGAAGCGGCTCGGCGCCGAGCCTCACTGGCCGCTGCTGAAAACCGTAGCCGGTCGCCTGCATGGAAACGATGGCTTGTTCGAGATCCGCGGGGACCTCCAGCGAAAAGGTCCCGTCGCTGCCGCTGATCGCCTCTCCTCCGGCGAGCTTCGGGGGTAGGCCGCGGACGATGACTCGCACTCCGACGCCCGGACCCCGCGCAGAGACGACGGTTCCGGCAATCACCTTCTTCTTGCGGCAGCGTAGTTCGATCGGTCCCACTGCGCCCGCTTCTGGCATGGTCACCATGAGCGGGCCGGCTTGGCAAGCGTTTTCACCATCGTCGCCCATCAAGCTGACGGTACCGGCGGGTAGGGCTCGAAACTCGAAAGCGCCGCGCTCGTCGGCTGTTTTCCACTGAAAGAGAGCGATGCTCTTGCCGGTCACGATGACCTGCCCGTGACTCACCGGCAGCCCGGTGACATCCAAGAGTCTTCCCGTGAGGCGATTGTCCGGCAACTTCAAGGCCACGAAGGCCTCGCCAGACTCACCGGCATGCACTTCGGCCACGGCCATCGTGTCCAGCTGGGGCTCCTGGGCCATCACTTGCACCCGCCACGGGCCTTCGCGGGGGAGCACTCCGGCGAAGCGGCCCTTCTCATCGCTGTGCAGCTGCACCCGCTCGTCCCCCGAGCGGCCACCAAAATATAGAGTCGCGGCCAGCGGCTCCTCCCCCAGGTGCAGGCTGCCCGCGAGCTGGATTTGGGGAATCTCAATACGGCGAACCTGGCTTGTGTCGACGAGCCAAGGCTTGGTTCTGTTGTTAAAGAGGCGATTGCCTCTCAGGTCCGAAATCGCGACGCGGACCTCTCCCGGGCTGAGATCTTTGAGTACCACGAGGCCTTGGTCGTCGGCCGTGCCGTCAAAGACGACCCGCGGTTGCCCCGCGTTGGCAGCCGCTCCCGCCAAGCTATAGGCACGGATTCGCCACCGGTGGCCGTCGAGGTCCAAGGCGGGATGTATTTCGAGACGCAGCTCCAGCGGGCGGGTCAGAATCAGCGGCTCTTTGAGGAAGCTCTCTTGTCCTGCAACCACCTGGATTAGGTTCACGAAGGCGGTGGCGTAGCCCGGTTGGCGAACCTCCAAGGCGTAGTGGCCGGGAGCCAAGTCTTTGAAGTGTAGGAAACCCTCCGCGCCGACCTTTTGCTCGACCGCCGTGGAGGAGAGACGCAGAGCCTCTGTGAGATCGGCGGCACAATTGGCGGCGGGCGACAAACGGGCCACGCAGCTCTCGGGGTCGATTTTGCCTCCGTCGATGGCCACCCAGCCGGCGACGGAGGCACCCTTGTGTAGGACGAGTGGCGGTAGCTCTCGTTCACCCAGAGGGGGCACTTCGATGCCCCAGTAGTAGGCCGGCGTGAACCCCTCGGCGAGGAGGGTGACATCCAATTTCCCCGCCGGTACCTCACAGCGCCACGTTCCATCGCGTGCCACCGGGCAGAGCTTGGAGCCCGCCGGGCTCGCGGGGCGGCGCAGCACCGCGGGCGTACTGATCGTCTGTAGCACCACCTGCTTTGGCCACGGCTCTTTCTTCGCAGCCTTTTCGGCGTGGCGCAGGGAACCGCGCACCGTTCCCAGCGGCCACAGCTCCAACCGAACTTGCTGCTTCTGAACGGGCTGCCCTTCGGGCGGGCTCGCCACCGCAAGGGGCTGGCGCTTGACCCAGAAGCCAGCCAACTCGCCCGAGAGTTCCCAGAGCGAACCCACCGGCAACGAGAGAGTTACCGGCTGAGTGCCACGCATCGGTTGCCGCAACGGCGCGGCCCCCTCGATTTGCGGGGTCGCCACCAGCGTCCACGAAGAGTCGAGTTCGACCTCCATTTTCAGATCCAGCACGACCTGGACCGGCCGCATGGTTGGCTTTTCTCCCTCCGCGGACCTGGCTCCCGCCAAGAGTGAGACGAGGCAGAGGCCCGCGCCCAGAGCACGCAGGCCTGCTGGGCTGACAGGCGTTCGGAGTTCGGGTGCGTGGTTCGTGGCCATGGTTCAGAATAGCGGGGCCGGAGAACAGCTAAAACAGGTGGCTGGGCAGAAACCGTTGGTAACACACAATGAGCCGCCACCACCGCCGCCGCCACCACCACCACCACCACCGCCGCCAGCCGGAGGAGTTACGGTAATCACCGAGCAGAATGGCGGGTCCAGATGGCACACAGACTCTGGTCGATCGTTGTGCCACTCCAGTACATTCGAACAGTTGTTGCTGCCAACAACGCCCTCCTTGGCGGCTATGCAGTAGTTCATTCCGAAGAACCCATAGATTCCGTCTCTACATTGTTCGCAAGGCCCTGGAAGTTGAGCTTGCACCGAGTAGCCGTAGGCGATAGCGCTGGCGGCTAGCAGGACGAGAATGAGGAGGCGTGGTTGCAATTTCAGTTCCGTTTTCCTAGTCAATCTCACGATTTGTCCTTTCTCAGGTAATGATGTACAAACAATATTGGGTTACGGTCTGGTAGTCAAGACTGAAAGTCGATATCGATGGAGATCGCTTAGAACTTGCATTGCTTTTCGCTTGGCATCTGCTCCACTCTCAACCCTAGCGCTGGTAGTTTCGCGCTCTTTCATTGGGCTGGATCTGAAGCCACAACCCACCGCTGTACCGTCCGCTTGTCCGGCATGTTAGGGTCCGGCCTGCTGGTCTCACCGCTTTCACGCCCATGTCTTCCGAGTACTCCCCCATCACCGACTCCGCGGTCGCCGTGACGATTGCTCAGGCAGCCCGGCGGGACGGCTCCTTTGCCTTCGATCTCGAGTTCGTTTCCGAGGACCGCTACATCCCGGAGCTGGCGCTGGTTCAGGTGGGTTGGGGAGATGTGGAATCTCCGCAGGTCGCCGCGATCGATCCGCTCGCAGCCGATGCTCGACCGCTGGCGGAACTGGTCGCTTCCCCGGAGGTGGCGACCATCGTGCACTCCGGGCAGGGGGACTTGACGCTGCTGGCGCGCGAATTCGGGGTGCGGGGCCGCTCGATCTTCGACACCCAGATCGCGGTCGGCTTCCTCGGTATCGCCGACCAGATCGGCTACGGCAAGCTGGTGGAGGAGATGTTGGGTATCGCGATCGACAAGGCGATGCAGTTCACCCGCTGGTTGCAGCGCCCCCTGTCACAGGAGCAGGTGCGCTACGCGCTGGATGACGTGCGCTACCTGCCGCGTATCGCTGAGATGCTGCGTGAAGAGTTGTTGCAGAAGGGGCGGTTGGCCTGGGTGGTGGATGAGTCGGATCGGCTGGCCGAGAGTTCGGCGCAGCTTTCCTCTCCCGAAGAGGCCTACCGCAAGATCGGAGCCTGGCGCCGGCTCTCAGCGCAGCAGCTGGGAGTCTTGCAGGCTTTGGCGACCTGGCGGGAGCGCAAGGCTCTGGCGAGGAACAAGCCACCCTCCTGGATCCTCAAGAACGGAGTCCTGCTGTCGCTGGCCAAGCGGCTGCCGATCAAACCGGGAGATCTGGACGGGATCGACGGTCTGCACGCCTCTACTCGCAGACGCCGGGGCAAGGAGATCTTGGCGGTGGTCGCCCGAGGTGCCGCTGAACCGGCGGTGGTGGATGGCGGACCTCCACCGCATCGGCTGACCAACGCCGACAAGAAGCTGAGCGCCGAAGTCTCCAGTTTGATCCAGCAGCGCTGCCGCGAAAATGACCTGGCGCCGCGCTTCGTCGCCAATCGCAGCGACTGCGATGCGCTGGTGCGCTGGTGGGTGGAGGGCCATCGCTCGCAAGAACCGGGGCTACCGTTGCTCAGCGGCTGGCGCAGAGAGTTCGCCGGCGCCGAGGTTCTGGATTTCCTGTCCAGATAGCCGGACTCAAAGGAGCGCGGGCAGGGTCTGCTCGGGATCTCGGCTGACTTCGATGCGGATCAGCCGCCGGCCCTTGTCGATGAGTGCGCGGGCGTCGGCATCCGCCTGGGCGCGCGCCAGCGTGGCGAAGCCGTAGGCGCGACCGGGTATCGGCAGCTCCTGGGTGGAGTCGGCCGGCAGCAGCTGGACGTAGAGGCCGCCGGCCGGTCCGCCTTTGTGGAACTGTCCGGTCGAATGCAAGAGGCGCGGTGCGTAACCGAAACTGGTGGTCAGCTTGGCCTCGTGCAGCAGCCGCCGGCGCAACCGGCGAATCCCCCGCTCCACGGCTGGGTCGCAGCCGAGGTAGGCCATCAGGGCGACGTAGTCGGGACGGTGCTGTTCCACTTCCGCGGCCAGGTCGGCGCCGGCGGGCACAGCGGCAGGCAGGCTGCCGGTCGCTTCGAAGTCGGCGAGGATGGCGCTCGCGTTGCGCTTGGTCGACTCGACGTCGGGTTGGTCGAAGGGGTCGAGAGCGAGCAGGTGACCGCAAAGCGCGGTCGCCATCTGCCAGCGGAACAGCTCGGCGCCGAGGTCGTAGCTGTCGGCCAGAGGCAGCACCGCGAGGGGGAATCCGGCAGCCACCAGCCCATCGATCTGGCGATCGAGCGCGCCGTTGTCGTCCGTCTCACAGCGCAAGGCGATGAACAGGCGATCCTTTCCGTAGTGCCGGGGTTCGCCCCACGGCTCGGTGGCGATCGGCAGCACTCCCTTACCCTGCTTGCCGGTGCTCTCGGCGACCAGCTGCTCCGCCCAAAGGCCGAACGAGTCGAGTTGTGGAGTGGTCAACAGCGTGGCCTTGTTGCGGCCCGCCAGCGCCGCTGCCGAGAGGAGGGCGCCGAGCCGGGCGGCTGGATCCTGGGCGGCGGTACGGCCCGGCCGTGGTGAGCAGCGCTCAGCCATGGTGCCGGCGCGGTCGAGCAGGCGATCGAGATCGAGGCCGATCAAGGCCGCCGGCACCAAACCGAAGAGCGACAGGACGCTGAATCGGCCGCCGATATCCGCCGGGTTGAGGAAGGTGCGGCGGAAGTCCGCCTCGCCGGCGATGGTGGCCAGCGGGCTGCCCGGGTCGGTGATGGCGACGAAGTGCCGGCCGGCTCGCTCGCCCACGGCGGCCTCAGCTTGCTGTCGGAAGTAGGCGTAGAGGGTGAGCACTTCGAGGGTGCCACCCGATTTGCTACAGACCAGGAAGAGTGTCCTCTCCGCATCGATAGCCTGCCTGGTGGACTCGATCCAGGCGGGGACGGTCGAGTCGAGGACCCGCAAGCGAGGCCAGCCTTCCTCGCCCCCCAGGACGTGCCACAGCAGTTCGGCGCCGAGACTGGAACCGCCCATTCCGAGAAGCACGACATCGGTGACTCCCTCCTCGCGTACTCGCTGGGCGAAGGCGCGCAGATCGTCGATTTGCGCGCGCATCGTCCACGGCACTTCCAGCCAGCCCAGCCGTTCGATGATGGCGGCGGGATCACCCGGCCACAGGGAGCCATCGCGGCCCCAGACTCGCTCCACAACATCGTTCTCGTCGAGGCGGGCGAGCGCCTCGTGGAAGCCGTCGGCGAGCGGTCCCGGGTGAATTCGATCCGAATGCTCGTTCATCTGCGTACCTCGTTGCGAAATGGGGGATGATTCTGGCACAGGAGTTTCACCCCGCGGGCTTCTCAGCCCGGATTCTCAAGAACAAGCTGGCGACAGCACCGAGGAGAAACCATGTCCAGAAAGAGAGTCCACTTCGAAGGAGCTAAAGGTCACCGCCTGGCGGCGATCTTGGACTTGCCGGAAGGCGAGCCGCAGGCGTACGCGTTGCTGGCTCACTGCTTCACCTGCGGCAAGGATCTGAGTGCCGCCGGCAACATCTCGCGGACTCTGGCTGAGCGCGGGGTCGCGGTGTTGCGCTTCGATTTCACCGGACTGGGCGAGAGCGAAGGAGACTTCGCCGCCACCAACTTCACCTCCAACGTGGAGGATCTGCTGGCGGCGGCGGATTATCTGCGTCGCGACTTCCGAGCGCCGGGACTGCTCATCGGCCACAGCCTTGGCGGTGCCGCGGTGCTGGTGGCCGCTTCACAGATTCCCGAGTGCAAGGCGGTCGCCACCATTGGTGCACCCAGCTCCACGTCGCATTTGGGCGACCAGCTGGAGATCAAGGCGCCGAGGATCGAAGCGGAAGGAGAGGCCCAGGTGACCCTCGCCGGCCGGCAGTTCACCGTCCAGAAGCAGTTCCTGGACGATCTTGCCAGCCAGAGGCTGGAACCACGCTTGAACAAGCTGAACCGGCCCCTGTTGATCTTCCACTCGCCGGTGGACCGGGTCGTCGATATCGAACATGCACGCCGCATCTACCGGTACGCTCACCATCCGAAGAGCTTCGTCTCGTTACACCAGGCAGACCACCTGCTGAGCGATCGCCGCGACGCCCAGTACGTCGGTGAGGTTCTCGCTTCCTGGGTGTGCCGCTATCTTTGCGAGGAGGCGGCGCAGACGGTGGCGGCGGTGCCGGCGGTGCCGGCCGAGAAGATCGGTGAGCCGGTGCCGCCCGCCGGAACAGTGGTGGTGCGTGGCGGTTCCGCCGGCTTTGTTCAGGATATTCGGACTTCAAGCCACCGCTGGGTCGCCGATGAACCCAAGTCGGTAGGCGGGACCGATCTCGGTCCCAACCCCTACGAAATGCTCCTCGCCGGTTTGGGCGCTTGTACTTCGATGACCTTGCGCATGTATGCCGAGCGCAAGAAGTGGCCCCTTGAGGCAGTGCAGGTCGAGTTGCGTCACGGCCGCATCCACGCTGAGGATTGCGCCGACTGCCAGTCCACCTCGGGTAAGGTCGACACCATCTCGCGCCAGCTCACCCTCGAAGGCGAACTCTCCGAGGATCAGCGCCGGCGGCTCTTCGAGATCGCTGATCGCTGCCCGGTGCACCGCACTCTCGAGAACGAGATCAAGATCACCACTACGGGGCTTTGATGGTGGAGCTAACCTGCCGCGGCGGAGACGGCGCTGGCGAGCATCGCGGTGATCTGGTCGGCGGTGCCGGGGCGAGCGAAAAAGTAGCCTTGTGCCGAGGTGCAGCCCAGCTCCATCAGGCGGGCCGCTTGCTCCGCGTGCTCCACCCCTTCGCCGACGACCTCCATAGTCAGGCCCTGAGCCATGCTGACCACCGTGCGGATCAAAGCGGTCGCCTCGTCCTCTCCCTGCTCGATGCCGGCGACGAACGACCGGTCCACCTTGAGAGTCCGGATCGGTAGTTTCGACAGCGTGGCAACGCTGGAGTGACCGGTGCCGAAGTCGTCGACAGCGAGCTGAACTCCCAGGGTGCGTAGCTGGCGCAGAGTCCGGGTGATCTCTTCGTCGATCATCAAGGCACTTTCCGTCACCTCGATTCTCAGCCCTTGCGCCGCCAGATCGGCGCGGCCAAGCGTGTCGCGAATGCGCTCGATGAAGTCCGTGTCTTCAAACTGGCGGCCATGCATGTTGACGCTGACATAGAGATCGTCCCCCGCCGGGCACTGGGCTCGCCAGTTGGCGACGTGGCTGCATGCTTGCCTGAGAATCCACCAGGTGATCGGGACGATCAGACCGCTTTCGATGGCCGATTGGAGAAACTCCTCCGGGCGTAGAAGGCCGCGCTCGGGGTGACGCCAGCGCAGCAGCGCTTCGAAGCCCTCGATCTTGCCGCACGGCAGGCCGACAATCGGCTGATAGAGCAACTCGAATTGGCGCCGCCGCAGTGCCTCCCGGAGGTCGTTTTCCAGCAGCAACCGGGTCAGCGCCAAGTCGTGCGTCGCGCGGTCGAACAGCTCGTAGGAATTGCCGCCGTGTACCTTGGCGCGGCACATGGCGGTCTCTGCGTCTCGCAGGAGTTCCTTCGGCCGCCGGTAGGAGGCCGGACCGAAAACCACGCCGATGCTGGCGGTGATTCTCACTGGGTCGTGGTCGACGAACAACGGCAGGTTGAGCAGCTCTGAGATACGCCGCGCGACACGGACCGCGGCTTCGACACCATTGATCTCGGTGAGCAGAACGGCGAACTGGTCGTCGACCAGCCGGGCCACCGTGTCTTCGACTCGAACGCAAGCCTCCAGTCGGCGGGCGGTGATTTCCAGAAAGCGGTCGGCGTACTCGCGGCCATGGTGCTCGTTGACCGAGCGGAAGTTGTCGAGGTCGATGTGCAGCAGTGCGAAGGCTGACTGAGGGCGACGGTTGCTACGGTGTAGGAGCTGTTCCAAGCGATCGCCAAGCAGGGCACCTCGCGACAGTCCGGTGAGAGGATCGTGCAGAACGGATAAACCGAGCGCCGGCTGGCCGGTGCCGCGGTCAGGTTTCTCGTTCTCCTCGCCGAGGGTGGTGATAAAGCCTTCCAGCTTCTGTACCCCTCCCGGTCCACAAGCGCAGGGCCAGACGGTTTCCCAAACCCTGCGGGCGGTGCCGTCGGCGGCGAGTAGGCGATAGGTGAAATGGACCGGCTTGCCGCTCCCGATCACGGTTGCCAGTTGCCGGCCAACCTCAGGTCGGTCTTTGGGGTGGACCAGGTCGTCTAGCCGGGGACCACCCTGTACCAGGTCGCTGGCGTGGTAACCGGTGACTTCGAGGGATCCACGGGTCGCCTCGGTCACTCGGCGATTGAGGTCGCAACAATAGCCGAGGCCGGGGATCCGGTCGAGGAGCCTGGCTCGACGATCTTGGTGCGACCCGGCGGGAGTCGCTGCACTGGCGGGAGTTCCCGAAGCTGCGAACTCTTCGCGAGATTCATGCCGCCGGAACCATGCGATCACGAGTCCGCCGGCGACCGCAAAGAATCTAAATGGATCCACTGGAATGGTGTTCCATCCTATATGAAAGTTAAAAATATTTGCACAAACGGCAGCTGGAAAATAGGTTTCTATATTACACCCGGTAAGAGGTCGAGGCCAAGGACACTGTTGCCGGGTGGGTTCCGCTGGTGGGAGGCTGCTACTCTTCCGGGCAGATCTCACCCAGTGGACTTTGTGGAGGGAAGCTGATGATCCGCCGTTTTGCCGTCTTGGTCGCCGGTCTTTTCTTGCTGAACGCAGCCACCGCGTGCCAGCAAACGAGCGTTGTGGAGCCCGATTCCGACTTGCCGCCGCAGCTCGACGGGCCGCGGCTGGTACTTTTTCTGGTCGTCGATCAGATGCGCGCCGAGTATTTGGATCGTTTTGGGCCACTGTTTAGCGGGGGCTTTGCCCGCTTGGGCACTGAATCGGTGCGCTTTACCGAGGCACATCACTTTCATGCGGTAACCGAGACATCGCCGGGGCACGCGACCCTTTCAACCGGCCTCTTTCCCAACCACCACGGCATCGTCGCCAACTACTGGTTCGACCGCCAGGAGGGTGACTTCACCTATTCGGTCTCCGATTCGACCTTCCGTCGCTCACCTCGCAACCTCGATGCGACGACGCTGGGCAGCTGGATCAAGGCGGCGAGTCCGGCTTCGAAGGTGTTTGCCGCAAGTGGTAAGGATCGCGCCGCCTTGCTCACCGCCGGCAAGGAGGCGGACGGTGCATTCTGGTATGACCGCGAGGACGGCTCGTTCACTTCGAGCGGTTACTACTATCCGGAAGAGTTGCCTCAGTGGTTGTTGGAGTTCAACGACCGCAAGTTGGTGGACGAGTACTTCGCGACGCTCTGGGAGCCGCTGCCTCAGACGCAAGCCGCCGGAGCCGAGATCGGGATTGCAGACACCGATCTCGGCCCGCTGACCGAGCGGTTCCCGCACACCTTCGGCAGCATGACGATGCAGCGCGATGACTCCTTCTACGCGAGCATTTACTCGACGCCGGTGGTCGATTCCTACCTGGCCCAATTGGCGCGAGCGCTGATCGAGGGCGAGCAGCTCGGCCAAGACGGCTATGTCGATTTCCTCGGCATCTCCTTTTCAGCCACCGATACGGTGGGCCACGGTTTTGGCCCCAACAGTCGTGAAGTGCTGGACACTCTCTTGCGGCTGGACCGAGAGTTAGGGGAGCTGCTCGATTACATCGACCGGAGGATCGGTCTGGACAAGGTGATCGTCTCGTTGAGCGCCGACCATGGCGTGATGGAGCTGCCCGAGTACTTGCGGGACCAAGGTCTTGACGGACGGCGCCTGGAGGTGGCGGATCTGGTTTGCGTGCAGCGGGCGGGTGAGAGGCTGGCGCAACAGTTCGGCGACGGGCAGTGGGTGCTCGACGGCGAGTACCTCGATGAGGAACTCATCGCCGAACGGGGCCTCGATCTGGCTACCGTCGAGGCGGCTGCGGCCCGTTTGCTGGAAGAGTGCCCCGGTGTGGCGCGAGTGTGGACGCGCACTGACTTGGAGAAGCCGGAGGCCACTGAGGATCCGATCGGTCAACTCTTCGTCAACGTCCTTCACCCACAGCGTAGGGCTAATTTCTACATCGAGTTCGACTCCGCATACCTGCCGATCGACAGCTACGGCACGACCCATGGCTCACCGCACCGCTACGACACCCACGTACCGTGGCTCTTGCGCCTGCCCGGCGGCGTCGCTCAACGGATCGAGACGACGGTTCACACGGTGGACGTGGCGCCGACGATCGCCGCCCTGTTGGGCTCCGCCGTCGACGTGCCGGCGAAGCTGGATGGAGTGGACCGGCTAGCCGAGGATGGACTCGGTCCACTCTAGAACCGCGCGCAGAGCATCGGGACGGATCTCGTGGGCCATGTCGAATTCGCGGTAGGTGAGCTGGACTCCGAGCTTGTGCAGGGAGTCGCGGGAGGAGTGGCCGCGCTCGATGTCGACCATCGGATCCTGGGTGCCGTGCACGACCAAAACCGGCAGCTTCGACAGCGCTTCGCCGGTCGTGATGGTGGCGGCCAGGGCCGGCGGTAGCCAGGTGGAGAGGGCCGCGATGCCGGCGAACTGCTCAGGGTGGCGCAGGCCGAGTTCATAGGCCATCGCTCCGCCCTGGCTGAAGCCGAGGATGATCAGCCGTTGCGAGTCGATCGGATACCGCTTTCGCGCTTGCGCCAGGAACTCTCGAATCGAGGTGGCGCCGGCGATGAAGTCGTTGGGATCCGGCGCTAGACCCGGAACCAGCGGAAACCAGCCGTGCCCTTTCATCCCCGGACCGATCTCGACCTCGACCTTCCCCTGAGGGCAAAGCACCAGAGCCTTGCCGCCGAGCAGCAGCGGAGCCAGGCCAAGCAGATCGTGGCCGCTCGCGCCCCAACCATGCAGGGCGATGATGGTGGGGAAGGGCCCCTCACCTTGCGGGACGTGCGCGGTATAGAGCAGGCTCATCAAGGGCTCTCGATCTGTGGTGAGAAGTCTGGAGAGGAAGGATGGTGGAGCAGAAGGGACTCGAACCCTCGACCCCCACGTTGCGAACGTGGTGCTCTCCCAGCTGAGCTACTGCCCCATCGGTAAATCCCCCGCCCGTGCGGGACGCGCTATTGTACTGGCGCGGGCCCCCTGTCTCAAGTCCTGAGTTGTGCCAAGGTACAGAACTCTCTGCGCGTCCGCTACCAGGGGACTTGGTAGCCTCTTCGCGGCAAGGCGGCTCGCGGCCAGTCCTTCTCTTGCAGCGTGGCCTGCAATGACTTTCGGGGGCCGTCTTCGCCGTGGTTGAGGAAGATCCTGCCCGGCACCTCTGAGAAGGCTTGGCACCAGCGGACCAGGTCTCGGCGGTCGCCGTGAGCAGAGAGGCCGTGGATCGATTTGACCCGCGCTCGAACCCGCACTCGATGGCCGTGAATGTTGACCGTGTCCGCTCGTTCGATGAGTTGACGCCCGCGCGTGCCGTGCGCCTGGTAGCCGGTGAAGAGCACGGAGTTGTCCGGGTCGCCCAGTCTTCTCAGCAAGTGGTGGACCACCCTGCCGGCGGTGGCCATGCCGCTCGAAGCGACGATCACCGCCGGTTTGCGCCGGTTATTGAGCCGCTTGGATTCGGCGACCGAGCGGCAGCGGTTGAACAGGTTACCGGCAAACGGACTGCCCGCCTCCTGGACCATCTCCGCCAGCTCTTCGTCGTGTTCGGCCTTGGCCCGGTCGTAGATATCGGTGGCGGTGATCGCCATCGGACTATCCAGGAAGACATCCTTCGGGTCGAGCTGGCCCAGATCGGCCAGATCGGCCAGGTGGTAGAGCACCTCCTGGGTACGACCGAGGGCGAAGGCGGGAATGATCACCATGCCGCCGCGCCGGAAAGTCTCTCGGATCACCTCGCCGAGGATGCGGCGGGAGTCTTCGGTGTTGTGGGTGCGGTCGCCGTAGGTCGATTCGAGGACCAGGGCCGAGATTGGATCGCGCGGCGGCTCGGGGTCCTTGAGGATCGGTACATCCCAACGGCCGATATCTCCCGAGAAACACCAGGTACGCCGCCTGCTCTTGTTGTCTTTGGCGGTGATCAGAATCGATCCGGCACCCAAAAGGTGACCGGCCCGCCGCCACTCGACATGAACTCCCGGAACCAGCTCCCTGGGTTTGTCGAAGGGGACCGTCTGCAACAGGCGGATCGCGCGCTTGGCATCTTTACTGGTGTAAAGCGGTTTGGGGTCGGCGTGTGCGCTGTAGCCGGCCTTGCGGGCGTAGCGAGCCTGCTCCTCCTGGATATGGCCGGCATCTTCGAGGATGAGGGAAACCAGACCGCGACTGGCGCGGGTGCAATAGATCGGGCCGGTGAATCCCCCGCGGACCAGCTTGGGCAGAAGGCCGGTGTGATCGAGATGGGCGTGGGTCAGCACCACCGCGGTCAGCGAAGAGGGCTCGAAATCGAAGGGCTCCCAGTTGAGCTGCTTGAGATCGTTGCCGCCCTGATACATGCCGCAGTCGACGAGCAGGCGGGTCTCTCCCCACTCGAGCAAGGTCGAACTACCGGTCACGCAACCGCAGGCACCCAAAAACGTCACTCGGCCCATGAAAGTCACCTCCAAGTTGATCTCAAATTTCGTTCAGGCGCGCATCCTATCAGCCAGTATGGTGGCCCTTCTGGAGGCAGGGTGGATGCGGCTGTGTGAACGCGGCAGTATCACCCTTGCGATGCACCGACATGTGGTGTAGTCTGGTGGTGCTACCGGGAGGTGACTATGCATCGCATGACGATAACGATCGATGACGAGCTTGTTCAGGAGGCCAAAGAGGCTCTGGGTGCGTCGAGCAAGTCCGAGGCCATCCGCTTAGCGTTGGTCGAGGTGGTGCGCCGCAAGCGGTTGAACCAAGCTTTGGAAAACGGTGGTTTGATCGATCTGGATCTCGATCAGGACACTCTGCAAGAATTGCGTCGCTCCTCGTGATCCTGGTCGATAGCTCCGCCTGGATCGAGTACTACCGCCCCAAAGGGCTCTATCCGGCGCGCCGAGCGGTGGCTGAGGCGATCCGCAACGATCAGGTGGCGAGCCACGGCATCGTGCGCGTCGAGATCGTGGCCTTCGCCCGCTGCGAGGCCGACCGGCGCAAGCTCTCGTCCGACTTCGCCGCCTTCCATGGGCTCGGCCCGCTGGAAGAGGATTTCGACAGCGCCATCCGTCTCGGTTTCCAGCTACGCCGCGAGGGCATCACAGTTCCCACCACCGACCTGATCATCGCCGCCAGCGCGATCCGGGCGGACTGCACCGTGTACCATCTCGATGGCCATTTCGAACAGATCGCCGAACACTCGGAACTTCGCTCTCGTCATCTCGGTACCGAAGCCTCCTACGTGATGGAACCGCCGGCCGAATTCGAGACACGGTGAGGCGCCTTCCGGTTGCGATTGATAAGATGACCGGCGCGGGAACCTCACCGGCCCTTGGAGTCAAAATGAGCGAAGAAGAGAAAACCACGCGCGGCAAGGTCCACCCTTTCGATCGAGCCCGAGATGTTTTGCGTAAGGCGGGAGCGGCCGAGAAGCTGGACGGCGTCAAGGCGAGAGTCAGCGAAGCTGCCGAGGAGGTGGGTCAGCGCTACAGCCAAGTCGCCGAGGAGGTCCGGGACAGCGCCGGTCGGGCCCGCGAATCCGCGCGCCGGGGGTATGCGTCGACCGCCGAGACGGTGCGTCGCGGCTACCACAGAGCGCGCGGCGATATGGGCGGAGCGCTGAGCGATTTGAGTGACTATGTGCGCGAGAATCCAGCTCGGGCGGTCGGCATCGCGGCCGGCATCGGCTTTGCGCTGGGCTTGATCTTGCGTTCGCGGCAGGTGGATGATGACGATGAATAGTTACGACGGTGAGCCGATGGAAGACGACGACAGCCGGGATGAGGACGCCGCTGAACAACGCCAGTCGGCTGAGGGGCTGGGAGACTGGATGGAAGATCTCGATTTCGAGAACCTGATTCGTCGCTACCCCCTTTCAGCCTTGGCTCTGGCGGCGGTGGGTGGATTCGTTCTCGGTCGCACCCGGGGCGAAGCGGTGATGGATGCCCTTTCTTCCTTCGCCGTCGGTCACATCAGCGAGCAAGTCAATACCGCACTCGGTAAAGACGTTCTCTAAACTCACTTCAAGACCTACCGCTCCCACCCGCGTGCGCCAACTGCTCCACGTCTCCGACGTGCACTTCGGTCCTCCCCACCGGCCCGCGGTTTCCGCGGCCGTGCTGGAGCTGGTCGCCGAACGAAAGCCCGACCTGGTGGTGGTTTCCGGCGATCTCACCCAACGCGCCAAGCCGGGGCAGTTTCGTCAGGCTCGCGCCTGGGTGGACCGCTTGAGCGCTCCCTCGATCGTCGTACCCGGCAACCACGATGTGCCGATGTATCGAGTGTGGGAACGGGTACTGGCGCCCTACGGTGCCTATCGGCGATGGTTCAGCGAAGAGATGGAGCCGGTCTTCGAGGATGATGAACTCTTTGTGATCGGGGTCAACAGCGCCTTCAACTGGACGACCAAACATGGGCGGATCACCCGGCGTCAACTGGTCCGACTGGCCGATCAGCTGGCGCAAGCACCCGCCGACCGGTGCCGGATCATCGTCGTTCATCACCCATTGATACCTCCACCGAACTTCGGCCTGCAGCGGGTGAGCTACAACGCCCACGAAACCGTCGATCTGCTCTCTTCGCTGGGGGCCGACCTGGTCCTCTCCGGCCACGAGCATCAGACCTTCTTCGGTTCCTCGGAGGACTTCTACACCTTTGGCCGGCCGCCGTTCTTGCTACTCAGTAGCGGTACCACGACCTCCAACCGTGGGCGCCGTGCCGAGCGCGGGGTCAACAGCTGTAACTGGCTACGCATCGACCGGCAGAGCATTGAGGTCGACCACTTGCGCTTCAACCCGGTGCAAGAACAGTTCGAAGAACTCTCGAGCCACCGCTTCGCGCGCAATTCGCACTCCTGATCCGCGGCTCAGCAAGGTGAGCCGCCTCCGTGGGAGTGAAGTACGGAGGCGGCTCGGTCGCGCGTTGCAAGATCGCTCCGCGCAGACGCGAGTCCCCTGAGCTATCTCAAATCACGGGCGGTCCGGTCGCGGCGGTATGCTGCAACTCTGGCACTTGTAACTGATCTTCACCGTGGTCGACCACCCTTGGCCGTTGTAGGGCGCCGCGCATCCCGAGTAGACGGTTTGGACGCCGCAAGGGATGCAACCAGCTGGGGTCCCGAAGGCGTTACCGATGGCATCTGACTTGGCGGCGGCGGTGGCTGAAGAGCTACAGCCGGACGCGAAGCCGTAGGCGTAGCGCTTCGGTCCACCGCAGGGGCCGCAGTCGGCGTCGGCTTGGCTCGCGGTCAGAGCCCAGGTGGCGGCGCCGGCCAGAGCGAGGACGGTGAGGAGGGTCAGAGGGTATCTCCAGAGCTTTTTGAACATGGTGTCTCCTTTGAGTTCTCCGTCAGGGAGGTTGTACGAACGAACGCGGCCCGCGGAAACGGCTCCGCGGACCGCCGAGGTGGATCAAAAGAAGTAGGTGACGCAGCTCATCTCTTCGATCGGGCAGATCGAGCCGCCGCCGCCGCCGCCGGTGTAATCGGTTCTGGAGCAGGCGAGAGGGTTGATCTGACAAGCGCCGGAGATCAGGTCTTCCAGCCCCATCATGGCCAACATGTCCCGCCAGAGCTGTTCTGCTACAGCCTCGACCTCCTCCTGGGAGCTGCCGCTGACCACCAGGCAAACATCGTTGACGCAGACGTCCTCGGTGTAAGTGCCGTCGCCATCACCATCGCCGTTGTTGGTGCTGTCGCCGTTGCCGTTGCCGCTGCCGTCGGTTTGATTCCCGCCTTCCAGCGATGGGATCTCGCCGTCCGAGCTGCTGACGTCGATCGTCTCGGTGTAGATGCAGTCGCCGTCACCGGAGCAGTCCCACTCACCGGCCGAGGTGCTCGAGCCCTTGACCTCGCCGGTGGGCTCCGGCTCGGCGTAGTCGTAGTGGCCGGCGAGTTGACTGCCCGAGGTGACTAAAGCCTTCAATATGGTTGTGATGCTGGTTGCTATGCCATATCCATTGACGGTCTGCGCTGACACGTACAGGCCGACGGCGGCCGGTCCGATCTTCGAGCCTGCCTCGACGACGACCGCGACCGGATAGGTGTCCTGGGCAATGTGAGCCAGCATCAGGCAGTTTGGATCATTGCCGCACTTCGAGTACTTCTTGGCCAACCGACCGTCCCGTCTTCCCCGCTCGCGGCCGTCCGGATCGGTGAAGGTCAGAGGGTTGCCCCGGACGTAGGAATAGCGGTTGAAGCTCTGCGGACTCTGTAGAGCGCCGCGCTTTTGGTCAGTGCTTAGGAAGCGCCCCAGGTGCGAGCTGTAGTGGCGCGCGTGCATGTAGTCGAGCCCGGTCTCGGCGTCCCGCTCGTGACCGGTGAACTGTAGAAGCTCGCCGCCGCTGGAGGTGATCTCCTGACCGTAGGGCAGGAAGTCGTGGCTGGCGAGTTGGGTACCGACGCTGTCGGTGACCATGCGAACGCTTCCCAGATGGTCGAGGTGGTAGTGGCGTACGGTGCCGTCACCGCCGACCGAGGCCAGGAGGCGGCGGCCGCCGAAGATGTAGTCGCGATCGCGGCTCCAGTTGCCGGCCTGGTTCACCCCGGTGAGGGTGAACTGGCTCAGTACCCGGTTCGACAGATCCCTCAAGGTGAAGGCGATCTTGCGGCTGGCGACCGAGCCGGTCCAATCGACGGTCGCTACCCGCTCCCCACCCGCCGAGTAGAGGTAGAGGAAACGGTCGTCAACCTCTTTGATCTGGTCGGTCGGGTAGTAGCTGTAGGCGGTGGGTCCCCAAGAGGTCAGGTTGCCGGCACCGTCGTATCCGGCGCTGGTGAGCCGGTTGGTCGCTGGGTCGATCACGATGGTGATGAGCTCGACCGGTCCGAAGGGCGGGACGGTCTCGACCTCGGTCAGGTTGCCGAAGAGGTCGTGGGTGAACTCTTGCGAGTAGCCGCGGAAGTTCGCGTTCCGGATCCGGCTGACCCCATCGTAGGTGTAGCTGTCGCTGCCCTGCTGGATGACGTTGCCCGCACCGTCGTAGACCATGTTGCCGGTGTCGAAATCGATCGAGGCACCGGATGTGTAGAGGCGCTTGGTGCGGGAGCGCAGATCAGGGTCGATCGTCTGGTGGTCGATCACGCCGTTGGCGTGGGGCAGGGCGGCGAACTCGCCACTGGTGTGATAGCTGATCGCGCCGGTCCAGCCGTTGACCTGGGTGATGAGGCCGTCTTCGTAGTTCGAGGTGACGATTCGGCCGGTGCCGGTCGTCGCCAGGCAACTGGCGTTGAGGCAGCGCGGATAGCGTTGCCAGTCGGAGTTGCCGGTCTCGTCGTAGCGAACGGAAGTGATGAAGTCGAAGGTCGTTTCGCCGGGAATGTCGATTTTCGTGCGCCGGTATGAGATCGCCCCCCCAGGCTGCGAATAGTTGTAGATCTCGCGGACCTTGACCTCTTCTTCACCGGCGGCTCTCCACGGAAGATCGACCCACTGGTGGCGAATGGCTTGATGGAGCTTGCCGAGACCGAGGCCGCCGCCATTGTCGTATTTGAATGTCTTGAGCAGACGATTGCCTTGGTTACGGTCCCGCACCCTGGTGCGGCGGCCCATGAAGTCGTATTCGAAGGCGATATCGTGCGGTCCGTCGAGCCGCCGCCCGGCTTTTCCGAGAGAGTCGCGATCGTAGTAATAGACCGTGCCGTTTCCGGAGATTCCCTTCTCGGGATGGCTCTCGTTGAGCAAGAAGCCGCGGCCGTCGTAGGTCATTTGCCGGGTCTGTGAGACGCTGCTACCCGAGACGATCCGGGTCAGTCGGTTGCCGACGTCGTAGAAGTAGTCGGTCGCGACCATCTTGCCCCCCGAGACGCTCACCGCCTTGGTCTCCGGCTGGCCGGAGGGCTCGAGGAGCTGGCGAATGCGGCCGTGACTGTCGAGCTGGCGTATGCGCGTGGCCGGTCCCAGGCCGGTCGCCAACTCGACCTGCCGGGTCTCGGTGACCCGACGGGTACCGGCGAAGGTGAAGGTGACGTCGTGTGCGGCTCCCTGTGGTGGGCGTAGTCGGGTGTAGCGTCCGAAGGGGTCGTAGGCGAGCCGTCGCGTCCGCTTCCAAAGATCACCCCACTCGGAAGTGGAGTCAATCCAACCGCGGGCGTTGTATAGCGTCTCGCGCTCCGTCCACACGCCGCCTGGTTGCCGCCGCCGCTCTTTCCAAAGGCGGCCGAACTCATCGAACAAGAGTTGGGATTCCTTGAGCGACTGGGTGCCGGAGATGGTCTTGAGAGTGACGCTGGCCGGCGTGGTGCTGGTCGCATTCACGTAGGCGTAGCTGAGTTTCGCTCCCTCCTGCGGGATGACCTCCAGGGGGCGGCCCAGGACATCGTAGGTAAAGGTGGCGCCGAAGCCCGCGGCGGTCCGGCTGGCGGTCACCAGGCCGGTGCTCGGGTCGCGATCGACGTCGTAGGTCAGGAACGCTCCGGGGTTGCCTTGCGAGTCGTACGGCCGCGTCTGGGTCAGCTCGCCGAATTGGTAGCTTTGGTGGGTCCAATACTCGGGCTCGCTGGGCAGGGAGCCGCAGGCGGTGCCGCTCAGTGAGACACCGTTTCCGACCGGTAGGGCCTGCAAGTCTCCGCCGTAGCGTTTGATGTCGACGACCAGCCCCAGAGCGTCTCGCCCGTAGGTGACGAGGATGTCGTTAGCTCCTCGGGCGGTGCCGGTGGCCAGCGTGCGCCGGCAGCTCAACAGACCGGTGTTGGTGTCGAAGCCGAACTCGCGCCGCGAGACCGACTCGCCGACCGCGTCGTTCTCGGTCACCGTGCGGTAGTCGTAGGTGTGGAGGATCCACGGCTCGGAGGGGGCGATCGGAACGAAGGTGCCCGGATAGATGCCCCGGTTCGGGTTGTAGTTGGTGAACGTGGCGCGCCGTTCGTCGTTGATCGAGCTGTCCCAGAAGTTGCCGGTGGTGACGTTCCACCGGAAGTTGCCGAGACCGTCGAAGTTGCTATTGACACCGTCGACCCAACGGTCGCCGTCGTCATGGAAGACGATGCGTGACGCTTTGACCGAGCGGTTGGTGTTGATCCACTGGTCAGGATTGTTGTTCGATCCCGGCGTCGCGTCTTTGCGGTACTTCAGGTAGGTCGAGCGCAGTTTGGTGCCGGTGCAGGCGCCGCCCGCCGTGCTCGAACTCCAAATCTGTGTCGACAGGTACTTGCCGCCGCTCTCTTCAGAGTAAACGAAGGGCAACCCGCGCTCCCAACCCTTGCCTTGCGACGGGGTTAGCCAGTAGCGGGCGTTGAAGAAGTGCTTGCTGCAGTCGCCGGTGGGATAGACGACCTGGGTGTGCATCTCCGGGTCGACGTCCTCGCCCGGCGGCCGGTAGCTGTTGCTCTTGTAGGTCCAGGTGCCTTCGACTTGCCCGTCGGCGGCGACGGTGCGCCGCTCGCCGACGCCCGCCGAAGTGTTGAACACGGAATTATTGTCGCCAGGTGGGAACTCGTACTCGACAAAGTCCCACTCGAGCTTGGAGAAAGTGGGCAGGACCATGCCGCGCAGTACACCACTGACGTCGTCGATGCCGCCTTCACACAGGTTGTAGTAGAGGAGGTTTGACCCTTCCTTCATCGAGTACGAGGAACCGTCAGGCAGGTCGATGCGGCTCAGGTGGGGCAAACGGATACGGGTCGAGGTGGTGGGATCGTCGTCCTTGCAACTGCGGGTGACGAGGATGTTGTTGTAGTGGAAGTCGTAGCGGGCGCGCTGGCCGGCGATGCTCTCGATATCGACTTGGGTGACCACCCGGTTGATCCAGTTGTATTGATCGGTCAGGTGTACATAGTGGGTGCGGCCGTAGCGGTCGGTGATCGTCCAGTTGAGGGCGCCGGAGTCATAGGCGACGGTCAGGTCCGGGTCGGATTCCGAGGAGACGGTCTTCCAGACTCTGGTCAGACGGTGAGTTGTGCCGCCGCCACAGGTGTTGGCGACGAAACTGCGGCTGGTGCCGTCGGGGAATTCGAGGATGACCTTGCAGCCGGACATTTTGCGCAGCCGTAGATAGGTGCTGTCGCGGCTGTAGAAGACGTTGCCGTCGCCGTCGTCCTCATTGCGGTGGAGGGTCGGGTAAAAGGAGTGCCGACCGCCATCGGCACCGACGTAAAGCCACTTGCCGGTCGGGTTGTACCAATGGTTCGGGCTGTAGACCTCACCCATTCCGAGATGCCAGCCGAGCCCGGCGGTAGTTTCTCGGTTCGGGATGGCCTGGGTGTAGATCTGCTGAGTGGTGGTATCGAAGACCTGCTCGTAGACCCAGATGTTGGAGCTGTAGTTGAGGTTGAAGGGTCCGATGGGCATGGCCACGGTCAGGCTGCCGGAGTAGAGATCCACGTTGTCGGTCACCCCGAACTGGTAGGCCTTCTCGGAGGAGAAACCGAGCGGGTGGTTGGGGTGCATGGCAGTCGCGGGCAAAGCGAGCGCCAGCATGAGAGAGAGTGAGGCCACCGAGAACAGCAGGCGGCGGAGGTGGAGTTTGCAGAGCTGAATACTCATCATGATCTTCCTTATCGTCCGGTCTCGGATGGGGTGATGCGAACGACGCTGTACTCGAGCAAGGTTGAGTCGATCCCCACCAGGAGGTCACCCGGCTGAAATCGGCTGACCGCGGCAGGACTTGCCCCGATGGGAGCGAGGTCGCCAAGGGTCGCCTGTAGGCGGCCGTCGCTGGCGCCATCAAAGTCGCTGGCGCCGCCGTCCGAGAGCCGTGCCTGCCAGGCGCCGATCCCCGGTCGCACCACCATCAGGTGCAGCTGCTGGCGGTCGGCCGAGACCTCGGAACGGCCGGCGGCGCGGGAGGTGTCCGCTGCCAGGACGGAGTCCACGTGGCGCGGCGCGCCGCCGTTCGGCGTCGCCGCGATCCAGCCGCCGGTCGTCAGGTCGACCAGGATCCACAGCGACTGATCTGCCACTGGGTCGTCCAGGCGCAGGGAGATCTCGCCATCGCCGTCGCTGTCGGTAAGCAGATCGGTTCTGTGAACGATGCGGTGCATCCAGGGAATGCGTTGACGGGAGACGCTCAACAAGATGGCTTCGCCGTGGGCGGCTAGCCCGCTGGCGATGACGCGGTCCGCCTCGACCGACAAGCTCGGAGTCGCGTCAGACGGTAGGCCGATCAGCAGGATGAGAAGTGCGAAGCAGGTGGCTTTCATGGAACTCTCCTTGGGTCGGTTGAGGGCCGAACGCCGTGGCTGGATACACCTCTCCCTGCTGTTGGCTCGACGCCGCCAGTCAGGCGGTGAAGAAACCTGCTCGCACCGCGGGTCCTGGGCTCTGTTGCCTGTCAACCCCTTAAGCGAGAAGCGGTGGAGATCTTGTCAACGAATCTAGATCAAGGCACCGGGTGGCTGCTGCCGGAACACCTGCGCCAAGTGGTGGCTGCGGAGGCGTTGTTCGATGCTTCGTAGAGTTCCGCCAACCGGCGGCAAGCGGCTTGGGCGGGTTTGGAGCCGTCGCCGTGGTGGGTGCGGCTGGCGGCATGGGCGGCGAGGAGCACGCGCTCGGCGGCGGGGTATTGCTCTAGGTCGGTGAGGATCTCGCCATGGACTCCCCGTGCGACAAGGCGCCACAGGTGTCCTTCCGGCAGAGTGGAACGGTAGATCTCGACCGCCTGAACGACGCTCGCCTCCGCCTCTTGCGACTTGCCCTGCGCCAGCAAGGCGCGGCCGAGGTTGGTCAAGCAGAGGGCCACCAGACTGTGTTCCTGACCGAGCAAGGAGCGCAGGGTGGGTAGAGCCTGCCGGTAGAGAGCCTCGGACTTCGCCGGTTCGCCGAGCGACAATTGCAGAGTGGCCAGATTGAGTGTTGCTCCGGCGACGTTGATGTGTTCGTCGCCGAGCAAGTTGCGTAGGATGTCGAGAGCTTCGCGATAGCGGCTTTCGGCTCGGCTCAGGTCGCCATCCGCTTTGTGCAACGTCGCCAGGTTGTTGAGCACCGTGGCTACCTGCATGTGTGAGTCGCCGTAAATCTGGCGGTAGATGGTGAGCGCGGCCTCGTAGTGCTCGCGGGCGCTGGGTCGTTCGCCGCTCGCCTGTAGCGCGCTGGCCAGGTTGTTGTGGGCCGCGGCCACCCATGGATGGTCGGCGTCCAGCGATTCAAGCCACATGGCGAGTGCCTGCCGGTGCAGTTGCGCTGCCTCGCCGGGCCGACCGCGCCCCTTGATGATGAGGCCGAGCAGGTTGATCGAGTGGGCGACCAAGGGATGGTTTTCACCGTAGCCCTGGCGGCGAATGGCGAGCGCCTCCCGGCAGAGTTCTTCCGCCTCGTCGAGTTGGTTGAGCGTGCGCAGAACATCGGCCAGGGAGTGGGCGGTCTCCGCCACTGCCGGATGGCGGTCGCCGTAGATCGACCGGCGCATGGCTACCGCCTCGCGGTACCTCGCTTCCGCGGCGTCGAGCGCTCCGCGTTCCTGTTCGAGTAGGCCGAGGTTGCTCAGCAACCTGGCAATCTCCGGGTGGCGTTTGCCGTAGAGGTCGCGATAGATGTCGAGTGCCCGCAGATAGTGGGTCTCGGCCTCGTCGTAGGCGCTGCGCTCGCGCATCAGCTCGGCTAGCTGGTGTTGGTTGGCCGCCACTCTCTCGTGGAGTGGCCCGTAGAGTTCTTGCGCCAGCTCCAGGGCTTGCAGCTGGAGCTCTTCGGCCTCCGCCTGTCTGCCCTGAAACCACACCGCTCGCGTCAACCCGGCCAGACCGGTCTCGATGCGTTTTGCATCACCCTTCGGGCCCAGGGCTGCCAAGGACTGCCGGTAGCGCTGCTCCGCGGCCTGGTAGTCGCCCCGCTCATGGTCCAGGTCGGCAAGCAGCTGCCGGCTGGCCGCGGTGGCCGCGGCGCTGTCGCCTTGGAGCTTGAGGTTGAGCGCGTAGGCGCCCTCGGCGAGCGGTGCCGCGCGATCGAAGAGTCCCAGGTGTTGATAGACGCGGCTGAAGGTACCGCGCAATTCCGCTTTGAGCAGCGAGCTGTCGTCGAGCCGTTCCTCGACATCCCGCGCTCCACGGTCGAGAACTTCGCGCACAGTGATGGTCTCCCCTCGTGCCCGCTCGGGATCGGCATACTTGAACAGGTCGGTAAGGAAGACGGTGACCTCTTCCGCTCGTGCCTTCTGGCGCAAGGTCAGCCGTTGCTGGAAGAAGAGAGCGACGGTGAAGGCCAGGAAAGCGAGAGCCGCAGCGCCAGTGGCGGCGACCGCCCAGCGGTGGCGGCGGACGAACTTGCCGGTGCGGTAGGTGAAGGTGTCAGGACGGGCGGTCACCGGCCGCCCCTCGCCGTGGCGTTCGAGATCGCGAGCCAATGCCGTGGCGGAGGAGTAGCGGCGCTGCGGATCCTTGCGCAGTGCCATGAGCACGATGTTGTCGAGATCGCCGGCTAGTTGGCGCTTGAGCTGTCGCGGTTCGGTGGCGACCGCCGCGCTGTCGATGGCGGTCGAAGGCGGGGCTGGCTCGGCCTCGCAGACCTCGGCGAGAAAATGGTCGAGGGGTTGATCCGCGAAGCGGAAGGGCCGGCGGCCGGCCAACAGTTCGTAGAGGACGACGCCGAGGGAGTAGATATCGCTGGCGGTGGTGATCGGCTGGTTGCGCAGCTGTTCCGGGCTGGCGTATTCAAGCGTCATCGGCGCCAGACCCGGAGCGGTCGCCGCCAAGGTGGCGGCCCAGTATTGCTGGCGCAGCGGCTTGGCGATGCCGAAGTCGAGCAACTTCGGCTCGCCGTTGCGGTCGACCAGAATGTTTCCCGGCTTGAGGTCGCGGTGGACGACCAGCCGCTGGTGGGCGGCGTGAACGGCGCCGCAGACCTTGCGCAGGAGTTCCAGCCGGTCGGCTACGCAGAGTCGGTGCTCGGTGCAGAAGCGACCGATCGGCTTGCCCTCGATGTACTCCATGACCAGATAGGGCCGTCCGTCTTCGGTCGAGCCGCCGTCGAGCAGACGGGCGACGTTGGGGTGGGCGAGATCGGCCAGAATCTGCCGCTCGCTACGGAATCGGCGAGCCAGCTCTTCGTTGGCGAGGTCGTGGCGCAGGATCTTGATGGCGACCAACCCACGGTACTCGTCGTCATCGCGCGAGGCGAGAAAGACGCTCCCCATTCCCCCTCGCCCCAGCAGCCGCTCGATCCGGTAGTGGCCGACCGACTGGGGAAGCTCGGCGAGGGAAGGGTCGGCCGGCGCTGAATCTTCGCGGTCCACGAGCTGGGCGAAGGGTGTTTCGAGGAACCCCGGCGAGGCGTCGTGGGCTACCAGCAGGGAGCGCACTTCCTCGATGAGCGCAGTGTCGCCGGCCGTCGCTTGGCGCAGCCTGCGCTCGCGCTCCCCGGTGGGCAGATCGAGCAGCGACTCGAAGATCTCTCTGGCCCGCCGCCAGAGCTGGTGCTTCATGGGCCCGAGGCGCGCCCCAGTTCGCGGAACAGCCAGGCCTTGGCCGAGGCCCACGAACGGCTGACGGTCGCCTCGCTGACCCCTACCACCTCAGCCGTTTCCACCAGGCTCAAACCGACGAAAGCGCGTAGCTCGACGATGCGCGCCTGTCGCTCGTCGAGTTCCGCGAGCTGTTGAAGGGCCTGGTCGAGCGCCAGGAGGTCGACATCCCCGGATGCGGGCAGGTTCGCCGCTTCGTCGAGCGAGATCTTGTGCGCACCGCTGCCTCGCTTGACGGTCTGATAAGACCGTGCGTGGTCGACCAGGATATGGCGCATGGTGGTGGCGGCGAAACCGAAGAAGTGGGCGCGGTTTCGCCAATCGAGCTTGTGGTTGCCGACCAGGCGAACGAACAGTTCGTTGACCAGCGCCGTTGGTTGCAGCGTATGACCCGGCGCTTCGCGGTCCAGATAACCTTTGGCCAAACGCTGGAGTTCCGCCGACACCTTGGGGATTAGCTCATCCAAGGCGGAGCGGTCGCCGGCATTCCAGTCACGCAACAGCCGGGTGATCTCGTGCTTGTCCGCCGATCCCATTGGGGGGCATCCTACCAAGGAGCCCATTTGGGAACGGTGATCTCCGGCCGCAGCTTGGACTTTGCAGCCGCCGGCGAGAGAGAATCCACCAGCGGTTGACAAGTTGTGGGTTGAATTCGCGCTTACTTCGTGGGAACCGGTTTTTCACTTGATTGACCGAAACAGAGGGGAGTGAAGCAATGTTTGGAGATCGTGTTGTCTCTTTCGTGGGATGTTTGTGCTTGTCGTGGCTGTGTCTAGGTTTGGCGCTGGCGGCTCCAGCGTTGGCAGGTGATGATTACGTCCTGGTCAGCCGCCAGGATTCCAGTGTTTCGATCACCGTATCCGATCTGCTCGCCAACGATCCCGAGGCCGTCTCTCTGGTGAGTTTTGTGCCGGCGGTTCGCGGCGCGTTGAGCCTCTCGGGCCCCGATCTGATCTACCTTCCTGGTGCCTCTTTCTGGACCATGGGGTCGGATAGCTTCTCGTACGTCTACTCGACTCCGAAAGGCAACGGCACTTCGGTGGTCTACCTGATCGCTGATCTCAAGGAGGATCTGGAGTTCTCCGATACGGTGGATGATCCGCTACTGCCGGACTGGCAGGAGGTCGACCCGCAGAGTCGACTGGCGGTTGCGGTGGAGCCGGTGACTCAAAACCAGGCTGTGCTGGTCACCTACGGCGCCGGGGCCACCGCCTACATCGAGTACCAGATCGTCGGTCGCGCGCCGACCGTCACCGGGGGCAATACCGACTTCGTGATCGACCCGGGAGCCGACGGTATCGGCCCGCCCGTCACGGGCAGCAATCCTTTCGTCACCGGTGCGAGCATTGGCGGTACCGACGACGAATGGGTCTACGAGATGGTGATCGCCAGCGGATTCACGCAGGGGGGAGACCCTGCTTACGAAATCGTGGTGCAAGAGGCGGACTCCGGCACGTACCTTCTGATGCGAGCCCGGCGGGAGTTGACGATCGCCAACAATGGGACGAACTCCGAGTGGGTGTCGACCGCGCCAGTTGAAATCGGTTCGAAGAGGGCCCGCGTCAGTTTGACTTGGTGGTCGGCCGCGGAGGGTGAAGACGGAGGTGCGATGCTGGCCGCCGACGGTAAGCTCATCGGCTGGATCTCGGGGATCGACAATTCCGGTTATCTGGCGGATATCTGGCGCTTCGGTAGCCTGACATCGCCATCCGGGGCGGCTGGTCAGTACTATTTCGACGAATTCGAGTTCTGGTCGGCTACGGACCCACCGGCCTTCACGCCACTGCTCGCCGATGGCTTCGAGTCCGCCGGCCTGTCGCTGTGGAGCCTTGTCTCGGTCAACGCTGCCTTGCCTTCGGTGACCCCCGCGGCGGCCCTGTCGGGCGGCTATGGTCTCGAGGTCGCCATGCCGGCTTCGGGAAGCTCCTACGTAGGCGAGCCGGCCAACACAGCGTTGAACGCCCTGCGGGTCCGTTTCAAGCTACGGCTGTCGGCGGACTTCGCCATGGTCGACCTCAAGAGCGTCGATCTTTTCAACGGCCGGCGGGGAGCCAACGTGCAGGATCCTGTTCGCCTGCGGCTGCGACAACTGGGATCACAGCTGAAGCTGAAGGCGATGGCGAGGAAGAACGGCGGCGGCTGGGTGTCGACGCCGTGGACGGTGGTGCCCACAGAGCAGGTTGTCGAGGTCGAGCTTCACTGGTGGAGCGCGCAGCCGCAGACCGCGATGAACGGCGGTGTGGAGCTTTGGGTCGACGGAGCCTTGAGTTCGAAACGCCAGCTGGACAACGGTGGTATCGACCTCGATGAGCTGCATTTCGGCTTGAACGTCGTACCCACGGGCAGTGTCGGCACTCTCTACCTGGACGAGATCGAAGGCTGGAGGTAGCGAGTCGGTGAGGTAGAGGGCACAGCGGGAGATCGGTGCTTTGCGATCTCCCGCGACTGCCTTGCCCCGCTGCCGGCCTGCCGGTGCCGAGAACGGCGTAGTGGGTGTGGGTCAACCGCTGATATCATCTTGTGATGGTGCCTCAGTGGGAACTACTTCAAGTTGTCTCGACCGATAGCGAGGCTGCGCTGATCCGTGGCTTCCTCACCAGCCGCGGAGTCACGGTGGAGAACGATTCCCGTCTCTTCACTCAAGAGCCGGTCACTTCGGGCGCCTTGGGCGACGTGCGGATCATGGTTCCGGCGGATCAGCTCGATGCCGCTCAGCGGTTGCTCGACGAGGTGGATGTCGAAGCTGAACAGGCAGATGGCGATGCTCCCGAGGCGGTGACCCTCGAAGCGAGCGTCCTGGACTTGCTCGGCGAAGACTCGGACTGATTCCCGTCGAGATGAGCACCTTCTCCATCGGTCAGTCCGTCGGCCGCTATCGCATCCTGCGCAAGCTGGGATCCGGTGCCATGGGCGATGTCTATCTGGCCGAGGATCCACGCATCGAGCGTCAGCTGGCGATCAAGGCGGTGCGTTTCGAGGGTGCCGGGGGTAGCCTGCAGCGCATGGTCCTGGAAGCCAAGGCTGCCGGCCGGTTGATCCATCCCAACATCGTCACCCTCTTCGATGTCGGCGAGGAGGGAGAGAACTTCTTCCTCGCCTTCGAGTTTGTCGATGGAACCGACCTGGCGGTGCGGCTGGCGGCTGCTCCCCCGCTCACTCTGGGGGAGGTCTTCAGCATCACTCGCCAGGCCGCCGCGGCTCTGCACTGCGCTCACCAGCAGGGAGTGGTTCATCGCGATATCAAGCCCAGCAACCTTTTGCTGGATGGCGCCGGTAACCTCAAGGTTGCGGATTTCGGCATCGCCAAACTCGCCGGTCAGACAGCGGAGTTGACGATGACCGGTTCGGTGGTGGGAAGCCCGCATTACATGTCGCCGGAGCAGGTGCGCGGCGAGGAATTGGACGGCCGCAGCGACCTCTTTTCACTCGGCACCGTGCTCTACGAGATGGTGGGAGGGCGCCGGCCTTTTGAGGGCGACACCATCACCACCCTGATCTACCAGATTCTCCACCACCAGCCGGTCCCGCCGCCCGGTTTGGCCGGCCCCTCGCAGCCACTCCTCCAGTCGCTGCTCGAGCGGTTGTTGGCCAAGGATCGAGAGGAGCGATTCTCCTCCGCCGCGCAGCTGGAAGCAGCGCTGGCCGAGGCGCAGCGCACTCTGCCGCAATCCGTGCTGGCAGGCTCGGCGGCGCCGAGCCGGAGGGAGCAGCCCGGCGATCACCTGACGACGCTCACCGCTGCGTCATCGGCGCCGGCCGCAGTTGCACCGGCCTCAGCGGTTCGCCCCGGGGAGCGATCGCCGCAGCCTTCGCCGGTGATTCCGCCACCGACCGGCGGGACGGTGTCGACCCAAGAGACCGGACGCAAGTGGTGGGCGGTGCCGGCGCTGAGCGCCGGAGTTACGGGTCTCGCCCTGGTCGTCACTCTTCTCGCGGTGGCCGGTTTCTTCGTCAAGGTGGTGCAGGATCGTGCGGGCGAGATGGCTTCCCTGGGAACCTCGACCACCTCCCCGCCGCCGTCCGCCGCCGATTCAGCGCAGCAGCAGGCAGCTTCGCCGCAGCGGTCGGAGGAAGAGGCTGAGGAGGCCGCTACGCCGCCGGATGGGGAAGCGCCGGGTGATCTCGATCCGGCCGGGGGCCAGAATGACACCTCGCCGGCCGGTGGCGGCGTCGACGCAGCGCGTGACCCGGTGCGTGACCCGGTGGAGGGCTCGGTGGGAGAACCCGTGGTCAACCCTGCCGCGGGGACGCTGCGTTCCCCTCCACACGAGTCTGAACCGCCAGCGAGTTCTCGCCGGACCGGCGGCGAGCCGCCGCCGGCCAAGGTCTCTCCGCTTCGCCCCCTGCGTCCGCGCCCGGCTCGGCGGGCTCCGACTCCTGGCCAGCAAGGCTCCGGGCAAGCGGCTCCAGGCAAGGCGGTGAACAGGCTGCGGTCGAAGCTCCTTGCCGCGCGTGCCGCGCAGGGTGCGGCTCGACCGCACGCCTTCGACCGGAAGGTCCACACCGGGATGACCCTGCTCATCGAATCCACCCCGCCGGGGGCCTTCCTGGTGATCGACGGATTCGTCATCGGACGGGCCAACGAGGTGGCCAGCCGCGGTGGCCACACCCTGGCCGAACCGGGTGAGCATTGGGTGATTTTGCGCAGCCCGGGCATGCGTGAATACCGCCTGCTGGTCAACGCCGACGCTGCCATGACGGCGAAAACCCGGGTGAAGATCGCCATGAAGCGAGCTCTGGTCAGCGAGTTGGAGATCGGAGATCTGCCGCGCTATCTAGTGCGCGAAGCGGTCGGCTTCCGAGTCAAGCCGAAGAGCGCCCGAGTGGTGATCGACGGAGCGATCCGAGGCACGGCGGGTGAGCTCAGCGGTCGCGGGGGGCGCTGGCTCTCCCTGTCGCGTGGGTTGCACCGGATCAGCTTGATAGCTCCCGGCCACCATCAGGTGGATATCGTCGTGGAGGTGGGTGGTGGCGCCACGGAGAAACGGCAGATCGTGCACCTGAGCCTGCCGGCGGAGCGACCTTGATCGCCCTTCCGGCGCCGCCGCCGGCGCGAATCGAAACGCTGGGCAACGGCTTGACGGTTTGTCTACTGGAGAACCGCCGGGCGCCGGTGGTTACGTGTGCTCTCTTCTATCGAGCCGGAGCGCGCGATGAGGCGGTCGGCGAGGGGGGCACGGCGCACTTTCTAGAACACATGATGTTCAAGGGGTCGCGGCGCTACGCGGCGGGGGAGATCGACCGGCAAACGCAAGCCCTCGGTGGGGCCAGTAACGCCTTTACCAGCCACGACACCACCGCCTATTACTTCGATTTTGCTCCCGACCACTGGCCGGAGGCGCTGGCCATCGAGTCGGATCGCATGGCTAACTTGACCCTCGATGCGGGGCAGTTGGCCAGCGAGCGTCAGGTGGTGCTCGAAGAGATCGCGATGTACGAAGGCGAGCCGTGGGACGCTTTGGAACAGGCTGTGGTGGCGGAGTTCTACGGCTCCGATCACCCCTATGGCTTGCCGGTGATCGGCAGCCGAGAGGAGTTGGCGCTGGCCGATCAGCGCCGGCTGGCGAATTTTCATCAGCGCTTCTACCAGCCGTCCAACGCCATTCTGGTGCTCTCCGGCGACGTTGGAGAGGAGGCGATCGAGCGGGTGGACCGCGCCTTTGGTGACCTTTCCGCGGGTCAGCCGCGCCAGCTGCGTGCTGCGACGCGGCCGGCTCGCGAGCGCCGTCGCCTGGAGCGCCGCCACGGCGAGGTGGCGCGGCTCCTGGTGGCCTTTCCGGCTCCGCCGGCCGGCCACTCGGATCACTCTCGCCTGCGCCTGTTGCTCAGCCTGCTGGCCGGCGGTCGAGCCAGCCGGCTCGAACAACTCCTGGTCGACGATCTACAGTTGTGCTCGTGGATCTCCACCGATCTGGCGGAGACCCTCGACCCGGGCCACGTGGTGCTGGCGATGGAACTGATGGCCGGCGCGGATCGCCGGCAGGTGGAAAGGTTGATCGAGGAGGAGTTCGCCCGTTTCGCCGAGGCGCCGCCCAGCCCGCGCGAGTTGAAGCGGGCGCAGCGGCTGGTGGCTGCCGACTGGATCTTCGCCCACCAGCGGGCTCACGATCAGGCGATGACGGCGGGCACCTCGCTGGCCCTTTTTGATCTCGAACATCCCTACCGGCAGCTGCGCCGCCTGCTGGCGACGACGGCGGAGGAGTTGCCGGAGGTGGCCCATCGATGGTTGCGGCTCGATCAAGCGGTTGTCGGCTGGGCACTGCCTAGTGGCGAGATCGAGGGTGACGCCGCATGAGCACCGCTGGATCGACCACCGCGCCAACCACCGAATCAACCACCGAGCCCGCGAGGGTGCCGGTGCTCTCCGCGCGCGTGCGGCGCATGGCGGGGACAGGGGTGGTGGCCATTCAGGCGCTGCTCCCCGGCGGGGCGCGGTGCGAGTCGATTCCCGGCCAGGCCTACATGAGTGGACGGATGCTGGCCGAGGGGACCCGAAGGCGGGGATTTCGCCAACTCGCCGAGGAGCTGGAGTCGCGCGGCATGATCTTGACGACGGCAGGAAGTTGGGAGACCTGCGGGCTGGCCCTCGACGCCCTGGCCGGCGACTGGCAGCAGGCGCTCGATTGGTCCGCCGAGGTTCTCCTCGAACCGATCTTCGCCGCCGATCGCGCCGGCTGGATGCGAGGTCAAATCGAGGCCGAGATCGAGAGTCTCGCCGACCGGCCGGAGGTGCGCTGCGGCTGGGCCTTCAACGAACAGCTCTACTCGCCCCATCCGCGCGGCCGGCGACTGCGCGGCGACGCCGCCAGCCTGCGCCGCTTGGACGGCGCCGAGTGTGCAGCGTTCCACCGCCAGAGGCTACAATCCGGGATCGTCTTGGCGGTGGCCGGCGACATCGACGAAGAGGCGGTGCAGCGTCGCCTGGAGACTCTCTTTGGCCCGATGGTGGACACTGTAGCGGGCACCGTAGCGGACGCCGCGGCCGGCGGCCCGGCGCCGATTCCGTCGCCGCCTGGGGCTGGCGCTACCGCTGGCCGCCGCCGTCAGGTGTCGCTCAGCGGGACCGATCAAGCCCATCTGCTGATCGGCCATTTGACCGTGGACCGGCGCCATCCGGACTTCACCGCTCTCGAGCTGCTGGCGGTCATCCTCGGGGCGGGCTCCGGGTTGACCGGTCGCATCCCGACGCGGGTGCGCGAGCAGGAAGGGTTGGCTTACACGGCGACGGCGCAGACGCTCAGCGGCGCCGGTCTCGATCCCGGCCATCTCCTCTTCTACGTCGCGACATCGCCGGCCACGGTGGCGCGAGCGCAAAGCTGCGTCGGTGAAGAGCTGGAGCGGTTGCTCGCCGATGGGGTCACTCGGCAGGAGCTGGAGGAGGCCCGTTCCTTCCTGCTCGGCCGCGAGCCCTTTCGCCGCGAAACGGCCGGTCAGTGGGTGCGCCTGCTCAGCGAAGCCCAGATCTACGATCTGCCGGTCGATGATGCTCAATGGCGGCGAGCCAGCCTGCGCGCGCTGGATGTGCCGGCGCTCAACGCGGCCGCCCGGCGCCATCTCGATCCCTCCCGGCTGAGCGTCGTCGTCGGCCTACCGGAAGGTGGAAAGCTCCAGCCATGACCGACAAGACCGGTTCGCCCTCCTCACGCAAGCGACTCAGTGTCGTCGACTCCACCGGCCGCCGTCATCCCTTCCTGCGTGGCATGGTCACCCACACGCTGGTCAAGCGGGGTCTCTCTTTCGAGGACGCCTATGCGGTGGCGCGCAAACTGCGCGACCGTTTGGCGGCGCGCGAGGAGGTTACCAAGGCGGATCTGCGGGACCTTCTCGAGGAGCTGGTCGAGACGATGTTCGGCCCCGTCGAGGGGCACAAGTCGGAACTCGGCCGACCTCGTTTGGAGGTGGTGCGCCAAGGGCAGGTGCAGCCGTTTTCCCGGGGTCTGCTGGCGCGCAGCCTACAGGCGGCCGGTTTGGAACTCGACCTGGCCTATCGACTGGTCGGAGAACTGCGGTCCCAACTGCAGGGAGAGCAAGTCACTTCGCTGAGCAGCGATGAGGTGGCTAGACGGATGGCTCGGCTGTTGGAGCGCGAGGCCTCGGGAGTCGCCGTCGCCGGGCGATACCGCCTGGTCCGGCGCATCCACCGGCTCAAACAGCCGCTGGTGATCTATCTTGGTGGTGCGGCGGGAACCGGCAAGTCGACCCTGGCTCTCGAAATGGCTCCGCTGTTGCGCATTTATCGCATCAACGCCACCGACACCATCCGCCAGGTGATGCGCATGATCTTCTCACCGGCGATCCTGCCCTCCATTCACTCGTCGAGCTTCGAGTTGCCCGCCGAGCCCTTCGCCGGTGGCGACGGGGGGGCGGTTTCCGCCGACGGAGCCGAGGGCACCGATTTTGATGAACTCCTCGCCACCTCTTTCGAGGAGCAAGCGGCGCGCATCCTGGTGGGGGTCCGAGCGGTGGTGGAACGCTCGATCGTCGAGAACCTGAGCGTGGTGGTCGAGGGGGTGCATCTGATGCCGCCGCTGGTGCCATTCTCCGACCTGGAAGGGGCGGTGATTCAACTTCCGTTGCTCCTCACCACCCTCTCCGAGGAGGTTCACCGCAACCGCTTTCTCAATCGGGCGTTGAAGAGTGGGCGCCGCGCCGAGCGCTACCTGGATCACTTCCAGCGCATCCGTGCCTTGCAAGAACACCTGATCGAGCAGGCTGAAACCTACGGCATACCTGTCTTTGACACGTCGGACGGCGAGACCGCTCTGCCGCGCGGCCTGCGTCTGGTGACCGAACTTCTGCAAGAGCGGCTGCCGCAGTTGGCGCAGCCGGAAGGGGTAGTGACCCTACCGCGGGCGCCGACCCTGCTGCTGGCGCTCGACGGCGTCGGGGACCGTCCGGCACGGGCGCTGGGCGGCCGTACGCCGCTGGAGGCGGCGACCACGCCGGCGCTGGACCGCCTAGCGCGCGAGGGGGCCACCGGCCTCGCCGACCCGGTCGCTCCCGGGGTTGTGCCGGACACCGCTGCCGGCAGTTTGGCGCTCTTCGGCCAGCCGCCGCGGGCGATCAAGCGAGGTGCTGTCGAAGCGTTGGGAACCGGATTTGAGCCGCAACCGGGGGACGTGGCCTTGCGGGCCAACTTCGCCACCCTCGACGGCGAAGGCAAGGTCATCGACCGCCGCGCCGGCCGCATCCGGCAAGACGCGCCGGAACTCGTCGCGACCCTGGCCCGGCTGTGGCCGGCTGGCGAGGAAGGGCTCGAGGTCCTGGTGCGGCCGAGCACCGAACATCGCGTCGCGCTGATTTTGCGCGGCCAGGATCTCTCCCCTGCGATCCTCGGCAGCGATCCCGGGGACGGCGCGCCGGTGGGTCCACCTCTCGACCCACGGCCGAGCGATCTACATGACCAGCGGGCCATCCGTACGGCGCAGCTGTTGGGTCAGTTCGAGCAACGGGTACGCCACGCGCTGGCCGACCATCCGGTCAACCGACGGCGAATGGAGGAAGGGTTGCCACCGGCCAACACAATGCTGACGCGCGGTGCCGGCCGCTTTCACAAGCTGCGGCCGTTGGAGCATGCCGGGCGACCGCTGTCTCACCTGTGCATCGCCGGCGATCATACGATCCGCGGCCTCGCCTCCTGGTTGGGAGGCGATACGGTGACCTCACCGGAGATGACCGCCAACTTGGATACCGACCTCGATGCCAAGTTCGAGGCGGTGCGCCAGGGGTTGAAGAGCCACCACCTGGTGGTGCTACACCTCAAGGGGGCCGACATCGCCGCCCACGACCGCCGCCCGGAACTCAAGGCCGACTTCTTGAGCCGGGTCGATCGGCGGCTGCAACGGTTGCTCGACGACCACCACGGACCGCTACGCGTCGCCGTAGCCTCCGATCACGTCACCCTCTCGGAGGCCGGCCATCACGCCGCCGACCCCGTGCCGGTCCTCATCTGGGGAAGCGGCATCGAAGCCGATGCGGTGACCTCCTTCTCGGAAGCGGCGGTGGCCGAAGGCTCGCTGGGCCGCTTCCCGCTGCAACTGTTGCTCGGGCGGTTGTTCGATCTGGCGTAGGCTGCTGTACGAATCTGGCGCAGGAGATCGCAAGGCCTGTGGTGTTGTGCGATCCGGCCGTTTCCTCGACTAGAGCCACCGACTCCGCGAGTCCGGGATCCGCATGACCGACACCTCCGACATCCATAGCAAGCCCCACCTCAACACCGCCATCGAGGTCATCGGGGCTTGCACACACAACCTGAAGGGCATTGACTGCCGGATCCCGCACGGTCGCTTTACCGTGGTGACGGGACCTTCGGGGGCGGGGAAGTCGTCGCTGGCTTTTGACACCATCTACGCCGAAGGGCAGCGCCGTTTTGTCGAGTCGATGTCGACCTACGCGCGGCAGTTTCTTCAGCAGATGGAGCGGCCGCCGGTAGAAGCTGTGAACAACATCCTGCCGGCGGTGGCGCTGGAGGCGAAGAACTCGGTGCGCAATGCGCGCTCGACGGTCGGTACCATCACCGAGGCGCATGATGTCCTGCGCTTGCTCTTCACCCACCTCGGAGTCTGCCAGTGTCCGCGAGGTCACGGGGCGATGGTGCGCTCCACTCCGCAGGAGGCGGCGTCGGCTTTGGCGGCGGGTGCGGCGGGGGATCGCTTTTTGCTCGTGGTGCGGCTGGCGCGACCGAAGAGGCAGGCCAACGAGGCGCTCGCCGAGTTGATCCGCCAGGGCTTTGCTCGCCGCTTGGATGAGGTGGCAAAAGGCGGTGCCGCGGCGGTTCGCATGCAGCCGGGGCAGCGCTGGTTCAAGAAGTTCGATCCGCTGCCGTTGGTCCTGGGCCGCTTTCGCTCCGGCGGCGGTGAAGCGGGCATGCGGCTGAGTGAGGCGGTGGCGGACGGCTATCGGTTGGGCGGAGGCTTTGTCGAAGCGATCGGGGAGAGTGAGGAAGGGCCGGTGGAGCCTCCGGTGGTGCGCTTTTTCGCCCGTCAGCTCTGTTGCCCGCGGTGCGGCGAGCGGCGTAGCCGGCCGGTTCCGGCCTTGTTCTCCTTCAATTCGCCTCTGGGCGCCTGCCCGCAATGCCAGGGCTTCGGCCGGGTGGTGGGGATCGATCCCCAGCGGGTGATTCCCGATCCGCAGCGCAGCTTGCAGGAAAGGGCGATCGCCGCCTGGAACACGCCGGCCTACGAGGATCGCTACGAGAAGCTCTTCGCCGCTTGCCGCAAGCGGAAGATTTCCTTGACCGTGCCCTGGGAAGAGCTGCCGGAGGAGGCGAGGCAATTCGTGTGGAGCGGCAAGGGAGATTTCACCAACCTGAACCGTTTCTTCGCCTGGCTGGAGCGGCGGATCTACAAGGTTCATGTACGGGTGCTCCTCGCCCGCTACCGCTCCTACACGCCCTGCGGCACTTGCGGCGCTCAGCGCTTGCGCCCGGAGGCCTTGAACGTCCTGGTCGATGGGAAGACTCTGCCGGAGCTGACCGCGCTCAGTATCGAGCGGCTGCGAGACTGGCTGTCGGCTCGGCAATGGAGCGAAGGTGAGAAGGCGTTGGCCGGCCATCTGCTGGAAGAGCTGGGCGAGCGCATCGAGGTGCTCTATCGCGTCGGCCTCGGCTATCTGACGCTCGACCGCCAGGCGAGGACCCTTTCGGGCGGCGAGACGCAGAGGATTCATCTGGCGGCGGCGCTCGGCTCCGGCTTGACCAGCACGCTGTATGTGCTCGATGAGCCGACGATCGGTCTCCATCCCGAGGATAGCGACCGGCTGGTCGCGCTGCTGCGGGACCTGGCCGAGCGCGGCAACACGGTGCTGGTCGTCGAGCATGACCGCACCTTGATCCGTGGCGCCGATTTCCTCATCGACCTCGGGCCCAAGGCCGGCGAACACGGCGGCGAGGTGATCGCGGCGGGGACCGTCGACGAGGTGCTGTCCAACGAGGCTTCGCTGACCGCTCGCTTCATGCGCGAGCGCTCGCCGACGGCGGCGCGGGAACACGTGGCTCGCTACCGGCGCGAGCGCGGTCGGGAGTCGCTGGAGCAGGAGCTGAAAGGGCGGAAACGGGTGCGGATCGTTGGCGCAAGGGCGCACAATCTGCGTGGTTTCGACGTCGAGTTTCCGCTCGCCTCGATGGTGGCGATCAGCGGCGTCTCGGGCTCCGGCAAGTCGACGCTGGTGGAAAACGTCCTCTACGGTACCTATCAGCGCGCCCGCGGCGTGGTGGACGTGGAGCCCGGCGAGGTCGATGCTCTGCACGGTTTGGAGGAGTTGGCCGATGTCACCCTGGTCGATCAGCGGCCGCTCGGCCGCTCGGCGCGGTCGAACCCGATCACCTACATCAAGGCCTACGACGAAATCCGCAAGTTGCTGGCTTCGACACGCCGAGCCAAGCGCTACGGCATCACCCCGGCTCACTTCTCTTTCAACGTCGATCGGGGCCGCTGCCCTGCCTGCAAGGGGACGGGGGTGCAGGAGGTCGACATGCATTTCATGGCGCCGGTGTCGGTGGTCTGTGACGAGTGCCAGGGCGAGCGCTTCCAAAGGGCGGTCCTGGCGGTGCGCTACAACAGCAAGGAGATCGCACAGATCCTACGCCTGACGGTCGAGGCGGCGGTCGAGTTTTTTGCCGCATCGAAGAAGCTGGTCAGGCGGTTGCGGCTGTTGATGGACGTCGGCCTCGGCTATCTGCGGTTAGGCCAGCCGACATCGACGCTCTCCGGAGGTGAGGCACAGCGGCTCAAGCTGGCAAGTTTCCTCGATCGCCCGGCCAAGGAAGGCGCCCGGCTCTTCATATTCGACGAACCGACCACCGGCCTTCATCTGGCCGATGTAGAACTTCTCTACCAAACGCTTCGGCGGCTGGTGAAGCGGGGTGACGGCGTGGTCGTCGTCGAACACAGCTCAGACTTGATCTCGCGCGCCGACTGGATTGTCGATCTCGGGCCGGGAGGAGGCGTACATGGCGGTGACTTGCTCTACTCGGGGCCGCTGGAACCCTTTCTCGACCACGGCGACGGTCCCACCGTCCGCGAACTACGTCGTCACCTGAAATGGCCGGATCCTGATTAGCCCCCTCGCTTGGTGCTATTCTTGTCTACCTTCAACCAGTGAGTTTAGGAGAGCGGGGCAATGCCCGGCGAAGAAATTATCTATCTCGAGCTGGGCGATCGGCGACTGGCTCTGTCGCCTGGTGAACGCACCGTAGGTCGCAGCCACCGCTGTGATCTGGTCGTTGACGAGCGCAGCGTAAGCCGTGTGCATGCGATGATCTCGTGGTCCGGCGGTCGGCTCTCGGTGCAGGACCTGAACTCGAGCAACGGCACCTACATCAACGGCGAGTTGCTGCGCGGCGAGGCGGATCTGTGCGACGGCGACGAAGTCCTGCTCGGTGAGGCGAAGCTGCGAGTGCGTCGAATTCCGAGCACCCAGTCCGAGCCCATACCGGTGGAGGAATTGACCGCAGCGGTGGATGAGAGGTTTACCGAGCATCGCGCCGGCACACCAGCAGTGCGGCGGCTCCCCGATCTCACTCGATCCGAGGCGCTCACCGGTAGCGAGGTGATGGCGACCGGCACCCCTCGGATTACCGAGGTGCCGGTCAGCGAGCCGGATTCGGAGATGAAGACCGGAATTTTCCCGTTGGCCGAGCCGGCTGGGGTTCAGCCGGATACTCGAGGATTCGAGGCCGCCGGAGATTCGCCCGACGCGGTGCTTGATTCCGGGTCGAGCGGAGAGTTGCTGTCGCCGATCGATTTCGGCGAAACACTGGAGGGCGAAATTCCCGCCACAGTGCACACACCCATGCCCGCCTACTCCCCCGCGCCTTCACCCGCCGTACCGCCGGGGGCCGAACCTCTTTCTCGCCTCGTTGCCGGCCTTCTGGACGTCGTCTTACTCATCGCACTGACCCTTGTGGTTTCCTACTTTCGTGGCGGCTTGGTGACTGCGGCCGGCCGCTCGCTAGCGCTCGGCTTTGCGATCATTTTCGGCACCGTGGGGCTGGTGGTCAGTTGGGTCGTCTGGGGATCGACGCCGGGCCAGCGGATGGTGGGGCTGAAGGTCTGCGATGCGGAAGGGACAAGCCCGTTGTCGCTGTCGCGCGCGCTGCGCCGGCTGGTTGGATTTACCGTCAGCGTGGTGACCTTGGGGCTCGGTTTCGTCTCGCTGCTGTTGCATCGCGACCGGCTGGCCTTACACGATGTGATTTCGGGGACTCGGGTTATCCGCAAGTTGTAGCCGGCCGTCAGACTGGTAGAATTTGCTGATACGCCGATCCACAAACCCTGTGCCCAACCCTGCGCCCTATCCTGGGCCGCACTGGCTGCGAACCGTCGGTTTGCTGGGCGGGGTGTTTCTCGGGGCGGTGTTGCTGGTAGCGGCTTGGAGCAAGATGCTGGCCCCGCAGAGCTTCGTGGAACAGATCGAGTTCGAGAGGTTGGATTTCTTGTTGCCGGCCATGGTGGTGGCTTTCGTCGCCTTGGGACTGGAGATCGGTCTCGGCGTCGCCCTGCTGCTCGGTGTACGCCGGTGGTGGATCTTGATGCCGGCGGTGCTGCTGGTGGCCTTCTTTCTGTTTCTCACCGGGCGCAGCTACTGGCTCGATGCGCGGGGTCTCCTGCCCGAGGGAACCGGGTGCGGCTGCTTCGGCAACCTGGTCGAGCGCACGCCGGCGGAGGCCTTCTGGCAGGATTTGCTGCTCATGGTGCCGGCGTTGCTCCTCGCCTTTGTCGGTCGCGGACGCAAGCTGGAATTCCCGCGACTACGAGTGGTGTTGACAGCTGTGGCGGTCGTCGCCGGCCTGCTCTTCGCTTGGCGGGCGCCGAGCCTACCGCTCGACAATCTGGCCACCCGGTTGAAGCCGGGTGTGGACATCGCAAAGCTGTGCTCGGGCCGCGATGCCGAGCGAATCTGCCTCGATCTGATCATTCCCGAACTGAGCAGTGGAGAACATTGGGTGGTCCTCACGGATTTGGAAGAGGAGTTTGCCGCCGCGGTTCCGGCGATGAACGAGTATCTGTTCGCCCAATCCGAGGCGATGCTGTGGGCCCTCACTGCGGCTGAAAGCGAGAGGCTGGTGGCTTTCCAGTGGAGCGCGGGTCCCGCCTTCGATGTGCGCGAAATGCCACCTGCACTGCTGCGTCCGCTCTACCGTCGTCTACCGCGTAGCTTTCGCGTCGAGGACGGAACGGTCACCACCACGTATGATGGGCTTCCGCCTTGGGCGGCGGCGCAAGCCGGATCGCCTCAATGACGATGGCCCTCGAACGCGGGACCCTTGTTGGGCGCCAACGAGAATGAATAGTCAACACGGATAGACTCCATGCAGATATTGACCCCAGGAGACGCCATGAACCAGATCGACCTCACAATTCTGCCCACCCCCGTTCGCCGCCGGCTGTGGACGGCTGGAGCGCTCATCGGCTTGCTGTTGTCGCCGGTCTTGGCCACCGCGCAACGCCTACCTTCCGACGTGGTATTGCAGGCCTTCGCTCCGAGTAGCGACTATCAGCTGCTGGTCGATGGCAAGCCGGTCGCCAAGGCCAAACTCTACTTCTCGCAACGAGCGGCCGCCTATCTGGTGACCAAGGCCTTCGACTCACCGATTCTCGTTCGCCAGCGCGGCAGCAGTGTCGAGAGAGTGAGCATCATGAAGGTGGCGCACCGGGACAATGGCAACATCGATTTGCTCGAAGGGGCCGTCTACGCCAGTCTGGGCCGGTCAAGCACCGAGGGGGAGAAGATTCTTTTCAGCGTCGATGGTCAGCAGGCGGCAATGGTGCCCAGACCGCCTCTGGTCGGCTGGCACGAGATGGACGAGCTGCTGGACTATACGCCGGAGTATGGGGTCAAGGCTGGAACGTACACACCCTCGGCCGGCACCGTCTCTTCGCTGCGCCAGCAAGGCAAGGATGTCGAGGTGAGGATCTTCTTTGGTTCCTGGTGTAGCGTCTGCAAGCGTTTCTTGCCGTATGGGATCAAGGTGAATCAGAGTTTGGGCGAGAGCAAGGTGCGTTTCAAGTACTACGGTCTGCCGAAGCCTCCCAAGGCGTGGACCGATCCCGAAGTCAAGAAGGCCAAGGTCAAAGGAGTGCCGACGGCGATCGTCTACGTCGACGGTAAGGAAGCGGGGCGAATCACCAACGCTGGTTGGCAAAGGCCGGAGCAGACACTGGCCCAGATCGTCAAGGACGCCGGTTAGAGACCTCTACCTGCCTCGCTAACCTCCCGAGAGGAGACTCGATGGGACTTCGTGGTTTCGCTCGGCCGACCTGCGCCTTGTTGTTCTGCTGCTGCTTGCCGGCCGCGGCACAGGTGCTCGATGAGCGCGCCGCGCCGGTGGCCGAACCGGGTTGGATTTGGGACTGGGGATTCGAGGCCAAGGCGCACTATCGCGACAGTGACGACTTTCGCCTCCCGGTGAGAGTCCCCACCGGGCCCGGCCCGGCTGCCGGCACCATGGCTGCCGTCCTGGGGACGGTGGACGAAGGGCAGCACGTCGAGTTCTCTGTGTTGACTCTCCTGGCCGGCGCCTCCTGGGGCGAGATGGTCGCAGCGCATCTGAAGGTCGACGTGGTGGATCTTCACGATCGCAATCCGACCTCCGAGGATCATCAGGTGGACATCGATGAGGCTTGGATCCGCTTTGGGCGGGCATGGGAACCGGCGATACTGCCGGAAAAGCCCGGCGCCTATCTGAAGATCGGCAAGATGGCGAAGTTCGAACGCCAGAACGACCGCCACCTGGAGAGCTATGGCCTGGTCTCGACGGCCTTCAACCGTTTCGAGGATCTAGGGTTTGAGGCGGGGCTGGATCTGGGGCGCCACCTCTATCTGCGCGGCTCCTTGACGCAGGGAAACCCCCTGTTCATTCGCGATCCGAACGCGCTGGCGGGGGACAACGGAACGTCGCGACTGTTCAATGATCCGCCGAACCCGGAGTTGGGAACAGGAGTGGTGATCCTCTACGACGCGGAGATCGAGGGCGTTGACAGCAACTGGGAGTCCGGGCTGGGATTGGGGCTGCGTTTCGCCGATGAGAGCGGCGCCCGGGGTGTCGAGATCCTGGCCTTTGGCTACCGGCGCGATCTTGCCGACACGGTGGACTTGGGGGGCACCTTCTACGGTGGCGACCTCGACCTCTTGCGCGGCCCGTTCAATCAGGCACCGCTGGCCATCGAGGGGCGGCAGAAAGAGGAGTTTGGCGCCAATCTCTGGCTCTATGTGGACGGTTTCTCACTCTTCGCCCAATATGTCGATCAGGATGCCGCCGGTCTGAAGCGCACCGGCTATGAGCTGGAGGTGGCCTGGCAGATCGATCTGCCGCTAGCCTGGGCCGTCGGCGGCCGGCAGCTTTTCCCCTCGATCAGCCCCGCGATCCGTTTCTCCAAGCTCGACCCCGAGTTCGGCGGTGCCCCCGGTTTTCCCGCTCCAAGCATCACCTGGGACTGGGAGAAACTCGACTACGGAATCCGCCTGGGGATTCTCCCCGAGCTGGATCTCACCGCCGAGTACGCGGCCAACGACTTCGTGCTGGCCACCGGTGCGGTGCGCCAGAACGATGAGCTGCTAGTCACCCTACGCTGGTTGTCGAAAGAGTTCTAGCCCCATCCCGTTCTCCCAACCGGCGTCGGGCCATTGCAGCTGACCGGTTTCGGCGCAGCGGGAAATGGCCAGCGAGCGGAGTTGGGGAGCCAGTTGCCAGGCTGCTTCGCCGGCGAGCGCGGCCCCTTGCAGTCGCCCTTTCCATGGTCTGAGCAGGGCAGGGATGGCGGCCAGGTTCAACACGGGGTGGATGCGTACCGTTCTCAAGCCCGGTGAAGGGTAAAAGTCAGGCTTGGGCTCGATGAGTACTGTGCCCGCGTTCAGGGCGAGAAAGTGGCCTTCGAGGCCGCGCATCTGTGCTTCGCCGCGCAGTTGTTGGACGGCGGCGGCATCGCCGAGGTCGGCGGGCCCGGGGGGTAGCCGGCCGGCCTGATCGCTGAGTGCCGCGGCCAGTGCGGCAGCCAAGACGGAGGCCCTCCCGTCGGTATAGACGGCGGCCACCGAGAGGCAGCCACGCTGGTCGAAGAGGGCGATGTCGCGGGCCAGCGCCCGGGCGACGCTCGCCGGGTCTGAGTCTTGGCTGACGATGGCCAGGCTGGTCTTGGGTCCGAGGCCTACGATGCGGCCGCGCGCTCTCCCTTCGAGGTTGGCGAGGGTCGCCGCTTCGCCGTAGGCGACGATCGGTTCGCAGCCGGCGAGCAGTGGAGCTTCGAGTTCACGGTCTCCGCCTCGCCAGGTGAGCGCCGCTATCGCCTCCTGGAGCAGCGGCTGGCGGGCGCACAGGGCGCGGACGAACTGCGCGGCGAAGAAGGGCTCGGCGGAGGGGGATTTGAGGACCACCGGCCGGCCACAGGCCAGCGTGGGGAGCAACGGTTGAACGGCGAGCGCCGGCAGGTTCGAAGCCAGGACGATCCATGCCGGTGGCGTTGCCCCGCTGGATCGATCGTGTGCGGTGGCTTGGCGGAAGATCGGTGTGGCCGGCCGGCGGGCAACGCCCTCGAGGATAGCCTCCAAGCCGGCGTTGAGCCCCGCCGGCGACAGCCGGCAGTGGACGGCTAGCGTGGCGTCGAGCCGCCTGCGCTCAGAAGATGCGGGATCGAGGAAAGTCTCCACTGTGTCCGTCCACAGGTCGAGCAGGCGTTGCTGTCCTACCTCGCGGATCGCCCGCCCACCCGCGGTGGCCAGTCGTTGGACCAATCGGCGCAGTAACCGAGGAGTGAGCTGGGCGTGACGCACCGGTGTCGCGGCTCGGCTCCGTCCCTGGTCAACGACGAGGGATGAGGCGAGTTCGGCGGGTAGGGCGTAATCTTGCAGCGTCATGGGATACTTTCGCCCTCCATGGCCTCCAGCGGATGGCGTCGGGGGCACTGCCAAGGGGAACGGGGATGCGTGCAACGGTCAGCCATTTTGAGATCCCGACCCACGATATCGAACGGGCGGCGAAATTCTACCGCCGGGTCTTCGGCTGGCGAATCGAGCCCCAACCCTGGGCGGATGGGGAGTATTGCCAGGTGCGCACCGAGGAGCCGCAAGCGCCGCCGCCGAGCGCCTTGCGCGGGGCGATTCAGGGTGGGTTGGCGTCGGCGCAGGGGCTGGGGTGCGACCAGCCTCTGCTGGTGATTCACTTGAGTGGCTGCGCCTTGCAGCCGGTTCTGGAGGAGGTCTCGGCGGCGGGCGGCCGCGTGGTGGTGCCGCCGCGGCGGGTCGGCGAGGTCGGCGAATTCGCCCGCTTTCGCGATAGCGAGGGCAACCTACTCGGTCTGTGGAGGGCCCGCTAACTCTTCCGCGGTCAGCGAGCAACCGCGCAGTTGCGCTTGCGAGGCGCGGCCGACCAGCCGGAAACCGCCCTCTTCGGCCACGGCGAGATCTTCGCTGAGCAGATGGACGGCCGAACCGAGGTTGGCGAGGTCGAAAATGGCCAGCAGTCCGGTCTGGCCGGCGGGGACTTCATCCAGCGTTTCGGGGTCGAGGAGTCGCGCCCTCATCCAGTGAGGGGCGACAAAGAGGTCGGCGTCACCGCCGTGCAAAACCTCGGTGTAGAACTGACTGGTGAGTTCGGTCATGCCGTACTCGCGCACCACCCGCTGGGCTCCCACCCCCAGGTGTTCGTCGAGCGCGGCGAGGAGCTCGCTGGGAGAGAGTTCACGCTTCTTGCCCTTGTAGCCACCGGTTTCAAAGACCGTCGTACCCGGCGGTAGACGAAAGCGCAGGCCGAGGCGCTGGAGCCGTTCGAGCCACTGAGCGAGCGCGAAGGTGGTGGCCAGGATCAGCCCCGGCTGCCGGCTGCGCTGGCGAGCACTCGCCCACGAGCGTGCGGCTGAGAAATCGAGGCCGCGCGTACCGAAGGCGTAGCGGCTGGTTGGGTCACCGTAGCGCTCCACCACGTAGTCGACCATGAAGGAAAGGCTCGAATCCGGGAGCTGCCGCCGATCGGGCACTAGGGCCAGCATGGAGGTGCTGGCGCTGTCCAGGCAGTAGTTCGGAAACGAGGCTTCGATCGCCTCTCGGTAGAGGTCGGGGTAGGGGTGATAGTGGGTGCTGCGCTCCTGTTGTGCCGCGGTCGCCGATGTCGTTCCGCTGCTACGGAAAATCTCCACCTCGGGGTCGGCGGCCAACTTCAGAGAGCGAAAGGCCAGGGCTGGCACGGCGGGGACCTCCCGCCAAGATTGGATTTCGCCCGGCTCGAGGCCGCGCTGCTCGCACAGCGTGCGCAGGGCGGGAATCCGTTGGCACTGCCACTCGAAGGCCTGCAAAGCCAAGGACTCGAAGTCGTCGCTGGCGGCGTCGGCGATGAACTGGGAGATGCGCTTCTTGAGCATGCGGCGGATCTTAACCTCTATGCCGGGTGATAGGATCGACTCCATTCGTTCAGCCTGTTTACCAATCTCAGCTTTGGAGGCCCGCCTGCATGAGCACGGACTTTCCCTATGCCAAGAAGATCGAGGTCGATAAGGCCGGGCGCCCGCGCCCGCCGCGTCAGACCGCGGTGATCGATCAGACGGGTTGTACCGGCTGCGAGGCCTGCATCGCCTTCTGTCCGGTGGACTGTATCGAGATCGTTCCAGGGCCGGAACACCCTGATTTCATGAAGATGGTCGAGGTCGATCTCGAACGTTGTATCGGCTGCCAGCTGTGCGCCCGCTACTGCCCGTGGGAGACCATCGACATGTGGGATTGGGACGAGGGCTTGGCCGTGGCACCGAGCAAGACGGTGCGCTCGATCCTCTATGACTACGAACCGCAGACGATGCACGAGTCGGCCGATGCACGCCAAGCTACTGCACATGCCGGTGGCTGACGGGACGCCACCCGGTGTCGGCCAGCCCGGTGTCGACCTTCTGGCCGGTAGTGATCCGGAACTCGAGGCGGCACTCAAGGCGGTGCTACAAGTGATCTACAAGGACCACCCCCTGCAGGGAAATCAGATCCTCACCCTGGCGGCGCACCTGCAGCGCATAGGGGTTCACCGTTTGGTCGAGGAACACCTGCGCAAATTCCAGCAGCGCACCGAGGGCTAACCGCGGCCGCCTCCAGCGTGGCAAGAGCCAGTGATCATGTCCTTGCGTTGGCGCCATTGGCCGGCAGTACTCCACCGCTCGTGGTGGTGGATCTGTGCCGCGCTGGTATGGACGGCGATACCGGCTTGGGCGGGGAGAATCACTGGTACGGTCGAACTGTCGTCGGGGCGGCAAGGCGAGCTGGAAGAGGCGGTGGTCTACTTTCAGCCGCGAAGCAAGGTCAAGCCGGCGGTGCCGGAAGTACCGCGGGTCATGGAGACGCGCGGCAAGCGGTTCATGCCGCGGGTGGTGGCCGTACCGTTGGGCGGGCGAGTACGCTTTCCCAACGCCGATCCGATCCTCCACAACGTCTTCTCGGTGTCGGGTCGAAACCGGTTCGACCTGGGGCTGTATCGCACCGGCGCCGGCAAGAGCTGGCGCTTCGACAGTGTCGGAGTGACGCGGGTTTTCTGCAACGTCCACCAATCGATGGTCGGTTATGTGCTGGTGTTGGATACGCCCTTCTTCACCACTCCCGATGGCGCCGGCCGCTTTTCTCTCGACATCGCCCCCGACCAGCCGGGCACGCTCCACGTCTGGCACTCGCGCGCCGAGAGCTGGAGCGCGGAGCTGCCGGCCGGCGATTCGTCGGTCGAGGTCAGCCTCGAAGTGACGCGCAAGCGGATTCCGCCGCACCGTAACAAGCACGGCCGTTCCTACCGGCGCCGCCGGGGGCGCTATTGAGATCGTCGGGTAAGGGAGATTCATCATGGCAAAGCGCTTTGTGATTCCGCTCGGGACGCGCATCTTCCTGCTCACCGCGCTGCTCCTCCTCCTGGCCTTGGGCGTGGCGACCTTCGTCACCTATTGGAACGGGCGCAAGATCGCCGACCGTGCCGTCGATTCGGCCCTCAACAGCAGCTCCGAAGCGCAGATCATCTTGCAGAGTATGGATAGCCAGCAGCTGGGTCGCGTGGCTGATCAGATCGTCGCCGAGCCGGCATTTGTCGCCTACCTGGCCGAAGCCTCGGACTCCGGCGATGGCGCGTCGATCGTCGATCTGCTCCTCGAACGGCGTGGGCAGAGCGCCTTTGGATTTGCCATCGTGACCGCGCCGGACGGTACGCTGATCGCTCGCACCGACCATCCCGGGGAGAGTGGTGACGATCTGTCTTCCCGCTCCGTGTTGGCCGAGGCGATGGCCAACGAACCCGACTACACGGCCGAGGGGGTGTGGGAGGAAGAGGACGAGCTGTTCACCGTGGCGGTGGCCCCCATCGTGCTGGGATTCGATCTGCATGGCTTTCTCGCTCTCGGTTTTCCGATCGACAAGGACTTGGCGACCGACATCAGCCGCGCCAGCGGCGCTCATGTCTCTTTTCTCAACATGAGGTCGTCGCCGCCGGTGGTAGTGGCTTCGAGCAACGCCTCGCCCAGCGCCGACCCTACGATCGCGCGGCAGCTGGTCGAGCAGCTGGAAGAGCGCGGCGTCTTGGGCGGCGGCATGGTCAACTCGGAGAGCGAGACGGTGACGCTCGCCGGCAGTCCGTGGCGAGTCCGGGCGCGACCGCTGGTCGACAACGGAGGCGAAACGGTAGGCGCGATGGTGGCGCAGGCGCCGCTCGACCTTCTGCTCAAGCCCTTCAACACCATCCTTGGCTGGCAGGTCGGCGCCGGATTGCTCTCACTGTTGGCGGCGCTGGTGCTCTCCTACGCCCTGTCGCGGCGGACGCTGGCTCCCATCCAACGGCTCTCCGAAGCCGCGGCCGGAGCGCGCGAAGGCAACTATGACCTCAAGATCAAGGTGGAGCGCCACGACGAGGTGGGGCGGCTGGCCGACTCTTTCAACTCCTTGCTCAGTGACCTGCGGCAGAAGCAGGACATGGAGCTCTACATGACTCAGCTCTCCCGCAACCTGCCTGACCAGGCGGCGCTGCCGCCGGGGCGGGTGACGGTCGAGCCGGAAGCGCGGCAGACCACCGCCTTGGCGATCGAGCTGCGCCGCTATGCGCGCGCGCGAACCAGCGAAGATCCCGAGCGGGTCGGGGAGCGGCTGGCGCGCGATCTGCGCCGCATCTCGACCGCGGTAGCGAGTCAAAACGGCCACCTTGGAGCGCTGTGCGGCCACCGCTTGATCGCCTGGTTCGACGGGCCGGAGAAAGCGCAGCGGGCGTTGACCGCGGCGGCGAAGGTGGCCCTGGCGGTGGGCAGTCGCGAGAACGCTTTTGACGAAGCGGCACCGCCCCTACTCGCCCTCTCGTCCGGCGCGACTTTGGTGGCTCCAATCGCGGGCGGTGTGGGCACCTCCACGGCCGTCGTCGGCATGCCGATGCAGAAGCTCGAAGCCTTGATGCGTGAGGCGACACCGGGCGACGTGATCTTGACCCGCGAGGTCCATGACGAACTCGAAGCCTTGCTGGCGCAGCTCGATGAGCCGCCGGGCGAGGGGCGAAGTCTGTTCAGCCCACTACCGGTCTACAGCCTGAGCGACCGGCAGGCGGCGGAACTGACCGGGGTGAGTTCGGACGATCGAGGAGTGGTTGCCGGCGAGCCCGATCAACCCACCCTCTCCGACATCGCTCCCGGTTCCGTGGTCGGCCAGCGCTTCGAGATCGTCGCCGTGCTGGGGGCGGGCGGCATGGGCGTGGTCTACAAGGCGCGCGACCGAGAACTCGGCGATTTTGTCGCCCTCAAGGTGCTCAAACGCGAGCTGGGCAAAGACCCGGTGCAGTTGGGCAGGCTCAAGGAGGAGATCCGGCTGGCGCGCAAGGTGACCCATCCGAACGTCCTGCGCACCTACGACTTCGGCGAACTGGACGGCATCCCATTCATCTCCATGGAGTACGTCCGCGGGGTGACCCTGCGCTTCATGCTCGATCAGTCCGATCGCTTCCCCTTCACCGCCGGGCTGCGCGTCGCCCGCCAGCTGTGCGCCGGGCTGGCCGCGGCGCATGCGGAGGAGGTGATCCATCGCGACATCAAGCCGGAGAATCTGATCATCGACCACGCCGGCAACGCGCGGCTGATGGATTTCGGCATTGCCCGGCCGGTCGAACGGCTGACCCCGGGTCTGACCCGCGAAGGGTGGCTGGTGGGTACGCCTCGCTACCTGGCGCCGGAGCAGATCGACGGCAAGGCGGTCGATTCCCGCGCCGACATCTACGCTTGCGGCGTCCTGCTGTACGAACTCTTCACCGGCGAACTCCCCTTCGAGGAAGGCTCGGTGATGGAACTCCTGACGCAGAAGCTCAAGGAGACCCCTGTTTCGCCCCGGGCGCACTGGCCGGAGATGCCGGAGCGGCTCGATCGCGCGATCATGACCTGCCTGCAGGCCGATCCCGACCGACGCTTCCAACGGGTCGAAGAACTGCTCGCCGAACTCGACGCACTCAGCGGCTAGGATGCGAGTGAACCTGGCCCGATGAGCGCAAGTTCTAGGGCGCTGGAGGGTTCCACCACGGTGGCTGGCCCAGACGGCGCGCAAGAGGTGGAGCGCCAGCAGGCGGATGCGTTGGATCGCCAGGCTCTGGCCTGCCTGGCCGCCGGTGACGGCGATGCTCTGGTCGGTCTGGTCGAACGCCATCAAGATCGGCTTCTACGGCTGTGCGAACGGCTGCTGGGCGATCGCGAGGAGGCGCGAGACGCGGTGCAGGATGTCTTCCTCAAGGTCTATGGCAAGGCGGCCTCCTATCGCCCGCGAGGGCAGGTGTATACCTGGATCTACCGCATCGCCGCCAACCACTGCCTGAACAGGCTGCGTCGCCGCAACTTGGTGCGCTTCTTCAGCCTGACGCGAGCGCCGGATGAGGAACCGGCAGCCCATGCGGAACCGATCAGCGAGGCCGCCGATCCGGCGACGGCAGCGGAGACGAGGCAACGGTGGCGGGCAACCCGGCGAGCGATCGACCGGTTGCCCGTCGGCCAGAGGGCGGTGTTGGTACTCGCCAAGTTCGAGGGATTGTCCTACAAACAGATCGCCGAAGCACTGGCGATCACTCCGGGCGCGGTGGAGAGTCGACTCTTCCGCGCCATGCGAAACCTAGAGGCGGCGCAAGAAACAGCGGAGTCGAGGGTTTCTGTCGGTGGGGGAAATCAATGAAGGAAGGCGTCAAGGGCCGCGATGGCCAGGAAAAAGAGCTGCTCGGGCTGCTGCCGCTGTTGCAGCGCGAGGAATTGTCCGCCGACCGCCGGCGCGAGTTGGTCGAGCGAATGGGGCAAGATTCCCAGCGGAAGGCCACCTTGGAGCGCTGGCAGCGGCGTTGGGATGATCTCGAGCTGCCGCCGCCGGGGGCTGCTCCGCTCGGCTTCGCCTCGCGGCTAGCCGCCCGGGTTCGCGGGCGAGCCGAAGGCGAGCTGCGTTGGTCCTTCGCCCCCCGTTGGGCACGGCTTGCCGCTGCCGCCGCACTCCTGGTGGGGGCGGCCGGCGGGGTGAGCCTCGGCCTCTGGCAGTCGGGATCGGGACAGTCGGGACTGGGACAGTCGGGATTGGGGCAGCTCGCGGAGTGGGCTGATCAGGGCAGCTTGGCGGGGAGCTTGGCCGACGACTACTGGCTGCTTCTCGACCAAGAGGCCACGAATTCGGGTGAGGTCTCTCGATGAACGGCTCGGGGAAGCGCTGGTGGCTGGTCATCGCCTTGCTGCTGTCGGTGGGCGTCAACGCCGGCATCTTGTCGATCCTCGCCATCCAGCGGTTGCGTGGCCCGCAAGAGACGAAGCGTCCCGCGGTGAGGAGCACGACACCCTTCGAAAAGGCCGCCGACCACCTCCACCTGCGGGGTGAAAAACGCCAGCGGTTCATCGCCATCCATCGCAGGTTCTTCGCCGACAGCCACAAGGCTCAGGCGCGGCTGGGAGTACTGCACAGGCAGATGCGCCGGCAATTCAGCTCCAGCCATCCTGACGAGAACAGGATCGAGCAGATCATCGTCGAGCTGGCAGAGGGCTACGCCGATCTCGATCGGGTGGTGGCGCGAACCGTGCTCGAAAGCCGTACTCTCCTCGACCGCCGGCAAGAGAAGGCCTACCTCAAGATGCTCTCGCGGCTGCGGGCGGTGGCGATGCGCCGGCCGGCAGACAGGGACCGGCCCCGCAAACCCCAACGGCGCCAACCGGCACCACCCTGAGGGTGACAAAAAAGTCCCCTCGCTCGGCGAGAGCGAGGGGAGGAGGAGGTTGAGTCCGCTAAGGAGATTGTCTCGTTAGCTAACTACCCTGTACTACGCGAGAGGGGCGGCTAGCGTTTAGTTCCCATCCGTCTGTTCTAGTGCGCCGCGCAAATCAAGCTGTAGGAGACCCCCGGGGGTTAAATAACCATTGACACACTTTGCGTCGTTTTCTACCCAGGCTGGCAATTGCCACAGCTCGCCGACTAAGGGTGTAGCCACGCACAGTCGGTACTCTCCTGAGGCCATGGCAGGTAGCCGCAATCCATCCTTGGGATCCCCCGCCCGCAGGCCGTGGCCGCGAACCCAGTGGTAGAGCGTGCCGGTAGAAAGCAGTTGTCCGTTCTGGAACAAGAACATTCTCTTGCCTTGGGTGACTAGTTCCTTTCGCGACTCAGAGATCGAGAGGTCGATTGTGCCCCCTTCGTCAGGAACAGTGATGTTGAGAGGAGAGTCATCGAGGCGAGTCTCCAAGGCGATCAGAGCGTGACCAGGAGGCTGGATCTCCACCCTCAAGCGCTGTGCCTTGTCGGACAACTGGGCAGTGAAGGTCCCATCCAACTCGGTCCGAGCCGTGACGGCATCGGCCACTGGAGGCGAGAGAACGTGCAAGCTGACGATGGCTCCAGGGACTGGGCCGCGCGTGGAATGGATCTGGCCGGTGATCTTCTGGCTCCCTGACAGACGCAGCTCAATCGGCCCTAGCGGCTGACCCTCCACCAGCGTGAGGAGGCGGGGCTGGCTGGTCTCCTTGCCATGGGGACTGCTCCGGTAGGCCCCAAGGTACTTAGTTCCTTCCTTGACTCCCCGTAGCTCAAAGCGGCCGTCTGTCACGGTGGTCACCACAATACTGCTCGAATCATCCTCGACTGACACCTCGGCCCCCACCGCGGGCTGGCCCGCCTTGGCGATCACCCTGCCAAAAAGGTGGGTGTCGGGCAGTTCAACCTTGACCCAGGCCTCCCCGTACCTGTCTGGCTCCACCTCCACCCGCAGGTAAGAGCGTACACGCGGCTCTTCGGCTTCGACCTCGACCTCCCAGTTTCCGGCGTGAGGCAAGGTGGCCAGGAACTCTCCCTTCCCGTCGGTTTTCACGCGGACTCTTTGGCCTCCGTGCCGGCGCCCAAAGAAGATCGTTCCAGCCAAGGGGTCTTCTCCGAGCGACAACCGTCCCCGGATCGGAACCATATCCAACTCGATGGTGCGCACTGCTTCGGCGCGACTCTCGATGTAGAACTCGGGCTCCGAGAAAAACTGCCCACCCAGGGAGTCTTGAATTCTGATCCAATACTGCCCAGGAGCCTGTCCCGCTAGCTGGATCCGGCCGCTGGGCACAGGAGCCTCGAACACCGGCCTTGCGTCGAAAACCGAACTCTGCTCCGAAGCCCGAGAGATCTGTACGCGCCACGGCTCGCCCAGCCAGTCCAGCGGTGGTACGAGGGTGATGTCGAGCTGCAGCGGTCGCCGCAAGGTCAAGGGCTGGCTAAGAAATGTCTCCGATCCTTTCCAGACCTCCAACGGAAATAGCTTTGCCATCGCCCATCCCGGCTGCTCCACCTGCAAGACGTAGCTGCCCGATGGTACGCCGGTAATCTGAAAGAAACCGTCTTCTCGAACCAGCGCTGCTATCGCGATTTTCTTCAAACGATACGAAACCTCCGCGCCGCCGCCGCCAGCGAGCATCGGCGTGAGCCGCGCTTCGCAAGCGCCGGGAGCGATGTTCCCCTCTTCGACTTCGACCCAGCCGGCGACCGAAGCGCCCTGGCGCAAGATCAGTTTGCCGAGGTTTAGGGTGGTTCCTTCTTTGAGGTCGATTCCCCAGCGGTAGTGCGGTACGAATCCACTAGTCTCGAGTAAGAGATCCAGCTGGGTCGCGGGAAGCGCGCAGCGCCATCGTCTTTCTTCGTCGACCGGACAAGCCACCGTCGTCTTTCGAGGCCCGTGCCCGCGAGCCGCGCTTCGTGAGGCCGACAACCGCACGGCAACTCTCGTCGGTCTCTCCCGGGCCCCTTTGGGAAGGACTAACTGGCCCTCGATCTCGGCCCGTGGCCAAAGACGAACATGGTGAATCAAACCCGTTCCTACCGGCCCGGTTTCGAACTGGCTCGATGCTGACCAAGAGCCCTCTATGTTGGTGGTCAAGGACCAGGTAGTGGCCGGGGGTAGCCGGATTTCCAGTGGCTCCTGGCCGTGGACCGGAAGCTGAATTGACTGGCTATCAACCGGTTCGGCCCCTGATACCCATTCGAGACGGACCTCGCCCACAAGTTTCCTGGGGGTGGACTGGACCGCGTGCAACGCGATTTTGACCAGCACATCGGATCGTTTCGTCGAGGGCGAGGTCGTCTCGCGATTCTCACGGCCTTGGGCGTAGACGCTAGCGAGAACGAGAAGAGCCCAGCTCAGAGACACCATTGCCGCAAACCGCGGCGGACGGAGACTCGGGATTAGAACAAGACGACGGTGCACGTACCGCAGCTCAGAGGACAATCGCCGAATCCATAGACTGTACATCCCAGGCCGCCACCTCCTCCGACGTTACCGGTACCGCCCCAGCCTCCACCTCCTGAGCCACCCCCTGGAGTGACGACGATGTTGTAGCAGGAGCCACCCTGGAGTTGGCAGATCCCAAACTCGTCGTCGCACTGGATCCCGTCTCCGGCATCGCCGTTCTTGGCCGCTTTGCAGAAAGTGTCGGGCTTGGTGGGGATGTAGGAGGAGCGGCAAGTAAAACAACCCCACTCCCATACCGCTGAGGCGTTGTTGGCGGCTACTAGCAGTACGAGGCTCAGCAGACCCAGAGTTAGTAGTTTCCACCTGTATTTTTTCATTGGCGTTATCCTGTGATAGTGAACTCTGTGATCATTCTACTGCTGGTTACTTCTGACAGCAAGAGATAGGGAGTGCGGAGGGCTGCTCGAGCCTTCCGATGTATTGTCCAGCGCTTCGATTGTCGCAGTCTCTCGTTACTTGTTTGGGGGGAACTCGCACCTACCGGAGGCCGCGACGTCGTGCAACCAAACCGGTGAGAGACAACGGCTAGAGGTCCGGCCGGAAACCCGGTCCATTAAGGATAGATCCAGGTTGTTGTTTTCCACTGGCTGGCAGAGCTGAGCGGGCTGGCAGACGGTTTGCGTTTTATCTTTGCGATTCCATGGAGGCTATCGAGCCTCTTAGGG
>JAJRVQ010000049.1 GCA_024277255.1 Acidobacteriota bacterium | reverse complement strand
GCAGCTCTGCAACGCTCGCGCGGGGACCTCGAGAGCTCCGAGAGCACCTTCCGACAGGCTCTGGAGACCGTCGAAAGAATCTTTGGAGCGGATCACCCCGAAGTTGCGATCGTGTTGGGCAACCTTGCCACAGTCCTCCATCTCCAAAACCAGCTCGGTGAGGCGGAGCGACTCTTGCTACGCGCCAGATCGATCCTCGCAGCCACCGGGTCTTCAGAGGGCCGGCGCTGGCGCAAGACCTGTCTCCGCCTCGCCAACGTCTACCGTGACTCCGAGCGCTTTAACGAGGCCGCCACGCTCTACGAGGCGGTGTTCGAAGAGATCGAGATGGCGCCGAGCCCCAACCTTACCGAGATCTCCGAAGTGGCAGATGACTATGTCGAGCTCCTGGAGCGGATCGATCAGCCGGATGCGGCAGCCGAAGTCCAACGGCGTATGACGGCTGTCTCCCACGCAGAACAGGAGGGCTGACTGTCCCGCCACGAGGGCGGCTAGCTCGTACGAGCCCCAAGCAAACCGGCCCGGACGGCTCGTTCTGGCGCGACCTCGTCCGGGCGGTTGTCTCCCTGTCGAAGGAGCTTCCGATGAGCACGAGCTTCCTTACTTTGGTTGCGGCTATGCCGCCTCAGCCTGCTATCATAGGTGCCCTATCAGGGCTCCGGCGTAGTCGCGTAAGTTACTGAAAAGACATCGGGTTACAGGAGCGATTTGCGCCGCTATTGGAAACATGGAATAGTGGCGGCATGGCTCGAGCGACTCGGCGTCGAAAATCCGGTGCTGGTATCCGCGTTGAATTTCGCGGGAAGGAGCTCGGTCCGAGGGAATTTCGGCGTATCCGTGAGCTGATCGCCTCCAAGCTAACACCCACACGGCAGCAGATCGCTCGTGAGACTTGTCGTATGTTCGGCTGGCGACGCGCTAATGGTGCAACTCCCGTCCGGGCTTGCCGGGAGCTCCTGCTTCGCCTCGATCAAATCGGAGTCATTTGCTTGCCTCCCGCTCGCCGCTCAGGGGGCAGCACCTCGAGGCCCTTGACACCTATCGAAGACGAGGCATTGCTGGGTCCTACACCCGTCTGGCGGGGTCCAATTGCGGCCAACACTCCCCTGGAGATACGGCGTATCGTAGACGAGGAACGTCCCATGTTTCGAGCCTACTTGCGTAAGTATCACTACTTGGGCGACAGCCCCTTGGTGGGAGAGTCGCTCCGTTACGTGGCTTGGCTGGATGGGGAGTTGGTGGCCCTGCTGGGATGGGCCGGGGCGACTCTTCACAATGGGCCGAGGGACCGCCATATCGGCTGGGATGAGATGCGTCACCGGGACCATTTGCATCTGGTGGTCAATAACGCCCGATTCTTGATTCTGCCTTGGGTCAAGCAGCCCAACTTAGCCTCGCGAATTCTGGGGGTCAACCTACGTTGCCTCAGCCGTGATTGGCACTCTGTGTATGGACATCCGGTCTTATTGGCGGAGACCTTCGTCGATCCGAGTCGATTCCGAGGGACTTGCTATCGCGCCAGTAACTGGGTCCATGTCGGTGAGACGAAAGGTTGGTCTCGCCATGGTGCGGACTACTACCGCCACGACCAACCCAAGGCCGTGTTTCTCTACCCACTTCGCCGCAAGGCACTCGAGCGATTGCGCTCACCAACACCCTGGGGCGCACCCGCCCAAAGAGGAGGCAAGAAGATCATCGAACTGGACATCCACAAGCTACCCCTAGAAGGAGACGACGGTCTATTCAGCCTCCTTGCGACCTTCACGGATAGCCGCAAGCGGCGTGGCATTCGTCACTCACTCCAGAGTGTTCTCGCAGTGGCGACCTGCGCGGTATTGGCCGGACAGCGCGCCTTCACGGCAATTGAAGAATGGGCGCGCGATCAGTCCAAGGAGGATCTGCGGTTACTTGGCTGCCGGTTCGGTCGGCCTCCGAGTGAACGAACGTTCCGGCGAGTTCTCAAAGATGCAGTGGATGTCGATGAGGTGGACAGAAAGCTCGGCCTGTGGGTCGCCCGGCAGGAATCTGCGCTCAAAGGCATGGGAGTCGCTGTTGATGGCAAGACCTTGCGTGGTAGCCGCGACGGTCAAGACAAAGGCGTGCACCTGCTGAGCGCTGTGGTGCACGGTAGCAGCGTCGTCGTTGCACAGATGCGGGTCTCCGACAAGACCAACGAGATCCCGTGCCTCAGGCCTCTGCTCGCCGAGCTCGACATCCAAGGGGCGGTCATCACTGCCGATGCCCTGCATACGCAAAGGGAGACCGTCCGCCACCTGGTCGAAGACCGGAAGGCGGATTACGTCTTGACGGTCAAAGACAATCAGCCGACGCTGCGCAAGGACATCGAAGATTTGTTCACGGAGAAAGAAGAGCAAGCCCAGCGCAAGATGGCAGCCCAAGGCCTCGATCGCGAGGCTTTTCCCCCCTGAGGCTGAAACCCGAGACAAGGGTCACGGAAGGATCGAGATCCGCCGAGCCTGGACCACCACCGAGCTCAACGACTATCTCGAGTTTCCTTTCGTACAGCAGGCCTTTCGGCTCGAGCGGGTCACCCTCGACCTAGAAGGCAATCCCCTTCGCCATGAGATCACCTACGGCGTGACCAGTCTCGAGAAGAAGCGAGCCTTGCCGGCTGACCTGCTGCAATACAATCGCCAACACTGGGGAATAGAGAATCGCCTCCATTGGGTTCGCGACGTGACGTTCGATGAGGACCGCTCTCAGGTTCGACGAGGCAACCGTCCGCAAATGATGGCTTCTCTACGAAACCTAGCCATCAGTCTGCTCCGCATTGCAGGAGCCACGAACATCGCTGCCACTACCCGACACCTCGGGCGGCGGCCTGAAAAAGCGCTCCGCCTCCTCGGCCTCTAGGTCGACAGCCAGCCAAAGACAGCTTGCGGCGTGCCAATGCGGTGACGCGGGGCGAAGCCTGTCCAAACAGCGGCCACTCTCGCCAACGCCACTCATTTTCTCGCACGGTTCTCTGCCATTCCCCTTCGTGCGCCAGCATTGGGTGCTCAGCAGCATCTCAATGCCTGACTTTGTCCGTGGCCCTG
>JAJRVQ010000048.1:42500-86479 GCA_024277255.1 Acidobacteriota bacterium | reverse complement strand
GAGGACACCAACAGCGGCAACTTCTGGCGCTACGAGGTGGACAACCGGTTCATCATCAACCACAGCGGTGATGCCACCGATGAGATGGAGTTGCGCTCCAACGGCAACATGACCATCGGCGGCACCCTGACCGAGAATTCGGACCGCAACGCCAAGCAGGACATTGTGGCGGTGGACAGCTTCGCCATTCTGGACAAAGTTGCGGCGCTGCCGATCGCTCATTGGTCCTACAAGGACGACCCGTCCGTGCGTCACATCGGTCCGATGGCGCAGGACTTCTACGCCACCTTCGAGGTCGGCGCGACGCCGACCGGTATCACCGCGATCGATCGCGACGGCGTGGCGCTGGCCGCCATCCAAGCGCTCAACCGCAAGTTGGAGCAGCAGCTGAGGGCCAAGGACGAGCTGATCCGCCAGCTCGCGGAGCGCCTCACCGCTCTCGAGAATCAGACTCCGTAGTTCGGTTTCAACTCGCAGTGCATGGCCGCGGAGGGGCGAGAACCCTTTCGCGGTCGTTTTGCGTTCAGAGAGGACCCAGCGCGAGACCTCACCCTTTTCGAGAACTGGTGGTAGATCGGGTAGTGGCTCAGTTTGACGGCGGGACCCTCCGCGGTCGCCGAATTGGTCTTCTAGGGCCACGCCCGTCCTCGCTACGCTGCGGTCGGGCGTGGGAGCCCTCCGCCCGCTACCCACCGTTAAACTGAGCCACTACCATCTCGGCGATGTGCCGCGGCGAAACGAATGCTCGCCTCCGGTCACTTCTCAACAGGACAAGCACAAGCGGTTCCGTTGGCCTGAGCGGTGGAACCTTCCCGAGTAGAAAGCTCGCTCCGACGACGACTGGCTGCACTGGTAAAGCGTAGCTGAGGAATTTCGCGAATCGTCCGTCACCAAGAAAGGAACTCCAATGATCGAGACTTACCATGCGATCGTCCAGGAACTCATTCGCCTGATCGAGGAGAACCACTGGCTGAAGAACTTCGAAGCAGCCATCATCGAGGCGCAGAAGCACAACGTGCCTACCATCGCCCATATCGACACTGTCGAGAAGTACCTCCGGTACATCAACGACCTGGTGGAATGGGCTCCCCGCGAGATCGGGGATTCGCGCCTCATCTACGACAAAATCACCGAGTTCTATTTCTTTCTCGACCAGCCGTCGCTCGTCGAGCTGCAAAGTCCCATCGAGCCCGACCGGGTGCCGTGCCGCGATTCGAAGCCGGTGGGCCACGACATCCCGGAGGATGCGCCGGCACAAGACTTGACGCCTCTTTCGCAGTGGATCGTCGACTTCGCCAACGCCTGGGGGAGCTTCCTCGACACCGATCCATCGGCGGCGCACATCGAGTCCTTCCGCACCGACCCGACCTTCAACTATGACGAATACATGGCCCCGCCGAGTGGTTACAAGACCTTCAATCAGTTCTTCGCCCGTCACGTCAAGCCAGGCATGCGTCCGGTCGCGGCGCCGGAGGACGATGGGACGCTGGTCGCCCCGGCCGACTCCACCTTCGTGGGCTGGTGGCAGATCAACCAGCACAACCGGATCTACGTCACCGAGAACCCTCTCGACGTCAAGGGCATCCAGTGGTCGATCGATCAGCTGCTCGAATGCAGCGAATACGCGGAGCGTTTCCGCGGCGGGATTTTCACCCACAGCTTCTTGAACACCTTCGACTACCACCGCTGGCACACACCCGTGGCGGGCACGGTGATCGAAAAGAAAGTGATCCAGGGTCAGGCCTACCTCGATGTGAAGACCAAACCAGCCATCGTCGACGGGAAGGAAGTCAACGTCCTCAACGCGCTGGATGGCACCGGATACCAATTCGTGCAAACTCGTGGCTTGGTGGTCATCGACTCGCCGATCGGTCTTGTCGCCTGTCTGCCCATGGGCATGGCCCAGGTCTCTTCGGTAGTCATCACGGCCGACCTGGGCGTGACTCTGGCCAAGGGGGAGGAACTCGGCTACTTCCAGTTCGGTGGTTCCGACTTCGTGATGGTCTTCGAGCGCTCGAGCAACGTCCAACTCATCAGCCAGCAGAACGTGCATGTTCAGCAGGGCTCGTGGATCGGCAATGCCTACCCGGTCATCGGATAGGCGACGCTCTTTCACCGTCTCCACCACAGTCACCGTGCGCCCGACGACGTCGGGCGCACGCTCCACCCACCCGACCCTCTGCTAGCATCCCTTTTTCCTACCCACAGGTTTCCTGGAGGATGTTCGATGCAGGATTCGGCTTCCGGTCGGAGGAGTTTGGCCCTTGGAATACTCGCCTTGGTGGCGCTATTGTTCGCCGGGATCGCGCCGGTCGAGGGTGAGGAGGGCGATAAAGATTCGTCGTTCGCCAATCTCGAATTCCGCCCGATCGGCCCGGTCAACATGTCGGGGCGGGTGGCGGACGTGGAAGGGATTCCGGGCAACCCGAACGTGGTCTACGTGGGGGCGGCCTCGGGCGGTGTGTGGAAGACGACCGACGGCGGTCTGACCTTCGAGCCGATCTTCGACGATCAGCCGATCGCCTCGATCGGCGACCTGGGGGTGGCGCGCTCGAATCCGGACGTGGTCTATGTCGGTTCGGGCGAGGCCAACGCCCGCAACTCCGTCTCCTTCGGCAACGGCGTTTACAAGACGACCGACGGCGGCCAGAGCTGGACCCACCTCGGCCTCGAAGAGAGTCGCCACATCTCGCGCGTGCTGGTCTCGCCCGTAGACCCGGATGTGGTCTACGTCGGCGCCATGGGCCATTTCTCCGGGCCCAACGAAGAGCGCGGGGTCTTTCGCTCGCGCGATGGCGGTGCCAGCTGGGAGAAGGTGCTCTACGTCGACGATCGGCACGGCGTCTCGGACATGGACATGGACCCGAGCAACCCGCTGATCCTCTACGCTGCCTTCTGGCACTTCGACCGCAAGCCTTGGGCCCACACCACCGGCTCACAGGAGGGTGGTGTCTGGAAGTCGGTCGACGGCGGCGATAGCTGGACGAAGCTCGAAGAGGGCTTGCCCGAGGGGGTGGTCGGCCGGATCGCCGTCAAGGTGGCGCCCTCGGACCCCGAGGTGGTTTACGTGATGACCGAGTCGGACGAAGGCACGCTTTATCGCTCCGCCGACCGCGGCGAGACCTTCGAGCGGGTCTCTCAGGATGTGCGCATCGTCTCGCGCGGCCTCTACTACACCGATCTGCGGATCGATCCGGCCAACGCCGACCGGGTCTACGCCGTGTCGTCCAGGCTCTTCCTGTCGGTCGACGGCGGCAAGGGCTGGCAGCGCATTTCGCGCTCGACCCATGTCGACTACCACGCGCTGTGGATCGATCCCGAGAACCCGCGCCGCATGTGGCAGGGCCAGGACGGCGGGGTGGCCGTTTCCTACGATCGCGGCAAGAGTTGGGAGCCGATCCGCAACCTGCCGATCGGTCAGTTCTACCAGCTGTTCTACGACCATCGCCAGCCGTTCTATTACCTGGGCGGCGGGCTGCAAGACAACGGCACCTGGTATGGCCCCAGCCGCACCCGCGAGCCGGCCGGAATCCTCGAGGACGACTGGCGGATGATGAGTTTCGGCGATGCCTACTTCGTGGTGCCGCACCCGACGCAGGTCGACCTCTTCCTCTCCGAGTCGCAGGCCGGCGGCATCGTGCGCACCGATATGACCACCCGGCAGCAGATCGACGTCTCGCCGCAGCCGCGGCGCAATGATGGCGGCCCGGCCGGTGATCTGGAGTACCGATTCAACTGGGATGCGCCGATCGTCGCTTCACCGCACGATGCGAACATCGTCTACTTTGCCGGCAACGTGGTGTTCAAGACCACCGACTTCGGCGACACTTGGCAGCGGATCTCGCCCGATCTCACCACCGACGACGAAGACAAGCAGGGGCCGGCGGGCGGCCCGGCGTGGCACGAGAACACCACCGCCGAGTACCACTGCACGATCATCAGTCTGGCCGAGTCGCCGGTCGAAGCCGGGGTGCTGTGGGCGGGAACCGACGACGGCAACGTGCAGGTCAGTCGCAACGCCGGCGAGAGTTGGCACAACGTCACCGGCAACCTCCGTGGCCTTGCGGAGTTCTCGCCCGTCTCCCACCTCGAACCTTCGGCCACCGCCGCCGGCACTGCCTACGCCACTTTCGACCGTCACCTCTTCGACGACCTGCGCTCGCACCTGTACCGCACCGACGACTTCGGTGAGAGCTGGCGGCGGTTGTCGACCGTGGGTCTTCCCGACACCGCCTGGGCCTGGGTGCTGCGCGAGGACCCGAAAAACCATGACCTGCTGTGGCTGGGCACCGAGCTCGGCCTCTACGCCTCGTACGATCGGGGTCAGAGTTGGTCGCGCCACCACCTCGGGAACTTGCCCACCGTGGCGGTGCACGACGTGCTGATCCACGACCGGCTCAACGACCTGATCGTGGGCACTCACGGTCGGGCGATCTGGGTGTTCGACGACGCCACACCGCTGCAACAGTGGTCCGACCAGATCGCTGCCGCGCCCTTCCACCTCTTCGCGGCGCGCCCGGCGCTGCGCTTTCCGGCGCGATTCACCCGCTACGGCCTGGGCGACAAACGCCACCGCGCCCCCAACCCTCCGCCCGGTGCGATCCTCACCTACTACCTCAAAGAGGAGATCGAGAAGCCGAAGAAGGGCAAGCCGGACGACAACGGCGACAAGAGTGACAACGGCCACACCGGGAAGCCGATGGAGGAGGCTTCCGCCGAGAATGGAAGTTCGGCGGAAGAAAGTCCATTGAAGATCGAGATCCTCGATGCGTCGGGAGCGGTGATCCGTACCCTCGACGCGAAGAAGCTCCCCACCAAGGCCGGGCTCAACCGCACCGCGTGGGACCTGTCGATGGACCCGCCCGAGGCCCGCCGTCCGCCGGATCCGGCGGTGGTGGAATTCCGCGGCGGCCCGCGTGGTCCGCGGGTGCTCCCCGGCACCTACACCGCCCGCATGACCCTCGACGAGGAGAGCCAGGAGGTACCGATCGAAGTGGAGGTCGACCCGACCGTCGGCGTTACCACGGCGGCGCTCCAGGCGCAGTTCGACGCGGCGCTGCGTTTGCACGCCATGCGCAGCGCCCTGAACCGAGGGCTTAAAGGGCTCGACCAGCTGAAAGCTCAGCTCGAAGAACGCCGCGAGACGGCGAAGAGGATGGAAATAGAGCTGTCGCCAGAGGCTGAAGCGAAGTGGAAAGAGTACGACGCCGCAGCCAAGGAGTTGACGGAGAGCCTGTCGCGAACCGAAGGCACTCCCTTCTGGAGCCAGGGGCCGCGGCTCAGCGAGAGACTCGACAGCCTGTTCGGCAGTGTGGACGACCAGTTCGCAGCTCCGACGCAGGCGCAGCAGGATCTCTTGGAGGAGCTGTCGGCCGAATTCGACGAGGCTCTCGACCGCATCAACCGCCACTTTGAGACCGAAGTCACGCAACTCAACGCCGTACTCGAAGCAGCGGGAGTGCCCGCCGTGGCCGTGCCTCAACCCGTGGAATTGGCGAGATAGGCGTCAGAATCGCTGAGGAGCTGGGCTGCGATCGCGAGGGACCTCCGAAACGGGTGAGGCCTACTCCGGCCCGGTGAGGCCTACTCTGGCGATCGCGAGGGACCTCCGAAACGGGTGAGGCCTACTCTGGCGATCGCGAGGGACCTCCGAAACGGGTGAGGCCTACTCCGGGACCTCCGAAACGGGTGAGGCCTACTCCGGTAGGTATTCGTCGAGATCCTTGAAGGCGGTGTTCGGTTCGGAGCCGCCGTTCCAGCTTTCCCAGAAGCGCGACAGAGGGCTTTCCTCACGGTGCATCCGGAACTTTACGTCGCCTTCGGCCACCGCGCCCTCGGGCTTCCAGTCTTCGCCGCGAGCCACTTTCGCCGCCGCCAGCAACCGCTCGGCGCCGGCGCGGTCGCCGCGGCGCCAGTGGACGAATGCGCGCAGGAAGAAGCCGCCGACGGCGCGCGGATTCGACCGGCAGACCCTCGCGAAGCGATCGTCAGCGGCAGGGAGATCGCCACGCAGGAGCGCCACTTCGCCGAGAGCGAGCAGACTCCCGGTCCCTTCGGGATTGACCTCGAGTGCTCGCTGCAATGCCCTTTCGGCCTCCATCAGATCCTCCTCGCCGCTCGCGTGCAGCGCTTTGAGGATGCCCCACTGTTTGAGACCGCGATGACTTCTCGGGTTGCGCTCGAGGAGGATGGCGAATTCGGCCTGGGCCGCCGCGAGATCGCCGTCGGAAGCCAGCAGGTTGGCGAGGTAGTAGCGAGAGTCCTCGTGGTCGGGGTTGAGTTCGAGCGCTTGGCGAAAGAGTGTCATCGCCCGGGGCGCGTCGCCGTCGCGCTTCATCGCGTCCATCGCCGCCCGCTGGATTTCCCAGAACGCCGTCACTCGCTCGCGCCGGCTCAGCACCGTCACCCGCCGAGGTGAAGACTCACCCTCCACCAGCTCCCACCGTGCGTTGGCCTCGAGAGGGCCGAAATTCTCACTCTTTCCTCCGAGCCAGCGAACTTCCAATGCGTCGACGCGCGTGGCCTCGCCCAGTCCCAAGTGCAGGGTGCTGCTGTCCTGCGACAGGTAGGAGCCGCCGGAAACGGTGCGCCGCAGCCGGTTGCCAGCCACCGTCGCGATCACCGTCGAGCCTTCGCCGCGGCTCGCTCCGCGACCCGGCCGCTTGAGGTTGAGCGCGATCCAATTGCCCTTGGCCATCTCGTTGCGCAGCAGGTGTACGCCGTCATCGAGGGTCACCATGAGGATGTCGACATCGCCGTCGCGATCGAAGTCCGAAAGCGCCAGGCCGCGGCCGACTCGCGGCTGCGCCAGCTCTTCGCTGAGTGGTGCCAGGTCGTGGAATCCTTTGCCCAAATTGTTCCACAGGAGGAAGGCTCTTTGAGCTTCGAGCGCCGGCGGTTGCCCGTCGGTCTCGAAGGTGCTGCCGTTGACGACCACCAGATCGAGCCAACCATCGTGGTCGAAATCGGTGAAGGCGGTGCCCCAGCCGATCGATTGCAGGGCGATCTGTCCCAGCCCCATCGGCGATGCGACATCGGAGAAGGTCAGCGGCGACCGTTGCATGGTAGCCTCGCCCACTGCCGGGTTGGAGGTCGCAGCCATCAGTCGCGAGTCGTAGAGAGCGTTTTCCTGCGCGATCCAGTGGGTGACGAAGAGATCGTCGTCCCCGTCACGGTTCCAGTCGCCGACGGCGAGACCCATGGCGCCGCGGTAGTCGGCGACCCACGCCGCGAGGCCGGCGTCGGCGAAGGTGTCGCCGCGGTTCAAATAGAGAGCGTTGTCCGAGATGTCGTTGGCGACGTAGAGATCGAGCCGGCCATCCTCGTCGAAGTCGTGCCACAAGGCCTAGAGGCTGCGGCCGCCCGGGTTGGAGATGCCCCATTGCAGCGCAACTTCGGAGAAGCTTCCGTGCCCGTCATTCTCGAACAGTAAGTTGGGCTCGGGATCGAACGAGGCCGGGTTGAGGGTGTAGGGCACCGCGGTGCCGTACTGGTCGGAGACCCGTTGCTGGCCGCCGCGAGCGGGCTCGTACTGGACGTAGCCGCAGACGTAGAGGTCGAGATCGCCGTCGTTGTCGAAGTCGGCCCAGGAGGCACCGGCCCAGTAGCCTTCCCGGGTCAGTGTTTCGTCGCGCTCGAACTGCCCCTGTCGATTGCGAAAGAGGAGGAGCGAATCGATGCCGGTGAGGGCCAGATCGAGCCAACCATCTCCGTCGTAGTCGCCCCAGGCCGCACCCATGCCGAGAATGCGCGTCTCGGGAAAATCGTCATCGCGTTCGAAGGTGCCGTCGCCGAGGTTTTCGTAGAGTTCGGATGCAGCCCAAGAAGCCGCGTCCGCGGTCATCGTGCCGCCGGCGCCGACCAGGAACAGATCGTCGTCCCCATCGTTGTCGTAGTCGCCCCAGGCGGCTCCCGCTCCCATGTCCTCGGGCAGCTGCGAGGAGCGCGCGCCGGCAAAGGTGCTGAAGGCGCCCAACCCGGCCTCCTCCGTGACGTCGGTGAACCGCGGAAGCGGAGCCTCCTCGGGCAGGTCGGCGGCGAGCCTCCGGGTGATCTCCGGCAGATGTTCGCCGGGCCGCCGGACGTCGGGGCGGCCGCGCAGGTAGAGCCAGGTGGCGAGCGTTACCACCGAGACCACGACCGCCACGACGACGAGAGCGGTGCGTCGGAGGCGCCGCTTCCGGCGCCCTCCTCGCCTTCCTCCGGGCTTCGCCTTTTTCGAGTTCGCCTGCCCGCCTCCCGCCCCTGGACCCGGTCGATCGCTCATTTCGCGGCGGTGGCTGCCGGGTCACCCGAGCGCGGTGCCAGCTGGGCCTGCTGACCGCCGACGCCGAAGGTCGCCTCGACCCGGTTCATCTCGACCACCGGAGCCGTGATGCCCGAGTCGTCGCCGAGCATGAAGTTGACCAGGTACTGGTCGACCTTCCTGTAGAGCAAGGAGGCGACCACCCGGTACTCACCGCCTCCCGGTGGTACTTCGAACTCGACCTCGCGCAGTTCGTCTTCCCCTTTGATACGCGCCGGACCTCGACCCGGCATCACCGCGGTTGGGCAATCGACCATGTACTCGACGGTGTCGGAATAGCCGGGGAAGATGGCGCGGCGGAAGCGGACTCCGACCATCTCCCAGAGATTGTGGCGGTCGATGAGATTGCCGTATTGATCCACCGGTTCGGCCTTGAACAGGAAGCTCCCGGGCTCGATGAAATGATTCTCGTCCACCGTGCCGGAGGAGAAGATCTCCTCGCCCGCGGGGTCGTAGACGTGCAATTCGACCCAACTCTGGATGATGTCGAGCGGTCCGGTCGGGAAGTCGTGGCCGACCTTGTTGGCGGTGAGAATGAGCCGCAGCGGAATCTTTTCGCCAGGAGTCGCGCTGTCCGGTACGTCGAGCGCCATTTGGACCACCGGCCCCTCACGCCATTTCTCGGCGATCTCCGGCACCGCGAAGGTGCCCCGCAACCACTGCTCGGTCAGCTGTCGTTGCTTCTCCCAGCCGTCGAGCTTCAACATCGCCGGCACCATGCTGTTGGCGCCCAGGAAGCGATGGCTGCGGTGCATGCCATCCGACGGGGTGCGGTTGTAGTCCGTGGAGTCCCCCGCCGCCGGGTCGGTCGAAGCCACCAACGGCATGTGGCACTCGCGGCACTCGATGGTCTTCGTCGGGTCGCCCTCGGTGAACCAGTGGCTGGCCTTCCAGTTGTCGTATTGATTCTGCAGCTGTACCCAACCGACCCGGTTGACCTCCTCGTCGATGAACTGCTTGTGGCAGGCCGCGCAGTACTCAGGGGCCTTGTAGACGCGCTTGGAGAGCTTGGCGTGTTCGTCCGGATAGGTGCGAATGAGGAAGTCGCTCACCGCCTTCGCCGGTCGCTGCGAACTCCATTGCCAGAGGTAGCTGGTGGGCTGCGACATGACGTAGTTGGCGTTGCCCTGGAGGTCGGTTTCACGCACGGCATGGCAGCTCAAGCAAGAGACACCCTCCTGGAAACCATGGAGCCCGGTGAGATCTTCAACGAGGATGTTCTTGGTGCCCGAGAAGAGTGATATCGGGTCGTGACAGCCGCCGCAGTAGCGTGTCGACTCCGGTCCGTTCTGTTCCGCCATGACACTCTGCACCTTCTGGAAGAAGGGATCCATCGCCGACCAGCGATGGGCGCTGACCTTCCACTCCGCGGCGATCTGGGTATGGCAGCTGGTCGTGCCGCAGGACTCCGAGCCGGCCAGAGATTCGGCGTCCAGAGCACCACCGGTCACCGTTGTCGCCAAGCTCGGCGCGAAAGGCCGATCTTCGCCGTAGAGATAGTTGTAGTCCTCCGGGAACTCGTTGACGTACCGATTGCCGCCGTAGGCCATCGTCAACCCGGCGATCACCGCCACACCCAGTACCGCCCAGCCACCGATCCGGGCCAGGAGACCTCCGGCGTGCAGAGACCCCCGCTTGGCGCCGTAGCGGAAATAGACCAGAAGCGCATGGGGCAGGCTGGCCGCCAGCATGGCGAAGGTCGAATAGAGGTGAATGTTGCGCCATAGAGGCGACATGCGAATGCCGAAAGCGCCCTGCCAAGTCACCACCAGACCGGATACGGCGCACAGCAACAGAGCGATGCCGCCGACGTAGCCGAGCAGCACGGAGTCCGACATGCTGTAGCGCTTGTAGTCGAGCCAGTGGGCGAACAGATACCAGGTCAGCGGGATCAGCGCGACCAGCCCGATCGCCGTGTGAATGAGTACCGTCCACTGGACGGCCGCGTGGAAGGTGGCGAAGGTGATCACCAAGCCGGTGATGGTTTCGAAGACGAGAGCGGCCAGGATGAGGCGCGACAGCGCCGAAACCCAACCGGTACGAACAGAGCGCTCATCTTGTGGCATGTCGGTGCCCCTCAATGGTGATAGTTGCTGATTGCACCAGGGTTTCGTGTTGTCGGGACAGCGACAACACCCCGCGGGGTGGCCCTGGCTACCCATTTGGGCGGCGGCGGGCTAATCTGGTGTGTGGCTACTGCCCGCGCCGTGCTACCCGATTCGCCGGTTCACTAGCGGAATCGTCGGCTGAGCCGGCGGTAGAGCTTGAGGCGTGCCGCCTGGATCTTCCTCCACCGTTTGGGCCAGCGCTGCATCAGGCGGCCGAGGAGGTTGAAGATCAACTCGCTGATCAACGACAGCAAGGCGGCGCCGGCAAGAATCGAGGCGATGCCTTGGATGCCGGGGAGGAACAGCCCGGCGACACCGATGAGGATCAGCGTCCAGCCACCCACGAAGATGGCGATGCGCGGCAGCAGCGGCAATGAACGCAGCCGCCGGCGGTCGCGGCGCGGTGCTGGTGAGTCTGTGGGCTTATCGCCACTGGAGCCGTCGGTCGACACCATATCGATCGTTTTCTATCACAGAGGTCGCGGCTGAGCAGAGCTCGGCGGGGTGGAGGGCTGTTGACCCAGCGGACGGTGACCGTCCGGGAACCTTCTCGAGTCTTGAGATAGTGTCTCAGTAAAGTCAACCCGGCGGGAGCGATTCCACATGGCACATCTGCCCGAACGCGATCAGTTTCTTCGCTTCCTACGAGGGCGTGGGATGCGGGTGACCCAGGAGCGGTTGGCGCTGTTCGATGAAATCTATGACCAGCACCAGCACATCGATGCGGACTGCCTGCTGGAGGCCATGCAGCACAACGGCATGAAGATCTCGCGTGCCACCGTCTACCGCAATCTTGACCTGATGGTCGAATGTGGCCTCGTGCGCAAGCATCGGTTGGGGCGCAACCGCTATCTTTTCGAGCATATCCACGCCGGGCAGGAGCACGACCACCTCGTCTGCACGCGCTGCGGCCGGGTGGTCGAGTTCGTCAGCCCCGGGATCGCCGCTATGCAGGCGGAGATCTGCCGTGCGCATGGCTTTGTGCCGGCTCGGCACAACCTCCAGATCCAAGGGTTGTGCACCGGCTGCGCCGAAAAGTAAGGCTACCGGCTGCCGCGCGAGATGTCGGTCCAGTGATAATCGACCACCAGGGGATTACCGCTGCCTTGCCCCAGCAGCCAGCGCACGGCGGGAGCCGGCTTGAGGGAACCGAGGTGCATCTGGCCGTCGTGACTACCGCTGACGAACAGGCAGCTGGCCAGCCCTTGGGAATCGATGGCCAACTCGGTCGATACCAACACCGCCAAGATCCCTTTGGCGGGGAGCCCTTTGCGGTGGTGAATGTACGGGGCGACACGGTGGCCGGCGGAGAAGAGGTCGAGATCGTCGACAGCCGCTACCGCGATTGCGCGGTCGAGTAGCCATAGGCTGTTCGGCGCCTCACCGAGCTGAGCCAGCGCGGGAAGCGGCACGAGCCATCCACGGCCGTCGGCGCCCGGTCCGAAACTGCGGCTCACCGAGCCGAGAGAGACGGTACCGTTGGTGATGCCGTGGAGGCCGAGGATGGCCGCCGCTCGGTCGACGGCGAAGCCGGCGGAGAAGCCGAACAAATCGGCGCGGGTGCCCTCCGCCAACTCGGCCTTGAGCCCCTCTTCAGTGAGGATCAGCAGCCCACATCGACTACTGGCGACGGCCGCCGGTAGCTGCGTCGAGGTCGCTGGATCGTCGAGGCCGTCGTCGCCGCGGTGCCACAAGGCATTGAGCTGGCCGCCCAGCGGGCCGTAGGCACCCTCGGACCACTGACAAAAATCAGCGGCTCGGTGGAGAATCTCGCCCAGCCTGGAATCGATCTCGACCTGGCCGTCGCCGGCGGCCCGGTTGAGTTGACCCAGGCCGCCGGGCTCGGTCCCGTCGGGGTCGGTCAGACGCTCGATGGCTCGCATCTCGGCGAGTGCCGCCGACAGCGCGACCTTGGCCTCCTCTCGCTGCGGTCCGTGGACCTCCAGAAGCACCTCCCGACCGAAGGCCGTGGTGGTGAGCCGGAAGGCCTCGGCGGGGGGTGAGTTCAGGCTGAGGGTGGAGGCGAGAATCAAGGCCCAGGTCAACATGGGCTTGATTGTAGCCGTTCAGCCAATTCTCAGGCGGGCGAAACGGCGCTTGCCGACCTTCAACAGGTAGGGTTCCTCGCGGCTGGCCAGTTCGAGAAAGGCGTCGGTCGCCTTCTCACCATCGATCGAGACGGCGCCTTGGCGGATCAGTCGGCGCGCTTCGCTGTTGCTGGTGGCCAACTCGGCGGCGGTGAGCTGCTTGGCCAGGGGCATCACGCTGAGTTTGAACTCCGCCATCTCATCCGGGATTCCGCCCTTGGCGAAAACGGTGTCGAACTCGCGTTGTGCCTCCTCGGCGGCTTGTTGGCCGTGATAGTCGGCGACCAGTTGGTGGGCGAGTTGCTGCTTGAGTTGCTTGGGGTGCAGCTCGCCGGCCTCGCACCGGCGCCTCTTCTCGGCCAGTTCACTCTCACTCAGGTCGGTGAGCAGAAGGAACCAGTCCCACATCAACTCGTCCGGTATGGACATCGCTTTGCCGTAGACCTCGCGCGGCGCATCTTCGAGGGCGATGGCGTTGCCCAGGCTCTTGGACATTTTCTCGCTGCCGTCCGTTCCCACCAGCAAGGGAACGGTGAGCACCACCTGCGGCTCCATGCCGCGGTCGCGCATCAGGTTGCGACCGACCAACAGATTGAAGATCTGATCGTGGCCGCCCAATTCCACATCGGCTTCGAGCGCCACCGAGTCGTAGCCTTGGACCAGTGGGTAGAGGAGTTCGTGTAGGGCGATCGGTTCGTTGTTCTTGTACCGCTTGCGGAAGTCGTCGCGCTCCATCATGCGAGCCAGGGTGTAGCTGCCGGCCAGCCGCACGATGCCGGCGGCGCCCAGCTTTCCCAACCACCGATTGTTGAAGTCGACCACCGTCTTTTCGCTGTCGAGCACCTTGAAGACCTGGCGCTGGTAGGTGGCGGCGTTGGCCTCGACCTGCTCGTGGGTGAGTTGGGGACGGGTCGTCTTCTTGCCCGTGGGATCACCGATCATGCCGGTAAAGTCGCCGATCAAGAAAATGACCCGATGGCCGAGCTGCTGAAAATGGCGCATTTTGCGCAGCAAGACCGTATGGCCGAGGTGCAGATCGGGGGTCGAAGGGTCGAAGCCGGCTTTGATGGTCAGCGGCTTGCCTTGCCGGCGGGAACGCTCCAGCTTCGAACGCAACTGGTCGGGATCCACCAGGTCGACGACACCGCGAGATAGCAGCGCCATCTGCTCATCGACGGGCGGAAAAGTGATGGGGTTGGCTGGCTCACTCATAGGGCGGGCAGGTTAGCAGACGGCGGGCTGCCGGATTGGGGTCGTAGCCTGTGACGACGCAAGATTGTTACCGAATTTTCTATCAATGAATAGTAAGGCGAAGTGTGCGAATTTAGGTGAAGGCTATGGTGTACAATCAGTGTCAATCACTGCACAGGAAGGCTCACCAGCGAGTTGAGTCTGCTGCGTCGAATGTTGTGAGTCTTGCCTGGCTGGTTGGGGCGGCGAAGAGTACGCCCACAGACCATGGTGGAGGAGAAATGGTCTCCCTGCAGATATCACTACTCAGAGAAGCTGCAGAATCCGTCAAGGTGACGACCCGACTCGAATGAGGCCCAAGGAGATTGCTATGTCGTGCATCCGGTTGTTGCGCTTGCGCACACTGTTTCGCTGGTCCGGTCTTTCGGTATTGCTCTGGGGGATGGCCTCCGGCAGTGCCTTGGCGCAGATCGCCCTCGACTTCGGCGATGCTCCTGATCCGACCTATCCGACACTGTTGGCTAGCGACGGTGCTCGCCACGTGGTGCTCGCCGGTAGTCGAGTCCATCTCGGTACCTGTGTCGATGCCGAAGCGGATGGACTGGCCTCGATGAATGCCGATGGCGATGACATCAATGTGGGTAGCCCGGCGATCGGCACCTGTGGCACGGACGACGAAGACGGGGTGGTCTTCGTCACCGCGCTCGCCCAGGGAGTCAACGCGCAGATCGCCGTCACCGTCGACGATGCGTGTACCTTGTCCGCCTGGATCGACTTTGGCGCCGATGGCAGCTGGGCCGACGCCGGTGACGAACTTTTTCCCGGGGGTCAGTTCCTCAACTTAGGCACCACGACGCTGAGTTTTCCCGTGCCAGTCGCGGCGGAAGTCGGCAGCACCTTCGCCCGTTTCCGTTGCACCACGGATGGACCGGTTGGATTCACCGGCCTGGCCTCGGACGGCGAGGTGGAGGACTACGCGGTGACCATAACCGTCCCGCCGCCGCCGATCGATTTCGGTGATGCCCCCTTCTTTTTGCCGGTGACGTTGGCCGCCAACGGTGCGCGCCATCTTCTCGGAAGTACCGTCTACTTGGGATCCTGCGTCGACGCGGAAAGTGACGGGGTGAACAGCGCCGCTGCCGACAGCGACGATCTCGCCACCAGCCTCACCGTTTTTGGTACCTGCGTCGATGGCGATGACGAGGACGGAGTCACCTTCACTAGCCCGCTCATCGCCGGCCAGATGGCGACCTTCGACGTCGTGGCCAATGCTCCTTGTACGCTGTTCGCCTGGATCGATTTCAACGGCAACGGATTCTGGTTTGCCGCCGACGAGAATCTCTTCCCCGGCGGCATGGCCTTGACCGCCGGAACCAACAATTTGTCGTTCAGTGTGCCGGCGGGGGCGGCGGCGGGCTCCAGCGGCGCCCGTTTTCGCTGCACCACCGATGAATCGGCCGGCTTTGTTGGCCAGGCCTCGGATGGTGAGGTTGAAGACTATGTAGTCACCATCGGTACGTTGGCCGACTTCGGTGACGCTCCCGATCCCACCTACCCGACCCTGGCGGCCAACAACGGCGCCAGCCATCTACTGGGTAGCGGACTCTTCCTGGGTTCCTGTGTCGACCCGGAGACCGATGGTCAGCCCAACGCGATGGTCACCGGGGACGACCTGGTTGCCGGCTCACCGGCGTTCGGCACCTGCGTCGGCAACGACGACGAAGACGGTGTCACTTTCACCAGCCTGCTGGTCGCCGGCTCGATGGCCAGCGTCGATGTCACCTCTTCAGCCACTTGTACGCTCTCCGCCTGGGTCGACTTCGACGGCAATGGCGATTGGAGCGGCAGTGGTGAGGATCTCTTCCCCGGCGGCGTCGCCCTGGCGGCGGGGCTCAACAGTCTTACCTTCGCGGTGCCGACCGGCGCGATCGCCGGCGACACGGTGAGCCGCTTCCGCTGTACCAGCGACGGCGCGGTGGATGTCACCGGCCAGGCTTCGGACGGCGAGGTTGAAGATCACGCGGTGAAGATCACCGGCCTGGACTTCGGCGATGCTCCCGATCCGACCTATCCGACCCTCGTCGCCAATGGCGGTGCCAGCCATCTGCTGGGTGGTCAGGTCTTCCTCGGAGCCTGTATCGACGCCGAAGGCGATGGCCAGCCGGCGGCGAACGCTGACGGTGACGACCTCGCCGCGGGAACCGTGACCATGGGCAACTGCTCCGGTGGTGACGACGAAGACGGGGTCGTTTTCACTACCGGTTTGGTCGCCGGTGCGACGGCAGGGTTGAACGTCATCGCCAACGCGCCTTGCGTCCTCAGTGGCTGGATCGACTTCAACGCTGACGGAGACTGGGACGAGATCGACGACGAGCTCTTCCCCGGTGGCCAGTCGCTGGTGGTGGGTGGCAACGCGCTGACCATTACGGTTCCGGCCGCCGCGGTCACCGGTCCGACCTATGCCCGCTTCCGTTGCACCACCGATGGGGCGCTTTCCTTCACCGGTCAGGCGACGGATGGCGAGGTCGAGGACTACCGGGTGACGATCGGCTCGGTGGAGGACTTCGGCGATGCGCCGGGCATGATCTATCCGACCTTGTTGATCGACGATGGCGCCCGTCACACTCTGGGCAGCGGTGTCTATCTCGGCTTCTGCGTCGATGCCGATGCCGATGGCCAATCCTCCGCCGCCGCCGATGGCGACGATTTGGCGATCACCGGTCCGGTCTTCGGACCCTGTGCCAACGGGGATGATGAAGACGGAGTTGTCTTCGACAACACGCTGGTGGCCGGCAGCACCGGTCGCATCACCGTGCGCGCCAACGAGGCGTGCACGCTCTCCGCATGGATCGACTTCGACGGCAACGGCGACTGGGCGGGTGCCGGTGAAGATCTCTTCCCCGGCGGGCAGGCGATCCTCCCCGGCGTGGCCGGTAACGCTCTCACCTTCCCGGTACCAGTGTCGGCGGTTCCCGGGGCCACCTTCGCCCGTTTCCGCTGCACCACCGATGGTCTTGTCTCCTTTACCGGACTGGCTTCGGACGGCGAGGTCGAGGACTACCAGATCACCCTCGGCGATCTGGACTTCGGCGACGCCCCCGATCCCAACTTCCCGACCTTGCTGGCCAACCAGGGAGCGGCGCACGTGCTGGTCCCCGGCAGCTTCGTCTTCCTCGGTAGTTGTGTGGACAGCGAACTCGATGGCCAGCCCTCAGCGGCGGCCGACGGCGATGACCTGGGCCTGGGCGGTACGGTTCTCGGCCAGTGCGCCGGCTTCCAGCCGCAAGAGGGGATGGCCGTGGAGGACGACGAGGACGGGGTGAGCTTCACCTCCGCCTTGACCGCCGGTGGCATGGCGACCCTCGATGTGGTCGCGGGCGACAACTGCACGCTCTCCGCATGGATCGACTTCAACGCTGATGGTGACTGGCTGGACGCCGGTGAAAACCTCTTCCCCGGCGGCCAGCCGCTGGCCGCGGCGCTCAACAACCTGACCTTCGCGGTGCCGTCGTCCGCCGTGCCGGGGACCACCTTTGCCCGCTTCCGCTGCACCACCGATGGGCCGGTCTCGTTCGACGGCTTGGCCACCGACGGCGAGGTCGAGGACTATGAGGTCGCGATAGGCATGCCCTTGGACTTCGGCGATGCCCCCGATCCGACCTTCCCGACTTTGGCGGTCAACGCGGGGGCCAGCCACGGGGTCGGTAGCCTCTACCTGGGAAGTTGTGTCGATTCCGAAATGGATGGCCAACCCAACGCCGCGGCCTTCGGCGACGACGGGACGGCCGGCGCTCTGGTCGTCGGTAGCTGCAACCATGGCGACGACGAAGACGGTGTGATCTTCACCAGCCTGCTCACTCCCGGCAGCATGGCGACGATCGATGTCACCGCCTCGGCCGCCTGCACCCTCTCGGCCTGGATCGACTTCGAGGGTAACGGCGATTGGACCGGAGCCTCGGAAGAACTCTTCCCCGGCGGACAAGCCTTGGTGGCCGGGGTCAACAGCTTGAGCTTCGCCGTGCCGGCGAGCGCCGTCGCCGGCGGACAGTTCGCCCGCTTCCGCTGCACCACCGATGGTGTCGTCTCCTTTACCGGTCCGGCCTCGGATGGTGAGGTGGAGGACTACGCCGTGCTCATCGGCGCCGCCGCCGACTACGGCGACGCTCCCGATCCGACCTTCCCGACCTTCGCCGCCAGCAACGGCGCCGCCCACCTCTTGGGTAGTGGTGTCTACCTGGGTAGTTGCGTCGACGCCGATCTCAACGGCCAGCCGGCCGGTCTTGCGGACGGCGATGACAACGTCGCCGGTAACCCGGTCTTCGGCAGTTGCACCGGTGGCGACGACGAAGACGGCGTGGTCTTCACCAGCGTCCTGGCTGCCGGCGGTACGGCGACCATCGATGTAACCGCTTCGGCCGCCTGCACCCTCGCCGGCTGGATCGATTTCAGCGGTGACGGGGACTGGATGGATGCCGGTGAAGATATCTTCCCCGGCGGGCAGGCGCTGGTGGCGGGAGTCAACAGTTTGACCTTCCCGGTGCCCGCCTCGGTCGCTGTTGGCGATACCTTCGCCCGTTTCCGTTGCACCACCGACGGCGCGGTGAATTTCCTCGGCGTGGCGAGTGACGGTGAGGTCGAAGACTACGTCGTCACCCTCGGCCAGGCGCTCGATCTGGGCGATGCTCCCGATCCGACCTATCCGACGTTTATCTTCAATAACGGCGCCAGCCACATTCTGGGTAGCGGTGTGTTCCTGGGATCTTGCGTCGACGGCGAAGGGGTTGGTCTGCCTACCGCTGCCGCCGATGGTGACGACACGGTCGCCGGCAACCCGATCTTCGGCAGCTGCGCCGGCGGCGACGACGAGGACGGCGTCACCTTCACCAGCGTGATCGTCGCAGGCCAGATGGCCAGTGTCGACGTCGTCGCCTCGGCCGCCTGCACCCTCTCGGCCTGGATCGACTTCGCCGGCGACGGCAGCTGGGCGGAGGCCGGGGATGACATCTTCCCCGGTGGCCAGATCCTGGCAGCGGGCACGAACAGCCTCTCCTTCCCGGTTCCGGTCGGCGAGGTGGCGAGCCCGACCTTCGCCCGCTTCCGCTGCACCACCGATGGAGCCGTCGGCTTCACCGGCCAGGCCACGGACGGCGAGGTCGAGGACTACCGGGTGACGGCCTTCACCGCCGTCGCCGATCTGTCGGTGACCAAGGCCGATTCGGTCGATCCGGTGATCGCCGGCAACAACCTCACCTACACCGTGACGGTGGCCAACGCCGGCCCCTCGGCGGCGATGAACGTGGCGGTCACCGACACCCTTCCGGCCGGCGTGACCTTCGTTTCGACGAGCGGCTGCGCCGAAGATCCGGTTGGAATCGCGGTGTGCAGCCTCGGCACCATCGCGGCGAGTAGCTCGAAGCAGTACACGATCACCGTGACGGTCGATTCAGCCACCTTGGGGACGATCACCAATACCGCTTCGGTGACTTCGTCCACACCGCTGATCAACACCGGAGATGACACGGCGATGGAAGATACGATGGTCATCGCCGAGGCCGACCTGACGATCACCAAGAGTGATTCGGTCGATCCGGTCGTCGCCGGCACCGCTCTGAGCTACACCGTAACGGTGCAGAACAACGGTCCCTCCGACGCCGCCGGCGTGGCGGTGGCGGATACATTGCCGGCCGGTGTGACCTTCGTTTCGACCACCGGTTGCGCCGAGGATCCAGCCGGTGTGCCCACCTGCACTTTGGGCGCTCTGGTTGCCGGCGCATCGGCGCAATACACCATCATGGTGACGGTCGATCCAGCCACTCTCGGCACCATCACCAACATGGCGTCGGTCACCGCCTCGACAACCTTGATCAACACCGGGGACGACTCGGTGTCGGAGCAGACGATGGTCAACGCCCAGGCCGACCTTTCCGTCGCCAAAACCGACTCGGTCGATCCGGTGGCTTCGGGAGGCACGATCATCTACACCATCGACGTCACCAACAGCGGCCCGTCGGTGGCGGCCAACGTGGTGGCGACCGAAACGCTGCCGGCCGGCGTGACCTTGGTTGCGACGGCCGGTTGTGCCGAGGATCCCAACGGTGTGCCGGCGTGCAGCCTGGGCAACCTGGCGCCGGGAGCCATGGTGCAGTACACGGTCGAAGTGACCGTCGATGCCGGCACCCCGAGCGGGACACTGACCAACTCGGTGACCGTCTCGTCCGACGCCTTCGACCCGATCTCGAGCAACGACACGGCGACGGAAGATACGCAGTTGGACGCCGACCCGCCGACGGTCACCCTGGTCAACTCGATCAACGACACCGGCGACGGTGTGTTGGAGGAGTGCGAGGAGGCTCGCACCTCGATCAATCGCTTGCTGGTCACCTTCAGTGAGCCGGTGCAAGATCCGGCGGGCGACAGCGATCCGGACGACGTGACCAACCCGGCCAACTATCTGCTACTCGCCGCGGGAGCGGACGAGGACTTCTCGACCGCCGTCTGTGGCCCGCCCGCCGGTGACGATGTGGTGATTTCCATCGCCGGAGTGACCTACGATGACGTGACCTTCACCGCCACCCTCGATCTGGGCGGCATCCTGGGCGATTCCCTCTACCGCCTGTTGACCTGCGGCTCGACCTCGATTCGAGACCTGGCGGGCAACCCGCTGGATGGAGACGGTGACGGCACAGGGGGCGACGATTTCATCCGCACCTACCGAGTGGAGCGAACCAACCTGCTGCTCAACGGTCACTTCGATTGCACCATCGACAGCTGGGTGACGGTGAGCGCCATCCCCGGCGAGATCGGCTACAGCGCCGAGGACTTCGACGGTTCGTCGGTTTCGGGTTCCGCCGCGGTGACCAACCTCGGTGGCAGTACCGACTTCTCGATCGGTCAGTGCACCAATCTCATCGGTGGAGGTCTGTGCACGCTCACCGGCGCGGTGAAGGTGCAAGCGGCCGGCGGAGTGTTGCTCGGTGTGTCGAAGGTCTGCGAGTACTTCACGCTGCCGGGTTGCGGTGGCGCCAGCCTGGGCTTTGACCAAGACCTTTCATTGCTCTTCGATACCGGTGGTCTTTGGCAAGATGTGCAGCTGATCACCCCGCCGCCCACGGCGGCGGCTTCGGCCCTGTGCAGTTTCGACATCCGAACTGCCACGGGGGAGAATTTCGACCTCTTCCTGGACCAGGCGATCCTCACTTGCACCCAACCGATCTTCTCGGATGGGTTCGAGTCGGGGGATACTTCAGCTTGGTCGAGCGTGGTTCCCTAATGCCCACCGCCGTAATGCGAGTCGTCCAGCAAGTCTCCAGGAGGGAGAAACCGAAGATGCGATCCATCCAGTTGCTAGCAGTCCGTGGTGAAAGTCGTCCGTCGGCGAGAGCGAGGAATCTGTCCGTGAATCAAGGCGCCGCGAAAAAAAGTGGCGGGCCGGAGGCGAACCCGAGGTTCGTCGAGGATTTTCCAACGCAGAGTCACGGACAGAGATCCGCTCGGAGCCAGGGCGAGTTTCGCCACGGGCTGCTAGCCCTGGCAATAGTGTTAGTCCTCTGTCTCTTCAGTTCGGCCGCCGCCGTGGCCCAAGGGCCGCAAACGCTGGCCACCCATTTCCGGCCCAATAGCTCGCCGGCGCCGTCGACACCGCCGGTTCCGGAAGCGGTCTCGTTCAGTTTTGTGGTTGACGACAACAGCAGCGAGGGCAGCTTCGGCGTCGCTGGGCCCGGTGCCACGGCGCAGCAGTTCCTCTGGTTCAACCGCTTTCCGATGACGGAGAATCTCCTGCTCGAGGAGATCTGGGTGCTTTTTGCTCCGGGACCGAACATGGCGGTGGGCAATGACATTCAGCTGGTGGTCTACCGCGACTCGGACTCCGACCCGACCAACGGCGCCACCTTGCTGGCCACCTATGACCAGACCATCCAGCAGCTCGACGGCACCAGCTTTTCGATCTATCCGATTCCGGGTGGCTTGTTGGTCCCTGGGGGTGGCGACCTCCTGGTCGGTGTGATCAACCGCTTCGTGGTCAGCGGTGTCACCGGCACGACCGATCCGGCGACCCTCGACACCACGGCCAGCCTCGGCCAGTCCTGGCTGGCGGTGTGGAGTGGAGATCCGCCGCTGGCACCGGAGCTTCCGCCGGACAGCCTGATCGCCTTGATCGACAATTTTGCTCCCGGCAACTGGATGATCCGGGCCTTCGGAACCACACCGCCGGTCGCGGTGATCCCGACCTTGGATCCGTTCGCCCTGGCTTTCCTCGCCGCCCTGCTGGCCCTGGCGGCGATGACGGCACTGTGGCGGATGCGCCGGAGACGAGCCGCAGCAGGTCGCTAGCGGATCGGTGGTCGGTGGTCGGTGGTCGGTGGCCGGTGGCTACGTGTCACTCCACCTTGCCGGCTCCGGCAGGGCACTAGCTTGCGCCGTCAGCTTGCCCGCGGCGACGATCCGGGCGTCGCCGGTCAGTGTCCAGCCGGTCGGTAAACGCTCGCCCTTGCGGCCATCGATGTCGAACTTGAAGCCCCCCTTGGTCAGCACCTGGGTTGGCAGTACGGTGCGCCCGGTGAGAACCCCGATGGCGGCGGCAGCCAGGGAACCGGTTCCGCAAGCGAGGGTCTCCGCTTCGACGCCGCGCTCGAAACTGCGCAGCTCCAACTGGTCCGGCGCCACCCAGCGGACGAAGTTGACGTTGGTGCCGTGGGAGGCAAAGAGCGGGTGGTGGCGCAGGCGAGGTGCGATATCGGCGAGCGGAGCGGTGGCCAGGGACTCGCTCCAGGTGAGGACGAAGTGCGGCACCCCGACGGTGGCCAGGAAGCCCTGCCAGACCTCACCGTCGAGGTCGACGCTGAACAGCCGCGGCGTCTCGGTCAAGGCCGGCAAATCGATGGCGATGCGCTGGTCACCGCGGTCGTGGGCGCTCAGCACTCCGGCGCCGGTCTGGATGCCGATGCGGCTTGCGCCCTCGTTCCAGCCCAGTTCGAAGGCCAGCCGGGCAGCGCAGCGAGTGCCGTTCAAACAGAGGTCTGCCGGCCGGCCATCGGCGTTGGCGTACTCCATGACGACGCGTGCGGGTGGGTCGCCGCGACGCAGGATGAAGAGGCCGTCGGCACCGAGCGAGAGACCGCGGGTGCACCAGTGGGCGATCTGTTGCTGGCTGGGTCGCCGCGCGGGCTCCACCAGGGCGAGAAAGTCATTGCCGCCGCCCGACAGGCGGACGAAAGGTTGGTCGCCGATGTCGATCATGGACATGATCGGCTTGCCTGTCTCTATCGGTCGGCCAGACGGGTCGTGATGGGTTGGCTGGCCGTACTTTCGTTGCCTCGTTGGTCGACCGCGGTCACCTTGTAGGTCCGCTCACCACCGCCGGGAGCGGTGTCGACGTAGGCGGCGTTGGTCGTCGCCTCGGCGTTGAGGCGCTCGAAAGAGCCGCCACCCATCCGCCGGTAGAGGTAGTACCCAGCCAGGTCGGCGGCGGGGCTGCCCTGCCAGCTCAAGCGGATACGGTCGCTTTCCGCCAGGGCGAGCAAGCCTCCGGGGGTGGGAGGAGCGAAGCGGTCCTGGTAGTCGATCTCGCGCTCTTCGCCGATCTTGCTCTCGATCAAGGGCTGCGTAGCGGCCAAGGCGGTGATGCTGTACACGTAGCGCTGGCCATAGCGCGCGCCGCGGTCGAGGTAACTCTGCTCGCCGGCTTCACGGGTGGCGATGGCATCGCCGTAGAGAGGCTGCTGCGCGGTCCGCCGATAGACGCGGCTACCGGCGCTACCCGCGCCCTGCCAAGAGACGGCCACGCCGTCGGTTTGTGCTTCGAGCTGTAAATCGAACGGCGCGACGGGTGGTGGCTGCGGCACTATGGTGGCGAGGTTCGAGAAGTCGGACTCCTCTTGCTGCGCCGAGACGAAGCGCAGACCGTAGCCATAGGCGGTGGCTGTCTCCTCGGCGGTGCTGGCGTCGCTGTCGCCGTCCGCGTCGGGTTCGGTGGCCGTGATGGTGCCGGAGGAGGAAGAAGAGGAAGAAAGTTCCGGCAGCGGCAGGCTGATCACCAGACGGTCACCGCTGATCGCCGAACTCAGCTCGGCACCGCGCAGGTCGTGACGTTGCTCGCCGCGCACGGCCAGCTCGGCCGGGCGCAAGGGTGGGGCACCTTCAGCTATCGCCGCCGCCGGCAGAGTGAGTCTCCAGATCTCCACCGCCTGCAGATTCGGTAGCGCCATGCCGTTGGTGGCGACATTGGGATAGGCACAGGAAAGCACCAGGGAATCACCCCGTTGCGCGATGCTGAGATCTGTGGCGGCGCGGGGAATCAGCCGAATCGGCGGCCGCGGGTCCCCCTTCTTGCCGCAAGCGAAGAGCAGGAGCGGCAGCGGCAGAGCCAGAAGGGCGAGGAGGCTGCGTCTAGAGAACATATTTGCTGAGGTCCTGGTCTTCGACGATCTCGGCCAGCGTGCGTTCGACGTAGGCCGCATCGACGTGCACGGTGACGCCATCCATCTCCGGAGCTTCGAACGAGACCTCGTCCAAGAGACGCTCCATCAACGTGGCCAACCGCCGGGCGCCGATATTCTCGTTCAGTGAGTTGACCTCGACGGCGAGACGAGCGATTTCAGCCACGGCATCGTCGCCGAAGTCGACGGTGACCCCTTCGGTCGCCAGCAAGGCCGAATACTGCTTGGTCAGGGCCGCTTTGGGCTCGGTCAGGATGCGGACGAAGTCCTCTTGCGTCAAGGCTTTGAGTTCGACGCGGATCGGGAAGCGGCCTTGAAGCTCGGGAATCAGATCCGACGGCTTGGCAACGTGAAACGCGCCCGCGGCGATGAACAAGATGTGATCGGTCTTGACCATCCCGTACTTGGTGTTGACCGTGGTTCCTTCGACGATGGGCAGCAGGTCGCGTTGCACCCCTTGCCCCGAAGGATCGGCCCGGCCACCGGTCTCGCGTCCCGCTACCTTGTCGATCTCGTCGAGAAAGATGATGCCGCCCTGTGCTACCCGGCTGCGCGCTTCGCGTGAAATCTGCTGTCGATCGGCCAGCTTCTCGGTCTCCTGCAAGCGAAGGATCTCACGAGCCTCGGGGACCTTCATCCGCTGGCGCTTGCGGCGCCCAAAGAGGCCGGGCATCATCTCTTTGATATTGACCCCGACCTCTTCGACGCCACCTTGCGGAGTGAACATCTCGAAGCTTGGCATGTTCGACTCTTCCACCTCCACTTCGACTTCACGCTTGTCGAGTTCCCCGTTTTCCAGTTTGATGCGCAGCTTCTCGCGGGTGGTCGATGGGTTCTCCTTGGTCTCCTCCTGGCGTTCGCTGACTCCCAGGGAGAGGCCGGAAAGAGGGCTGCTGAAACCGCTGAGCGGTGGCCGAGGCGGTAACAACAGGTCGAGGAGCCTCTCCTCGGCCCGTTCGGCGGCATTTTCGCGCACCGCCTGGCGCATCTCTTCGCGCACCATGGCGACGGCGATGTCGACCAGATCTCGCACCATCGATTCGACATCGCGTCCGATGTAGCCGACCTCGGTGAATTTGCTGGCTTCAACCTTGAGAAACGGAGCCTTGGCCAGCTTGGCCAGCCGGCGGGCGATCTCGGTCTTGCCGACGCCGGTGGGACCGATCATCAGGATGTTCTTGGGCGCCACCTCTTCGGCCAGGCTCGGTTCGAGCTGTTGGCGTCGCCAGCGATTGCGCAGGGCGATCGCCACGGAGCGCTTGGCTGCCTTCTGACCGACGACATGTTTGTCGAGCTGGGCGACGATTTCACGCGGAGTCATCTCGTCAAGAGCGATTTGCGTCTCTTCGGGAGGGGATGCTTGGCCCATGCGCTACAGCTCCTCGAGGGTGAGGTGGTGGTTGGTGAAAACGCAGATGTCGGCGGCGATTTTCATCGCTTCGCGGGCGATCTTGCCGGCCGGCATGTCGGTGTGCCTCATCAAGGCCCGCGCGGCGGAGAGGGCATAATTGTCGCCGGAGCCGATCGCCATCAACTCCTGGCGCTCCTCCTCGTCGTCGGAGAGCGGGTCGGGGGTCAGCAGATCGCCGCCGCCGTTGAGCAGGAAGCTCTGTTCCTTGTTGGCGACGATCATCAGGGCCTGCAATTGACGCAGGGCGCGGTCGGTGCGCCACTCCTTGGCCAACTCGACCACGGCCCTTTCGAGGTTGCTTGGGTATTCTTCGATCTTGGACTCCAGCCGGGCGAATAGAGCCAGACCGTCGGCGGCGCCACCGGCAAAGCCGGCCACCACCGAGTTGCCTTTGCCAATCCGGCGGACCTTGCGGGCCCCGGCTTTGACAACGGTGTTATTCATCGAGACTTGGCCATCGCTGGCCAGGCAGAGATGGTCGCCGCGGCGCACCAGAAGTACGGTGGTCGAGCGGAAGCGAGGCGGCCCGTTGGACGGGATATCTATAGCATTCATGGACGGCAGATAGTATCAGGGCGGCGAGGTTTTGCCGCGGGATTCGCTAGCGGGGTAGTGGTTCTGTTGCGCGAGTGCCGCCAGAAAGGCAGCAGGGTCGTCTGGGGTCACCACTACGCGGTGTTCCTCGTCGTCGATCGTCGTCTCGATGAGGATGGAGTTGTGCAGATTGGAGGCGTAGAGGTCGAACACGCCCAGCTGAGCGGAGTCGTAACCGCCGGTTCCGGCGACGATGCCGGCGTGGCCGGCCAGCCGTTCGAGGTGGCGAATCTCCTCTTCTTCGAGCCGCCGCGGCACGGCGCCGGCCAGCGCGATGCGCTCAGTGCCGGAGCCCAAGCGGATGATCAGCAGACCGCTGGAGAGCTGGAGAACGTCAAGATCGGTTTCGCCGACCAGTCCAAGGGCGATTAGGGGGCCGATGGCGGCGATCAGAGCGAGGATGCCGCCACCGATTCTGCCGAAGTAGAAAGCGCTGATGGCGACACCGATCATCAGCAGCAAGAGGAAACCGAGGAATTGACGCAACCGCTTGCGGCCGCGGGCCACAGCGCCACCGAGCGAGCAGGGAAAGGTGAGTGCCGGGCTGGTCGTGGTCATCGGGTATCACTCTCTGGGCTGGCCTGCGCCGGCCCTTCGCCTCGGGCGCGCGGATGGCTCTGGCGGTAGACGGCGAGCAGCCGTTCGACCTCGAGGTGGGTATAGCGTTGGGTGGTGGCGAGCGAGCTGTGGCCCAGCAGTTCCTGAATCGCCCGCAGGTCGGCACCACCTTCCAGTAGGTGAGTGGCGAAGGTGTGACGCAGGGTATGCGGGTGGACGCCCCGGGCGATGCCGGCGGCATCGACGGCACGATCGACCACGCGGCGCACCGAACGTGCGGTGAGCCGCCCGCCACGATAGTTGAGGAAGATCGGCTCCTCTTCGCCGTCAGCGGCCAGCCCCAACGCCGCGCCCTGCGCCCGCACTCCCTCCCAAACCGCCAGCCAGCTTTGGAGGGCTGCCGTGGCCGGCCGGCCGAAAGGCACCATCCGTTCCTTGCCGCCCTTGCCCACTACCCGTAAGAGGCGAGCCGGGAGGTCGATATCGCGCCAGTCGAGGCTGACCAACTCACCGACCCGCAACCCCGAGGCGTAGAGCAGTTCGAGCAGTGCTCGGTCGCGCAACGCCAGGGGGTCTTGCCCCTCGCGCGCTTCGAGGAGATCTTCGGTTTCACCGGGGCGCAGATGGCGCGGTAGAGGCTTCGGCAGCTTCGGCGCCCGCACTCCTCTTGCCGGGTTGTGGTCGAGGATCCCTTCGCGACAGGCGTAGCGAAACAGGCTGCGCACGGCGCTGAGCGCACGGCTGCGGCTGGTGGCGCCGATGCCGTCGCGCGTCATGGCGGCCAGAAAGGAGCGCACGGCCAGTGTGTCGACCTCGCCGGGCGCCACCGTCTCGCTGGCCAGGAAGTCGCCGGTGAGGAAGCGGACGAAGCGTTGCAGGTCGTTGTCGTAGGCGCGTAGGGTGTGCGGCGAAAGGTTGCGCTCTTCGTCGAGGTGGCGCAGGAACTGGTAGATGAGGTGCTGCATAAGGGTGGCTCTTGTCTAGGTCGCCGTCGCCGCAGCCATCGCTTGGTTCGAGAGTTGCGGTTCACCAGCCAGTTCAACCTGATGCTCTTGTGCCCAGACCGCCAACTCTTGACGGGCGCGCTGGGCGTAGTGGGCGCGCCGTTCACGCTTCTTGGCACGGACCGTCAAGGGCTCGAAGAGGCCGTAGTTGACGTTGGTCGGTTGGAATCGCTTCGGGTCCGACTCGGTCAGATGGCGAGCCAGCGTGCCCAGCGCGGTGGTCGCCGGCAAGGGGCGCGGGAGCAGGCTCGTCGTCTCCGCGCCGTGGGCCGCCGCGCTCGCTCTGGCGCGGTGTTCCAGTACCAGGTAAAGGCCGCTGAGCAAGCCGGTGGCCGCCGATTCGAGGTACCCCTCGACCCCGGTGATCTGCCCGGCCAGGCGCAACCGAGGCTGTGCCTTGATTCGATACCAAGGGTCGAGGTGAACGGGTGAGTTGACGAAAGTGTTGCGGTGGATCTGGCCCAGGCGAACGAACTCGGCGTGGGCCAAGCCCGGGATGAGGCCCAGCACCCGTTTTTGCTCACCCCACTTCATGCGCGACTGGAAGCCGACCAGGTTGAGGTGGCTCTTGGCGATGTTCTCCTGCCGCAATTGCACTACCGCCCATGGCCGCTCGCCGTCGGGCGTGCGCAGCCCTACCGGTTTCATCGGTCCGTAGCGCAGGGTGTCGACACCGCGGCGCGCCAGCTCTTCGATCGGCAGGCAGCCTTCGAAGAAAAGTGTCTTTTCAAAGTCGTGCAGCGGGAGCACCTCGGCGTGGATCAGCGCATGGTGGAAGGTGGCGTATTCCTCCTGGGTCATCGGGGCGTTGAGGTAGTCGGCGCCTCCCTTGTCGTATCTCGAAGCCCAGAAGAGGCGCGACATGTCGAGGCTCTCGGTGTCGACGATGGGGGCGATTGCGTCATAGAAGTAGAGGTATTCGCTGCCCAGAATCTCTTGCAAGCAGCTTGTCATCGCTTCGGAGGTCAGCGGGCCGGTGGCGATGACGATTTCGCCGGGCGGTAGCTCGGTGACCTCTTGGCGCCGGATCTCGATCTTGGGGTGGTTCTCCAGGGCGGAGGTGACGGCGGCGGCGAACTGCTCGCGGTCCACCGCCAGGGCGCTACCCGCCGGCACCGCTGAGCGCCGGGCGGCGGAGATGATCAGAGAACCGAAGGCCTCCATCTCGCGCTTGAGCAGGCCGGCGGCGTGTACGGGATCATCGCTGCGCAGCGAGTTGCTGCATACCAACTCGGCGAGATCCCCCGTCTGATGCGCCGCGGTGGGGCGCTGCGGGCGCATTTCCCACAGGATGACCGGCAGTCCGCGCGTGGCCAGCTGGTAGGCGCACTCGCAACCGGCCAGCCCGCCGCCGATGACGTGGATGGGTTGATCCGGCGAACTCGGAGCTGTGGGTGCGTCCATGGGTTGATTATGTCCCGATTTTGATGGCTCCTCGTTCCCGCGGCGCTCCCCGGTCGCCCGCGGGCTCAGGGTCGCTTCAGCGGGGACTCGTCGCTGGACGTTGGTTGAAGCCTCGCTCGCGCTTCGCGCAATCTTGCTTCGATCCCGCTCGGGCCACCTCGAACTCGCCGCTTCGCGTCTCGGGGGAGGTTGGCCGGCTATTCCGGGGTTGAAAATAGTGGTTGGGTAGCGTAGGCTTTGCCTACGGACTGAGCATTCTCGGTCGGCGTCTGGCCTCGGTGAGAACCGGGGCCTTTTGCTGTTCAGGGGAAAACTCTGAGCCCATATCCTCGCAATTCGCCGCCTTGAGAGCGACGAAATTTCTTGCGGATACTCGCGTAGGCCCGGTTGTTCTGGTCGGGATTGAGGATGCTCCTGCCGATGGGTCGGGCGATCAAGTCGGCAAGCTGCAATCCGCAGCTGTTCGTGCTCTTGGGAGCGAAGACGGGCTCGAAGAGGAGAAGATTCTGCTGGGTCCAGTTGGCCTCGTCACAGACTCGCCGGAATTCTAGATCTAGCGCGGCATCCTCGCGCTTGCCTCTGCACTCGAAGACCACGTGGACGAGGCGTGCGTTCTCGCCCTTCTCGATCAAGAACGACTGAAGCTGCTTGAGACAGAATGCGAGCGCAAGATCGTAGGGGTTATCGGGAAGATGATACCGATCTTGAAGTCTCTTCTTGTGTATTGCCGAGGCGATGACCGTGAACTCCGTCGACTCGATAAGCTCAGTCAGGCCGGCCATGAACCTTGGCCGCTGCGTCGGATCACGCAAGAACTGAAACGGAGAATGAGCCAAGCGGATCTCTCGCTCGTGCAAGATGATCATGTCGTGACCGAAGTGTTGGAACTTGAACCTCTGAACCGCTGGAACGCAATGCCGCCAGTAGGCTTGCTTCCGAAAAATGCAGAAGGCAAGAACAAATACAGGGTAGTTGGGGTCGATCGACGCCAAGCCGTGGTCGCCGCTCTCGTCGACGTAGACGATGTAGTTGCCGAAAGGCAACGGCCTCACTGGATCTCCATCCCGTCTCATGTGTCAGTAGCAGTGGGACAATAGGGCGTCCACAACCGACTCCCTCCCGTGCCTTGGACTCTCGCCACGTCACAGCCTCCGGCTGAACAGCCCGCCGCCCTCGCGTCGGATCCAGCCGCCGAGTTCTAGGTCGAGCAGTTGGGCGAGGGCCTTTTCGACTTTGATCCCGACGGCGGTGGCCAGCGTTTCGGCGTCTTGCGTTTCACCGGGGGCGATGGCCTCCAGTAGTCGCTGTTGGTCAGGCTCTTGGGGTGGGGGTTTTGGAGGCTTGTTGGTGGTGGGCGGAGATGGGCTATTCAAGTTGCTGGAGTTCAAACTCTTGGATGGCGCTTGCGGAGCCGGCTTGGGCTTGGTGTCCTGGGAACTGTCCACCAGGGGTGGTCGGAGGGTTTCGAGGAGATCGTTGGGATGCTGAGCGAGCAAGGCTCCGAGCCGGATCAGGCTGTTGGGTCCTTCCGAGCCGCGGGCGAAGATGCGGCCGGGAATGGCGGCGACGTCGCGGCCGAGTTCGAGTGCTTGGCGGGCGGTGATCAAGGATCCGGAGCGGGCCGTGGCGCGCACCACCAGGACCGTTTGCGCCAGGGCGGCGATGATTCGGTTGCGCACCGGGAAGTGATTTGCGCGCGGGCCGGTGCCGATGGGAAGCTCGCTGAGCACGGCGCCGTTGGCGGCGATGTCGTCGCCCAGCGGGCTGTTGCCGCGCGGGTAGTCGACGCCGAGGCCGCAGCCGAGAACGGCGATGGTCTTGCCGCCGTCCGCTCCGAGGGCGCCGCGATGCGCCGCGGTGTCGACGCCGCGGGCGAAGCCTGAAACGACGACGGCGCCGGCCTGGGCCAGTTCGCGGCCGAAGAGCGAAGCGGTCTCGCGGCCGTAGGTGTCGGGATCTCGCGAGCCGACGATGGCGACAGCCGGCGCGGCGCTCAGTTGCCCCCGCAGGTAGAGAACCGGCGGCGGCATGGCGAGATCGAAGAGAGGCGCTGGGTAATCGTCGTCGAGCGCCGTGATGATGCGTGCGCCGAGCCGCGAGGCTCGTTCGTTTTCGCGAGCCGCGACGGCCGCTGCTTCGGCGACGATCCCGCGCGCCGATCTGACGGCCGCCGGCTTGACCCCGAGGTCGCGGGCCACCTGCGAGGCCGGCCTCTGGGTTCCGTCGCCCGACCACAGCTCGATCCGTGCGCCGAGCCGGCAGATTGCCGCGCGGGAAATCTCTACGGTGTTGAGGGCGATCAGTCGTCGCCGATCGCCCATCGCCGGTCGCCCATCGCTGGCACCTTTGTTGCTTCCTCGATCCTGCATGCCTCTTGCCTCCTCTCGGTCAGTCCGCCTGGTGATCTCTAGTCTGTTGAGACGAAAAACAGGCGAGCAATCGCTCGCCGGAGTTGAAGAAGAGGCGCTGGGAGAAGGCCGAGGCGGTATCGGCGCTCGTATATACTCCCGTGATCCGTCACGCAATCTTCAGCACCGCCGTACTTTTCGGAGGTATCCCATGCGCCTGAACCGTCTGGTCTTCCTACCCGCGGCGATGGTCGTGCTGGTCGGCTTGATCGGCTGTAGTGCCAGGAACTACGGCAAGCCCGATCGCGCGCCGTCCCAACTCTCTTTCGGTGTTGAAATGGCCAAACGCGGGCTGTGGAGTGAAGCGCTCTTCCGCTTCCAGCAGGCCGATGAACTCGATCCGGGAAACCCCCACGTGTTCAACAACATGGCCGTTGCCGCCGAGGCGATCGGCGACTTCGATCGGGCACGAGAGCTCTACGACAAGGCTTTGCGGCTGGCGCCCGGCGATGCGGCGGTGAAGCGCAATTACGCTCGCTTTATCGAGTTCTACAATAACTACAACGCGGATCGCGGCGAGGGCGGTGAGGAACCCGCCGAGCCGTCAGAGAACGATGAGTCCGCTAGCGGTGACAGCGCAGTCCTATGAAGAGCACAATGAAAGCCGGTGGCCGTTGCCCGGCCGCGACGAACCGCACGACGACGAAAAGGCCGAGGCTTCGAATGTTTGAGCGCACATCCATTTTGGTGATTCTCTTGGCGTTTACCAGCACCACTTTGTGGGCCGGTTCAACCGAGGTGCGACTGCGCTTGCCGCAGCGAGCGCGGCTCGATATCGAAGGTACCGAGTCGATCACCATCGTGCCTTTCCTGGTGGCCAGCCAGGAAGGGGCCGAGCAGCCGATTCGCGGCCGCGATATCGATGTTCAGCACGAATTCGAGCGCTACCTGTTGCAGGTCCTGCGCCGCGACACAGACCTCAAGGTGCTGGAATCCTCGCCGGTGGACCTGCCGACCTTCGACATCGATCGGCTCAGTCGGGAAGCGGATTTTTGGGCCGCCGTTGGTGCGCGCAGCAATGCTGATCTGGTGCTCGGGGGCAGTCTTGACTTCGACATTCAGGACAAGACGGGCTATCGCACCGAGGCCTTTACTTCGCCCTACGACGGGCGTGAGTACTACCGGCAGGTCCTGGTCGAGCAGACGGGTTTCGAGTACGACATCCTGCTCCAGGTTTTCGATGGCGAGACCGGCAAACTGCTCTATACCGACAACTTCAAGGACTTCCAGAGCATCGAAGGGGAAGATGCCGACCCGTTGATGGGAATGTTCGAGAATCTGTACGCCATCGAGGATCGGCTGGTGAATATCTTCACGGTCAAAGCGATCGAGGCTTCGCGGATTTTGTTCACCGAGTGAGGGTAGGGAGATAACCGTGGTTCAGAGACGACGAATGGTAGGAGCCTGTGTGGCTTCCGTGGTGGTCCTGGCGCTGTTCGCCGGCGCCGCCCCGGCGCGTGCCCAATATCGCAACTTCGGCCAGAACAAAGTCCAGTACAAAGATTTCGAGTGGAAGATCTACCACTCGACCCACTTTGACGTGCACTACTACGAGGAAGAGGAGGTGCTTCTGCAGAAGGTCGTCTCCTTTGCCGAGAGCGCCTACGATCGGCTGTCGCGCGAGTTCGACTTCCAGATTCAAGACCCGACTCCGCTGATCTTCTACGCCACCCACTCGGCTTTCGAGCAGAACAACATCATCCTCAACTTCATCCCCGAGGGGATCGGTGCTTTTGCCTCGCCGTCGCGCAACCGCATCGTCTTGCCGGTCGACATGCCGGACCCGGACTTGATGAAGTTGCTGCTGCATGAGCTGACGCACATCTTCCAGTACCACATCCTCTTCCAGGGCAGGCTCGGCCGAGCCGCCACGCTGCGGCCGCCGCAATGGTTCATGGAGGGCATGGCTTCCTACATGGCCGACGACGAAGAAAGTCACGATCAGATGGTGCTGCGCGACGCGGTGGTCAACGACAACATTCCGTCGGTGACCCAAGGCAACTTTGGCGGCTACTTCGCCTATCGCCTGGGCCATGCGGTCTTCGATTACATCGAGGAGCGGTGGGGCAAAGAGGGCTTCAGGGACTTCGTCTTCGAGTTCCGCAATACCCTCGGGTCGCGGCCGGGTCGCGCCATCCAGCAGGCCTTTCGCATCGATCCGGAGGACTTTGACCTCGAGTTCCGCCGCTGGCTGCGCAAGAAATACCTGCAGAGTCTGATCGAGACCGGCGAGCCGAGCGATTTTGGGCGACCGTTCCGGGTCGACCATGTGCTGCGCAACCAGGAGATCTCCCCGGTAGCCTCCCCCTCGGGCGACCTTCTGGCGGCGGTCAGCGTGCAGCGCGGCGATGTCGACATCGTCCTCTTCGACACCAAGAGCCGGCGGCAGATTCGCAACTTGACCAAGGGACTGGCCAAGGACTACCGCTACCTGGTGGTCCAAGGTTTCTTGGTGGCACGCAAGATGGGTCGCGACCTGGCCTTCTCGCCCGATGGCAACCAACTTGCGATTTTCGCGCGCCGTGACGAGGGTCGCGCGATCCTCTTCATCGATGTGCTCAATGGCGGCGTCAAGCGCATTCTGCCGATGGATGTTGAACAGCAGATGGCGCCGACGTGGAGCCCGGATGGGCGCTACATCGCCTTCTCGGGCAACCGAAACGGCCAGTTCGATATCTTCATGATCGACCTCTCGACCGAGGAGGTCATCCAAGTCACCGACGACTCGGTCTACGACGGCGCCCCGACCTTTTCTCCCGATGGCCGGTCGCTGGTCTTCACCTCGGTGGTCGGTGAGTACGCCAAGCTCTTCCGAATCGACCTGGACGATCCGACTCAGCGCTACCAGCTGACGCGGGATGATTCGAACGACAAGGACGCGATCTACTCTCCCGATGGCCGGCGGATCTACTTCACCTCGGACCGCAACGGCTTCGACAACATCTACAGCCTGGATCTCGAGAGCGGCGAGTTGAAGCGCTGGACCGACGTGGTCACCGGTTGTTTCATGCCCGCGGTCCTCGCCCGCCGCACCGGCGGTGAGAGTCTCGCCTTCAGCGGTTTGTGGAACGGTACCTACAGCCTCTTCTTGAACGATCTTGAAGATCCGGTCGAGGAGCCGATCTCCATCGAGCTCAGCCCCGAGCCGAGCGAGGCCGGCGAACTACCTCTCTTCGAGCCGGATATCGAAGTCAACGTCGACAAGGCGAACGAAGACAACTACGGCGGTTGGCATTTCTTCCTCGAAGATGCCCAAACCGCCATCGCCGTCGACAACAACAACACCTTCCTGGGGCAGGTTCGACTGACCTTCACCGATTACCTGGGCGACAAGCGGATCTTCACGACCTTCAGCTCGTTTGACAGCTTGTCGAACTTCGACGTGGTCTATGCCGATCTGTCGAATCGCTGGCAGTGGAGCGTCCATCTGTTCGATAGTCGCGACTTCTTCTTTGTGCTACGGGATCCCAACAGTGGACAGGTGCTCGACCGCCGCCAGGAGGTACGCTTCTCCGGTGCGATCGGGTCGCTCTCCTATCCGCTGAGCTTCAACACCCGGGCAACGGTCGGTGTCGGTTATATCTTCCGCAAGGTCGACCGGCCACAGCTCTTCCAAGACCCCGACTTTGGTCCGGTAGTGCGGCTGGTGTCGGACAAGGACGACTTCCCGTGGCTGGAGGCTTCCTTGGTCAATGATTCGGCGGTCTATCAAGCTTTCGGGCCGGCCAGTGGCCGGCGGATGCGTCTGGACGCCAACTATGCTCCGAACATCTCTCCGGCCGAAGGTGAAGGCAGCACCCTGACCTCGGAAATCTCTGCAGACTTCAGGCAGTATTTCTCGCTGTCGCGCAGGACGGTCTTCGCTATTCGCGCTTTTGTCGGCACCAAGCAGGGAGACGACAACGTTCCCTTCTTTGTCGGCGGCGACAACATCCGTGGGTTTGACTACCGCCGGGTGACGGGTGAAAACATCTTCTTCACCAACTTCGAACTGCGCTTCCCGCTGATCGACCTGATCGCCACGCCGGTGTTCAACTTCCAGGGCATCCGGGGACGATTTTTCCTCGACATCGCCGGTGTGTGGGACGATGGCGAGACATTTCGCTTCTACGACAGCGCGGAGTCGAGGCTGGCGGATGGGATCTCGACCTACGGTTTCGGCCTCTCCGTCCGTTTCCTGGGCCTCAACCTGAACTGGGACTTCGCCAAACAGTGGGACTTCAAGGACACGCTCTCGGACACCCGAACCACCTTCTACATCGGTAGTCAGTTCTAACTCCCCTTCGTACCCAGCCACGGCAGGCGGTACAATCGCGCCAGCTTATGGAGATCGAGGTCTTAGGAGGGTTCGGCGGCGAGTGTCTGGGCTGCCGGATGACCTGTCTGCTCATCGACGATCGGCTGGCTCTCGACGCCGGCTCCTTGTCCGAAGCTCTGCCCGTGGAGAGGCAAGTAGGCGTGCGCTCGGTGCTGTTGAGCCATTCGCACCTCGATCACTTGGCGTCGTTGCCTTTCTTCATCGAGAACATCTTCGGCAAGAGCGAGGGGCCGATCGAGATTCACGCTTCGGCGGCGACCATCGAGTCGATCCAGAGCCACCTGTTCAACGATGCGATCTGGCCCGACTTCACCCGCTTGCCGAATCGATGGCTCCCCACCGTTCGCTTTCATGAGTTGAAAGCCGGGCAACCGGTGGAGATCGAGGGGGTGCGAGTGACTCCGATTCCGGTCGACCATCCGGTGCCGACCTTCGGCTTTCTCCTCGAACGCGGTGGAGCGGCGGTGCTGTGGTCCAGCGACACCGGGTCGACTCGGCGCTTGTGGGAGATCGCCAACTCGCTCCCGGCGCTCAACGCCCTCTGCATCGAAACCAGTTTCGACAACTCGATGCAGGAGATCGCCGATCTGTCCGGCCATTTGACTCCTCACACACTGGAGCGCGAGCTGGAAAAGCTGGAGCGTTCGGTACCGTTGCTCTTGCACCACCTCAAGCCTCCCTGCGTGGAGGCGATTCGCCGGCAGGTGCGCCGTCTGGCCAATCCGGATGTCGAGTTTCTGGAGCAGGGTCGCCGCTACTCGTTTTCGTGATAGGTTTTTGCCTGTTCCAGACCTGAGGGCCTGCTGGGAATCGTTCTCAGAGGGGCCGGGAAGAAGCGTTGAGCGATTTTTTCAGCGTACTCTGAAACCTGCGCGGGCCAATGCTTTGCAACAGCAGTCGCTGTTAGACTTAGTCTCCAGAGATTCTCCAGCCGCGCTTGAGCGCGGCCCCCTCGCCCAACCCGAGCGCCGGGGTGGGTCGCCGTTGCGCGCCGTAGTGCTCGGTTCCGGTTCGTCCGGCAACGCACTGGTCATCGAGAGCGGCGAAGGGCGAATCCTGGTGGACGCCGGTTTCTCCTGCAAGCAGATCGAGCTGCGCATGGCTGCGGTGGGCCTCGATCCACGGCAACTCGACGCCGTTTTGATCACCCACGAGCATGGTGACCACACCCAAGGTGTCGACCTCATCAGCCGGCGTTATGGCCTGCCGATCTACCTCACCGCAGGGACCCGCGACGGCTTGACCCTCAGCGAGACGGCGCAGAGCCGGACTCGGCTGATCGCCAGCGGCCGGCGGTTTGAAGTCAACGGCTTCGAGGTCGAGCCCTTCGGCTTGCCGCACGATGCGCGCGAGCCGGTAGGTTTTCTGATCGAAGACAGCGCCGGCCGCCGCCTCGGCTTGGCGGCGGATCTGGGCAGCCGAACGCAGCTGGCCTGGGGTCGCTTGCGCGACCTCGACCTGCTCATCTTGGAGGCCAATCACGACCTGGAGATGCTGCGCAATGGACCCTACCCATGGGCCTTGAAACAGCGGGTCGCGGGTCGCCATGGACACCTGTCCAATCGCGAAGCGGCCGACGGCTTGCCGGAATTGCTCAACGATCGGCTGCGAGGAGTCGCCCTGTATCACCTGTCGAGGACCAACAACCTGCCGGCGGTGGCCGCGGCAACCATCGGTGAGGTGCTGCTGCGCGAGGGCTGCAAGGCCGAGATCACCGTTTGCAGCCAGCACCAGCCGACCGAGTGGCTGAAAGTTTCATAGAAGTTCGATAAGACACGTCGAGAGACCAGAGGCCGATTTGGCCGAAATGCCCATGTTGTTTGAAATGCCCGTATTGTCCGCATAGCGATCCGAAGGAGATGATCAGGTGAGAGCCAGAGTCACCGTCTACCCACGCCCACAGATCCTCGACCCGCAAGGCAAGGCGATTCGCGATGCACTGGCGCGCGCCGGTTTTGCCCAGGTCGAAGAGGTCCGCGCCGGAAAGAGCTTCGACATCGAATTGAGCACCAACGACGAAGCGGCGGCGCGGTCGTTGCTCGAGGAGATGAGCCAGAAGCTGCTGGCCAATCCGCTGGTCGAAGACTACGAGATCGCCCTGGGATGAACGCCAAAGCGCAGCGGGGAGGCTGGCGATGAAATGCGGTGTTGTCGTGTCGCCGGGAAGCAACTGCGATCACGACGTCTATCACGTCCTCAAACATGTGCTGGGCCAAGAGGCCCAGTTCCTCTGGCACCGGGACACCTCCTTGCACGATTGTGATCTGGTCGTCGTGCCGGGCGGTTTCTCCTACGGCGACTACCTGCGCGCCGGAGCTCTCGCCGCCTTGTCGCCCATGATGGCGGCGGTGCGCCGTCATGCGGAAGCGGGAGGGCTGGTACTGGGGATCTGCAACGGCTTTCAGATCCTCCTTGAGGCGGGGCTGCTGCCGGGGGCGATGCTGCGCAACCGGAGCATGCGCTTCGAGTGCCGAGATCTGTTTCTGCGCGTCGAGCGCGACGACCTGCCGTTCACCTGTCGCTATCGAGTGGGCCAAGTGCTGCGCATGCCGATCGCTCACGCCGAGGGCAACTACGTGGCCCCGGAGGAGGAACTCGACCGGCTGGAGTCAGCGGGCGAGGTGGTGCTGCGCTACGTGGGCCCGGACGGGGAGATCGCCGATGAGTGGAATGTCAATGGCTCGGCGCGAGCGATCGCCGCGGTGTGCAACCCGGCCGGCAACGTGCTGGGCATGATGCCTCACCCGGAACGTTGTGCCGAGGAGATTCTGGGCAACGTCGATGGACTCGACCTGTTCGCCTCGGCGCTCGACGGTATCGGCCAAGGGTTGGAGGTGGCACGATGAGCAGCAAGGCCGCCAGTCGCCGCTCGCCGGTGGGACGTCCCGCCGAGCCGACGGTCGATGAGGAGTTGGCCAGGGCGCACGGTCTGAGCGACGAAGAGTACGAGCGGTTGATCGCCATCCTCGGGCGCACGCCGAGCTACACGGAGTTGGGCATCACCTCCTCGCTGTGGTCGGAGCACTGTTCCTACAAGTCTTCGAAGGTCTACCTGCGGGAGTTTCCGACCACCGGTCCCTATGTGCTGCACGGTCCCGGCGAGAACGCCGGCGTGGTCGACATCGGCGACGGCTGGGTGGCGGCGTTTAAGGTGGAGAGCCACAACCACCCGAGTTACATCGAGCCCTACCAGGGCGCGGCGACCGGCGTTGGCGGAATCTTGCGCGATGTCTTCACCATGGGCGCGCGGCCGGTGGCCTGCCTGGACTCACTCTCCTTCGGTGAACTCGATGCCCCGCGCATGAAGTACCTCCTCGACGGTGTCGTGCGCGGCATCGGCGACTATGGCAATTGCGTCGGGATTCCGACCCTGGGCGGAGAGACGCGCTTCCACAAGAGCTACAACGGCAACATTTTGGTCAATGCCTTTGCCCTCGGGCTCGCTCGACGGGAGCGCATTCTCACCGCCAAGGCGAGCGGGTCGGGCAACCCGGTTTTGTACGTCGGTAGCCGGACCGGACGCGACGGGATCCATGGAGCGACGATGGCCTCGGAGTCCTTCGGTGAAGATAGCGAGGCCAAACGGCCGACGGTGCAAGTCGGTGACCCGTTTGCCGAGAAGATGCTGCTCGAAGCCTGCCTTGAGGCGGCGCGCTGCGACGCGGTGGTGGCGCTCCAAGACATGGGGGCCGCCGGCCTGACCAGCTCGGCCTTCGAGATGGCCGGTCGGGGAGGCACCGGCATCCGGCTGGATCTGGACAAGGTTCCGCTGCGTGAGCCCGGTCTGACCCCCTACGAGATCATGCTCTCCGAATCGCAAGAGCGGATGGTGGTGGTGGTGCGCAAAGGTCGGCGCGAAGAGGTAGAGCGCATCTTTGGCCGCTGGGATCTCGAAGTGGTACCGATCGGCGAAGTCACCGGCACCGGTCGCGCTGTGCTGAGCGCCGGCGGGGAGGTGGTCGCCGACATGCCGATCTTGCCGTTGACCGAAGAGGCGCCGGTCTACGAGCGGCCGGTCGAAGTGCCGGAGGATCTGGTCGCCCGGCAGAGTGAGCCGGAGGTGCCGGTGGTCGAGGATCCGGGCGAGGTGCTGACGCGGTTGCTCGAAACTCCGCAGCTGGCCAGCAAAGAGTGGATCTGGCGGCAGTACGACCACTCGGTGCGCACCAACACGGTGGTCGGTCCCGGCGGTGACGCCGCGGTCCTGCTGGTCAAGGGCAGCGACTCCGCCTTGGCCATCTCGTCGGAGGTCAACCCTTCGTATTGCTACCTGGATCCACGAACCGGCGGCGCGCAAGCGGTCGCCGAGGCGGTGCGCAACCTCGCTTGCGTGGGAGCCGAACCGGTCGGGCTTTCCGATTGCCTCAACTTCGGCAATCCGGAGAATCCGCAGGTCGCCTGGCAACTGCGCGAGTGTATTCGAGGCATCTCGACCGCCTGCCGGGCGTTCGATCTTCCGGTCGTCTCGGGCAATGTCTCGCTCTACAACGAGACCGACGGCGTCTCGATCCACCCGACACCGACCGTGGTGGTGGTCGGGACGGTGCCGACGATCGCCAACCTGCCGCGCTCGCGATTCACCCAACCGGAGCAACGGATCGTCCTGCTCGGTGAGACGGGGGCCCAGTTCGGCGGCTCGGCCTACCTTCGGTTGCTCTACGACATCGAGCAGGGGCGGCCGCCCAAGGTCGATCTCGAAGCCGAGGCGCATCTGGCTGAACTACTGCGAATCCTCGTTTTCAACGGGCAGGTTTCAACTGTCCACGACCTTTCCGAAGGCGGCTTCGCCGTCGCTCTGGCGGAGGCCTGTTTCGGCGGCGGTATCGGCGCCCGAGTACAGGTGCCGATGACTCCCACCGAACTCTTTGAGGAGAGTCAGGCACGGGCGCTGGTCGCCTGTGATCGCAGCGAGTTGGCCGATCTGATGGAAGCCGCCGAGCAGCTCGCGGTTCCGGCGTTGGAGATCGGCACTACCGGCGGAGCCGAGGTCCATATTCGAACCGATGGAGCGCAGACGCAACTCGATCTGCGAGAGTTGGAAGATCGCTGGTCGAAGGCGCTACCGCGCGCCATGGAAAGTGGACAGAATCGGTGAGCAGAGAGGACTAGAAGTCGATGTGCGGCATCTTCGGGATCGAGGGTCACGCGGAAGCGTCCAACCTCTCCTACTACGGCCTCTACGCCTTGCAGCATCGTGGCCAGGAGAGCGCCGGAGTGCTCTCCTGGGACGGTGGCCGGCTGCACGTCGAACGCGGCATGGGGCACGTACGCGATGTCTTCGACGAAGAGGCCTTGTCCCGCTTGCCCGGCTTCCGCTCGGTCGGTCACACCCGCTACTCAACCTCCGGTACCAGTGTCATCGCCAACGCGCAGCCGGTGGTGGTCAAGACGTGCATGGGGCCGCTGGGCATAGTGCACAACGGCAACCTGGTCAACGCGGCGCAGATTCGAGAGCGGCTGGAGAGCGAAGGCTCGATCTTTCAGACCACCAGCGACACCGAGGTGATCCTGCACCTGATGGCGCGCAATCCGCGGCGAGATATCGTCGAGTCGTTGATGGTGGCCTTGTCGCAGGTGCGCGGTGCCTACTCTCTACTGCTGGTGTCCGACTCCTGCTTGATTGCGGCCAGGGATCCTCATGGATTTCGGCCGCTGTTGATGGGCAGAGTTCAAGGCAAGCCGTGTTTTGCTTCCGAGAGCTGCGCCTTCGACCTGCTGGAGGCCAAGGAGGAGCGCGAACTCGATCTGGGCGAGGTCGTCGTGGCGCGCGGTGAGAAAGTCGAAAGCTACCGGCTACGACAAGCCGCGGAGCCGGCCCGGTGCCTCTTTGAGCAGGTCTACTTTGCCCGCCCGGACAGCAATGTCTTTGGCGATGCTGTTTCCGAGGCCCGTTTGCGCATGGGCGCGCGGCTGGCCCGCGAAGCACCGGCCGATGCCGACATGGTGGTGCCGGTGCCGGACAGCGGTCTCTTCGCCGCCCTCGGTTACAGCCGAGAGTCCGGACTCCCGTTCGAGTTCGGCCTCATCCGCAACCATTACATCGGACGCACTTTCATTCAACCGCGGCAGTCGATCCGACACTTCGGGGTCAAGGTGAAGCTCAATGCCGTGCGCCAGCTGCTCAAGGGGCGCCGGGTGGTGCTGGTGGACGACTCCATCGTGCGTGGAACCACTTCGCGCAAGATCGTCCAGATGGTCCGCGAGGCGGGAGCCTCCGAGGTTCATATGCGAATCCCCTCGCCGCCGACCCGATGGCCCTGCCACTACGGGATCGACACACCCAACCGTGACGAACTGATCGCCGCCCGGAATTCGGTCGATGAGATCCGCCAGCACATCCATGCCGACAGCCTCGAATACCTGTCGCTGGAGGGGATCCTGGACTGCGCCAGCGGTCCGGCGGACAGTTACTGCACCGCCTGTTGGACGGGTGAGTACCGGGTGGCGGTGGCTGATGAGCAGCGGAGTCAGACAGAGCTCTTCCCCATTCGAGTCGAAAGCGACGGGTAGAAGCGAGGTGAATCTTCGATGACGGATTCTTCCCGGCGCAAGGAGTTGCTCAGCGCCTACGCTGCCGCCGGCGTCGATATCGACGCGCAAGAGGAAGGGCTGGATCGGGTCAAGCGGTTGGCGTGGGAGACCTTTACTCCCGGTGTCTTGTCGGAAATCGGCAGCTTCGGTGGCCTCTTCCGGCCGGATTTCTCCGCCATGGAGGAGCCGGTGTTGGTGGCCTCGACCGATGGGGTCGGCACCAAGCTGAGGGTGGCCAAGATGGCCGGAGACCTGTCGACCGTGGGCACCGACCTGGTCAACCACTGCGTGAACGACATCCTGGTGCAGGGCGCGCGGCCGCTCTTCTTTCTCGACTACGTCGGGGCCGGGGTGCTCGACCCCGAGAAACTGACCCAGCTGGTCGCGGGCGTTGCGGCGGGCTGTTTGGCCAATGGATGTGCTCTGCTCGGCGGTGAGACGGCCGAAATGCCGGGCTTCTACCAACCGGGCGACTACGAGCTGGTGGGCACCATCGTCGGCCTGGTGGATCGGCCCCTGCTCCTCGACGGTTCGCGAGTTCGAGTGGGTGACCGTCTGCTCGGCCTACCCTCCTCGGGGTTGCACACCAACGGCTATTCCCTGGCTCGCCGGGTCTTTTTCGACCATCTGAAGCTCTCGGTTGCCGATCCGGTGGCCGGTGCTACCGACCGCCGTCCGCTGGGTGAGATGCTGCTCGCCCCTCATCGCTCCTACCTGCGCACACTCGAGCCGTTGTTGGGCGATCCGAACCTGCATGCTCTGGCGCACATCACCGGTGGCGGGCTGAGCGACAACTTGCCCCGCGTGTTGCCCTCCGGAGCCGCGGCCCTGGTGCGCACCGCGAACTGGGAGGTGCCGGAACTCTTTGCGCTGATCGCTCGCCATGGGGAGGTCGCCGACGGCGAGATGTTCCGCGTGTTCAACATGGGAGTCGGTATGGTCTTGGTGGTGGCGGCGGCTAGCGCCGGCGAGGTGAGCGCTCGGCTTGTAGAGGCGGGGGCCGAGCCGATCGATCTGGGGGAGGTCATCGCCGGAGATGGCGAAGTGCGTTATGCGGCCTCTCGATGAGTTGTGGGTGATCGGCGAATGAGTCGAGACGGTGCGCCGCCCCGCGCCAGGCTGGCGGTCCTGCTCTCAGGGCGCGGAAGCAACTTCCTGGCTCTTCAGGCGGCCATCGAGAGAGGCGACCTGCCGGCCCGGATCGTCCTCGTGGTGAGCGATCAGGCGGAGGCGCCGGGGCTCAAAGCGGCGCGCGAGCTGGGGTTGCGCGCAGTGGCGTTGCCCCGTCGCGGCGAACCGAGCCGAGAGGCTCACGAGAGCAAGCTCCTTTCGGCTCTTGCCGAGGCCGATGTCGAGTGGGTATGTCTCGCCGGCTACATGCGGCTGCTCTCGGCGAGCTTCGTGGCTCGTTATCCGCGGCGAATGGTCAATATTCACCCCAGCCTGCTCCCTGCCTTTCCGGGGCTCCACGCGCAGGCGCAAGCCGTCGAGCACGGAGTCAAGGTCTCCGGTTGCACGGTTCATCTGGTCGATGCAGGGGTAGACAGCGGCCCAATCATCGTTCAGCGAGCAGTTCCCGTCTACGACTCGGACAGCCCGTCAGAACTCGCCAACCGCATCCTCC
>JAJRVQ010000048.1:0-37500 GCA_024277255.1 Acidobacteriota bacterium | reverse complement strand
TAAGGGAGCTTGACTGCGAGACCTACAAGTCGAGCAGGTACGAAAGTAGGCCTTAGTGATCCGGTGGTTCCGTATGGAAGGGCCATCGCTCAACGGATAAAAGGTACTCCGGGGATAACAGGCTGATCGCCGCCAAGAGTTCATATCGACGCGGCGGTTTGGCACCTCGATGTCGGCTCATCACATCCTGGGGCTGGAGCCGGTCCCAAGGGTTCGGCTGTTCGCCGATTAAAGTGGTACGTGAGCTGGGTTTAGAACGTCGTGAGACAGTTCGGTCCCTATCTCATGTGGGCGTAGGATACTTGTGAGGATCTGTCCCTAGTACGAGAGGACCGGGATGGACGAACCTCTAGTGCACCAGTTGTCGCGCCAGCGGCACCGCTGGGTAGCTACGTTTGGAAAGGATAACCGCTGAAAGCATCTAAGCGGGAAGCCCCCCTCAAGATGAGGTATCCCATGAGACCCCTCGAAGACTACGAGGTTGATAGGCGGGATGTGTAAGCGCTGCGAGGCGTTGAGCTTACCCGTACTAATCGGTCGATTGGCTTGACCATTATGGTTGAACATCTAGTGTGCGCTGTGCAGTGAGTTCTATCGCTTGTAACCCAATTCAGTTCAGTTCAGCTCGCTCTTTCAAAAGTTTGCTTTTTCCGGTGGCAATAGCGAGGAGGAAACACCCGTTCCCATTCCGAACACGGCAGTTAAGCTCCTCAGCGCCGATGGTACTGCGCTGGCAACGGTGTGGGAGAGTAGGTCACCGCCGGGAGTTATTTGATAAGCCCTCGAGGAAACTCGAGGGCTTTCGCCTTTCTGGCCTTGCCCTTCGGACGGTTGCGCAGCTTAATGGAGTCACGATCCGGTCGCGGTTCCGCTTGACAGCCTTGAGTGGGGGTGGGTAGCCTTGCGAGCCCATCGCGGCCGGTCCCGGCGCCCTTCATTTCTTTTCGGAGTACCACGATGTCCTCAGGTAAGGCCACACAGCTAGTCATTGTCGAGTCGCCGGCCAAGGCGAAGACGATCAGTCGATTTCTCGACGACACCTACCAGGTCGAGGCGAGCTTTGGTCACATCCGTGACCTGCCGAGGAATGCCAAAGAGATCCCGGCCAAGGCGAAGGGGCTGGAGTGGGCACGGCTGGGGGTCAACGTGGAGGAGAACTTCGAGCCGCTCTATGTGATACCCGCCGACAAGAAGAAGCATGTGAAGCGTCTCAAGGATGCGCTCAAGACCGCGGATCGTTTGCTCCTGGCCACGGATGAAGATCGCGAGGGTGAGAGCATCAGCTGGCACGTGCTGCAACTCCTCAAGCCGAAGAAGTCGGTGGACGTGGAACGAATCGTCTTCCACGAAGTGACCAAGGAGGCGATCCAGGAGGCGATCCAGCACCCGCGCGAACTCAACGAAGAGCTGGTGCGGGCGCAGGAGGCGCGCCGGATCCTCGATCGGCTCTACGGCTATAGCCTTTCACCCTTGTTGTGGAAACGAGTGGCTCCAGGTTTGTCGGCCGGGCGAGTGCAGAGCGTAGCGGTACGGCTGACGGTGGTCCGCGAGCGCCGCCGCATCGCCTTCAAGCCTGCTGAGTACTGGGATCTGAAGGCCGAAGTCGAAGCTGGGTCCGACGAGGGCAAGGCGACCGCCTTCAAGACCAAGTTGTTGCGCGTCGGCGATGATCGCATCGCTGATGCGAAGAGTTTCGATCCCAACACGGGCCTGCTCGCCGAAACCGCGCGCTTGCTCCTGCAGGGTGAGACGGCTCAAGGCTTCGCCAAACGGGCGGGGGCGTCGAAGCCGTGGCGGGTGACCTCGCTCAAGAAGAAACCCGGTCAGCAGAAGCCCTCGCCACCTTTCACCACCTCGACCCTGCAGCAAGAGGCCAACCGCAAGCTGCGCTTCGCGGCCCGCCACACCATGCGCGTGGCGCAGCAGCTCTACGAGGGCATCGAGCTCGGCGGCGAGCGGGTGGGTCTGATCACCTACATGCGTACCGATAGCATGACCCTCGCCGGGCGTGCCCTCGAACAAGCGCGTTCGGTGATCAGCGCCGCCTACGGCAGCGAGTACCTACCCGACAAGCCGATCCGCTATAAGACCAAGGCAAAGCGAGCCGAGGAAGCGCACGAGGCGATTCGCCCGACCGACTTGTCGCGGCGGCCGCAGGATGTGGCTCGCTACCTGGACGAGGACCAGCGCAAGATCTACAACCTGATCTGGAAGCGTACCCTCGCTTGCCAGATGTTGCCGGCTCGCTTCGAACGCACCGCGGTGGAAGTCGGAGTCGATGTGTCCGCTGGCGATGACGACCAGCCGACCCGACTCACCTTCGGCGCCAGCGGACGCCGCATCCTCTTTCCGGGATTCTTGCGAGCCTACGTCGAGGGCTCTGACGATCCGGAAGCGGAGCTGGGGGACAAGGAGACACTGCTCCCTGCGCTTGCAGAGGGGCAAGAACTGGCGGCGCTCAATGTCGAGGCCGAAGGCCATGTCACCCGGCCACCGATTCGCTACACCGAAGCGAGCCTGGTCAAGCGGCTGGAGGAAGAGGGGATCGGCCGGCCCAGCACCTACGCTTCGATTATCACCACGATCCAAGATCGCGGCTACGTCTTCAAGCGCGGCAACGAACTGGTTCCCACCTTCACCGCCTTTTGCGTCACCGAACTGTTGGAGATCAGCTTCCGGGATCTCGTCGATACCGAGTTCACCGCAAGAATGGAAAACGGCCTCGACGAGATCGCCGCCGGCGAACGCCAGTGGATCGATTTGCTGAGCAAGTTCTATCTCGGCAAAGACGGTCAACCGGGTCTGGTCAAGCGGCTCGAAGAGCTGGAACTCTTCTTCCCGGCGATGGAACTGGGAAAAGATCCGGAAACGGGCGAGAGGTTGGCGGTAAAGATCGGCCGCTTCGGCCCCTACATCACTCGCGGTGAAGGCGGCAAAGGCAACACCTTCAGCCTGCCGGACGACATGGCACCGGACGAGCTGACGGCCGAGAAGGCACGCGAGCTGCTGGAGAGCAAAGCCGCCGCCGCCGAAGCGCTGACCGTTGATCCCGAGACGCAGCGCGAGATCAGCGTCCAGGTGGGCCGCTTCGGCCCCTACCTGGAACTCTCGCGAACCGAACAGGAGATCGAAGACAAGGTCAAGCCGAAGCGAGTGAGTTTGCCCAAAGGCATGCAGCCGCAAGAGGTGACCGCCGAGACCGCCATCCGGCTGATCAGCTTGCCGCGCGTGCTGGGGACTCACCCCGAAACGGGAGATGAAATCTCGACCGCCTTGGGTCCCTACGGCCCCTACGTCAAGCAGAAGCGAGATTTCCGCAGCCTGACCAGCTGGGAGCAGGCTTGTGACCTCACCTTGGAAGAGGCGCTGGAGATCCTGGCACAGCCCAAGAAGAACGGCCGTGGACGGGCTGCGACGCGCACGGTGTTGAAGGAACTTGAAGGGGTCGAGGGGGCGGAGGGAGATGTGAAGGTGCTGGATGGCCGCTACGGTCCGTACGTCACCGACGGAACGGTCAACGCCTCGTTGCCCAAGGGAGCGGATCCCAATGAACTCACCCCGGAAAAGGCCTCCGAACTCCTCGCCGCGAGAAGAGCCGCCGGTCCCAAGAAGAAGCGGCGTCGCCGAGCCGCCGCCAAGCGTTGATCAGCCGTTCGTGTAAGCGCTGATCCGTTCAGCAGAATGCGGCTTGGTCAGCAGGCTGACCGGGATGAAGAGGGCCAGGTTGGCCGTCAGGCCGTAGATGCCTTCATGCATGGGGAGCGGCTTGAGGTCGGGCGCGATGAGGAATAGGGTGTTGACGGCGATGCCGGCGATGAGGCCGGCCAGAGCACCGCTGCCGGTCGCCCGAGGCCAGTAGAAAGCGGCGAAGACCAAGGGAAAGATCTGGGCCACCCCGCCGTAGGAGGCGAGGAGCAAGCTGACCAGCGAGACCTCCGAGTTGATGGCGAAGTAGTAGGCGACGAGCGCCACTACCACCACCAGAATCCGGATATAGAGACGTTCATTCCGGTCACCGAGCTGGCGAGAGCTGAGCTTTGCCAGACCATCGCGAATCCCGATGCTGGCAGCGGCGTGGAGAATGGCGTCGCCCGAGGACATCGACGCCGCCAGGGTACCGGCGCAGACCAATCCGACGAGAATCGGCGAGAGTTCCAGCTGGGTCAGCAGGTGGGGCAGGATGCGATCGGCCGGCTCCACGCCGGGAAATCGCAGGATGCCGGCGAAGCCGATCAACAGAATCGGTACCAGAAAGAGCTGGAAGGTCGGGTAAAGGACGATCGTCTTCTTCATCGCACGCTCGCTGCGGGCGGCGAAACTCTTCATGAAGAAGTGCGGCCAAACGGAGAAACCGATGGCGGAGACGGCAACGGCGGAGCTGAAGCCCCACCAGTTCCACGGCTCGCCGCTGGGTAGCTGTCCCGGGGCCTGTAGGAGTGCCGCCTGGTCGCTGGCGGCAATTTGTTCGAACATGGCTCCGACGCCGCCATAGAGCTTGTAGGGAAGCCAAAGGCCGAGGAACCAGGCGATCACCATCATGAAAATGCCCTGGAAGGTGTTGGTCCAGCCGACTCCCATCACTCCGGAGTAGAGGACGTAGACGAGAACCACCAGGTAGGGAATCGCCGCGCCGACCGGTTGCGAGATCAGCCCGCCGCTGATCGTCGACAGAATGAGGCCGGCGCCCTCCATTTGCAGCGTCAGGTAGGGGATGAAGACGGCGACCGAGAGGATCGCCAGCAGTACCGAGAGCGCCTTGCTGTCATAGCGGTGGGCGAGCATCGCCGCCTGGGTGACGAAGCCGAATCGCTCGCCGACGCGGCGTGCCTTGGGTCCTAGAAAATAGAGCGGCACCATGCCCAAGGTACCGTAAGCGATGATGTACAGCGCCGCCATGCCGCGTGAGTAGGCCCAGCCGGGGCCTCCCAAGAAGGCGAACGAGGAGAAGATGGAGGCGCCGATCACAAAGTAGAGGACCAGCACATTCATCGCCCGGTCGCCGGCCACATAGCCGGTGACGCTGGATGACACCTTGAACCCCGGCACCAATCCCATCACCAGGCTGGCCAGCAGGTAGAGACCACAAATGGTCAGGGCGATCATCGCCGGATCCATCAGCGCGCCCCGTTCATCGCAGCCCGCTCTGGTCGGAGTGTTCGGTGCGGTAGAGCCAGACCAGTGCCGCGAAGACGATCAGAAGCCAGAGAATGATCCAGGCGAAGGGCAACGGCAGCCCCAGAATGAACGGCCGTGGCCCGGCGAGCCAGAAGAGCACCGGCCAAACCAGAGCCGCGGCGGCGGCGACCACCACGCAGGCAAAGAGAAGCTTCACCCGGCGCAGCTTGGCGGGCGTGCCGGGAGAGAAGAGCCGGAGGCCCTTCGGAAGGTTGGCATTCTGGGGCACTGGACGCACTTTACATCAGGGCGCGGTGAGCGTCGAAGGTAGACTTCCCGCATGGTTGCAACGGACTTGACCGCGGATGCAGTGATCGCCCTTCTCGACTTGCAGGCTCACCCCGAGGGTGGCTTCTATCGCAACACCTACCGGGATGAGGGGCAAGGCGGTGGCCGGGGCTTGTCTTCGGCGATCTACTTTCTGCTCCGTGCCGGGCAACCGTCGAGCTGGCACCGGTTGAACGACGCACTAGAAATCTGGCACTTCTATGCCGGCGCGCCGCTTGAGTTGAGCGTGGCCGGCGAAGGTGAGAAGCCGGTGATCCACCGACTGGGTCCCGGTCTGCTGGCACAAGAACGACCCCAGTGGATCATTCCGGCGGGCGCCTGGCAGAGGGCGAGGACGCTGGGAGAGTGGACGCTGGCCGGCTGCACGGTCTCACCGGCCTTCGATTTTGCCAGCTTTGAGTTGGCGCCGCCCGGTTGGTCGCCGGATCGCTAGAACCCCCGGACCCATAGAACCGGGAGACCGCGGGCGGGTACTCACGCAGCACTGGATGTCCTCAGTTTTCTGGTCCGCTGCGGAGGGTAAGCCGCGGCTGCCCGTCAGAGACACCCTTGCCCAAGGAGTTTTTGCATTGAAAAATCGACTCTCTCTTCTGCTTCTCACCCTGGTCTTGTTCGCCGTGCCGGTTTCGGCACAGCGCGGTTTCGTCTTCAGCCTCAACGAGCTGCAAACGGTTCCGCGCAGCTTCAGCGAGGCGAGCGGTCGCTGTGTGGCGACGCTCAACGGCGACGACAGCGAACTCACCGTCCATTGCACGCATAGCGTTGCGGATGCTACCGCCGCCCATATTCACCTCGGCGTTGCCGGCCAAGCCGGCCCGGTTGTCTTCAGCCTGGGTGATGCTGCGAGTCCGATCGATGCCACCTGGGCCCTGTCTGCCGAAGATCTGGCCAACCTGCGCGCTGAGCGGTTCTACGTCAATGTGCATTCGACGGCGAATCCTCCGGGTGACGTGCGCGGCCAGATCGTGCCGGTGGCGGAGGCGGGGCGCGAGCGGCTGCGCACTGCGCTGTCCGGCGACGAGGTGGTGCCGCCGGTGGTCACGGAGGCCTCGGGCGGTTGTTCGGCGGTGCTCAACGGCAGTGATCTGACCATCGATTGCGCCCACGATGTCCAAGATGCCGTTGCTGCCCATGTGCACGCCGGTCCTCGCGATGGCAACGGGCCGGTGATCTTCGATCTTGGCGACGCCACCAGCCCCATCCATGCTGTCTGGTCGCTCAGCGTGGACGAACTCGAGATGCTGCGCGACGGCGAGCTGTACTACCAGGTTCATTCGGCGGCCTACCCACCGGGTGAGCTTCGCGGCCAGCTGGACGGCTGCCTCGGTGGTCCGAATGTTCTCTGTCTCAACCAGAACCGCTTCCGCGTTGAAGCCGAATTTATCGATCCGAACGGCAATGGCGGAGCGGAGATGGCTCCGGCGGTGCCGCTCGATCTCGATTCGGGCACCTTCTGGTTCTTCCAGCCGTCGAACCGGGAAATGCTCGTCAAGGTGCTCGATGGCTGTGGGGTCAACAACCACTACTGGGTCTTCTCGGCGGCGACGACCAACGTAGAGTTCACCCTGACCGTCACCGACACGGCCACCGGTGAGGTCAAGAGTTACTCGAACCCGGCGGCCACCAACGCCGTGCCGGTGCTTGACACGGCCGCCTTCGCCACCTGTCCGTAGCGAATGAACACGCTTCGTGGGCCCCTTGGACGCCGCGCCGCAGAGGGGCCCACGCGAGCTGTCTCAGGCAGATGAACTCGCTACCGCCCGGATGCCGGCCTCCAGGAAGGAGAGCTGTAGCCGCATCTGGTCGCCGATCGGCATCGGGTGCAGACCGAGTATTCGCGACTGCACGGCCAGCGCCTCGGCTCCTTGCTCTGCCGCCAGATGGTGGGCCCAAGCGACGAACCGGCGGGCCGACTTCGGTTCTGTGGGCAGTGGCGGTTCGCCTTGATGGCTCGCCTGGTGGGGATAGAGGAAGAGCGGCATCTCGGAGACCAGGGTCAGCGGTTCGCCGCCTAGCGTGCGGACGTACTCCATCGAGCTGGGCCGGAAGAGGGCGGCGGTTTCAGGCTCGCCCCGTTCGGTGAAGAAGCGGCGCATGGCCCGCGAGTCGGGGCGGGTGGTGAAGCCTTCGTCGATGCGAGTGAATCCCTTCTCGCCCCGGCGATCGACGTCGTGCGGCCGGTAGCCGAGGGCGCCCACCGTCTGGCGCAAGCTCACGCGCATTGCAGCGGTGCGGCCGATCCACCCCTCTTCGATCAGGAACCAGGGACCGGCGGCGAAGGCCATGCCGTGGAAGGTGGCGTGGAGGTTGTAGGAACCACCCGCGGCGAGGAAGGTGGCGACGGCGCGGTTCTCGGTGCGCGCGGCGTGGTCGGCGCCGTCGTGCGGAAAGCCGAACTCGACATCGTCGCCCGGCGGTTCGCGTTCGACCTGGAGCAGGTAGGCGGCCAGGTCGTAGCCCTGGTCATCGGCGGGGAAGGGGTGGGACCAGCCGGCGTTGCGCGCCTCACCGTCCGGGTTGACGTGGGGCACCAGCCGCCAAGAGGCCGCTTTGAGGAGCGTATGCGAGGTGGGCAGTTGGGCGAGGTAGGCGGCCAGCCGATCGAGCATCGCGGGGCCGACCGGCTCGTCGGCGTGACAGCCGGCAATCAGGCTGATGGTCAGCGGACCCTGCCCGAAGGTGTAGCCGTGGATCGGTCGATCGGCGCGCGAACGGCCGATCTGTTGCGCCGGCGCGGCTCCTCCAGCCAGTGGCGTAGTGGCGAGAATGGCATCGATCGGCAGTTTCCAGGTCATTTGATCTTCTCCACGGATTCGGTCCACCGTCCACTCTCTTCGGCCAGCTGTCGCAGCTTACCTGCAAGCTCCCTGGTGAGTGCACCTTCAACGAGCCGCCATCGCCAGTTACCGAGCTGCGTACCCGGAGTGTTCATCCGCGCCGCGCTGCCAAGGTTGAGGAAGTCCTGCATGGGGACGACGATGCGCTCGGCGGTGGAGTGGTAGACGACTCGGATGAACTCCCAAGCGACCTGCTCTCGTTCGCATTGCGCGAGATCGAGTGCGTGCCGTTGCTCGTTCGCTGGCGCCTGCTCGAACCAGCCGCGCAGGGTATCGTTGTCGTGGGTGCCGGTGTAGACGACATCGCCGGATGACCAGTGTTGGGGCAGGTGCTCGCTGTCCGCCTCGCCGAAGGCGAATTGCAGCACCTTCATGCTGGGTAGACCGACTTCGGCACGCAGCCTATGGACGGCAGGGGTCAGCTCCCCCAGATCCTCGGCGAGTAGCGGCAGCGTGCCGAGCGCTTGGCGTAACGCGTCGAACAGCGCCTTGCCGGGTCCCGGTACCCAGCTGCCTTCGGTAGCGCTGATCCTCTCCTCGCCAGCCGGAACCCGCCAGTAGGCCTCGAAGCCGCGAAAGTGATCGAGTCGTACCAGGTCGGTCATGCGCAGGGCGGCCCGCACCCGTTCGATCGACCAGGCGAAGCCGTCGTCTGCCATGCGATCCCAGCGGTAGAGAGGGTTGCCCCACAGCTGACCCTCGGCGTTGAAATAGTCGGGGGGCACACCGGCCACGGCCAAGGGGCGGCCATTGGCATCGAGTTCAAACAGTTCACGGTGGGCCCAGACGTCGGCGCTGTCCAAGGCGACGTAGATCGGAAGGTCGCCGATCAACCGGATCCCGGCCTCGGCGGCAACCCGCCGCACGCGGCGCCATTGGTCGAAGACGAGAAATTGCAGGAAGCGCTCGAAGGCGATCTCGCCGGCCAGCTCGCGCCGCACCGCTTTCAGTGCCGCCGGCTCACGATCGCGCAAGGGGGCAGGCCAATCGACCCACGAGCGCCCCTCAAAGCGACGGGCCAGGCAGGTGTAGGCAAGCCAGTCCTCCAACCAGGCGGCGTGGCCTGTGGCGGCCGCCTGCTCGGCGACGAAGCGCTCGAAGTGCCGCTGGACGGCTGGTGGAGGAGCGTCGCGGAATCGCCGCCATGCCCTGCGCAGCCGCGGCTCCTTCCACTGCCAGGCGGCCAGGTAGTCGACCGGACCGCCGCTCGGCTGTTCGGGTGGTGCCAGATCGTCCTCGTCGAGCAGGCCGTCCTCGACCAACCGCTCGGGCGAGATCAACAGCGGATTGCCGGCGAAGGTGGAGCGCGCCGAGTAGGGCGAGTTGCCGGCACCGGCCGGAAAGAGGGGGAGTACCTGCCACAGCCGCAAGCCGGCATCGCTCGCCCAGGCCAGGAAGCGCTCCGCCCGCGGACCGAAGTCACCGACGCCATACGGGCCGCTCAGCGAAGTCGGGTGCAAGAGCACTCCGGCGGCTCGGTGGCTCATCGTCCGGTCGCTGCGTTGTATTGTGCGCCCGGCTGCGTCTCGTCGGTCTGCATAGCCGGCACTCTACTGCGTGCGAGCTTCGCCCTCACGGCCCACCCGGCGAGAGCCCAACCTATCTCCACCTCAAGAGGTCCCATGATGCTCACCATCAACCGTCCGGCTTCCGATGAATATGCGCCCTTCTACGGTACCTACGTGGACCTTGTGCGGCACGAGGACTTGCTCGACGGTCTGGCGGCGCAATACGACGGGCTGGGCTCGATGCTGGCACCGCTCGACGACGCGGCGGCTTCACGCGGCTACGCGCCGGGCAAGTGGAGTCTCAAGGAGGTGCTCGGCCACATGATCGACATGGAGCGGTTGTTCTCTTTCCGCGCCCTCGCCTTCGCCCGCCAGCCGGGCCTTGAACTACCCGGTTGCGATCAAGATGAATGGGCCAAGGATGCCGGTTGTGAGCGCCGCTCGTTGAGCGATCTGCTGGCCGAACTGGCCACCGTGCGCCGAGCCAGTCTGACCCTCTTCGGCAGCTTTGACGCGGATCAACTCTCCCGCGCCGGTTTGGTCGAAGGCAACCGGCTCACCGTCCGTGCTCTGCTCTACATCCTGAGTGGCCACGATCTGCACCACAAGGCGGTTCTCAAAGAGCGCTATGTGTAGCATCGGCGCTTATCCCGCGTACAGCTGCAACTCGACACCCACCCGGTCGGCCATTTCCATCGTCGTGGCCAGGTGGGGATGGCGCAAGATGACGTAGCCGTCGGAGATCAGAGTCTGTAGCCAGTTGCGGCGGTGGGCGCCGATGGGTAAGAGTTCCACCGAGGTGATGTGCTCTCCGAAGCGGGCGAGGAGCCGCTCCAGCCCCTCGATGCGCTGGATGCGGCCGTTGCCCTGGGCCCGTTTGAAGATGATGGCGGCGTTGTAGCGCCTCTCCCAGTTCTGCGTCAGCCGGCCGGTGCAGACCGCTTCGGCCCAGCCGGTGAAGCTGTCGAAGTCGCAGCCGTAGTTCATCAATTCCACCGAGCGGGCGCCCGGAGGGCGGGCTCCGATCTCGCCGAAAACCACCTCTCCCTGCGCCGTGCGGTACCACTCCATGTGGCTGAAACCGGTGGAGAAACCGAGGGCCTTCAACACCCGGACCCCCATCTCGCGGCCACCGGCGAGGTGGGGCGAATCGAAGTCGCGCAGGGTGATGGTCTGCGGGCTGATCCACTCGACGGTGCGGGCGATCAGCGGTCTGGGGCGGTAGAAGGCGATGTTGGAGTAGAGGATCTCACCATCGGCCGAGATGGTGTCGAAGGTGTACTCCTCGCCGTCGATGAACTCTTCGACACTGACTTCGGCGACGTGGGCCAGCCGCGGTAGCAGCGCCTCCAGCTGGGCCGCATCGTCGACCCGGTGGGTGTCGGCCGAGCCGGCGCCGGCGATCGGCTTGACGATCAACGGGAAGCCGATGCGCTCCGCCGCCTCCATCACTTGTTGGTCGGTGGTCGCCCTGGCGTGGAGCGGAGTGCGAATCCCGGCGTTGTCGAGCAGCTGCTTCATCACCTCCTTGTCGCGGAAGGGAAGGGTCTGCTCGACGCTCATGCCGGGCAGATCGAGCGCTTCACGCAGCCGCGCCGCCAGCACCATGCCGGGCTCCCACAAGCACTCGATGCGGTCGATCTTGTCGGCCAGCGGGTGGCGGCGCAGCGTGTCGATCACCGCCGCTTCGTCGAACAGGCGCGGTACGTGGATGTAGGCGGTGAGACTTTCGCGGGTCATCGCCGGCAGAGCGCCTTGGGGAGAGTCGGCCAGACCGATCACCCGCGCGCCGACCCTCGCCAGCCCACGGGTGAAGAAGGGCATCTCGGAAGGGAAACCGGGAGCGATCAGCAAGATGTTCATCAGGACTCCATGACCACGCGAACTCGCTGCACGAGTCGCATCAGCGCTTGGACGACGACCTGCGTCTCCTCATGGCGCAGGACCACGTAGCCCTCACCCTCGTAGCTGCTCGATTTCGGCTGCCCTGGCCGGGGCAATTTGACTTCGACCACCAGGTCACCGATCTCCTCTTGGGCCTGTTCCAAGCCGAGCACGGTGCGCACCCGCCCGGCACCCTGGCCACGCAAGAAGGCCGCTCCCGTTGCCCAGCGGCGCGGCGGCGGATCCCATTCGCCGAAGATCATCAGTCTGGCCCAGGCAGCCAGCATGTCGAACTCGTGCGCTTGCGAGAGCAAGGTGGTGATCTGTGCTCCCGGCGGTCGCGCCGCGACCTCGGAGACGGCGATCGATCCATCCTGGCGGCGGAACCACTCGAGGTGGGTGAGGCCCGTCCCCATACCCAGCGCCGCCAGAGAGCGAGTGACGATCTTCTGCACTTCGGCCAGACGCGGCTCCAGCCGTTGGCGCGGCAGGGCGATGCACCACTGGATCCACGGGTTCTCGAGCGCTTCGAGTGGTGTGGGGATGTAGCGGGTGTAGGAGTGCCAGACCGGTTTACCGGCGATGGAAACGGTCTCCCAGGAGTACTCCGTGCCGGTGACGAATTCCTCCAGCAGCAACTCGCGTCCCGGCGCCGGCAGTGCAAAGGCCAGCGCCTCCTCCAGTTGGCTTGTCGACTCGACACGGAAGGTCGCCTTGGCGCCGGCGCCGGCGGGTGGCTTGACCACCAGCGGGAAGCCGACCTCGGCGGCGAAGGCCAGGGCGGCTTGGCCGGAGTCGGCCAGACAGTGGCGCGCGCAGGGCACGCCGGCGCTGCGCAGAACCGTTTTCATCCGCGCCTTGTCGCGGAAGTTCTCTGCCGTCGCTGCGTTCATCCCTTCGACACCGAGCAGGTCTCGCGCTTGCGCCAGCGGCACTTGCAGCTGTTCGAGTGCGCCGAGCAGCAGGTCGAGCCCGCCGAGCCGCTGGCCGAGTCGCCGCGCGCCGGCCGCCAACTGCCGTGGGTCGAAGCAGTCGTCCAGCTGCTGGTGAGCTACCAACTTGTCGGCGAGCGACTTGGGTATGCGCGCCGCGGGATCTTGCGTCATCAATCCGAGGCGAACGCCGTCCAATCCGGCCGCCGAGCTGATGAAGCGCAGGGTCGCCGGCATCAGGAACGGTGCGACGAAAATGACGCGGGCTTCGGATGCAAGGGCCATAGGGGCAGCAGTATAAGATGCTCGCCCTGGTTGCGGAGGCTCCTGTCTACCGCACGGGCGCCGCGCCGGGGAGTCAGAAACGAGGATCGATCTGATGCGCGACGTGGTGACCGCCATTCTGGGAGGCGGCCAGGGCAGCCGCCTCTGGCCATTGACCCGCAGTCGAGCCAAACCGGCGGTGCCGGTCGGCGGCAAGTTTCGTCTGATCGACGTTCCGATCAGCAACAGCCTGCATGCAAACATTCGGCGCATCTTTGTGCTGACCCAGTTCAACAGCGCCAGCCTGCATCAGCACATCGCGCACACCTACCGTTTCGATAGCTTCAGCCGTGGCTTTGTCAACATCCTGGCGGCGGAGCAGAGCTTGGAGAATCGCGACTGGTACCAAGGTACCGCCGACGCTGTGCGCCAGAACCTAAACCGCTTGACCTACCAGAAGCCCAGCGAGGTGTTGATTCTCTCCGGCGATCAGCTCTATTTGATGAACATGCGAGCCTTCGTCGAGCAGCATCGCTCGAAGGAGGCCGAGTTGACCGTCGCCGTCAAGGCGGTTCCGCGCCAGCAGGCGAGCAACCTCGGGATCATGCGCATGGACCGCAACGGTCGCATCGTCGAGTTCGTCGAGAAACCGCAAGAAGAGAGCGAACTCGATCGGCTGACACCCTATGCCGAAACCCTCGATCGCTTCGGATTCGACGTGCCGGAAGGCTACCTCCTGGCCAGCATGGGGATCTACCTCTTCAAGACCGGTGTGATGGTCGACCTTCTGCGTGGCAGCGACGACCTCGATTTTGGCAAGGAAGTGATTCCCAAGGCGATTCACGACCACCGGGTCTTTGCCTTTCCCTACGATGGCTACTGGCGCGACATCGGGACCATCGGTGCTTTTCATCAGGCCAATCTGGAGCTGGCGCTGCCGGTTCCGCCGCTCAATCTCTACAGTTCCGTCTTTCCGATCTTCACCCACGCCCGATTCTTGCCGGGGGTGAAGATCCACGATTGCGAGGTAAGCCACTCCGTGCTGGCCGACGGCAGTGTGATCATCGGTGGTGAGATTCACCGTTGTGTGATTGGCATTCGCTCGGTGATTCGCTCCGGTTCGGTCCTCGAAGACTGCGTCATGATGGGAGCCAACTTCTATGAAACACAGGGCAGCGATAGCGGTCGAATCTCGCTGGGAGTTGGCAAGAACTGTGTGATCAAGAAGGCGATCCTCGACCGCAACGTGCGCATCGGCGATGACGTGCAGCTGATCAATGCCCAAGGTCTCAACGAGGCGGACGGTGAGAAATATTGCATCCGTGACGGGGTGATCGTGGTACCCAATGACGTCGAGATCCCGAGCGGGACGGTGATCTGATGACCGGCGGCCCGGCTGCCGCCGGTGGTAACGACACCCGGGCGCAGAGCCGGTCCGCGCTTCGGCTCTGCATGATCACCGCCGAATTGGCTCCCTTCGCCAAGACCGGCGGACTGGGAGATGTGTGCGCGGCGCTCACCCGGTATCTGCACCGGGCCGGCCACGATGTGCGCGCCTTTCTTCCCTTCTACGCCAAGATCGATCGCCGAGATCATCACTTCGTCGCCGTCGAGTTCTTGCGCAACGTTGCGCTGTCGCTGGGTCCCTGGCAACTTGAGTTCACCGTCTATACCGCGGCCCATTCGGGAGCCCCGTCACTGGGCCTCTATTTCATCGATTGCCCGGCTCTGTACGGGGACGGCAGCTTCTACACCGGCGGCGAGGAAGATGCGCTGCGCTTCGCCTTCTTAGGCCGTGCGGCACTGACCTGCTGCCAGCGCATGGGCTGGTCCCCCGAAGTCGTGCACTGCCACGATTGGCACGCCGCGTTGGTCCCGCTCGATCTGCAAACGATCTTTTCGTGGGACCGGCTGTTTGCCGAAACGCGTACCATGTTGACCCTCCACAACGTCGGTTACCAGGGGGTTTTCGACAGCCAACGTCTACTGCCGCGGCTGGGTCTCGAAGGGGTGGCGGAGAAACTCCATCAAGAGGATCTACAGGCCGGCCGGTTGAATTTTCTCAAGACCGGGCTGCTCTATGCCGGCGTTTTGACCACCGTCAGCCGCACCCATGCCCAAGAGATTCAGACGCAGCGCTACGGGATGGGACTCGAAGCGATGTTGCGTTCCCGCGGCGACCATTTGGTTGGGATTGTCAACGGAGTCGACTACGAGGAATGGAATCCGGCCACGGATCCACACCTTCCGTACCATTTCGATGCCGAAGACCCCTCCGCCAAAGCGAAAGTCAAAGAACATTTGATGGCAGAGATGGGACTCTCGGGCGACGCCGCCACCCCGCTGGTCGCCATCGTCTCGCGGCTCACTTCTCAAAAGGGCTTTGACCTGTGTTTCGAGGTCTTGCCGGAGTTGTTACGCCGCCGCCCGGAGCTGCGCTTGGTAGTCCTGGGCAGCGGCGAACGACGTTACGAGGAGCTGTTTTCCTCGCTCGAGGCGGCCCACCGGGGGCGGGTTGCCTTCTACCGTGGGTACCACGAACCGTTGGCCCATCTGATCGAAGCTGGCAGCGATATCTTCTTGATGCCTTCGCTCTATGAGCCCTGCGGCCTCAATCAGATGTACAGTCAGAGGTACGGTACTGCGCCGGTGGTGCGCCGCACCGGCGGGTTGGCGGACACCGTCGACCCCTTCGACCCTTCGACCGGCGTGGGAACCGGATTTGTTTTCGATCACTTCACCCCGCAGGGTCTGCAATGGGCGCTCCAGCGCGCTCTAGATACATTCGCCGATCGCGCGCTGTGGTCTCGATTGATGGCCAACGGAATGCGGCGTGACTTTTCTTGGGAGAGACAGATCGAGCGCTATGTTGCGATCTACCGCACTCTGTCGGCAGGGTAGCTATGAGCGATTACGGGCCAGAGACAAGGGTTTTTTCGGCTTGGACGGGAGTGGATGATGAGCCGATGACAGACCAAGAGGGCTCGAAGCGTTGGAAACAAGTCGAGGGGATAGTCCGTCAGCTGGAGCCACAGATCATCGAGTTGTTTCGGCAAAGCGACGTCCCTCCGAACGACGCTTCGATCGTGCTCGAGGATGTCGTAACCCTACTGCTCTACCGCTGGGAAGAGGTGTCGAGGCCTGAGGCTTGGGTCCTCGAGATGGTGAGGAATCGCCTGATCCAGCTCAAGGAGTCCGAATAGGGGATTTGTCGGCAAGTTCCGAGGAGGCCGCTGCCTACTCCATCTCGGTCTTACGCCAGAACTGAATCAGTCCCCAGAAGTGGTCGGTGAAACTGTCGATCTCGTGAGCTGGGTAGAGCGACTCGACCTTGGTGCGCACCGCCTCGAGCGCGGTGTCGGAGGCAAAGAACTCCAGCGCGACCTCGTCCAGCTGTGAGAGATGGTGGTCGCAGAACTCCTCGAACCGTTCGCTTTCGAGCCGCTGGTTGGCGATGGCGCCGTAGGCCGCTAGCTTCGCCTCGTAGTCGAGTTCATCGCGGTCGGCGATCTCGTAGTACGGATCCCAGTCCACCGTCCGGCGCATTTTGCGATCGGTGGCGGCGCAGAACAGGCTCCAGCGAAGCTGTGCCTTGACCAGCCAGGGAAAGTGGAAGTGGAGTGAGGTGACCTGCGAGTCGGGGCAGGCGTTGGCGAAGTCGATCGGCTGGAAGAGGCCGTCCTGGCGCAGAGCTTCACAGGAGTTGAAGTCCCAGCCGAAGAAGGTGTTGATGGTCAGGGTCATGTCGCGCAAGGTGCGCGCTTCGTCCGCGGTGAGGAAGTTGAAGTCGACCTGATAGCGCTCGTGAAGCGGCGCGGACGGGTCATAGTTGACGATCCGAACCTGCGGACCGACGCCGATACAGCGGACGAACAGATCGTGGGGATCGACCGCCTTCTGCAGGTGCATGACGCGAGTACCGCTCTTCTCGTAGGCTGCCTTGAGCGCCTTCGCATCGTTGATTCGATCGACACCCACCCATGCTCCGCCGTCATAAGGCTTCATGTAAGACGGGTAGCCGAGTTGGTCGCCGATCTCGGTGATGTCGAAGAGCTTGGCGTAGCGTTCGAGGGTCGGTTGTAGGTCGGGACTGGGTTCGTACTCCTTCGGCGGCACCATCCAGGTGTCCGGCACCGGAAAGCCGAGGCGCATCATGGCGCAATAGCTGGTCGCCTTTTCCATCGACTGCAACGACCACGGGTTGTTGAGGACGTAAAGATCGTCCATCAGGATCGCCTTCTTAATCCACTCGCGGCTGGTGTGGTACCAGTGGGTGATGCGGTCGAGGACGACGTCATAGCGTACCGGCTGGCGCAGATCAAAGGGCTCGATGGTCAGCCGCTCGACCTCGAAACGCACCCGATCGCCGCCGATATCCAGCTCCAGATCCAACCGTTTCAGGATCTCTTCGTAACAGATGGGCCAGCACAGGTCTGCACCCAAAGAGAGTCCTATTCGCTTGGTGATTTGGGCCATGGTCGTCCTTTCTTCCCGGTTCCCGGAAGGGTCGATCCTACACCGGTGGAGGCCCTTCTGCGGCCGGTGCTGGGAGTCCTTGCCGGGAAGTGACTAACCGGTGTTCGAAGCCTCCGAGAGGCTCCTGAAGGCAGTCGCTGCCAGCCGGCGAGCATGATCTCGAATGTCGCCGGGCCACGGCTCAACGAGAGTGTCGAAGCGCTTCGGATCTCCGGCAAAGAGGGCGCGTGTCGCTTCTTCGAAGTCCGGTAGGTTCCCGGCAATGGCAGAGAGAAACCGATAGGCTGACTCTTGGGCCTTGCGCAGCCGGTCCTTGCCGGCGTTGGCGCGAAGCGCCTGCTCGACGAGTTTGCGCAGCGTCACGGAAGCTTTCCCCGGCTGCTCGGCAAGCCAGGCCCAGTGCCGGGGCAGCAAGGTGATCTCTCGGGATACCACGCCGAGCTTGGGTCGGCCGGGGCCGCGTCGCCTCTTCTCGTCGGCCGCAGGTTCAGGCGGGACGGATGGTGTCGTCTCGGTAGACGAGGCGGCGAGACGTTGAAGGATGTCCTCGGCCGTTCCGCGGAGATCCAGCTCGATGGGTTGGGAGGTCACTTCGTCGAAGACCAGGACCGGTGCGTTCGGACCTCGATCGGTGACCTCCTTCACTTTCAGCGCGACCGTGGAGAGCGGGCCCGAGGCGATGCAGCGATAGCCCTCGAAGGCGATGCAGTGGGTTTCTTGCGCAGCGTTCATCGTGATGTCCTGATCTGATGTCCTGATCCGGTTGGGAGATTGACGAGGCCGGCGCAATGTACCCGGATAATATCTAGATGTCAATAGTGCCCGGGTAATAATAGTGGAAGGCAGGTACGCCAGAGAAGAGTGCCCAGTTCGGCAACTCGCAGCAGGTGCCTTCGAGGAGGCGCTGCAAGAGCACCGCTACGGGTAGTTTCAGGTGACCGGCAGGCCCCCGAAACACCGGGAACAGGGAGTTCGCAGTGGAACTCCTCGATCGGCTGCTAAGCCTTCAGCCCCTCTTTTTCCATCGCCAGGAGCCACTTTTTCGCCTCTTTGCCGCCGATGTAGCTACCGATTCCCGATTTGTTGGTCACGATGCGATGACAGGGGATGATGATCGGAATCGGGTTGGCCACCAGGCTGGCCAGGACCATCCGATAGGCGCTGGGTCGGCCGGCACCGACCGCGATCTTGCGGTAGGTCCGCGTCTTGCCGTAGGGAACCTTCGCCGTCTCTTTGAGTACTCTGCGGGCGAAACTGCTGATACCCGAGGGACCGAGGTCGTAGTCCAACCCCGGGCTGGGTCGTGCACCGGCGAAGTACTCGGAGAATCGACCGTAGAGTTCATCGAGAAAATCCGTGTCGGGCAGCTTGGAAAAGGGCAGGAATCGCCGCTTTTCGTGGCCGCGCGGGCCAATCACGACCGACACCGCCGTCTGGTCATGAAGTTCGACTCCGATATCGCCAATCGGCGAAGGAATCCGGATTTTCATCACCTCGACAGCCTTTTCTTCAGGCCTGTCGTGGCTTTCGACGACCGCTCTTGGGCTCACAGACATTCTTCAACTATACCACGGCTGTCATCGGCCTTGAGAGGGGGAAGCGGGGTAGAATGGTGCCGTTGGCGAGGGCTTTCTCCGTGAGCGGTCAGAGAGTTTCATGGAGGGCTTTGTAGACCACGATTCCGACACGGTGAAGGGTTCCTCATGGCGCGCAAAGTCCGGATCCTACTGACCCCCTTGCAGATGCGCAGGGCTGTTGTCCTGTGCCGCTGTTCCTGGTTCGTCCGGCACCAACCCTCGGGACGGGGCGGCGGATCCCGATGAGCACTCTTGGCACGGTCTACCGGCAGTCGCTCGCTCTCCTCACCGACCTCTATCAGCTGACCATGGCACAGGCCTATTGGCGGTCCGGCTTGGCGGCGAGACGCTCGGTCTTCCATCTCTTTTTTCGCGAGAATCCTTTCGGCGGAGGTTTTTCGGTGGCCTGTGGCCTGGCCCAGGCGGTGGAGTACCTGGAGAAGCTGTCGTTCGACGATGGCGATTGCACTTACCTGGCGACTCTTCGCGGTGCCGATGGCGAACCGCTCTTCGCCGACGGGTTTCTCAAGTACCTGTGTGCATTCCGGCTCACCTGCGACATCGACGCCGTTGCCGAGGGCACCGTGGTCTTCCCGCGCGAGCCGCTTTTGCGAGTCAGTGGACCGGTTCTCGAAGCGCAGCTACTGGAGACGCCGCTGCTCAATCTGGTGAACTTCCAGACCCTGGTCGCCACCAAGGCGGCCCGCGTCTGCCAAGCCGCGGAGCCGGACTCGGTGCTCGAGTTCGGGCTGCGGCGAGCGCAGGGGATCGACGGAGCGCTCTCCGCATCCCGCGCCGCGTTCGTCGGCGGCTGTGCGGCGACGAGCAATGTGCTCGCCGGCAGGCTCTTCGGGATTCCGCTCCGGGGTACCCACGCCCATAGCTGGGTGATGGCCTTCGGTGACGAACTGGAGGCCTTCGACGCCTTCGCCCAGTCGATGCCCAACAACTGCGTCTTCCTGGTCGATACCTACGACACGTTGGACGGTGTCCACAAGGCCGTCGAGGCCGGCAAGCGGTTACGGGCGCGCGGCCATGAAATGTTGGGCATCCGGCTGGATTCGGGCGATCTGGCCTACCTCAGTATCGAAGCTCGGCGCATTCTCAACGAAGGCGGCTTTCCCGAGGCGCGAATCTTTGCCAGCAACGACCTGGATGAACACCTGATTCGCAGTCTCAAACACCAGGGAGCCAAGATCTCGGTCTGGGGTGTGGGCACCAAGCTGGCCACGGCCTACGATGAACCGGCGCTGGGTGGCGTCTACAAGCTCTCGGCGCTGGAGGATTCTGACGGCCAACTCCAGCACAAGGTCAAGCTCTCCGAACAAGCGGCGAAGATCTCGAACCCCGGCGTGCAGCAGGTGCGCCGATTCCTCAGCCAGGGTGAGTTCATCGGTGATGTAATTTTCGATCAGGAGATGGGGATCGCGCACAACCCCACGATCATCGACCCCATGGACATGAGCCGGCGCAAGACGTTCTCCTCCGGCACCGCCCACGAAGACTTGCTGGTCCCTGTCTTTCGAGCCGGCGTGCGGGTCTACGATGTGCCTTCTATTCGAGTGGCCCAGCGCCGCACCCGGGCCCAGCTGAGCTGCTTCCACGCCGGTATCAGGCGGTTCACCCACCCGCACCAATATCCCGTCGGTCTCGAAGAGCGCCTTTTCCAGCTCAAGACCCAGCTGGTGCTGGAAGCCCGCGGCCTCGAAGGCTAGGGGAGGCCAAGGAAAACCGCGTCGCCTTGCTCAAGCGGATCGACTGAGGGCGGAGGGGCTCCGCTGTGGCTGGGTCGCCGGCCGGGGAAAGCGAGTTGGTACAGCTGTCCGGGGTTTCGATCTCGTGGATCAAGCGTAGGCCGAGCCTCTCGGTCCACGCGCCGCGATAGCGCCCGAAACGCTTAAGCCGTTTTCCAAGTAGACGTGGCCGCCGACTATGGCACCGAAGGAGCCGCGCTGGTCACCATCCCAGGCTCCTTCCACGTGCCCAGGATTGAGTCCGCCGAGTTCGCCGCCGCCTATTTAGGCCACCGTCTTCGACTTCCTCGACGAGGACCATGGAGCCCGAGTCCGACGAGCCGAGGCTGTTGGCGGACCTCTAAGTGTACGATGCGGGTAGCCACGATTCTCGGAGGAAATAGCAGGTGAACAGAGAAGATTTCCGACCTGCCCCCAAGCGGGTCGAGGTGTCGGTGGGCGAGTCAGTGCGCAGTATTCGCCAACTCCAAGAACTCAGCCAGAACGACCTGGCCAAGTTGACCGGCATTGCGCAATCGACCATCTCGGCCATCGAGAACGATCGCGTAACCCTCGGCATACAGCGCGCCAAGACCCTGGCGAGAGCCCTCCAATGTCATCCGGCCGTGTTGGTCTTTCCGAGCTGGGATGTGGAGAAGGAAACGGCGGCGTAGAGGGGTCGGCGTTCGTGTAGTAGGCTGTGCCAGCTCGGCAAGCAGTTGATCCCCCTGAGTCTAGGGGATAGACCGCCTTAGGGTTGTCTTGCGGCAGCAGGATTCCCTATTCCCCCGTTACGACGGGGATCTCAGGAACCAGCAAGACTCTGTGTTCTAGTATTGCCTTCTAATCCTTACGGTTGACTTGCAGATAGGGGCTGACGTAGACTCTTGGCGTTATGGAAGAACTCGTTCGAATTAGTTTCCCTCGTTTTCATTCGTCAGCTTGGTGGCGCGTCCAGCGCTGGCGAGTCTGGTGGCCACTTTTACCCCGATCAGTTATACTTTCCCAGCGTAACACGCCGCTATTAGGATGAGCTGAACTACGCTAAGGTGCTCCCCCTTGAAGGATCTCCGCCGCCCCTGGGCCAAGCTAACTCGCGATGACGAGGGCGAGGTGATGGCCTCGCTCTCGCTGATCGACCACTGCGCCGACGTGGCCGCCTGCTGCGAGGCGATCCTGCGCGCTTCGCTGATTCGCCGCCGGCTGGCCCGCCTTGCCGGGTTGGAGGACTTCTCGGCCGGGCAGGTGGCGAGGTTGTGCGTTCTCGTGGCCTTGCACGACCTGGGCAAGGCCAACCATGGATTTCAGGCGCGATCAGTGGCGCCGGGCCAGCGGCCGAAAAACTCGCGGATCGTCGGCCATGTGCGCGAAGTGGTGGCGCTGTTCAAGACTCCTGACTACCAGGCGACACAGCGTTTCTTGGAAGTGCTGCCCTATGAGGAGTTGGCCGGATGGTTTACCCCGGCCGACGGTGGGGAAGAGGGATGGGAGGTGCTCTTACTCGCCGTCATCTGCCACCATGGCAAGCCCTACGAGCCGGCAACGGTGGACCACCGCGCGAATTTGTGGGTTGAACGCGATGGAGTAGACCCCTTTGCCGCCATTGCCGATCTCATCGCGGCGGCCTTCGGCTGGTTTCCGCAAGCGCGCGATGCTGGCATTGAACCCATAGCTGCCACCACCCAGTTCCAGCACGGTTTCAATGGGTTGGTCACCCTGGCCGATTGGCTGGGGTCGGATCAGGAGATCTTTCCCTTCGATCCACCTTCGTCACCATCCAGCGAAGAACAGCTCGGATCGCGGATCACCTTTTCCCGGCAGCAGGCCGCCAGCGCAGTTCGGCGAGTGGGGTTGGATACCCGCCACAACGCCGCCGCCCTCAGCCCGGCGCCCGTGGGCTTCGAAAGGGTCAGCAAGTACGAGCCCTACCCGATGCAACGAACCCTCGCCGAGCTGCCGATGGCCGCCAGCGGCAGCCTAACAATCCTGGAAAGCGAAACGGGATCGGGCAAGACGGAGGCCGTGCTGGCCCGCTTTCTGCGCCTGCACCAGATGGGATTGGTGGACGGCCTCTACTTCGCTCTGCCCACCCGCACAGCCGCCACCCAGCTCTTCGAACGGGTGCGCGAGGTCTGCGCGCGGGCCTGGCCCAAGGAAGAGACGCGGCCGGCCGTGGTGCTGGCGGTGCCCGGCTACCTGCGCTTCGATGACTATCAAGGCCGCGCCCTACCCGGCTTCAAAGTGCTGTGGCAGGAGGAGGACGGGAGTGGCGCCAGCTCCGAACAACGCGAACGCGGCTGGGCCGCCGAGCGGCCGAAACGCTACCTTGCTGGCGCCGTGGTGGTGGGCACCGTCGATCAAGCCTTGCTCACCGCTCTCGCCAAGCCGCACGTTCACCTGCGCTCGACCTCGCTGCTGCGTCATCTTCTGGTCGTGGACGAAGTCCATGCCTCGGATACCTTCATGACCCGTCTCCTCGAAGAGGTACTCCGGATTCACCTGGCGGCGGGCGGCCACGCCCTGCTGCTCTCCGCCACCCTTGGATCGGCGGCGCGCGAGCGCTTCTTGGCCATCGATGGCAGATCGGGCTCTCTGAAACCACCCGCTGTGGTGACGTTGCCGGAGGCGATCGCCACGCCCTACCCGCTGATCTGCCAGCGGCCGGTAGGTGGTGCGACGCAGCCGACCGCTACTCCTCGAACCGGCTACGACAAAGAAGTGACATTCGAACTTTCTCCCTTGATGGAGCAGGCCGAAGCGATCGCCACAAGGGCACTGGAGGCGGCCTCGGCCGGTGCCAGCGTCTTGGTGGTACGCAACACGGTTGACGGTTGCATCGCCGTCCAACAGGAACTCGAAGCCCTGGCCCGAGAGCGCGGTTGCACCGAGAAACTCTTCGCCGTGGCGAGCGCTGCCACCAGTGATGGGCCGCACTCGGGTGCAATCTTGGCACCCCACCACGGTCGCTTCGCGGTGGAGGATCGCAAACTGCTCGACACGGCGATCGAGGCCGCATTCGGCCGCCATCGCGACCAGCAGGGGCGGGTCGCCGTCGCTACCCAGACGGTGGAGCAGAGCCTCGATCTCGACGCCGATCTCCTGCTCACCGACCTGTGTCCGATGGATGTGCTCCTGCAACGTGTCGGTCGTCTCCACCGCCATGCCCGCCCACGGCCAGCCGGCTTCGGCGAGGCTCGTTGCGTCGTCTTGGTGCTCCAGGAGCGGGATCTGGGAAGACTGATCGGTCGTTCCGGCGAGGCCTATGGGCCGCATGGCTTGGGCACCGTCTACGCCGATCTGCGGATTCTCGAAGCCACCTGGCGCTGCCTGGAAGAGCATGCGCGGTGCTCGATCCCCGAGATGAATCGGCTCCTGGTGGAGAGTTCCACCCACCCGCAACGGCTCAAAGATCTTGCCGGGGAACTGGGTGAGCGTTGGCGGGAACACCAGACGACCCTTACCGGTAGTTACCTCGCCGACCGCCGACTGGCGAAGTACTTCCTGGTAGAGCGCGGCGAGAGCTTCGGCCACTTCAGCTTACCCACCGGTGACACGGTCGCTCAGATCGGCACCCGCCTGGGGTTGGACGATCGGCTGGCCCGGTTTGGATTACCCCCGCCGGGCCCCTTCGGCCAGCCGGTGCCGGAGCTGAAGATCCCTGGCCGCTGGAGTCGCGAGGCCGGGCCCGAAGAGGTACCGCTGCTGGATCTCGCCGAAGGGGGGATGATCCGTTTCCGCTTCGCCCAACGCTACTTTGAGTATGGCCGCTGGGGGCTGCTCCCCGCAGAAAATCCGCCGACCGACTCAACCGAATCGGAGAAAGCGGGTTTCTCCTCAGTGAGGGGACATTTGTCATGAAGGACACCACTGCCCACTGTTTGTTGACCGAGCCGATCTTCACGCTGACGGTGGCGCGGGGGAGAGCTGAACAGTCTTCTCTTCCTGGAGTCCTGGCCCGATTGAGTCGGGGCGAGGAGATCGAATTCCTGGGGCTACAAGCCCACCAACAACATCCTTGGCATGCCTTCCTGGTGCAACTGGCGGCCTTGGCGTTGGTCGGTGATGGCGAGCGGGGGCCGATTCCGGAGGACGAGGCGGGATGGGAGAGACGTCTCTTGGCGCTGAGTGAGGAGCAAGTGGAACCCTGGTGTTTGGTAGTGGAGGATCTGACCAAGCCGGCCTTCATGCAGCCGCCGGTTCCGGAAGGCTCCCTGGCCACCTTGAAGAACGTCCACCGCGTACCGGCGACGCTCGACGTTCTGGTGACCGCTAAGGGCCACGACGTCAAAACTGAGCGCATGGCCCATGCTGCACCGCAGCACTGGGTCTTTACCCTCATCACCTTGCAGACCTTCGAAGGCTATTCCGGCCGCAAACACTACGGAATCGTGCGCATGAACGGGGGCTTTGCCAGCCGCCCCTGTGTCAGCGTGGCGCCGGACCTCTCCTGGAGTCGTCGCTTCCAGCGGGACCTGCCTCTGTTGCGCCGGCGCTACAAGACGCTGGTGGAGGACTATGGCTTGCAGGCCGAAGGCGGCCACAAACTGCTGTGGCTCCTGCCTTGGGATGGTAGCGAGTCGATCTCGATCGACAGTTGCGCTCCCTTCTTCATCGAAGTTTGTCGCCGCGTGCGGCTCATCGTCGAAGAGGGGCGGTTGGTGGCACGCGCGGGAACGAGCATGGTCCGGCGCATCTACGGTGCTTCGGAAACGGGTGATGTGGGTGATCTGTGGAGCCCGGTACGCAAGAAGGATCAGGCGGTGTTGACGGTCAGCGATTCGGGCTTCACCTACCGCATGTTGCCGCAGATCCTCTTCGGCAACGGTGACTTCATGCGCAGCCCAGCCTCCGAAGTGGGTCCGCAAGATCGCGGTGAACTCCTTTTTCTGGCCCGGGTGCTGGTGCGAGGGCAAGGAAAAACGGGGGGCTATCGCGAGCGGGTCGTTCCCATACCACCCCGCGCCCTCAGCTTCATGGCCAAGGTGGATGATCGCAGCAAGCTCGCCAAGATGGCCGAGGAACACATCAAGATTGTCGCCGAGGTGCAACGCAGAGTGCTGCGCCCTGCCCTGTGTGCCCTGCTGCAAGGAGGCAACGACAAACTCGATCTGCGCGACGAAGGGGCGCGGCCATGGATCGATCGCCACGACGCGCTGATCGATCGCATCTTCTTTGACCAACTGTGGTTGTCGCTCGACTTTCCCCCGGAAGAGGCCAAGGCCAAGTGGACACACCGCGTGCTCGACCTAGCGCAAGAGCAATTCGAAGCGGCGATCGAAGGGATTCCGCACTCCACCGCCCGCCGTTTGCGCGCCGTGGCCCGGGCCGAAGGGCTCTTCCACGGTTCGGCGCACAAGCAGTTCCCGGAGATCTTCGCTTCATCTGGAGGTACACAAGATGGTTCTTCCCGCGCCGACATCGGTCGAGGGTGATCGACCCCTTTCAGAAGCTCGACAGACCGCCAGCTTGGCTCAGATCGTGATGTCGTTGGCCAGTCAAATCAGGGCTGACCACTACCCACCCGGCGACCGCGCCGATCTGCGCCGGCTTGATCCAAGCTCACCGGGTGGCCCCGCCTTCTGGCGTTTGATGGTCCGCTTTGTCGAAGAGCATCCGGCCGCTCAGCTCGAAGAGTTGGAGGGATGGGCGGGATACTCCGCCTGGGCGGTCCTGTTGGCGGCGCTGGGTGAAGGTGCCGAACTGCACACCAAGAACTTCGGTCTAGGCCGCGCCTGCTTCGAGGCGAAGGTCTCCGAGGCCCGCTTTACCGCTCTGCTGCGCGCTTCCGGCACTACCCTGTGGCGCGCCGTCCGCCAGCTCGTCCACCAGCTGACATCCGCCGGGCAGCGGGTGGACTTTACCGATCTTGCTCGCCTTCTTCTCAGTGCTCCGGAAAATCCACAAGGAACGCGATGGCGCCGCCGCATGGCGGGTGGCTACTACCGTGCCGAGGCACAAACCGCGAAACAGGCTTCCAAGGAGGAACGCTCATGACCCGACCCTTTCTGCAACTGCATACCCTGACCTCCTACCCGGCCTCCTTGCTCAACCGGGACGACGCCGGTTTCGCCAAACGACTGCCCTTCGGAGGCGGTAGCCGGATTCGCATCTCTTCCCAGTGCCTCAAACGCCACTGGCGCACTTTCGAGGGGGAGGGGAGCCTCGCCTCGCTCGAAATCGGCGGTAATGCCGTTCCGCAGACGGTGCGCTCACGACGCTCCTTTGAGGCGCGTGTTCTCAACCCCCTGCTCGACGATGGAGTAGACACGCAACTGGCCACCGAGGTCACCCACGAGTTGATGAAAGCGCTTCTCGGCGAAAGTGCCAAAGCCAAGGCGAAGAAGGCCAAGCCCAAAGAGGACGAGGAGCCCGTCGAGGAAGAAAAACCCCAGGCGCGTACCGAGCAAATCACCGTTCTTGGCGAGCCGGAGCTGGAGTTTCTGCTCAAAGAGGCGCGGTCCATCTGTGCCGAGATCGACAACCCGAAGGAGGCCAAGAAAGCCGTCACCCAACGCTTCAAGGGAGATGCCAAGAAAAACCTGGGGCAGCTCAAGCAAGGGGCTGGGTTGGGTGCCGCCCTCTTCGGCCGCATGGTGACCAGCGATATCCTGGCTCGTGGCGACGCGGCGGTGCACGTGGCCCACGCCTTCACCGTCAACGCCGAATCGGCCGAAGCGGACTACTTCACCGCCGTGGACGATCTGCTGAGCCAAGGTGATGACCACGAACTGGGCAGTGGTCATATCGGCTCGACCGAACTCACGACAGGTCTCTTCTACGGCTACGTGGTCGTGGACTTGCCGCTGTTGGTTTCCAACCTCGAAGGCCGCTCCCGCGACGATTGGCTGAACGCTGACCGGGAGCTGGCGGCGCAAGTGGTGCAACGGCTGGTCAAACTGATCGCCACCGTCTCGCCAGGCGCCAAACTCGGTTCCACGGCACCCTACAGCTATGCTCATTGGGTTTTGGCCGAGATGGGGGAGGCGCAGCCGCGCAGCCTGGCCAACGCTTTCCTCGCTCCGGTTCCGACCCATCCCGACCTGATCGCCAACGCCTACGCGGCGGTGGCCAGCCATCTCCACGATCTCGACACCAACTACGGTGCGGTCGAGGCTCGACGCTTCACCGCCCTGGGGCCGGTGGAGAGGCTGGAAGAGGCCTTGAATAGCGAGCAGCGAGTGAGCCTGCCCAATCTCGCTGAGTGGATCGGTGGTCAGGTGCGCCATGCCGGTGATTGACTGCCTTCTCCTGCGCTTCGATGCGCCGTTGATGAGCTTCGGCGGGGTGCTCGTCGACGAACATGGTGTGACCCATGAGTTGCCGGGGCTATCCATGCTCACCGGCCTGTTGGGCAACGCCTTGGGCTACCGCCACCAAGACTTCGCCTCTCTAGAGCGGCTGCAAGAGCGGCTGTACTACGCCGTGCGCCAAGATCATCAGGGCCAAAAGCTGGTCGATTTCCACACCGTCGACTTCAACCAAGGCTTCATGCGCAGTTCTTGGACCACCAGCGGCAAGTTGGAACGGCGTGGCGGGGGGACCCACTTGCGCTACCGCCACTACTGGGCCGACGCCGTCTATTCGCTCGCCCTCACCCTCGACCCGGCGGCGGAAGAGCCGAGCCTGGACGAGCTGGAGGCCGCCTTGCGCTCGCCGGCGAGGCCGCTCTTCCTCGGTCGCAAGTGTTGCCTACCGGCCACCTCGCTCCTCTTGGGGCGCGGCCAAGCCGACAACTTGTTGAGCGCCCTGGCCGGGATCGAGCCGCCTCCGGCGCGAGACGAGACGGCGGCGCGAGACACCGTCAAAGCCTGGTGGCCCGAAGGCGAAGCCTCACCCGCCGCCATTCCCACTCGGCGGTTGGCCCACACCGATCGTCGAGACTGGGCCAACCAAGTTCACACCGGCCGCCGGTTCATCACCGAAGGCCGGTTGCGGATCGCCACGGAGCCGAACCATGGATAACCAATCCTCAGATCTTCAAATGCTTCGTTTCCGCGTGCGCCTCAAGCGATTGTTCGATTTGGCGAGGCGCAGGAATCTGCTTCGTGGAACCGGCGATACGGGTTACCTGGTCCATTGCCTGTTGGGCGAGGTTTTTGGCGACGGTGCACCCAAGCCCTTCCATCTGATCGGCCGAACCCGGTCTGGACCGGGGTGTCAAGAATGGCAGGAGATCTTGGCCTACTCAGCACGGGGCGAAAAGCAGCTGCGCGAGTACGCCTCTACCTTCGCCGATCCGCAGGTCCATTCCGCTATCGACTGGCCGACCTTCGCCGGCAAGGCGATGCCGCGCCAGTGGCCCACCGGCAAGCGGCTGGGCTTTGAAGTGCGCATCTGCCCGGTAGTGCGCAAGAGCGAGAAGGAAAACTCCAAGCGGCGCATTGTGGAACTGGACGCCTATCAGTCCTACCGCCAGCAACAAGCCAAGTCGGTCAGCGAGATTGACGGGCGCGAGCAGATCTACCGCCACTGGCTGGCCGAAAGGGCGGAGATGCGCGCTGCGCGGGTGGTGGAGATGCAGATGGTTCAAAGCCGCCGCACGCGGTTGTTGCGTCGCAAGAAGAACCGAACAGTGGAACGGTGCGAGCGGCCGGACGTCACCATGCGCGGCCACTTGGAAGTGGCGGACGGCGATGCCTTCCGCTCTCTACTGGCGCGAGGTATCGGTCGCCATCGAGCCTTCGGCTTCGGCATGCTGCTGCTCAAACCTCCAACCGCTGGCGCATGCTGACAGGAAGACTCGGTCTCGAAGGGGCGCGGATCCCCCAAATGGACCGCCACGGTTTGATGTGGCTCGGGCGGGGAAACCTCACCGTTCACCAAGGGACACTCCACTTCACCACCGCCGGTTACGACGACCTGGCGCCGGGGGAGTATTCGATCCCCTACCAGATGGTGTCGTGCTTCCTCCTGCAACCGGGAACCACCGTCAGCCACGACGTGTTGCGCATCCTGGCGCGTCACGGAACCGGTTTGGCGGCGGTGGGGCAGGGCGGGGTCAAGCTTTACGCCAGCATGCCATTCGGCCCTGACGAGTCGGCCCGCGCTCGCCGTCAGGCTGAACTGTGGGCAAACCCCGACCGGCGCACCTGGGTGGCGCGCCGCATGTACGGCTGGCGGTTGGGCGAGGTGCTGCCGGCGGAAGACCTGAACACCCTGCGCGGGATTGAAGGATCGCGGGTCAAGAAGAGCTACCAGAGGTTGGCCGACCAGTTTGGAATCAAGTGGTTTGGGCGGCGCTACGATCGCGCCAACCCTGAGTCCACCGATTTGCCCAACCAGGCCATCAACCATGCCGCGAAGGCTCTACATGCGGCAGCCATGATGGCGGTGGCGGTGACCGGAACCATCCCTCAACTGGGTTTCATCCATGAGGCTTCGGGGATTGCCTTCACCCTGGACATCGCCGATCTCTTTCGCGAGACGATCACTCTCCCGATCGCCTTCGGCGCCGTCCGCCGCTTCCGGCAAGATTCGAGCGGCACGTTGGAACGGCTAGTTCGTCAGATCGGCGGCAAGACCTTCCGCCAAGAGAAGGTGATCTCGCGGATGATCGATCGCATCAAGGAGTTACTCGATGGCAATGACAGTGGCGGTGACGCGTAACTCACCGGGGCGAATCCGGGGTCTCTTGGCTTCGGTGATGTGCGAGGTGGCACCGGGTGTGTACACCGCTCCTCGCATGAGCGTCGGCGTTCGCGATCGACTCTGGGCGATCCTGGAAGACTGGTTCCATCCGGCAGGTGATCACTCCATTCTGCTGACCTGGCCGGATTCCAAACTGCCGGGAGGTCAAGCGGTTCGCGGCCTCGGGATCCCCAAGAAGGAACTGGCAAATCATCATGGCATCTACCTGGCGCGAAGGCCGCTGAGCGACGAGGAACTAAGACGGATGGGGGCCAACAACCGATAACTGTGAACCACGAACGACCGCCACCAAGCCCGTCCCTAAGAATCTCACCAAGAAAACTGGACGAGATCTTTGAAAACTGAATAGACTAAACCCAACAGGCAGCCCGATATACAGCGCTGTGACACAATGTCGCAGAGCTTCCCCCGCACCCGCGGGGATTGACCCTTCGAGCGGAGCACTTGCTTGACGATTTTCCAGCTTCCCCCGCACCCGCGGGGATTGACCGTCAAGCGCAAGGGCTTGATCGGCTCGGCTTTCGCTTCCCCCGCACCCGCGGGGATTGACCCCACCACCATCATCCAGGGAATCACCCATGCCCGCTTCCCCCGCACCCGCGGGGATTGACCTTCGGGATGTGGTTCGCCTTGGACTCTCGCAAAGCTTCCCCCGCACCCGCGGGGATTGACCCTCCCGAATCACCCTCCACGCGCGGCTCAGGGAGCTTCCCCCGCACCCGCGGGGATTGACCCGTGGGGCGGGGTTGAATGGCTGCTATAGACATGCTTCCCCCGCACCCGCGGGGATTGACCGGACCTTGAGCGCCTGGCATGGCTCGACCTCGAGCTTCCCCCGCACCCGCGGGGATTGACCCGATTGCTTCAGGCCTTCCCGGAGGTCAAGGACGCTTCCCCCGCACCCGCGGGGATTGACCCTGGTGGACGGATCTGGACGAGGAAATGCGGGTGCTTCCCCCGCACCCGCGGGGATTGACCTACTCCGCGTCCGCCTCGGCGCAGACCTTTCCCGCTTCCCCCGCACCCGCGGGGATTGACCCCAGGTCGAGGGTCCCGTAGGCGTCGGTAAGAGGCTTCCCCCGCACCCGCGGGGATTGACCCCCTCGTGGAGGTCGTCCACGGGGAGCCGCTATGCTTCCCCCGCACCCGCGGGGATTGACCCTCCATCACGGCGCGAGCCTCAGGAGTCAGTCCGCTTCCCCCGCACCCGCGGGGATTGACCCTCATCGTCTTGTGCTTCATGCCTTTTGCCAGCGCTTCCCCCGCACCCGCGGGGATTGACCTTGACGGTCCTGCCGGTCCACTCGATGCTCGTCGCTTCCCCCGCACCCGCGGGGATTGACCGCGACAATCGCCCTTGCGCAGTCCCTCGACCGCGCTTCCCCCGCACCCGCGGGGATTGACCTTCGGCCTCGCGCGCTCTCGGACTTTCGCTAAAGCTTCCCCCGCACCCGCGGGGATTGACCTCATATCCAGCTCGAATCCCACCGAGAGTCGTGGCTTCCCCCGCACCCGCGGGGATTGACCCGACATCTTGCCGTTCACGGAGTTGGTGTCCGGGCTTCCCCCGCACCCGCGGGGATTGACCCCGCTTCGAGGTACTCGATGACGGTCTTTATCGGCTTCCCCCGCACCCGCGGGGATTGACCGCTTGCCGAGGAGGAAATCGACAGGATTGTTGAGCTTCCCCCGCACCCGCGGGGATTGACCCCTAGCCTTTTTTCCGAAATGGTCTTGACACAGGCTTCCCCCGCACCCGCGGGGATTGACCGTCGTTCTGCTCAATGGTCTGCTGGATCGTCTGGCTTCCCCCGCACCCGCGGGGATTGACCGATAGCCCTCGCGGTCAGGGTCTTCGACTGACGGCTTCCCCCGCACCCGCGGGGATTGACCCTTTTCATCGCTCCAGATGCGAACGGATACTTTGCTTCCCCCGCACCCGCGGGGATTGACCTCCGATGATCTCCATTCCTCGACTGGGGTATAGGCTTCCCCCGCACCCGCGGGGATTGACCTTTAAGCCGCGAGACCTCGCGCGGTCTGGAAGGGCTTCCCCCGCACCCGCGGGGATTGACCGTGGCCGGCGCATCCAAGCCACCGCCCGACCTGGCTTCCCCCGCACCCGCGGGGATTGACCGGGCCGACGTGCGCCACATCCTTCACGCTCGAGGCTTCCCCCGCACCCGCGGGGATTGACCCTCCGTTGGCGGTGTCTCTGCCGAGATCTTCCGGCTTCCCCCGCACCCGCGGGGATTGACCCCCTTGGTGTCACTTTGAGTAGGCGCTTCACGAGCTTCCCCCGCACCCGCGGGGATTGACCCTGTGAGAGTGATCATTTGAGCGATCATTTACGGCTTCCCCCGCACCCGCGGGGATTGACCGTCACAGGACGCGGACGGCCCTGGAGGCCCAGCGCTTCCCCCGCACCCGCGGGGATTGACCGTCGACTTTGGCAGGTGGTGGACCGTCTACCCCGCTTCCCCCGCACCCGCGGGGATTGACCTTTTGGCGACGTACTCGACGCCACCGCCTCGCAGCTTCCCCCGCACCCGCGGGGATTGACCCTTCCTTTTTCGTCCGGGCATTTGTTCGATCCTGCTTCCCCCGCACCCGCGGGGATTGACCGGAGTTCGGCTCGCCCTCGATGCTGAGGCGGTCGCTTCCCCCGCACCCGCGGGGATTGACCCAGGTTCCAAATGACAGGCTCGACAGACTACTTGCTTCCCCCGCACCCGCGGGGATTGACCCCCGACCGGCGAGGTAATCACCGCTGTCAGAGTGCTTCCCCCGCACCCGCGGGGATTGACCGACTCAGTGCCCAGGCACCTATCGCAAGATCCGGCTTCCCCCGCACCCGCGGGGATTGACCCAAGCCTACCTGCAGGCCATCAATGCAGCCCGTGCTTCCCCCGCACCCGCGGGGATTGACCTGCCTCGACTCTTGGAGCATTTCAGGATGCGATGCTTCCCCCGCACCCGCGGGGATTGACCCGCTAGAAGATGCGCCGGAGGCGATCCACGACGGCTTCCCCCGCACCCGCGGGGATTGACCACCACGACGACGGGCCACCGGTAGAGGGACGACGCTTCCCCCGCACCCGCGGGGATTGACCCTGACCAGCGACTTCGATCGCCCTGTTGGAAACGCTTCCCCCGCACCCGCGGGGATTGACCCACCGTCGTTGGCAATCTGTGACCACTCTCCGGGCTTCCCCCGCACCCGCGGGGATTGACCCCTTGGTCATGGCTTCGTCTTGGATGTTGTTCGGCTTCCCCCGCACCCGCGGGGATTGACCATCTGCGGCAGTCAGATTGTCCGGCTGCCAAGGGCTTCCCCCGCACCCGCGGGGATTGACCCTTCACCGATGCCGGTTCGGTCGAGCCTCGGGCGCTTCCCCCGCACCCGCGGGGATTGACCGACACTGTCGGCAGCGGTGTCTACGGTCCTCGGGCTTCCCCCGCACCCGCGGGGATTGACCCTTGACCCAAGTCCCGCCCGTGAGAGTCCCGTCGCTTCCCCCGCACCCGCGGGGATTGACCCTCATCTGCTGAGACGGCGTGGACCACTCTGCCGCTTCCCCCGCACCCGCGGGGATTGACCCCATCCCAGGCATCTGGGAGAGAGAGGCCCAGGGCTTCCCCCGCACCCGCGGGGATTGACCCTGCCAGTTTCGTCACCGGATGGTTCGTCACTGGCTTCCCCCGCACCCGCGGGGATTGACCCGAGGAGAGAGCTAGTGTTCCAAGAAGCCTACGTCGCTTCCCCCGCACCCGCGGGGATTGACCCTCGGCCTTCGGGTCTTCCACCACGGGCCCAACGCTTCCCCCGCACCCGCGGGGATTGACCCTGGAGACCGGCGAAAGCGGCCTCAGCCCCCAGGCTTCCCCCGCACCCGCGGGGATTGACCCATCTCCCCCGCGGCTCCTTGCCCAGGTAGACCGCTTCCCCCGCACCCGCGGGGATTGACCTCCTAGTAGCCAGAAGTCCCGTACAGTCAATGAGCTTCCCCCGCACCCGCGGGGATTGACCGGAAAGGAGACAACCTATGGTCACAGTAGAAAAGCTTCCCCCGCACCCGCGGGGATTGACCTTCAGGTGAGTCACGCGGAGTATTTCAGGTTTCGCTTCCCCCGCACCCGCGGGGATTGACCCAAGGGAGACGAAGCCATACTGGCTAAGCTGATGCTTCCCCCGCACCCGCGGGGATTGACCCTGGAACGCTGCTAGGGTGCGGGCATACATAGCGCTTCCCCCGCACCCGCGGGGATTGACCCTGATCGGAACGGTAAAGGACAACCCATGAAGAGCTTCCCCCGCACCCGCGGGGATTGACCCCCTTTGTTTTCAGCGGTTTGCATAGTGGTGCCGCTTCCCCCGCACCCGCGGGGATTGACCGCGCCCGGGGCAGGGCGGCCAGGCCCATGCAGGGCTTCCCCCGCACCCGCGGGGATTGACCCAAAATACCTGCTCACTTAGTGGGCACCACTATGCTTCCCCCGCACCCGCGGGGATTGACCCGCACCCCCCCGCGGCTCCTTGCCCAGGTAGATGCTTCCCCCGCACCCGCGGGGATTGACCCACATCGAAGCACGCCGGAGCGGTCCTACTGGGGCTTCCCCCGCACCCGCGGGGATTGACCGGGTCCACGCAGCAGCTGACCTTCAGCGCATATGCTTCCCCCGCACCCGCGGGGATTGACCTGCATTCACACTGACCACCGACCCGAGGAGGAAGCTTCCCCCGCACCCGCGGGGATTGACCGCAATGAGTAAATTTCGTGTTAGCTGTCCTCACGCTTCCCCCGCACCCGCGGGGATTGACCGGTCGCCGAGCGCCTCACGCATTCGCGAAATATGCTTCCCCCGCACCCGCGGGGATTGACCCTCGACCCGCAGACGAGAGTCGAGCTTGGTGACGCTTCCCCCGCACCCGCGGGGATTGACCGCACTGGAGCGCTAGGCAGAGGTCCGCCATTCTGCTTCCCCCGCACCCGCGGGGATTGACCCCATGAAAACCACAATTGAATCTTTCCGCGACTGCTTCCCCCGCACCCGCGGGGATTGACCCGAGATCATGGTCGCTGGTCGGGAGGCGCAGCAGCTTCCCCCGCACCCGCGGGGATTGACCGACTTTTCGACTCTTGGCGCCCTCGGTCAGGATGCTTCCCCCGCACCCGCGGGGATTGACCTTCGACTAGACCGCGCCGGATTCGTCCCGGCCCGCTTCCCCCGCACCCGCGGGGATTGACCTCCGGATCAGGCTTGCAGGTGGGACACGGCTTGGCTTCCCCCGCACCCGCGGGGATTGACCCCATTTTCGGCGACTGGCGGCCGGGTATGGGAGGCTTCCCCCGCACCCGCGGGGATTGACCGGCACGGTGCCGAGGCGCCGGGTCGAAAAGGGCGCTTCCCCCGCACCCGCGGGGATTGACCGTGTGCCGGCAATTTCTCGGACATCGGGATACCGCTTCCCCCGCACCCGCGGGGATTGACCGTACATTGTCAAGACGGCATTGAGCGGAGGAGTGCTTCCCCCGCACCCGCGGGGATTGACCGGTGAGCGTCCGCCTTGCTGGCGTGGACTAGGGGCTTCCCCCGCACCCGCGGGGATTGACCCTAGCCTGCACGCCCTGCGAGGGCGGCTCACGAGCTTCCCCCGCACCCGCGGGGATTGACCGCGGGACGGGCACAAGGTGGCCCCGTTGAAGCTGCTTCCCCCGCACCCGCGGGGATTGACCCGAGTGGGAGCGCGAATGGGTGGCCATTTTGCGGCTTCCCCCGCACCCGCGGGGATTGACCGCGCCGGCGGCTCTGAGCAGCGAATCCTGCAAGGCTTCCCCCGCACCCGCGGGGATTGACCGACTCGGCACCGCCCACCGCCTCGGCAAGCGCCGCTTCCCCCGCACCCGCGGGGATTGACCATCTGGATGCGCATCTGCGCCGACGGCGAAAAAGCTTCCCCCGCACCCGCGGGGATTGACCCTCCCCCGGGTCAAGCGGGAGCTCGTGGCCGGAGCTTCCCCCGCACCCGCGGGGATTGACCCTCAATCTCTTGCTCATCGGTCATTCCTTTCCAGCTTCCCCCGCACCCGCGGGGATTGACCGACGAATAGCAATATTGCAAATGCGGCGCATCTGCTTCCCCCGCACCCGCGGGGATTGACCTACTGAGGACCTGGCGAGGCGAGGTCGAGATCGGCTTCCCCCGCACCCGCGGGGATTGACCCACGCTACGCATCACGCTCGCAAGCGACCCTGGGCTTCCCCCGCACCCGCGGGGATTGACCGCCGGCGCACGCTGGCGGAAATCGAGGACCTAGGCTTCCCCCGCACCCGCGGGGATTGACCGTGATAGAGGTGGCGGAATGCACGACCATGGAAGCTTCCCCCGCACCCGCGGGGATTGACCGCGCGGTTGGACTTGATGGGTGCGCGTCTGGATGCTTCCCCCGCACCCGCGGGGATTGACCCGCGGTGAGCGCGTCGGGTGATCCCGCCCTACGGCTTCCCCCGCACCCGCGGGGATTGACCCGTGGTGGATGTCGACCCAGTTCGCACTCTCATGCTTCCCCCGCACCCGCGGGGATTGACCTGCCCACTCCGGTGGAGCGAAGCGTCGAGCCAGGCTTCCCCCGCACCCGCGGGGATTGACCCTAGTGAAGTGGTCGCTTCCCGAGCGGCGGCGGGCTTCCCCCGCACCCGCGGGGATTGACCTCCTACCGAGCGTCGTGGCGCCTTCTACAATCGGCTTCCCCCGCACCCGCGGGGATTGACCCAGGCCCTGCACCACAGCGCGGGCCTCCTCCCAGCTTCCCCCGCACCCGCGGGGATTGACCCACCGAGGCCACCACGCCGCGCACGGAGCCGCCGCTTCCCCCGCACCCGCGGGGATTGACCGGCGGCGAGGGTGCACAGGCTCTGAGGCGTCTTGCTTCCCCCGCACCCGCGGGGATTGACCGTACTCCCACGTGTGGCCGCAATGCTTGCACTCGCTTCCCCCGCACCCGCGGGGATTGACCCATCGTGACCGTGATGGGCGGCAACACCCCAGCGCTTCCTGCCTGCACCGACAGAATCCGACCACCGATTCCGATTCAATCCGGCCAGTGATTCCGACGCAAAGCGGCCATCCATTCCGATCGAAAGCGGCCACTTGTTCAAGTGGATCGGAATGGGTG
>JAJRVQ010000047.1 GCA_024277255.1 Acidobacteriota bacterium | reverse complement strand
TTGACCGTGGAGCTGATCGCTCCGATCGCGATGGAAAAAGGCGTACGCTTCGCGATTCGTGAAGGCGGCCGCACCGTCGGCGCCGGAACCGTCGCCGAGATTGTGGAGTAGTGCGGCGGCCGACGCCGAAGCGATTGAAATCAGCCAAGAGGAATCCAGGCCAGTAGCTCGAACTGGTAGAGCATCGGTCTCCAAAACCGAGGGTTGGGGGTTCGAATCCCTCCTGGCCTGCCAACACTTTTAGGGACAACTCATCATGTCGTGGTGGACTCGAATCAAGACCTTCCTTACGGAGGTGCGCTCGGAAATTCGCAAGGTGACCTTCCCCTCTCGGGATGAGGTGGTGGGAACTACAGTCGTGGTCCTGGTGACCAGTGTGATTTTCGCGGTGTATTTGTGGCTGGCGGACATGATCGTCGTGTTTTGCTACGACCAAGTACTTCAGGTCTTCAAGTCATGAGTCCAGGTGAGGCCGGCGAGCATCGCTGGTTTATCGTTCATACCTACTCCGGTTTCGAGGAGCGGGTCAAAGAGACGCTCCTGCAGCGTGCCGAAGCGCTGAATATGGCGGAAGATTTCGGCGACGTGCGGATTCCGACGGAGACGGTAGTCGAGTACAAGGGTGGAAAAAAGCGCGAGGTCCAACGCAAGTTCTTTCCCGGCTACATCTTGGTGCAGATGGCGATGTCCGACGCGGCATGGCACGTAGTCAAGAACACTCCCAAGGTGACCGGCTTTGTAGGTACCGGTAAGAAACCGACTCCCCTGACCGATACCGAGGTCAGCCAGATTCTGGAGAAAGTCTCTTCTGCGAAGGACAAACCGAAGCCCAAGTACGTCTTCGCGGCGGGTGAGCCGGTCAAGATTATCGATGGGCCGTTCAACAACTTTAGTGGCACCGTCGAGGAGGTCAACTTGGACCGCAACACACTGAAGGTCATGGTGACCATCTTCGGCCGCAAGACGCCGGTGGAGCTGTCCTTCGCGCAGGTGGAAAAAGTCTAGGGCCCACGGTTCGCGCGGTGCAGTTCTAGGATCGATACGAGGAAAAGATGGCAAAGAAAGTCGTCGGTTTAGTCAAACTACAGATTCCGGGTGGGGCCGCTACCCCAGCACCGCCGGTGGGCCCAGCCCTCGGTCAGGCCGGGTTGAACATCATGGACTTCTGCAAAGCGTTCAACGCTCGGACGCAAGACAAGCAGGGTCTGATCATTCCGGTGGTGATCACCGTCTATGCGGACCGTACCTACAGCTTCATCACCAAAACGCCGCCTGCTGCCGTGCTTCTGAAGAAGGCCGCCGGCTTGGCCAAAGGGTCCGGCGAGCCCAACCGAGACAAGGTCGGCAAGGTGACCAGGGCGCAGGTCGAGGAGATTGCCAACACCAAGATGCCCGACTTGAACGCAGCCGATCTGGATGCGGCGGTCAAGATCATTGCCGGAACCGCCCGATCCATGGGAATTGAGATTCAAGGTTGAGCGCTGCCCAGCTCAGCTAGATAGATAGCGCAAGGAGACGATCGTGTCTAAGCACGGAAAGAGATACCGCAAGGTGGCGGCGGAGGTGGGCGAGACTCAGCATTCGCTGGATCGCGCCATCGAACTCGCCAAGGAGACGGCATCCACCAAGTTCGATGAAACGCTCGAGGTCGCCCTGCGCCTCGGCGTTGATCCTCGCCACGCCGACCAGATGGTGCGCGGCACGGTAGTTCTACCGCACGGGACCGGCAGAACGGTTCGTGTGTTGGTGTTCGCCGATGGCGAGAAGGTCAAAGAGGCCGAGGCGGCTGGCGCCGATTATGTTGGTGGAGCGGAGCTGGCCAAGAAGATCCAGGAGGGATGGCTCGACTTCGATGCTGTCGTCTCGACTCCGGACATGATGAAGGTCGCGGGCCGGTTGGGCCGGGTGCTCGGTCCTCGCGGCATGATGCCCAATCCGAAGACCGGCACGGTGACCATGGATGTCACCAAGGCGGTCAACGACATCAAGGCCGGTAAGGTGGAGTTTCGCGTCGAGAAGGCCGGAATTGTGCACGCTCCTCTCGGCAAGCTCTCGTTCTCCCAAGAACAGTTGCAGGACAACGCCCGTGCGCTGATCGGTGCGGTGCTCAAGGCTAAACCGGCGGTGGCCAAGGGAAAGTACATCAAGAGTGCCGTGTTGTCGGCGACGATGGGCCCCGCTATCAAACTCGATGACGCTGCGCTGAGCGCGGTGGCCGAAGGGTAGGAGGGCGTACGATGGCTTTGACACGCGCAAAGAAGGAGTCGCTTCTCGAAGAGTACGAGAACGGCTTCGCCAAGGTCGGCAACGCATTCCTGCTGGGCTTCAAGGGCGTTTCCGTGCCTCAGGTGACGGATCTGCGCTCGAAGGTTCGCCAGAGTGGTGCCAGCTACCTGGTAGTCAAGAACACGCTCGCCCTGCGCGCCACCACCGGTACCGCGTTGGCCGAGCTGCAGGAACACTTTGACGGGCCGACGGCTGTCGCTTTCACCGATGGCGATGTCGTCTCGTTGGCCAAGACTTTGTCCGATTTTGCCAAGGATGTGCCGGCGATCGAATTCAAGGCGGGGATCGTCGATTCCAGCCCGGTCGCCGCGGAAGATATCAAGGAGCTCGCAGGACTCCCGAGTCGCGAGGCGTTGATCGCCAAGCTGCTCTTCCTGATGCAGTCGCCGGTGACCCGACTGGCCCGCGGCCTCAACGCCATCACGCGGGACTTCGTGGTTGTGATCGACCAAATCCGGCAACAGAAAGAAGAGTGAGAGAAGTCTCGCGTAAACCTCTGGAAATCCAGTTTCGAAGAACATAAGGAGAGTTTAGATGGCCATTGCCACAGAAGATTTCATCAAGCAGATCGACGAGATGAGCGTCCTGGACTTGAACAACGTCGTCAAGGCGCTCGAAGAGCACTACGGCGTATCGGCTGCCGCCGCCGCCATGCCGATGATGGCTGCCGGGCCTGCCGGAGGCGAGGCTGCTGAGGAGCAGACCGAGTTCAATGTCGTGCTCACTTCGTTCGGCGACAAGAAGATCAACGTCATCAAGACGGTTCGCGAAGTCACCAGCCTTGGACTCAAAGAGGCCAAGGAGCTGGTCGAGTCGGCACCGGTGAACATCAAAGAAGGGGTGTCCAAAGACGAGGCCGAGGAGATCAAGAAGAAGTTCGAGGACGCTGGCGCTCAGGTCGACCTGAAATAGGCCACTATTCTGCTGCTCTTGTCGCCCGCCGCGCATCCGGATGCGCGGCGGGCATTGCCGTCTCCTCATATCGAGGGAACCCGAGGCGCTCTACGGTTCGCCTCTCTTCCGGCGCGCACGGCGCGCACTACTCTGATTCGGCGCTATTGCTGACCTGCCAATACCTCAACCACGCTCCACTACCGCCTAGCGGCGGCACGGTGGAGATGCGTGGTCTACCCCCGTCCGGGTGGTGCTCCGTAGCGACCCGAGACTACCGCTCAGCGGTGTACTGCAAGCCTTCTCCAGCTTCTGCAGGGAGGATTTCATGACCCTAGATCTTGAACGCGGTAACGGTCACCGCAAGAACTTCTCGAAGATCGCCGGAACGCTGCCGATCCCCAATCTGATCGATGTGCAGCGGCGATCCTACGAACGATTCTTGCAGATGAACCTGCTGCCCGAGGAGCGGGCCGGTCACGGCCTGCAATCGGTATTCACCAATATCTTCCCCTTCTCAGACTTCCGCGAAACCTGCTCTCTGGACTTCGTCAAGTATTCGATCGGCGATTGGCAGTGCAGGTGCGGTGCCCTGAACGGCCTCGAATATCTGCGCATGACGTGCTCCAACTGTGGATCCAAGATCATGACCGATCATCCGCACGAGGAGACGGTCACCTGCACGGACTGTGGCTTCGTCAACAAGAACCGGGTCACCAAGTGCGACATCTGTGGCAACCCGGTCGACTTGCAGCTGAAGTACTCGATCGCCGATTGCGGCGAGCGCGGCATGACCTTCGCGGTACCGCTCAAGGTGACGTTCCGCCTCTTCGTCTACGACAAAGATCCCGAGACCGGCACCCGGATGATGCGCGACGCCAAAGAAGAAGAGGTCTACTTCGGCGACATCCCGCTGATGACCGACAACGGTACCTTCGTGATCAACGGTACCGAGCGGGTCATCGTCAGCCAGCTCCATCGCAGCCCCGGTGTTTTCTTCACCAGGCAGGGGCCGCAGGCCTACCTGTCGAAGATCATTCCCTACCGTGGTTCTTGGGTCGAGTTCGAGTATGACAAGAAAGATGTTCTCTCGGTACGCATCGACCGCAAGCGCAAGTTCCACGGCACGATCTTCTTGCGCGCCCTGGGGTTGGAGACCAGCGAAGCCATTCTGCGCCAGTTCTACACCGGGATTCCGCTGACCCTCGCCGGTCCGGAGACGGTCAAGTTGGCGCTGCCCGCCGAGATCGTCGCCCAGGAGCGGATCAAGGATCGCCAAAGTCCGGGACGGCGGGAGCGCTACGTCTTGTTTGCCGGGTTGGTCTACGACGTGGACGGGATGCTGGCGATCGAGAAAGCGGGCGGCAAGGAAGTGGAGGTGGCGATCTCCGATCTGGGGCGTGCCCTGCTCATCGCCGATGTCGTCGATCTGGACACCGGCGAGGTGCTTTTCGAAGCCAATGAGCTGGTGCCGGAGGATCTGGCGAATCAGCTCGAAGGCCGCAACCACACCGATATCGAAGTCTTCTTCCCCGATTGGGAGCTGGCCGGCAACACCCTCTCCCATACTCTGGCCAAGGACAACACCCAGGATGCCCGCGAGGCGCTGATCGAGATCTATCGCCGCATGCGTCCCGGTGATCCTCCCACCCTGGAGAGCGCTCGTTCGCTCTTCTACGGGATGTTCTTCGATGCCAAACGCTACGACTTCTCGCGCGTCGGTCGCTTCAAGTTCAACATCAAGCTGGATACCGATGTCGCGGTCGACCAGAAGACGCTCTCCGCCGAGGACTTCTTCCGCGTCATCGAGTACCTGTTGCGGTTGCAGAAGGATGCCGGTCGCGTCGACGATATCGACAACCTCGGCAACCGCCGCGTTCGCGCCGTCGGAGAGTTGTTGGAGAACCAGTTCCGCGTCGGACTGGTGCGCATGGAGCGGGCGATCAAGGAGAAGATGTCCGTTCACCAGGACATCGATTCGGCGATGCCGCACGATCTGATCAACTCCAAGCCGGTGATCGCGGCGATCAAAGAGTTCTTCGGTTCGTCGCAGCTGTCGCAGTTCATGGATCAGACCAACCCGCTGTCCGAGGTGACGCACAAACGCCGCCTCTCGGCCTTGGGACCGGGTGGTCTCTCCCGCGAGCGCGCCGGTTTCGAGGTGCGCGACGTGCATGCCACCCACTACGGTCGCATCTGTCCGATCGAGACTCCCGAAGGACCGAACATCGGACTGATCTCCTCGTTGGCCACCTTCGCGCGGATCAACGACTACGGCTTCATCGAGAGCCCCTACAAGAAGGTGATCGACGGCCGGGTGATAAACCACTACCGCATCATCAAGGTCGGTGGCGGTCCCTTCCGGCTGGGACAGATCGTGACCGGCGATGAGCTCGAGGAAGCCAACGCCAAACTCAAGAAGAGCAAACAGAGCCAGGTGGAAGCCGAGCCCTATGCCTTCTACCTCTCGGCATGGGAGGAAGAGAAGCACATCATTGCCCAGGCGAACACGGAGACCGATGAGCGGGGCAACATCATTCACGAGCGCGTCAGCTCGCGTGCCGGTGGCGATTTCGTCACCGTCGAGCGAGATCGCGTGAACTACATGGACATCAGTCCGAAGCAGCTCGTCTCGGTGGCGGCGGCGCTGGTGCCGTTTCTCGAGAACGATGACGCCAACCGTGCCTTGATGGGCTCGAACATGCAACGCCAAGCGGTACCGCTGCTGCGCAGCGATTCACCGATCGTCGGTACCGGCCTGGAGGGGATCGTCGCCCAGGACTCCGGTGCCGTGGTTCTCTGCAAGCGCGGAGGCATCGTCGACTCGGTCGATGCGGAACGCATCATCGTTCGCGTCGAAGGCGAGGACATCGAGACCGGCGAAGCCAAGGAGTTCGGCGCCGACATCTATCAGTTGACCAAGTTCCGGCGCTCGAACCAGAACACTTGCATCACCCAGAAGCCGGTGGTGGTTCAAGGCCAGCGGGTCAAGAAGGGCGACGTGATGGCCGATGGGCCGTGTACCGAGAAGGGCGAACTGGCGCTGGGGCGCAACGTTCTTGTCGCCTTCATGCCCTGGCGTGGCTACAACTTCGAGGATGCCATCCTGGTTTCCTCCAAGCTAGTCAAAGAGGACTACTACACCTCGATCCACATCGAAGAGTTCGAGGTGGAGGCGCGCGACACCAAGCTCGGCCCCGAGGAGATCACCCGCGACATCCCCAACGTCTCGGAAGGGGCGCTCAAGGATCTCGACGAGAGCGGCATCATCCGCATCGGCGCTACGGTCAAGGCGAGCGACATTCTGGTCGGCAAGGTGACCCCGAAGGGCGAAACTCAGCTGACTCCGGAAGAAAAGCTCCTGCGCGCCATTTTCGGCGAGAAGGCCGGCGATGTGCGTGATGCCAGCCTCAAGGTCCCACCGGGGATCGACGGCACCATCGTCGACGTCAAGATCTTCTCTCGCAAGGGGGTCGAGAAGGACGCCCGCGCGCGGGAGATCGAAGACGAAGAGATCGCACGGCTGAAGAAGAACATCAAGGACGAGGTGCGGATTCTCAACGAGGAGCGCAACAAGAAGATCAGCGACCTGCTGGTCGGTCGACCGGTGTCGTCGGCGGTTTCCTCGCGCGATGGCGAGAAGCTGCTCAAGCGCGGCGACAAGCTGACCCTCGAAGTTCTCCAGCGGCTGACCCGCCGCGAGATCTTGCAGCTGCAGATCCGCCCGGCGAGCCTGATCGAGGAAGCCGAAACGCTCTACCGCAAGACCGATTCGCACGTCGATGTCCTCCACCGGGTCAACGACGAGCGTATTCAGCTACTCCAGAAGGGGGACGAGCTGCCCCCTGGCGTGATCAAGCTGGTCAAGGTGTTCGTCGCCATGAAGCGCAAGATGCAGGTCGGCGACAAGATGGCGGGACGCCATGGCAACAAGGGTGTCATCTCGCGCATCTTGCCGGAAGAGGACCTGCCCTACATGCCGGATGGAACGCCGGTCGAGATCGTTCTCAACCCGTTGGGCGTACCCAGCCGAATGAACGTCGGTCAGATCCTGGAAACTCACCTCGGTTGGGCGGGAGCGGCGCTCGGTATCAAGTTTGCCACTCCGGTCTTCGACGGTGCTGAAGAGAGCGATATCAAGGCTCTGTTGAGAGAGGCGAACCTGCCCGAATCGGGCAAGATGCAGCTCTATGACGGAATGACCGGAGAGGTCTTCGAACAAGAGGTGACCGTCGGGTACATTTACATGTTGAAGCTCTCCCACCTGGTCGACGACAAGATTCACGCGCGCTCGATCGGTCCGTACTCGCTGATCACCCAACAGCCTCTGGGTGGTAAGGCACAGTTCGGCGGTCAGCGCTTCGGTGAGATGGAGGTCTGGGCGCTGGAAGCGTACGGCGCCGCCTACACCTTGCAGGAGTTATTGACCGTGAAGAGTGATGACGTCGAGGGTCGAAGCAAGATTTACGAGGCGATCGTCAAGGGCGAAGTACCGGAAGATCCGGGTTTGCCCGAGTCCTTTAACGTGCTGGTGCGCGAGCTGCAGAGCCTGTGCCTCGACATTGAACTGCTGTCCGTCTAAGGAGGAAGCCAAGTGCAACCCCTCAGCAGCTTTGAGAAGCCGCAGTCGGTTCTCGATTTCAACGCCATCAAGATATCCGTCGCTTCACCGGAGAAGATCCGTTCGTGGAGCTTCGGTGAAGTCACCAAGCCGGAAACCATCAACTACCGGACCTTCAAGCCGGAGCGCGACGGTCTTTTCTGCGCCAAGATTTTCGGTCCGATTACCGACTGGGAGTGCTTGTGCGGTAAGTACAAGCGGATGAAGCACCGCGGTGTCATCTGCGACAAGTGCGGTGTGGAAGTCACTCGCTCGCGGGTACGCCGTGAGCGGATGGGACACATCGAGCTGGCCTGTCCGGTCTCCCATGTCTGGTTCTTCAAGGGGCTGCCGAGCCGCATCGGCCATCTCCTGGACATCAGCCTGCGGGACCTTGAGCGCATCCTCTATTTCGAGAGCTACGTGGTCATCGATCCGCTGGACACCGAGCTCAAGGAAGGGGAACTCCTCACCGAAGAGCGGGCGCGTGAAATGCGCGAAGAGTATGGCGATGACGCCTTCGACGCTCGCATGGGCGCCGAGGCGATCAAGGAACTCTTGACCCGCATCGATCCGGAAGAGCTGTCCGAAGAGCTGCGCATCGTCATGCGCACCGAAACCAGCCAAATTCGCCGTCTCAAGGCGGCCAAGCGACTCAAGGTGGTGGATGCCTTCAGGCGTAGCGGTGACCGTCCCGAATGGATGATTCTCGAGATCATCCCGGTCATTCCGCCGGAGTTGCGCCCGCTGGTGCCGCTCGACGGCGGCCGTTTCGCCACTAGCGATCTGAACGATCTCTATCGTCGGGTGATCAACCGCAACAACCGGTTGCGCAAGCTCCTCGAACTGCGCGCGCCGGAGGTGATCGTCCGCAACGAGAAGCGGATGCTGCAGGAAGCGGTCGATGCGCTGTTCGACAACGGCCGCCGCGGCCGTGTGCTCAAGGGGTCGAACAACCGGCCGCTCAAGTCGCTCTCCGACACCCTCAAAGGCAAGCAGGGCCGTTTCCGCCAGAACCTGCTCGGCAAGCGGGTCGACTATTCCGGCCGTTCGGTGATCGTGGTCGGACCTGAACTCAAGCTGCATCAGTGCGGTCTGCCCAAGAAGATGGCGCTGGAGCTGTTCAAGCCGTTCATCTACAACCGGTTGGAAGAGAAGGGGCTGGTCGGCACCATCAAGGCGGCCAAGGAGCTGGTCGAGATGGAGGTCGATGCGGTCTGGGACGCTCTGGAGGAGGTCATTCAGGACCATCCGGTGCTGCTCAACCGTGCCCCCACCCTGCACCGCCTCGGCATCCAGGCCTTCCAGCCGGTGTTGATCGAGGGCAAGGCGATTCAGATTCACCCCTTGGTCTGTGCCGCTTTCAACGCCGACTTCGACGGCGACCAGATGGCGGTTCACGTGCCGCTGAGCCCGAAGGCGCAGATCGAGTCGAAGATCTTGATGTTGTCGTCGAACAACATCCTGTCGCCGGCGCATGGCCGGCCGCTGGCGGTACCCAGCCAGGACCTGGTCCTGGGCGGCTACTACCTGACCCTGCCGCGAGAGAAAGCCACCGGTGAGGGGCGCACCTTCGGGGATTTCGACACCGTTTTAATGGCGCTCGACGCCAAGGAAGTCGAGACTCAGACGCGAATCAAGGTGCGCTACTCGGGTGCCTACATCAACCTCGAAACGCAGTACAACAACCAAGATGTACTGCATGCCGAGGTCCAGGAACTCGACAAACAGTTGATCGACACCACCGTCGGTCGCGTCATCCTCAACATGCACCTGCCGGAGCAGATTCCGTTCATCAACGGGCTGCTCAAGAAGCGTGGTCTGCAGGACCTGGTGGGCTACTGCTTCATCAAACTGGGCAACGAAACCACCGTCAAAATGCTCGACGAGATGAAGGAGATCACCTTCCTCTACGCCACCAAGGCGGGAATCTCGATCGGTATCGACGACATGGTCATCCCGCCGACCAAGGACGGTCTGCTCGATGGTGCGCGTACCGAAGTGATCGAGATCGAGAAGCAGCGTTCGGCCGGTGTGATTACCGCCGGTGAGCGCCACAACAAGATCATCGACATCTGGCATCGAGTGACCGAGGAGATCTCCAGCGAGATGTTCCGCGAGATGGTGGTGGCCGAGGAGGCGCGCAACGAGTTCAACCCGATCAACCTGATGGCTGACTCCGGAGCGCGTGGTTCTCGCGAGCAGGTGCGCCAGCTGGCCGGTATGCGCGGCTTGATGTCCAAGCCGTCCGGTGAGGTGATCGAGACACCGATTACGGCCAACTTCCGAGAGGGCCTCTCGGTGTTGCAGTACTTCATTTCGACGCACGGCGCGCGCAAGGGGCTTGCGGATACGGCACTCAAGACGGCCGACTCCGGTTATCTCACCCGCCGCCTGGTCGACGTGGCGCAGGATGTCATCGTCAACGAGGTCGACTGCGGCACCGTGGACGGCATCTTCGTGACCGCGATCATGGAGGGGGGCGAGATCCTCGAGCCGCTGCGCGATCGCATCGTGGGCCGGGTCAGCCAGGAAGAAATCTACGATCCGATGACCGGTGAGCTGCTGCTCCCCCTCGGTGTGGAGATCACCGAGAAGCTGGCCAACCTGATTCAGGAATCCGGAATCGAGCGGGTGAAGATCCGTTCGGTGCTGACCTGCGAGTGTCGCCGCGGCGTCTGCGCCCACTGCTACGGGCGTAACCTGGCGAGCGGTAAGTTGGTCGACATCGGTGAGGCTGTCGGCGTCATCGCGGCGCAGTCGATCGGTGAGCCCGGCACCCAGCTGACCATGCGTACTTTCCACTTTGGAGGTACCGCCAGTCGCGTTTCCGAACAGTCCAAACACACCGCCACCAACCCCGGTACTGTCAAGTTCATCAACGTCAACACCGTCGACAGCAAGGACGGTGCTCTGGTGGTCATCAACCGTAACGGTAAGTTGGTCATCGTCGACGAGAGGGGCCGTGAGCGCGAGCGCTACTCGCTGACCTACGGTTCGCAACTCAAGGTGCGCGAGGGCGAGTCGGTCGAGCCGGGCCACGAACTGCTCGAGTGGGACCCGTTCACCTATGCGATCCTTTCCGAGATCGGCGGCAAGGTGGAGTTCCAGGACATCGTCGAAGGCGAGAACGTGATGGAGGAGACCGACAGGGTCACCGGTCTGTCACAGAAGATCGTCGTCGAGGCGCCGCAGAGCGAGAAGCGTGTGCCGGCGATGCTGGTGCACGGCAAGGGAGATGTGGTCAAACGCTACATGCTTCCCTCCGGATCGCACCTCGTGGTCACCGATGGCAAGAGGGTCTACCCCGGCGATACCTTGGTCAAGATCCCGCGCGAGACCACCAAGACCAAAGACATCACCGGCGGTCTGCCGCGTGTGGTCGAACTCTTCGAGGCCAGAACGCCGAAGGAGCCGGCGATCATCACCGAGATCGACGGCACGGTGCGTTTGGGCGAAGTGGTCAAGGGGATGCGCAAGGTAATCATCGAGAGCGATGACGGCGAGGTTCGTGAGGCGCTGGTGCCGCGCTCAATCCACATCAACGTGCAGGAGGGCGAGCGTGTTGCCGCGGGCGATCCGTTGATCGATGGCCCAATCAACCCGCACGACGTTCTGCAAGTGTTGGGTGAGAAGGAGTTGCAGCGCTACCTGACCGACAAGATCCAAGAGGTCTACCGTTCGCAGAGCGTCAACATCAATGACAAGCACATCGAGACGATCGTGCGCCAGATGATGCGTTCGGTGAAGATTCAAGAGGTCGGAGACACCAACTTCTTGATCGACGAGCAGGTCGATCGGTTCGTCTTCCAGGAAGAGAACGATCGGGTGCTGGCGGCGGGCGGAGCACCGGCTATCGGCCGTCCGTTGCTGCTCGGCATCACCAAGGCGTCGCTGTCGACGGCGAGCTTCATCTCGGCGGCGAGTTTCCAGGAGACGACCCGGGTTCTCACCGAGGCGTCGATCAACGGAGCCGTCGACCTGCTGCGCGGCCTGAAGGAGAACGTCATCGTGGGCCGTCTCATCCCGGCAGGTACCGGAATGGACCACTACCACGACTTCCACCTCACCGAGGAGGAGTACTACGACGATATCGGGGGCGACGACGAACTCTTCTTCGACTTCGGCGACGAAGAGATTCGCACCCTGCCGGCGGAGATCTTCGGCTCCGAGTAAGAGTCGGGTTGCCAGGGCAGGCTCCAGTGTCTGCCCTGGCTCCACTGTTCGCTCGGCTTGTCACGTCGCGGCGCTCGATCGGTCGCGGGTGTCAGTCCCCCTCCTGCATCCTCTCGAACCTCCACTCGCAGAGCTGCTTGAATCGGCACAGCACGTTGGAGGTCACGCGGTTGTGCACGAACTCCCAGATCCGGTTGACGGGGTGAAAGAGGGGCCATGACTCCTGGCCGTAGAAGTCGAAGCCAACCCCGATGAAGACCTGGGTGGCCTCGCGCTCACCGCGTTCTCCGATAGAGGAGCGCACGTAGAAGACCAGGATCCCGACCGGGTAGCCCCCCTTGCATTCGTACAGTAGATAACGGGCGTTGTCGCCATCCAAGTCGCGGGACACGCTTTGCTTGCGCAAGAGGTGGAGTTCGAAGAGGGGTGGAAGGCCCAAGCGCCGCGCAACATTTGTCGCCAGCCATGATTTCCCGAAGAGATCGATGCGCAGGTGGTCGAGTTCCCCCTCCAGCCGCTCCACGGTAGCGATTTGATTGGGCCAGCAAGAGGAGTTGCGGTCCCAATCGAGGAGTTCCTCGAAGACGTATTTGGTCGGCGCCTCCACCCCCACGTGATGGAGATTGAGCACCGAATAGCCGGTCACGTCGAGATCCAACCGCTGCACGATGCGATAGCTATAGTCCTGCCGCGCGTTCTGCGAGGAGAAATCAATCTTCGTGGGTGCGCACGAGCGACGAAACATGAAGGTCCGCAGATCGTTGAGCAGAGTTCGGCTCGGCTTGGGTGGCTGCTTGGGCCCGACATCCACCACCTCGGCGTCGCCGGTTTCCCTATCTCGCCAACCCCCGGTGGACGCCAGGTCTGCGATCCCTACGATCAGTCTCTTGAAGATCAGTCGGTGGAAGGGGTAGAGCCCGTACCAGTAGAGCGTACCGAAGAGCCCACGAGGCGTGAACAGCGCGCTTTGGGTGAGCAAGGTGCCTCCCCGGTCGGGACGAAGGTCCCATTGCAGCCAGGCGTGACCGGGTAGCTTGGCCTCGGCCCGTAAGCGCAGGAGGGAGGGAGACTTCAGGGCCTCCACGCGCCAAAAATCGAGCGCCTCGCCGGTAATCAGTTCGTTGGGATTCCGGCGTCCTCGTGCGAGCCCGGGACCGCCCAGGATTTGGTCGATGAGGCCGCGCAGGGACCAAGCCCAGTTCCACCGCAGCCAGCCGCGTTGGCCGCCGAGGCCGCTGAGCACGGCGAAGATCTCCTCGGGCGAAGCGGTCACATGTCGCGTGCGCACCTCGCGCACCATGCCCTCTTGGTCGGCGTACTCGTAGGCCACTCCGCCGGGAGGCGTATCGCTCCAACGAGTGGTCACGGCATGCTCTTCGATGCGCAGCAAGGCGAGTTGCACGGCTCGCCGGTAGGAAATGGGGACGATCTCGGGGAAATAGCGCTTGGAGCGGAAGGTGCGAATGTGCAAGGGGAGTTCCATGCCCTGTACCAGCACCTTGGTGAGACTATCTGGTAGCGGAGTGATGAGCCCGAGCCCTCGCCAGCCGACCCGCTGTGGGATCCATGGGGGAATGAGCAGGATGAGACGTCGCAAGCGACGTAGCCGTGCATACTGCTGGATCATCTGCCGATAGGACATCGATTCCGAGCCGATCTCCACCACTCCTACCGGTCCGCGGTCGAGGGCCAGGCAGAGATAGGAGAGCACGTCCCGCACCGCGATGGGCTGCACTTCATTGCGCACCCAATGGGGCGCGAGCATCACCGGTAGGCGCTCCGTCAGATAGCGGATCATCTCGAAGGAGGCCGACCCGGAACCGATGATCGGGCCGGCCCGGAACTCCGTGGTCGGTAGGTTGCGGTGGAGGATGCGCCCGATCTCCGCCCGACTGCGCAAGTGCTCCGACCCCCGAGGTCTATCGGGCGCGACCTTCTTGGGCAGCGGCCCTCCCAGATAAATCACGTGCGCCAGCCCGCGAGCCGCGGCGCAGAAGTTCTCGGCCGACAGCCGGTCCTTACGTGCGAAGTCCTTTCCGGCGTACATCGAGTGCACCAGATAGTAGGCGGTATCTATGCCCTCGAAGGCGCCTTCGAGGCTCTTCGGGTCGAGGAGGTCACCGCGGAGAATCTCCACCTGATCACCCCAGGGGCGACTCGCGGCTCGCTCGGGGTCGCGAACGATGACTCGCAAGCGGTGGCCCAGTTTCAACAGCCGCGGCACCAGCCTGCCTCCGATATACCCGGTGGCGCCGAGGATGAGGACTTTCTTGGCCTCATCCCCGCGGTGACGGGATGGCTGGCGCAGCCCTGGGGCTGGCGCTTCAGGATTGCTGCTGATCATCGGTCACACCTTCCATGGGCAACGACCACCGACCGCCGAGGTGCCGCACACATCGTCGAAGGGCCGCAGCACGTGTGGTGCCGATGGTATTGCTCGATGGTGTACCTATCGCGTAACGCTCGACCAGCCGCTGGTGTCGCCGGTTTCGAAGCCGTCCTGGAAGATCTCGTTGGCTTGATTGTAGAAGACTACGATCGAAGGGTCGCCGGCGTAGCCGATGATGAGGTCCAGCCTGCCGTCGCCATTGATGTCGCCGAAGTCCAGCGCGGTGGCTACGGAGGGCGAGTCATAGCTCCAGATAGGGGAGGGGGTGAGGACTCCGCCTTGGTTGAGGTAGAGGTTGGCCACACCGTTGCCGAAGTGGACTTCGGCCAGGTCGGGGTCGCCGTCGCCGTCGACATCGCCCCATTTGAGGTCGCTGTGGCCGAAGAAGGGGCCGGTGGCGTTGAAGGCGGGTGGGATGGCGAGGGTGGAGCCGTCGTGGAAGAAAACCTGGGTCGGGTTGTGGCCCAACGCCAAGTCGGGGCCGAAGGCTGCGTCGACATCGGCGAAGGCGATGCCTTTGTCGTTGTCGTCGTTGCCGGTAGTCCAGCTGGGTGTGGCTTCGAGCGATCGAGTACCTGCGTCGTCGACGCCTAGGTAGACGGCACTCTCGAAGTTGACCCACTTGGAGACCGCCAGATCCTCCCAGCCGTCGCCGTTGATGTCGCCCCAGGAGAGAAAGTTCTGGATCGAGGTCTCGGCGGAAGTCCAGGAAGGGACGGTTTCCAGCGTGCCGCCCGTGTTGCGGAAGAGGCGCATGGGACGGAAGGGGGAGAGCTGCGAGTTGCCCTGGTTGGCGGTGACCACGTCCATGTCGCCGTCATGGTCGAAGTCGAAGGGCTGGGCGTAGTTGGTCCACGTGGCGACGCCCCCCTCGGTCCAGCCCGGCGCGGTGCTCGGTCCGGCGGCGGAGCCGAAGTAGATCCTCGACGGCGCCATCGCCGCGCCGCCGTTGGCGGCGAAGATGTCGGGATAGGCGTCGCCGTCGATCTTCGCCACTTTGACCTCTCCGGTCGATACCTGGTCGGTCGAGATCCAGCTGGGAGCCGCCTCCAGCTCGCTGCCGGCATTGAGATAGATCATGTTGTGCCAGTCGTCGTAGGGCGGGAAGGAGGCCGAGTTGTAGCAGCCGGCGACCAGATCGATTCGCCCATCGTCGTTGATGTCCGCCGCCACCACACCACCGATCTGGCGCCGCAGGGTGTTGGACCAGTCGGGAGCGTCGGCGAAGATCACCGGCGTTGCCTCGGCTCGCAGAACCCGGGGCGGCGCCGGCTGAGCCGGCAGCTCGATCCGTTCGAGGCCGTCGTAGGAGATCTCAAATGGAGCGGAGTCGGCGGGCGGAGAGTCTCTGCGACCGGCGGGTGCCAAGGCGAGGCTGAGAGCGGCGATGGTGAAAAGGAGCAGGTACTTCAAGGCAGGCCTCCTGTACGCGTTTCTAGCCTCTGTGGATGATGGTGGGGATTCGTCGCAATTCTACCCGCAAGGAATCGGGGCGACGAGTGTTCCACGACAAGACCATCACCCACTTTCACTCAAAAGTCTGGGGAGGAGAACCGCCGTGGCTGCTGATCCATTGACCCGTCGCCGTTTGCTCGAAGCCGCTGGCAGGGGCACAGCTTTGGCCGCTCTGGCCGCCGCGCCGCTGGCTGCGCTTGGAACCTCTGGCCGGCCTCGCATCGACTGGCAAGCCGAGGCCACAGGAGGTGGCAAGGTCGCCACCGCCGGCGATCCACTACTGCATCTGCTCGGACGCATTTCCTTCGGTCCACGATCCGACGACTTGGAGGCGGCGCGCGAACTCGGTTTCGAAGCTGTCGTCGAACATCAACTCCATCCTGAACAGATCGACGATTCGGCGCTGAGTCGTCAGCTGGCGGCGGCTCTTCCCACCCTGGCGATGCCGATCGACGAGCTTCTCAGGAACGAAAAGGGTCAGGTGGTCGGCGAGCTGAAGGCGGCCACCGTGTTGCGGGCGCTGCACAGCCGGCGGCAGCTCAAGGAGGTGATGGTCGAGTTCTGGAGCAACCACTTCAGCGTCTATCACCTCGATGGCCCTGTCGCCTGGTTCAAGACGGTAGAGGATCGCGAGGTCATCCGGCGCCATTGTTTCGGCAAGTTCCGCGACCTGTTGATGGCCTCCGCCAAGAGCCCGGCGATGCTCATCTACCTCGACAACTTCGTCAACACCAAGGCGGGAGCGAATGAGAACTACGCGCGGGAGCTGATGGAGCTGCACACCCTCGGGGTCGACGGCGGTTTCAGCCAGCAGGATGTCGAAGAGGTGTCGCTCGCCTTCACCGGGTGGACGGTATGGCGCGGCGGACCGAAACGTGGCCAGTTCCGCTTCCGCTGGCGCGACCACGACAACGGGGCGCGGACGATCCTCGGCCAATCGTTGCCGGCTCGCTTGGGAATCGGCCATGGCGAGCGGGTGATCGACATTCTTGCCGCGCACCCGGCCACGGCCCGCTTCATCTCCTTCAAGTTGTGCCGGCGCTTGGTCGCCGATGAGCCACCGGAGGCGGTGGTGCAGGCGGCCGCCGATACCTTCCTCGCCACCGATGGGGAGATCCGCGAGGTGGTGCGCACGATTCTCCTCTCGCCGGAGTTCGCCGCCTCGGCCGGGGGGAAGCTCAAGCGGCCCTTCGAGCTGTTGATCGCGGCTCTGCGCGCCTTGGGGGCGGAGGTGAGCGGGGCTGGCGCACGCCCGCTGGGTTCCTTGCTCAAACTGATGGGGCAGGTGCCGTTCGATTGGCATCCACCCGACGGCTATCCCGATGTCGCGGTCGCCTGGGCGAATACCAACGGCCTGATGAATCGCTGGAATCTCGGCTTGGCGCTGGGCAGCAACGCCGTGCCCGGCGTTCACACCGACCTGCGGGCACTGGTGGCGCAGGCGCCGAAGTTGTCGGCGGGAGCGCTGAGTGACCACTTCATCGACCTGCTGATCGGCGCTCCC
>JAJRVQ010000003.1 GCA_024277255.1 Acidobacteriota bacterium | reverse complement strand
TCCCATTCGCTCTACAGTCTTGGGGCCCAATTGAACTCCCGCACTGAACAAACTGCGCTGAGATTTGCGTTGTCCGAGCATGTTCAATTATACGCCTGATTCACGCCACTTTCCGGCCGGACCTCTAGTACCGGTAGTTCGTTTTATCTATGGGGGTCTCTCTCCGAGACCCCTTCAGACGAAAAAACGCGGTTTTTCGTCTTCAACCCCAAGGAGTCCGGCCTGGTCGGCCGGGCTCGCGCGCCCGCCCCCCGCTCTTTTGTTTGTGGGGACCTCTCTGCGAGGTCCCCTCGCCGCAAGAAGCGTGGTTCTTGCGGCTCACCCCTAAGCAGTCCGGCCTAGGCGGTCGGGTTCGCCCCAAGGGCTCACCCGCTTCGTTCGACGCTGTGCTCCCTGAGAGGCGAAATGTCCGGGCTCGGCCCTGGTTCTTGAAGGGCTATTGTTCGATGCCCAGGTAGGCGTTGAAGGTGGCTTGGCGTTGTTCGAGGGTGGGTTGGACCTTGTTGGTGTTCGGCGAGATCGTGGGCATCGGGGCGGCTGGCCCGATCGTCGGTGCGTTCGGGTTGGTGAGGTCGACCGGATCGATGGGCTCGACATCGATCGATGCGCCGAGGCCCAGACCGCCGGCACCGGCACCGCCGATAGCTTCCAAAGGCCCTCCCTCACCGAAGTCCAGTCTCGAGAATAGGGTGCTCAGCGTTTCGGCGAAGGACTGGAGGTTGGTGCCGGTAAAGGCGCCGCTGGAACCGAGGAAGAGGTACAGCGCGAAGCCGTGCTCGGCGGCGTAGGTGTAGACCGCGTCGACATCCTTGGCCGAGTCGGGTGGGTTGAGCAGGGCGTTGATCGCGGCGGCGATGTGGCCGCAGTGGTAGCGCAGTGCTCCCAGCGGGGCGATGAATTGTATCGGCAGAGGCGCGGCGAAGGAGAAGACGTTTCCGGCGGCATCTTCGAAGGTGACCACCGCGGCAGTGAGGACGGCCTGCTGGATGTTGAGCCGGTTCCACATGTTGACCACGGTGGCGTAGTTGCCGGGCTTGAACATCTCGTAACTGTCGGGGCCGGGTTGGAAGGTGTTGTCGCCGGTCAGAAAGGGAATCAGCCCCGTTTCGAAGCCACAGACGAATTTGGCTGGGTAGATGATTTGGGCCTGGGCGGTGGTCGCGGCGCCGAGGGCCAGCATGCAAGCGGGGAGGAAGGTGAGAGCAAGGCGTTGGCGGAATGAACGGTTGGGTCGCATGGAAATCTCCTTTCCGATGGGTGATAGGTCGGCGCCGCTATCCAAGTCGTGGCGCCTGGGTATCCATCCCTGCGCGGAGAGGAGCGAGAAGGGCTCATCGACTCCCTAGAAGGTGAGATCTCGATCTTCAATCAGCTGCAACTCTTGGGCTTCCTCCGCTCGGCCGAAGGCTCTCAGGCAGAGGGCGAACCACGTTTCGGTCCTTCGTTGCGTTCTGTGGTTGGGCTCTAGCTTGGCTCGGACGATGGCCAGCCCTTCGCGGAGCATCGGTTCCGCCTCCGCCGGCCGTCCGGTCTCTACCAGGAGCCTGCCCAGACTGTGCAGTGACACCGCCAGGTCAGGATGGTCCGCCGGCAGGTGGGCGCGACGCAGGGCGATCACCCGGTTATACAGCTTCTCGGCTTACCCGAGCTGGCCGCTCTCGTGTTCCATGTGCGCCCGATTGTTGAGGACGGCTGCAAACCACGGGTGTTGCTCACCGAGCAAGCGGCGGTACATTTGCTCCGCTTCTGCATCGACCAGGAAGGCGGTCACCTGCTCGGCGCGGGCCCTCTGCAAGTTTGACTCGACCATGAGTCTCTCGGTCAGCTGCTGGGCTTGCAGTGCCACTCCGCGCTCGGTCATGGTGCCGAGCCTGCCACAGGGCGACGGCTGTGTCGGTGACCAGAGCTAGCCCGACGAGGTAGCGTTGGAGATCCGCCGAGAGTTCGGTCACCGAGGCGTAGCGGCGCCCAGGTTCCTTGCGCAACGCTTTGAGAACGATGAGGTCGAGGTCGCCGAGCAGGCGATAGTGAAGACGCTTGCCCGAGGTACGCCGGTTGGCAGCCATTCGATCGATCGAGCCGTCGCCATCAGCCGCTGCAGCCATCCTCCTCCCCATTGCGCCAGGCGCGCAGGAGGGCGGTTACGGGCGGTGATGCGGGCGTTGGCGGGTGGGTGACCGTGATCTCGGCCAATCGTGGGGAGAGGGTACTTGGCATCGTCGTGCTCAGTGTTGCTCAGTGTCGGAGTCGAAGAAAACGACTCTTTACTGAGTACAGCGCATTTGCGCCGAGAAACAAATAGACTGGTTCTGTAAGACCTCCACTGTTTTGCCGGCGGAGAATTTGCCGGTAGGAGCAAGGAGAACTACTCGATCCGGCCTTATCTGCCGCCCGTCCGACGGAGGGGTAAGGGAGTAGCCCGTAACGGTACGGGGAGCCGGACCCTCTATACTGCGGGACTCGAGAACAGAACCATCCGGCCGCGCGTGCGGTGTTGAGAGGAGGCTGAGGTGTCAGAAGAGGAAAGTCGGTCGAACGTCCTGAAGGTGGCGGCGAATGGACCGCTGGTTTGTGCCGGTGCCTTGCAGGTGAGCGGGCGCGACGGAGCGGTGATTCAACAGGGGGAGAGTTTCGCCCTATGCCGCTGCGGTGCCTCCAACAACAAGCCGTTTTGTGATGGCTCTCACCGTGAAGCCGGATTCGAAGACGATGGCGTGTGGAGCGACGACAAGCCGGTCGACGACGTAGCGCAGGGCGCGGTCAACTTCAAGTTGGCTGCCAACGGTCCGCTCCTCATCGAAGGGCCACTGGTGGTGCAGGGCGCGGACGGCGAGGTCAGGTTTGCAGGCGAACGTGGCGCGCTGTGTCGCTGCGGGGCTTCCACCACCAAACCCTGGTGCGACGGTTCGCACAAGTCGGCCGGTTTCGTGGCCTAACCGGTAGCTGAGGCCGGTGCACCGCCGTCGTTGATTCGCTTGCCCAGCCACAACACCCCGACGATGATGACGGTTGAACCGACCACCAGCGAGACCCAGACCGGCAGGCCGTAGGCGGTCGGCAGGTCGCCGATCAGGATCCCCAGGATCCCCAGCCCCACGGCGTATGGCAACTGCGTGCGTACGTGGGCGATGTGGTCGCAGCCGGAAGCCATGCTGGAGAGGATGGTGGTGTCTGAGATCGGTGAGCAGTGGTCACCCCAGACGCTGCCGGCGAGCACCGAAGAGATGGTGCCGACCATCAGAGTGTAGAAGGCGGGACTCTCGATGCCGATCCCGGCGGCGGTCGAAAGTCCGTGCGCCAAGGAGATGACCAGCGGCATGAGGATCGCCATCGTGCTCCACGAGGAACCGGTGGCGAAGGCGACAGCCGCCGAGATTACGAAGACGAGCGCCGGCAATAGGTGCGGCGAAAGGACGTTCTTGGTCATCGCGACGATGTAATCGGTGGTGTGGAGCTGGGTGCAGACCTCGGCGATCGACCAGGCGAGGATGAGTACGACGATGGCCAGGAGCATCGTCTTGAGCCCCTCCATCATCCCGTCCATCGCCTCCTTGAGCGGCAAGATGCGCTGCAGCACCGGCATGGCCACCGCGCTGATCAGTCCGGCCATGCTGGCCCAGATCAGCGTGTTGTAGGAATCGGCGTTGGAAAGGACCTCTTGGACCCACTTGAACAAGCTGGGAAACTGCGACCGATCGAGGCCGGCGGCGCCTGAAACGTAGAGTCCCGCCAGGGTGACGACCACCACAACAGCGATCGGGAAGAAGGCGTTGATGGCCCGTTTTGGAGTTTCGTCGCGCGGCATCAGACCGCCTCGGGTGAAGTCGGCCAGCGCGGTGTCGCCGTGGGCCAACACCGCTCCGGTGGTTTCCGCGCGACGCTCCGCGGCGAGCATCGGGCCGAAATCGCGGCGGCTCAAGGCGATGGTCAGGCCGAGGACCAGCGCGAATAGCGGGTAGAAGCGGTAGGGGATCGAGGCGATGAAGACCTGGTACCCGTTGAGCGGCAGGTCGAGGCTCTTGAAAGCTCCGGCGATCAAGCCCACCTCGAAGCCGACCCAGGTCGAGATGGGGATCAAACTGGCTACCGGCGCCGCCGTCGAGTCGACGATGTAGGCGAGTTTCTCGCGACTGATCTTCAACCGATCGGTGATCGGTCGCATGGTGGTGCCGACGATGAGGCTGTTGGCGTAGTCGTCGAAAAAGACCAGGATTCCCATCATCCAGGTGGCGACCTGGCCGCGCCGCGCCGTCGTGGCGTAGGGGGAGAGCCAGTTGACGATGCCGTGCGTGCCTCCACTCCTGCTGATCACGCCGACCATGGCGCCGAGCAGGGTGGAGAAGATGATGATCTGCACATGGCTGACGTCGGCGAAGGCGGGGACGATGAACTGATCGCCGGTGCGGGCAAAGGCGGTGATCGGATGCCAGCCGACGAGGATCATGGCGCCGAGAAAGACCCCTGCAAACAGGGACAGCAGCACATCCTTGAACACCAGGGCGAGGAGGATCGCGATCAACGGCGGGACCGCCGACAGCCAGCCGGGGATGGCGCGCAGGGTGGCCTTGGCTGTCGCCGAGGCTCCGCCCGAGGAGGTCGCCGTGAGGGTCACCTCGTGCCCACCGCTTGAAATCTCGAGATCGGGCACTATCAAGGTCTGCTCGCCGGCGACGAGCGCAACTCCGCCCGCTGGACTGACCTTGCGCCCGTCGAGGAGAATCTCGGCGCTGGCGGATTCGCCCGCCTCCAACTCGGCGGTGGTGACCTTGAGCCGCAAGATCTTGCCGGCCAACTGCGCGCCGTCCGCGGCGACGGTGACTTCCAGGGCACCCGCCGGCGCCACAAGGGCCAAGCTAAGGGCGGCGAGCAAGCTGAAGGCGAGCGATCTCATTGCGGTCTCCCGTGGCACGGCATTGCCGCGACCACCCCCGTACCTTGCAGGCTGGGGAGGTCGCGGCCGATCTCAGGTTAGGCTTTCGCGGCTGCTGGCTCTTTGGGCTGCTCTTTGGCTTCGGCCGGTTCCGGCGGATTGGCCGCCGGCGCCAGGGGAGGCAGGTTGAGCGCCTCGCGCAGCTTGGCTTCGATCTCTGCCGCGAAATCGGGGTTGTCGCGGAAGAACTGCTTGGCGTTTTCACGCCCCTGCCCCAAGCGCACCTCGCCGGCGCTGTACCAGGCACCGCTTTTCTGCACCAGCTTGTGCTCGAGGCCGATGTCGACCAACTCACCGGCGCGAGAAATCCCCTCGCCGTAGTCGATGTCGAATTCCGCCTGGCGGAAGGGGGCGGCGGTCTTGTTCTTGACCACCTTCACTCGCGACCGGCTGCCGACCACCTGGTCGCCGATCTTGAGGGCGCCGATGCGCCGGATGTCGATGCGGACCGACGAATAGAACTTGAGCGCCCGGCCTCCGGTGGTGGTCTCGGGGCTGCCGAACATGACGCCGATCTTTTCGCGAATCTGGTTGATGAAGACCAGTGTGGTGTGTGACTTGGCGACGATCGCCGTCAGCTTGCGCAGCGCCTGGGACATCAAACGGGCGTGCAAGCCGACGTGGCTGTCCCCCATCTCGCCTTCAAGTTCGGCCCGCGGCACCAGAGCGGCCACCGAGTCGATGACGATGATGTCCAGCGCGTTACTACGCACCAGCGCCTCGGCGATCTCCAAAGCCTGCTCACCGCTATCGGGTTGCGAGACGAGGAGGTTGTCGATATCGACACCGATCTTGCCGGCGTACTCGGCGTCGAGCGCATGCTCGGCGTCGATGAAGGCGGCCACGCCGCCGGTGCGTTGCGCTTGTGCCACCACGGAGAGTGCCAGCGTCGTCTTGCCGGAAGCCTCGGGTCCGTAGACCTCGACCACCCGGCCGCGCGGAAATCCGCCGATGCCGATGGCGTGGTCGATGGCCAGCGAGCCGGTGGGAATGGAGGGAATGCCGAGGTTCTCTTGTTGCCCCAGACGCATGATCGAGCCCTTGCCGAACTGCCGTTCGATCTGGGAAAGCGCGTTGTCGATCGCCTTCAAGCGCTCTTTTTTGGGATCTACAGCCATGAGATTGAATGCTCCTTGAATCTAGTCGGCCAGGGCGATGCCCCGGCCGCAATATCTGGTCGCGGCACGTCGCGGCGGCTGGTCGCTCGGAGTGTTGTCCACGGAACCCGGCGGTCATTGTATACCGCCTTCTTACCGCCCATGAAATGGCCGGTCCGGATCGGTGAAACTGTGCGGCGACCGCCGCGCGCGCCGGCGCGGAGATATACTGTTTTTGTGCAGTTTGCACAGATATGCCAAGGCCGTTGCGGCCCTGGCCGTAACTTCTGGGTGGCAGTTTCTTGATGTTCTGGTAGACCGCGAACGGCCGGTAAGGTGGAGATAGGCTAATGGAGCGCCGAGTCGCGGTCAAGGAGCCGGTCAAGCGGCCGGTCAAGATGGCGGGTCAGGTCAAGGGTGGCTCGGCGGCGCGGATCCGTCATTGGTTGCGCGGTGTTGCCGGCCTGAAACTCACCTCGCGGGCGCCACTGGCGCCGCTGACCACCTTCCGCATTGGCGGCGCGGCGGAACTCCTCGCCGAGGTGGGCACTGAGGCAGCCTTGGCGGCGCTCCTGACGGCGGTCGCCGAGGTCGGATGTCCGTTTCAAATCCTCGGCCTCGGCTCGAACATCCTGATTCCGGACCGTGGCTTGCCCGGCGTCGTCGCCAAACTCTCGGGCCACTTTCGCCGCCTGCGTTTCGACGGCAACCGGGTCGTCGCCGGAGCGGCGCTGGCCTTGCCGAGTGTGGCCAAACAGGCGGCGCAGCGCGGCCTCAGCGGTCTCGAAGCACTGGCCGGATTCCCCTCCACCGTCGGCGGTGCCGTATGGATGAACGCCGGCTGCTACGGCGTCGAGATCAAGGATGTCTTGATCTCCGCCTGGCTGATGGAGCGCGACGGCAGCCACCGGCGCATCGGCGCCGGCGAGCTGGAGGCCGGCTATCGCACCACCGCCCTACAGCACGGCGATTCGATCGTCACCCGCGCCAGCTTCCGCCTCCACCCGGCGGACCCCGCCGCCTGCCTGGCCCGGATCGAACAACTCAACCGCAAACGGTGGGCCAGCCTACCCTCCGGCCGCACCGCCGGCTCCACCTTCAAGAACCCCCCCGGCGACTTCGCCGGCCGCCTGATCGAGGCCTGCGGCCTCAAGGGAAAAGCCAAGGGCGGCGCCGCCATCAGCCCCCAACACGCCAACGTCCTCATCAACCTCGGCGACGCCCGCGCCGAAGAAGTACTCGACCTGATGATCGAAGCTCGCCACGCCGTGCACCAACGCTTCGGCATCACCCTGGAGGCGGAGCTGGTTCTGCTGGGGGAGCTGGGGAGGCGCTGGCGCGAATCGGTGCCGTAGGCGGCGATTTCGAGTTCCAATTCGGCTCCGGAAGGAGGTGCCAGGCTTTGCATCCCTTTGAACCTAAAGGATTTTGCTGTGCGGTTGGCACCATGTGAGACAGGGCACCGCCGCCCTCGGAATAGATCGAAAAGGGTGAAGAGATAGAATGGCTCATGTGGAGTTACGATTTTTTCGGGACCCGACGACCGGCGAGCCGCACATCTATGAGCATGGCGTCAGCGAGAATGAAGTGGAAGAAGTGCTGGCGAACCCTGGCGAGGAGCGCCCCGGCCGAGGGAACTCACGGATGGTGATTGGGGCGACAGAGGCGGGACGGCTCCTGCGGGTTATCTACGCGCCGGATCCGAGTCCGCGGAGCGTATTTGTGATCACGGCCTACGACTTGCGAGGCAAGCCCCTGATCGCCTATCGGCGACGGCAGCGGCGGAAGAGGAAACGATGAAGAAACAAGTGAAGAACCAGTTTCCCCCCGGATGGGACGAGGCACGGGTACGCGACGTGCTGGAGCACTACGAGAACCAGAGCGAGGATGAGGCGGTCGCCGAGGATGAGGCGGCTTTCGCCAACCTGACGATGATGGCGATCCCGCCCTCCCTGGTGCCGGAAGTACGCCATTTGATCGCTGAGCACGAGGCGAAGCGGGCCAGCTGAGTCCTTCTTCAAGGTCTTACTTCGTGACTGGCCTTTCGAGGCGCCGTAAGATCGTTACAGCGCTTCCTGAGTGCGGCCGGAATAGGAGTGGAGAGCTGAGAAGATGTTGGAGCACAAGGGGTACAAGGGGCAAGTCGAGTTTGACGATGAGGCGGGGATCTTCCACGGAGAGGTGCTGGGCACGCGGGACGTGATCACCTTCGAGGGCACCAGCGTCCGGGAACTGAAGAGAGCGTTCCGCGACTCCGTGGATGACTACCTCGGCTTCTGTGCCCAGCGTGGCGAGGAGCCCGACAAGCCGTTCACTGTGCTTACTATGTGACTGGCATTCCCATGCAGAATGAATCAGCACAGCGTCCGAGTGCCTAAGAGGTGATCACGTTCCGAGGTAGTTGGAAGCGGCGCATGATGGCCCTGAGCGTGCCGATGCGGATCTCGGTGCTGCCTCCGTGGCATTTCAGTGGGAAGGACTGAGGCCTGCCACCGATATCGGGGTGGTAGAGCATCCTCTCGCTACCCTTGGCCCGATTCTCCCAGATCTCGAATCTCGGGTCGTGCTTTCTGAGCCTCTTCACGAGGTCGCGGAACTTGAGAGGCGCTAGCCGGCTAGCCATTCAGCCGGTCAAACTGAGTTCGACGTTGGGCGATGACCTGCGGGGAAGGTAGCGGCATGCCCGCGATTTCGTACTCTGCATGGTGGCCCTGTTCGCCGCCGGACTGCCCTTTTGCCATGTCAGCGAAACGCTCCTGCCTCATCTGCTCGAAGAGCTGCCACCACACGGGTTCGGCTGGATGTAAGAGAAGCTCAGGCTGGTTCTTCGCCTGGGCGAATCCGATCTGCATGATGATGAGGTCTTCAAGATCTTCAGCGGCCTCTTCAAAGGTGGAGCCGTACCCCCGTAGATCCATCTCGAGACCGAGCGCAACCCAAGCGTCCTCGTCTTTGTCGTAGTAGCCGAGGATATTGATCACGAGCGATCGGAAGAGCGTTGACTCGCTATGGCCATTCTCGGTGCTGGCTGAATTGCGACCGGACATCACCATCTCCTTTGCTGTGCAGCCTACTGATATAGGTGAGAGAGGATTGAACGGGATCTGCCACCCTCCATCTGGCTCGGCTCCCCATACTCTACAAGAAGCGTTACCGAAGTCCGGTTTGTCGGGCCGCCCTGCCAGCCAGCTCACCCGGACCCGACGCTACTCGATCGTTCTGCGCAGCGCCATGGCGACGAACAGAGGGAGGAACGGTACGAGGAAGCCGAGGAAGAAACCGCCGAAGAGGCTGATACCGGTGGCTGGGTGCCTGCACCGACAGAATCCGACCACCGATTCCGATTCAATCCGGCCAGTGATTCCGACGCAAAGCGGCCATCCATTCCGATCGAAAGCGGCCACTTGTTCAAGTGGATCGGAATGGGTGGTCGGATTGAATCGGAATCAG
>JAJRVQ010000046.1 GCA_024277255.1 Acidobacteriota bacterium | reverse complement strand
GTGCAGCTACCGGCCTGGCAGGGCTGGGCTAAGGCGGCTAAAAAGAAACTGGATGCTTTGATGAACAAGGATGCCGAGATCGCGGCATGACTCACACAAAACCAACTCATTCCGGTCCAGCCGAACTGCGAGCCGAGACATGGCTGGCCTTCGCGGTGCTCGTCGCACTCGTCGTGGTAGCCATAGTCGACCCCGCACTCGCAGTGTACGGCTCGCTGGTTGCGCTTGCCGGTGCCGCCATCCTGTTCACCTGGCACCGCTGGCGGCGCGTCTGCTTCGTGCTGGTCATCGGCGTTGTTACCGGGGCGTTCGCCGAGGCGGCTCTGGTAGCCGTGCGCCGCCTGCCGGTTCTCGCCGGCGCCGCTCCTGCGCTGCGTGAACTCGCCCGCGAGCTGTACATGCTCGATCGGCACATGATCCAGTTCGAGCCCGACGCCGCGACCTACGATTCCAACCTCGGCTATACCCTGCGGCCGGGGTCGTTTCGGTTCAACAATACCGAGTTCGACACCGGATACGAGGTCAACCACTTCGGCGTTCGTGACGACGAGAGGTCACTGGTCGCGCCCGAGATCGTGGTCGTGGGCGACTCGTTCGCCATGGGCTGGGGTGTCGACCAAGACGAGGCCTTCCCGCAGGTGCTGGAGCGACTCACCGGTCGTCGCGTGGTCAACACCGCAATCTCGTCCTACGGCACCGCGCGCGAACTCCTTTCCTTGCAGCGGTTCGATCGCAGCGCTGCGACCCATCTCGTGATCCAGTTCTGCAACAACGACTTCTTCGAGAACCGCCGCTTCGCTCGCCAAGGCGATCGCGTGGTCCCGCAGTCGGCTGCCAGCTACGCTGCCGCGGTCGCCGCCTACCAGCGCGGCCGCCGCTACCTTCCGGGACGCTATCTAGCGACCCTGCTTGGCCACCGCCTCGACCGGCTTCGCCAGCTCTTGCCGCTGGCTCGCTCCGCGCCTTCCAACCCCGATCCTGACGACCCGCTGGCGCGGCAGCAGCAGATCGACCTCTTCCTCAAGGCGATGAACGCCTCACCGGTCGATCTCTCCGCACTGGAGATCGTGGTCTTCGAACTCAACTCATACAATCGTGGACGCGACTGGTTCGCGCCCATGCTACGCACCGCTCTCGCTGAGCGGAGCCTCCCCGACCACTTGCACAACATGCGTGTTCTCGACCTCGCAGCCGAACTCGGACCGGAGCATTGGTACACCCTCGACGACCACCTCCGCCCCTCCGGCCACCGGCTCATCGCCGAGCGGCTGGCCGAGGTGGTCGAGGGGTTGTGAGATCTTACCGACTCCTAGGTAGTGGCTCAATTTGCGGTAGTGGCTCAATTTGCCGGTGGGCAGCGGGCGGAGGGCTCCCGCTGCCGCCCGCAGCCCGGCTTGGCGGGCGAGGATGGGTGTGGGATACCGACCGCATAGGGTCCCGCTGGCAAACTGAGCCACTACCGCCGACACGTAGGGCTCTGACGACCTCCGCAGGCGCCCGGGAGCGTCGCGACAACTCCGCACCGCTCCCCCTCCTCTCCCGTTGGGCAAGTCGTTCGAGCTACTGCCTCACCCTCACCGGAAACGGTGGCCGCTCGGGGCGGACTCTGGGGTTGGCTTCGAGCTGCTGTAGGGCGACTTCGATGGCTCGCTCCAACTGTGGATCTTTGCCCTGCATCAGCTCGGAGGGGAGTTGCTCGACTTCGATGTCGGGCGGGACGCCGACGTTCTCGACCACCCAGCCCTCTTCGGTCCAGATGGCGATGTTGGGGGCGGTGACGAAGCCGCCGTCCATCAGGATGGGGAAGCCGAGGATGCCGACCAGGCCGCCCCAGGTTCGCTTGCCGATCAGGGTGCCCAGCTCCAGTTTGCGGAACATCCACGGCAGGAGGTCGCCGCCGGAGCCGGCGGTTTCGTCGATCAGCATCACTTTGGGCCCGTGGATGGCCGAGATCGGTGACTCCAGATCTTTGCCGTAGCGGGTTGCCCAATAACTGATGAAGGGGCGGCGCAGGAGGTCGATGTAGTAGTCGGCCACTGAGCCGCCGCCGTTGTAGCGCTCGTCGACGATGATCGCTTCGCGCTGCGCCTGGGGGTAGAAGTAGCGCTTGAAATAGGTGTGGCCCAGGCCGGCGGTGTTGGGTACGTAGACGTAGGCCACGCGGCCGCCGGTGGCTTCGCTCACCCGCTGGAGGTTGCCTTCGACCCAGTCGCGGTTGCGCAACGCTCCTTCGTTGGCGATCGGCGTCACCCGCACCGTACGCGCGTCGCGGTCGTCGGGGTGTGGCCCTACCGTGATCTCGACGATCTTGCCGGCGGTGTTCTCAAAGCGGCTGTAGAGATTCTCCGAGGCGAGAAGGTCACGCCCTTCGACTTGTAGCAGGTACTCGCCAACCTTGACGCTGACCCCGGGCTCGGTGAGCGGCGAGCGTAGATCCGGGTTCCAGTTGAGGCCGCCGAAGACTTTGGCGAATTGATAGTGCCCGTGGTCGACCTCGTAGTTGGCACCCAAGAGGCCGCCGGGCACGCGGTCGACATCGACCAGGGTGTCGCCGCCGAAGACGAAGTGGTGGCCGACCGACAGTTCGCTGCACATCCACTGGATCAGCCGGTTGAGGTCGCTACGCACGGCGAGGTCGGGCAGGAAGGCGGAGTAGCGCTCCCACATCGCCGGCCAGTCGGCACCGTGCATTCCGGGATCGTAGAAGTAGTCGCGGTTGATGCGCCAGGCTTCGCGCAGCATTTGCGCCCACTCCGCTCTCGGCTCGATCTTCACCTCGACCGCTTCGATGTCGACCGCGCCCTCGCTGGCATCGATGGCGGCTTCGGTGGCCGCGATGACGATCTTCTCTCCCATCATCACCGCCACCTTCTCGCCTCCGGCGGCCATCGAGAAGGCGTTCACGCCGCCGAGCAGCTCCGTTTCTTCCCGCTTCTCGAGGTCGTAACTGTAGAGCGCGGGCGGTTCGCCGCCGCGGCCGGTGGTGGCCTTGAGGTAGAGAAGCTGCCCTTCTTTGCCCGAGCGCAGGCTCGAGTAGGCGGCGGTGCCGGTGGGCACGGCGAGGATGCGCTGGCCGAGCCCCTCGAAGTCGATCTTCACCGGCTCGGGAGTGTCTCCATCGTCTTGCGAGTCGCTGTTCTCGTCGCCCTGATCGTCGTCGTCCCCTGCCGCTCCTTCTTCCTCGTCACTCTCCTGTGCCAGTGGCGATTCGTCATCCTTGGAGAGGACGATCAGGTAAAGATCGTTGGTGAAGGTGTCGTCGGCGTTGGATTGGGCAAACCACTGGCGAACCGGGCCGGAATCGGTCGAGGCGTTCAGCCAGATGTATTTGCCGCCGGCGTCGAAGATCGGTTCTTCGATATCGCTCAGCCCGTCGGTGATGGCGTGTGAACTGCCGTCTGCGAGCGAGTAGAGGAGTGCGGTCTGAAAGGAACTGGCGCTGTTGCGGGTGTAAACCAGCCAGCGCGAGTCCGGAGACCAGTTGTGGTGCAGCCTCTTTTGCGGTCCATAGTAAGGCTGGGAGGAGATCTTCTTGACCACGCCCTGCTGGCGCCCCGCGGCCAGATTGATCCAGTAGAGCGACCGGGAGTTGTCGATGAAGCTGATCTTCTCGCCGTCGGGGGACCAGTGCAGATCCTCGTAGAAGCCGGCTCCGCCGAGCGCGTAGTGACGAGGCTCGCCCTTGCCGTCCTGGGCCTCGACGATCAGCTGGTACTCGCCCGAGGCGTCCGACAAATAGGCGATCCGCGTTCCGTCGGGGGACCAGGCAGGGCTGCGCTCGTGCGCTCCCGGGCTCTGGGTCAAGTTGCGAGGGTATCCCTTCTCTGCCGGAACGGTGACGATTTCACCACGAAATTCGATGGCTAGCCGGGCGCCCGAGGGTGACAAATCGATGGCGCGGAGGAATTCGGCGCCGCTGGCGTAGCGCGGTCGCGTTTCGGTGAGGTCGGCAGCGACTCCAACTTTGAGTTGCCGGCTCTGGCCGGAGGTCGGATCGAACAGATGGAGATAGGCCGCCTGTTCGTAGATCAGTCTGTTGCCGCCGGCGGAGAGACCGAGCACCGGAAAGTCGTCGTGCTGCGTCAGCCGCCGCACTTGCGTGGTGCCCGGTTGGAAGCTGTAGAGGTTGAACTCTCCGTCACGGTCGGAACGAAAGTAGAGGGTCCCGCCGATCCAGGTGGGGTGGCTGTCGTTGCACCGCTCGGGAGGTCGCGGGACCTCCTCGATCGAATGATCGGCGACATCGTAGATCCAGATTCGGCTGGCCGTACCGCCCCGATAGTTCTTCCATTGGTTGGAGCGTTCGCCGACGGGCAAGTAGGCGATCTTGCTGCCGTCTGGTGAATAGCTCGCTTCGGCGGCATTGGGGATGGCCAGTTGCCGCGGTAGGCCGCCGGTAAGCGCCACGGTGAACAGCTGGCTAAAGCGGTTGGTGTGGATGGCGCGCCGGGAGGTGAACAGCACGGCGCTGCCGTCGGCGGTGAATCCTTGCACCTGATCGGCACCGGGATGCCAGGTCAGCCGCCGGGGCTCTCCGCCGTCCACGGCGACCGCGAAGACATCGGTGTTGCCGTCGTACTGGGCGGAGAAAGCGATCGTACGGCCGTCGGGAGAGAAGTGAGGGTTGGTCTCGACACCCGGGTGACTGGTCAGCCGCCGGGTTGCACTCCCATCGCGGTTGGCCAACCAAAGGTCGTGAGCGTAGATGAAGGCGATGTGGTCGTCGCTCACCGCCGGCATCTGCAACATCCGCGTGTTGTAGATGTCGACCCCAAGTGCGGGGAGGGTGACGATGAGTACGGCAGCGAGTCCGAAGCCGCTGCCGATGACGGGACGAAGTGCGGGTCGAAGAGCATGGATCAGGCGCATTGATCCTCCAAGGTTGAGAGAGAGGTCCAGGCTTTCAGAACGGGGGTCGAGATAGAAAGTTTCGGTCCCGCCGCGAGCTGGATGAGATGATCGGCCACGTCGTAAGTATAGCCATGGGGATGAAGGTGGAGTTTCCGATGCACACCAGGGTTCGAACGCTGCTCGCCGCCCTTGTTTTTTTGGTCGCTTGCAGTTCGCCGAATCGAGGGGTTTGGCGCGGAAGCTTCGAGGGTACTCTCTCGGGCACGGTGGAATTTCGCATCAATGCCCGTGGATCCAAGCTGACCGGCAGTCTCGACGGTGCAACCAGCGACGGCGAACCCTTCTCGGCGAAGATGACCGGCAAGCTGAACGGTGCTGATTTCTACGCCACTTTCAAAGGCAAGGGGCAAACCGGCCTGCTCCCGGTGCCCTTCGAAGGGCTGATGACCGGCCGCCTCGAGCAAGGCGAGGGCCAGGGCGACTGGCAGGCCGAACTACGCACCGGCTGGAAGATGTCCGGCAGCTGGACCGTGAAACAGACACGACCAACAAGTTGAGAGCTCTCGGCGAAGGTTTCTCCGCAGCCACCATCGGCGCTGCGAGCCCGTCGGGGTGAGGTCGCAAGAACGACGCTTCTTGCCACCGAGGGAGCTTGGCGAAAGCCCCCTCAAGAATCAGAGGCTATCCAGGAAGGCGCGTACCCGGGTGGCCACCTCTTGTGGACGCTCTTCCATCGGCGCGTGGCCGGCACCGTTGACCAAGACGAATTGGGCGCGCGGCATCTTGCCGACCTCGATTCGGGCCTGATCGGCGGGAATCAGCTCATCTTCCGACCCCCACAAGGCGAGAGTGGGTTGCTCGATCTCCGCCAGCTCGACCCGGTCTGTCAACTCCTCGAAGGGCGCGGTCAGCCCTTGGTAGGCACGCACGGCCCCTTCCACCGCCAACCGGCAGCGATAGGCGTCCACCAGCTCATCGGTGACCAGGTGGTCATCGTGAAAGCTTCGCTTGAGTGCCCGGCGAATCGACCAGCGGCGCAAACCAACCCCCCTCACCAGAAGGGAGGTTAGGCTGTGGCTGGAGGCGAAGATCTTGCGCCGCTGGTGTGGATAGCTAGGTGCCGCGGCATCGATGAGGGTCAGACTTCGGACCCGCTTGGGGTAGTCGTAGGCGAGGGCGAGTGCCAGAGCTCCGCCGTAGGAGTGACCCACGATGTGAGCTGCCGGTAGGTGACGGTAATCCATCAAGGCGAGGACGAGCTGGATTTGACCACACCGGGTGTACGGCTCACGGGAACGCGGTCGCTCGGTGAAACCGAAACCGCTGAGGTCGGGAGCCAGAACTTGGTAGCCGTCAGCGAGTGCCGGGATGAGATAACGCCACGAGTAGCTGGAGCCACCAAAGCCATGGAGCAGGATGACCGCTTCTGGCTTCCCCTTCCCTTTCTCCTCGACATAAACCCGCTGCACCGGTTGCAGGGGTTCCATGTTGCGGCCGGCGGAACTCGATGCGCCGGGATGCAAGGCGATTATCTTCTCTTCCGGCAACTGGCTGGTGACCGTTTGGTACGGCACGAGACGAGTACAGCCGGCGACAAGGAGGAGCAGGAGTGGCGAGAGCAGCTTTGAGCAAGGAACCATCGTTTGCAGAGCATAGCCGGGAATTAGAGGTGATCATAGCCGCTCAGTTGATACCAGGTGCCACGTCTCCCTTGCGGGGCCCTAACCCGACGCGGGCGCAGGTGAAGACCGGTGCGGGCGGCGACCTCTTGCGCTCTGCACAAAGCTGCCGAGTCGAGATAGAAGGCGCGGCCAAGTTCCAGGCCGCGCAGTAGTTGTGGCCAATAGACGGGCACCCTTGTACCCGCGCGACGGGGTGGTTTACCGGCGATCAGTCTACGATTGCCTGACCCGGGTCGGCGAAGGTCAGTCGCATAGGGCTTCACCCAGCCGATCAGTAGGACGGTCTTTCTTGCTCCCATACATGGTTAGGACGCAAGATCGACCCGCCATCTGACGGCGGATTCGCCCGATCGACGAAAACAGGCGCCCGAGGAGGGCGCCTGTCGAGGATCCGGTCACGGTGAAAGGCAGGGGCTAGGGACCGGCGTCGCACTTCGGCCAGGTATTGCCGGTGAGGAAGATCGGTGTCGAACTCCACACCTCTTCGCCGGTGTCCTCCAGCAGGATCTTGTAGACCAAGGAGGGCTGCTTGCCGGCGCAGAAGAGGTCATTGAACCCGTGAAGAGCCAGGTGGGTGTAGGTGCCGTTGGAGAAATCGTCGAGTTGCTGTGGGGTCAGTCCGAGATCGTGGAGGGTGGAGTCGATGCGCAAGAAGATGTGGACGATCGTCTGCCGGTTGGGCATATCCGAGTGGGCGGAGAGATCGAGATAGACCGGTGACTCCACGGGCGCAGGGCCGGGCGGTGGGGGTTGGGTTGGCGGTGGCAGGGGGGCCAGCTGCACGGCGGTGCGGGCGGAGGCCTTGGAGGTCGAGGGCTGCAACGGTGTCCCTAGAGACTTGGAATAAGCTCCGCCGTCGTCGATCAAGGCACAAGGCACGCACGGATCAGGTGGCGGCGTGGGCCGGCTCTCTTCTTGGCTTTCAGCAATGCTCGGTCCCAGCGTGGCGGTGGAAGTCGTGGTGCCTCGATTGGTGATGTGCAAGAGATTCGGCTGTTGCGTAAAAACTCCGCAGGGGCCCTGGAACTTCCCGAAAGACCTGGCCAGCAGGTTGCGGGCGGCGGGTGGAAATTCGATGAGCGTCTGCGTTCCTTGGGCGAGGTAGAGGGAATTGGCTTCGCCGTTCTTCGGCGCCCATACTGGGGTCAGTGCGGCCGCTGCCGGGTTGGCTATCGGTGCCAGCTTCTGCTGGCGGGCCAACCAGCCGGTCAGCGCGGCGGAGGCGTAGGAAGAGCCTGCCGGTGCTTCCCAGGCACGCTCTTCCCCGCTGTCGGACCAATAGTTCAGGCAGAAGGGGTTGCCGGGCATCAGGTGCTGCAGGGGTTTCTCCAGATCGACCGTTTCCCAAGAGGAAGTCAGCTGATTGTTCGAGTTGAACTGGGCGAGATCCATACTGCCGGCGACGAGGGCTCGGTCGTCGGCGGCGGGGAAGAGGATCTTCTGGTGATTTCCCGCCGCCGCGACGAGGGTTGTTTCAGGGGTCCCTGCCGTCGCGCCGGTGGTGAGGTGGTCGAAGACCTTGCCGATCTGGCAGCTCAGGTATTCGCAATCCGGTGTGTCACCGTCGGTGGGGGCTTCGGGTCGGCCGAAGCTCATATTGACCACCAAGGGGCGATCGAAGTTGTTGTTGTCGATGTCCTGCGCCAAGCTACAGGCCAGCCCCAAGAGGTGAAGGTCGGTAACGCCGAGTTCCGGCTCCAGCTCCACCAGATCCTCGAAGGCGTAAAGCGCCACCGGAATCTCGTGGTTGGCCAGCATGCTGATCGTCCAGCCGACCGTCCAACCGTGCCAGTCGTCCCAATCGAAAGTCGCGATCCAAGGACCGCTCATCGGCTGGGTGCGATCAGCGAAACAGCTACCGAGGGCACAGGGAAGATCGAGGGCGGTCGCCTTGTGGTCGAACGAGGTTGGCTGGCGCCTCTTCTGGGTGGTCCAAGGTGGGGCGGAGGAACCTTGCTGTACAGAGCTGGTAAGCGGCAGCCCTTTTGAGTTGGTCAGCGGAAAGCTGATACTGACTCCGGTACCGATGTTGCCCTGGTGAATCGTGATCTTCCGGGCTGCGAAGCCGGGTGGGGTTTCTTGGCCCCCGCTGCCTGCGGAGCAGGGTGTGATCGGCATTAGAGATGGATAGACGGGGTCGATGACGAACAGGCCATAGTCACCGCAGGGAATCTGGGTCCCCGCTGGCAAGGTGCAGTTGGAAGTATCACCCTGGAACAGCTCCCATTGCACCACGGTCGCCATCATCGGAAGCGCCGAAGTAGGCAACAGGAGCAGGCACAGGAACTGGATAATTCTCTGCGTGAAAACAGACAGCGGATCGCGGTGCTCTGGGGCACGGAGCTGGCGATTCATGGTCGGTCAACCTTTCTGGTTCCGGGCAGAATCGTTCGCCAGCAGGGTCGCCATTCTTTGGCGATGGCTGGCGAGAACGGGAACTGCCTCGATGCCACATTAGAAATAGATCTGAGGTCATGTCTCCCAGGGTGCGTCGGCGCATCCATTTGCACGGCGACGAGTTGAGGGGACTATTTGAGAGGGAGTCGCGACGATAGCCGCTTTCCCTATTGAAGTGGATTTTTCTCGATATCACACAGCTGTGGGTCTGGCCAACCCGGCCTTCTCAGAGCTGCCGGTTCGATCCGGATCTTCCTGCGGCTCCGCCAGTAGTTGCAGGGGGGCCACCGGCTGCACCCGCCCGCGGCTCGCCTCTTCGAGGGCCCGGATCGGGTCCCTTCCATCGAGATCGACTCGCTCGGGCAGCGTTCCCGGAAGGGCAGCCGCTACGAAGAGGGTGTAGATGGCCGGCGTTTCGCCGACGATCTCCCGCGCGGTGGCGACAAAGTCGGTGCAGGTGCGGCTGTCGGTGTCCCTCTTTGGGATGTGGATTCGCTGCAGCCGGTCGGCCTGCCGCAGATAGAGTCCGTACTCGGTCTTGCGGACGGGCTCCCCGAGGATCTTGGCTTTGATGCTGACTTCGGTATCCGGGTAGGCGCGGAAAGGGCTGGGGTCGGCGAGGTGGGAGTCGTCGCCGATCGAGCGGTCGGTCTTGATACCGACCTGAGACACGGTGAACTCGGCGATCGCCGGGTCGCTCCGGTGCGGGAGGATCCACTGATAACCCACGGCCACGACCGCGATGACCGCCGCCGCGGCGGTGAGCCAAAGGGGGCGATGGCTCCGCTTGGGCGAGCTATGGTCAATCCGTGGACTTGCTGGCGCCGGCAGGTGAGCCAGGACCCGACGGCGCACCTCGTCCGACGGCGCTTCGAGCGAGACTCCGGCCAGCTCGATCAGCCGCGCGCGCCCGCTTGGACTCTGTGCCAGCCGGCTTTCCAGTAGGTTCTTTGCCTCCGGTTCTAGACGGTCCCCGAGGTAGGCTCGAAGCTCCTCATCCGGAGGAGAGGAGAGATCGCCCTCCTCACTGGCCGCCATCTCCCATAAGAAATCATCTGAATCGAATGATTGCATCGATATGCTCCGCGTTGTCAGCGTGACCGTTCGAGAAACTTCGCTAGTCGCGGGCGAGGGGCACCGCTTCTGATTACTGAGGAGTCGCTAAAGTAGCGACCTGCCCCCTCCCCAGCCGTTTTTTTTCCTCCGCTTAGCAGAATCAAGCTGGCCCACTCCGTCGCCGGGTAGCTCTCGCGGATCCGCCTCAACGCCGTGGCGTAGAGGTCGGGAATGGCTTCCGCCCGCATTCCGACGCTACCGCCGCGTCGATAGAAGGCACGATTGAAATCCTCCAGCAGCTGGTCGCGGATCACATCGCGACTGGCGATCACCCAGTGGGTGCCCCGGCGGGCGAAAGCTCCGGCGATCCCGAAACGGCCGGCATCGGCGGTCGTTTGCCACCGTCCCGTTCCGCAACCGGAGAGGTTGGCGAAGATGGGCGGCGCGGGCAGATCGGCGAGTTCACCGAGGCGCAGTCGCCGGTCGGCGAATTCGATGCTCGACAGTTCGGGGAAGATCGGGTCGAACAGGGCGTGGGCGTCCAGGTGCAGGAAGGAGGCGCTCGGCAGGTGACTCTCGAGCGCTTCGACCGTCGCTCGGGGACCACGCAGGATCACCGCTTGCGGCAAGGCTTGGCGGTAGAACTCGGTCTGCTTCGGGGTGCTAGCCAGGTTGCTCTTCGGGTCGACGACGAACAACCCGCGCAAAGAGGTCGCTCGCGGCGAGACGGGCCGCGGCACGCCGCGGCTTGCCGGCTCGAGGATGGGGGTTGTGAAGTCCGCCAGCCAACGGGCTTCTTCGCCCTCTTCTACCGGTAGCGCCGCCAGGGGGACTCCCTGCAGAAAACCGTGCAGGGCGAAGTGGGTTTGGGCGTTGAGCCTCTTCGGTCGAGGCGGGATCAACGCCTCGCCGAGAGGGCGGGCGAGTTCGCGCCACTGCTCATCGCTCATCTGGCGGCTGGCCAGGGCCTCGCCGATGCGCTCGACTCGCCGGCGCAGGTCGCGGCGATCGATGGGCCGGCGAGTCAGAGAAACCTCGCCGCCGGCGGAACGGTGAAAGAGCAGGATCTCGTCGCTGAGAGCAGCGATCCGCCAACCGACCCCAGGGGGGACGGGACTCGCCGCGGCCGGTAGGAGGTCGGGACAGCCGGGTAGTTCGCGCCACAGCTCCTGAAGTTCCAGCTTCAGCTGTCGGACCGATTCATCGAGCGCCTCCTTGCGCTCACCGGAAACCGCCTTTTCCTTCTCGCTGAGCTGGCGCACGATTTCGCTCCTGCGCTCATCATTGCGCTTCCACTGAGCGCGATGTTCCGCGGTGATGGCTCTTTCACGGCAGTCGAGGCGGAGTTGTTCGTCGGTGGAAAAACGATCGAGCCGTTCGAGAATTTCCAACGCCGCGCCGTATTCTCCAAGGTCGGCTGCGGCCCTCGCCGCACGATAGTAATCCTCGCCGCGCTGGCCGGGACCCTGATCGATCTGCTGTTGCAGGCCCTCGGCGGTGGCGTATTCGTGGAGGACCAATGCGCGCTCGAAGGCGCGTAGCGCGGCGGCGGAGTCGCCCAGCAGGCGGTGCGCCCGACCGGCGCAGCTGGTGGACCAGGCGGCGAGGTGCGGATCGTCCTCGAAGCGTGTGGCGTGCGAACACAGTTCCAGGGCTCGCCGGACATCACCGGTGGCGGCAGCACCCAGTCCCTCCACCAAGTCGGTCCACGCCAGCAGCTGGAGATTCCTCGCAGAGGGGTCGTCCCTGGCTGCGCCGATGGCGAGGAGTTGACGAGCCCTCGCCAGATCCGGTGAGGGGTCGTGGCCACGCAAGACGCGGAAGTAAGCCAGGTTGATGTGGTGGTTCGCTTTCTCTTCAGCGTCGGAGGTGGAGTACTCCAGCAGCTTGGGCAGAATCTCCTCCATGCCTCGCTCTACTTCAGCCAGCTCTTGCTGTCCGGCGTCGAGTTTGAGGGCGTGCATCCAATAGAGTTGGCTCTTCGCCACGGCCTCCAAGCTGTCTTTGCATGGGTTGGTGTCGTTGCAGCCCCGTAGCGGTTCTTCGAGCCGCTCGGTCGCCTCTGCCAGGGCTCCCACCTGGCTGAGGATGATCGATTGCTCGTAGGCGATCGAGAAGCGCCAGGAGGGAACGGTGGGGCGCATGAGCCGGTCCGCCAATTCGAGGTGACGCCACGCGCTTTGCAGCTTCGACTCGGCGAGGTCGAGTTTCGCCCGATGCTGTTCAGCGCGCGAGGCCAAGGCGGCGGCTTGAGGAGCGTTCAGCCAGGCAGGCAGGGCGTTCAGCTGCCGGTGGGCTTTCGCTAGATCGCCGAGGCGGCGCAGACGATCCACCACGACGAACCTAAGACGGACGCCGAAGGCTGGATAGCCGTGTTCCTCGACCGTCTGTGCCAAACGGAGCAGCTGATCGCTCTCCAGTCCCTTCTGGGCTTCGATTCGACCGTATTGCTCCAAGAACCCCCCATAGGTGGGGTCGTCGGGGCGGTAGCGTAGAGGACGACACTCTCTGTCGAAGAGTGTCTCCTCGTAGCTGTCATAGACCTGCCAGCAGATCTCCAGCGGGAGCTGCGCATCGTGCTCGCTGGGCAGAGGTGCCAGAAAGCAGGTGACATCTCCCAGGCGGGGCCCTGGCTTGGTGAGTGAGACGGTCGCCTTCTTGGCTCCTTTGATGGTGGCCCAGACCTGCCAGGACGAGGCATTCAATTCCGAGTCGAAACAGAGCTTGATGGGTGGGTCGCGGTAGATGAAAACGGGAGTCAGGCTAGCGTCCTCGCCGACCACCACGTCACGGTGTCCGGAGATGGCGACCTCTGCCGGCAGGGGACCCCCGTCCTTGCCTTGTGGGATTTTCGGTGTGGGCTGGGAACAACCGCCGGCCAGGACAGCGAGCGAGAGGAGGACTCCCAGCGGTCCTCCTGCGCCGCTGACATGGAGACTCATCCGGCAGCCCCCACCAACAACTCTTTGCAGCGAGCCAACTCGGCGTTGAGCGCTTCCTTGAGCTTGTAGGTCGCCTTTCGCGACCAACCGGTGACCTTGGCTACCTGCTCGGGAGACAATCCGTCGCGGTAGCGCAGCTTGTAGTAGAGAAAGGCGCGCTTGCGCCCGCCGGCAAGGCAGCCTTCCAGCCGCTTGAGCCAGTCGCGTTGCAGCGCCTGTCGCTCGGCGCCCGGCCGTTTGTCCGGTGCGGTGGCGGTCAGCGGCACGACCTTCTGGCTGCGCGCCGAGCGGCGTTGGTTGCTGGCCACGCCGCAGGCTTGGTCCCACAAAAAGCGCTCGAGGCGGGGCTGAGTTTGCTCCGGCTTCGGAACTCTCTCCAGGAACCGTCTCAGCAAACGGCAGTCTTGGCGCAGGATCAGTACAAAGACATCGTGCAGCAGGTCTTCCGCCGCGCTCTCGCCGAGGTAGGAATACCGTTGGCGCAGGCGGCGAAACAGGCGCGTCGCGAAAGTGTCGTACAACCAGCCGCCGGCAGCCTGATCACCCGCGAGAACTTTCTCCAGCACTCCAGTGATCTGCTCTCCGATTCCCCAATCCTCCGTATCGCCGGACTCACGGCTGCCGGTTGGCGGCCCATGGTCACTCACCGGCTCGTCGTCCACAAGCCGAACCTCCACAAGCCGCGTATCCCGTTGCCGAAGTATCGGCGGCAGTGCGTCGTTTCCGAGCTTTCGACGTTCCCCAGAACTTGATCTGTTTCCCGTCTCTGAGATTACCAGACTCTCGCTGGCGTGGTGGATTCAACTTGCCTCAATGTTCCTAGTGCATCGGAGAGGTTCCTTTGGGACCCGGAAAAGAAAAGTTTGTGGACAGAGGGGCAATAGCGCATCCATGTGACTAACAGAGCCAAGAGGACCCTATTTTGACTGTCTTTTTCCAACTCAGGATCTCACCGGGTTGCCGCGGGCCGCCAATCCGGAGCAATGGTTTTGGACCAACCCGTTTCCGGACTGGCCTCTCTACCGAGGTCGTCCTTTTTAAGGAGATATTTTTGATGAAAAAAATCATCATTACCGCGTGGGTGACTCTCGTTCTGGCGTTGGCCTTCGGTGTGCCGGCGGCACAGGCGTGTTCGTCGCCGCCACCTGTGCCGCCGATCACGGTACAGCTTCACGAGCAGTGCTTTCCGATCGACGATCCGACCGATTGCATGCTGCGTGGCTGGATTACCTACCATAACTACACGACCTTCGGCAGCACCCAGAACACCTTCTGCTCCTGCGCCCTGAAGAAGGTCGGCAAGATCAAGAAGGTCCTGTGGGTCAAGTTCATCGATCCGATTACCGGCAAGCGCTACCCGGCTTGGTACTTCGATCCGGACGCCGGGGTCACCAGCAACGCTCAGCAGTTTCTGGGTACCGGTGCCAACATCGCGGGCTACCGCGCCGAGACCTGCGAAGACGTTCCGACGGGCACTCCTCTCGATCTGATGCTCGAAGTGATTTTCGAAGGCGATGCCGGCATCGCCACCATCGCGAGCGCGCTGAACAACAGCGGTCCGGTCTTGGTGACCGGTGAAGTGAACAAGCAGGGCCAGTACATCGGTCATGTCGGAGTCGTGCCGCAGAAGTCCACCACCTGCCAGGTACAGAACAAGATGACCGCCTATGTCGGTGACGCTATCTCGGTCTGGGCCGATCGTGGTGTCGAACTGAATCCCGATCTGATGGTGGCCTGCGCCGATGCGCTGATCTCCCCGGTGCTGCTCAAGCCGGCAGTCATGAAGGGTGGAGATTCGATCGGCACGGCGCCGCTCGTGGGTGATAGCCCGGTTGCCGTCTCACTTCCGTGAGCTCTGCCAGTTGTCCCATTTCAGCCGTCCTATTTCGAATTACAAGGAGAGCTCTATGAAACAGCAACTATGCAAAGTTCTGGTTCTGGTTCTCGGTCTGGCACTCTTTGGTGCCGTGCCGGAAGCCTATGCGTGCAGCAGCCCGCCGGTCGTGCCGTCGATTACGGTCGTCTTCCACGAGATCTGCGTGCCGCTGAACGACCCGACCGACTGCATGATCCGCGCTTGGATCACCGTCCACAACTACACCACCTTTGGTTCCAGCACGAGCCCGGGTGGCTTCTGCGCCTGCGCCTTCAAGAAGGTCGGCGGTATCAAGAGCATCGAGTGGGTCAACTTCGTCGATCCCACGACCGGCCAACGTTTCCCGGCTTGGAGTTTCGATCAGAACACGAACACCGCGGCTTCCGCGGCCTCGTTTCTGAATACGGTGGCGACCAATGTCGACGGCTTCCTGGCCCAGACGTGCCAGAACGTGCCGAGAAACACGCCGCTCGATCTGATGTTCGAGGTGTTGCTCAAGAAGAACACCACGGTCGCCCAGGTCAGTTCCGCCTTGGCGGCTAGCCCTTCGATCGTCACCGGTGGCGCTTCCGCGGCTGGGACTCTGGACGACCATGTCGCCACCCTGCCTCCGAAGGGTACAGAGCCAACGTGCTCTGTCCAGTCCAAGAGCGTGGCCTACGTGGGCGAGGGCGCCCAGACGATGATCGATCGTGGCCTCGGTGCCTCCGTTTCGTCGAACTTGATCAGCTGCAAGCTGGCCCTAGCCAAGCCGAGTCTGGTCTTGTCGAACAACGCGGTGGTCGAGCCCAAGCCTGTGGTGGTTCAACCTGGAGTGCTGGCAACCCAGTGATCTTGTTGAACCCGGCCGGGTGACCTGGAGTCGCCTGGAATAGGAACCGATTCGATTCCTTGGGTCTTGGGGCGAAGTGCTTCGGCGCTTCGCCCTTCTTGGTGACACCGACCCTGGAGTTAGCGGGTTCGCTCCAGCAGGTAGAATCGCCGGCATGCCTGAACGCCTCTTTCTCATCGACGGCTACTCCAACATCTTCCGGGCCTTCTACGCCATTCGCAACCTGTCGAACTCGAAGGGCGAACCGACCAACGCCGTCTACGGTTTTCTGCAGATGCTGCGCAAGCTCCTGCGCGACGAGCAACCGGAACTGCTCGGCGTGGCGCTCGATGTGTCGCGAAAAACCATACGCAGCGAAAAATTTCCGCAGTACAAGGCCAACCGCTCGCCCATGCCGGACGATTTGCGAGCGCAGATCCCATGGATTCGCTCGCTTCTGGCCGCCTACAAGATACCGATCATCGAGTTGGACAACTACGAGGCGGACGACGTCTTGGGGACGCTGTCGAAGAAGGCGGCGGCGGCCGGATTCGACGTAGTGCTGGTCAGCGCCGACAAGGATCTGATGCAGCTGGTCTCGGAGCGGGTTAGCCTATTTCACACCGGCCGTGACAAGAAGTACGACCCGGCGTTGGTCGAGGAAGACTTCGGTTTACCGCCTCACAAGGTCGCCGATGTGCTCGGCCTGATGGGGGACGCCTCGGACAATATTCCGGGAGTACCGGGAATTGGCGAGAAAGGGGCCAAGAAGCTGATCGCGGAGTTCGGCTCGGTGGAGGAGTTACTCGATCGCGCCGCCGAGGTGCAACGCAAGAGTTACCGCGAGTCGCTGCTCAAAAACCGGGAGTTGGCGGAGCTGTCGAAGGACCTGGTGATCATTCATACCGATCTTGACCTTCCCCTGGAGCCGCAAGAGCTTCGCCTGGCGGTGCCGGACGAGACGGCGTTGCGGGAACTCTTCACCGAACTCGAATTCTTCTCCCTGCTCGACGAGCTGGAGGCGACGAGCGGCGATGAGCTGGAGATACCCTCGGTCGAGGAAGTGCGCGATGCCGAGCGCTGGGACGAGGTGGTGCGCCAGCTTGGGGCCCGCGCGGTGGTGGCGACGATCGGCGAGGAAACCCCGCTCGGCCTGGCCGTAGCACGGCCGAGCGAGGACGGTGGGGTGGATGGGTGCTGGTTCGCCGATCTGCGCGACGCCGACCTGCACCGGGCGGTGACCACGACGCTGGCTCGATACACCGCGAATCCCGACCACCAGCTGCTCGGCCACGACGTCAAGGAGTTGCTTCGCCTGTGCGGAGCCGAGCCTCCTTGCCGGGCTCGGATTTTCGACTCGATGCTGGTCTCTTATCTGCTGCGTTCGGCCCACAGCCATGACTTGGCGGCGCTGGCGCTGGAACGGCTCGGGGTCAAGCTGTTCACCGCCAAAGAGGTGGGTTGGGAGCGAGGACAAGAACCGCCGCCGGGGGACGAGCGGCTGCTGGCTTTCGTCGCCCAGCGAGTGGCGGTGAGCGCCACCTTGGCCGATCAACTGGCCGCCGCCCTGGAAGAGGCCGAGCTGAGCAAGGTCTATCGCGATCTTGAAGAGCCGCTGCTGCCCGTTCTCCTGGCGATGGAGGAGGCCGGTGTCTTGCTCGACGTGGACTTCCTGCAAGCCATGTCGGTGGAGCTGGGCAGCGAGCTGGCGGCGCTCGAGGGGACGATCTATGAACTCGCCGGAGAGACCTTCAACATCCAGAGCGCGCAGCAGCTGGGCGCGATCATGTTCGACAAGCTCGGCTACCCGGTCCTCAAGCGAACTCGCAAGACGAAGAGCTACAGCACCGGAGCCGAGGTGTTGGAGGAACTGGCCAGCCGCGGCTATCCGCTGCCGGCCGAGATTCTCCGCTTTCGAGAGCTGGCCAAGCTGAAGTCGACCTACGTGGACGCGCTGCCCGCGCTGGTGGCGGAGGACCGGCGGATTCACACCCGTTTCAACCAGGCCGTCGCCGCCACCGGACGGCTCTCCTCGACCCACCCCAACCTACAGAACATTCCGGTGCGTACCGAGCTGGGACAGCGCATTCGTCGCGCCTTCATCGCCCCCCCCGGCAATGTATTGCTGGTGGCTGACTACAGTCAGATCGAGCTGCGGGTGCTGGCGCACATCGCCGGCGAAGAGGCGTTGATCGAGGCCTTTCGGGCCGGCGAGGATATCCACCGGGCCACTGCCGCCAGCGTCTTCGGTATCTCCGCCCAACTGGTCACCGCCGAGCAGCGGCGCGCCGCCAAGACGATCAATTTCGGCATCCTCTATGGGATCAGCGGCTTCGGACTGGCCAAGAACCTCGGGGTTGGACCCAAGGAGGCGGACCGCTTCATCAAGGCCTATCTCGACCGCTATCCGAGTGTGCAGCGCTACATCGAGGAGACCCAACAGAGCGCCGCCGAGGAAGGGAAGGTCGAGACCCTCTACGGCCGGGTCCGTTGGCTTCCCGAGATCCGCTCGCGCAACTACGCCGTACGTGAGAACGCGAAACGGATGGCGATCAACGCTCGCATCCAGGGGACGGCCGCCGACCTGATGAAATTGGCCATGATCGAAGTCGACCGGCGGCTGCGAGCCGAACATCCGGCGGCTCGCCTGCTGCTGACGGTGCATGACGAGCTGGTGCTCGAAGTGGCCGCCGAAGAGGCGACGGCGGTGGCTCAGACGGTGCGGGAGAGCATGACGGGAGTGGCGCAGCTCGCCGTGCCGCTGGTGGTCGATGTCGCCTGGGGCGCCAGCTGGTACGAGGCGAAGGGCTAGCCCAGCTGCTAGCTCAACACCGCTGCGCGCCGCAATGCGCATTGTGTCTTGAGCGGCTGGTCGATGCGCTCTAGCCCTTCCTGCTCACCGATTTCGTGACGAAACGCCGTAAGTACCTGTAGATGCAAGGAATCGGGCTTCGGTGTGACGCAGCCGTACTCGAAGTACGGCGAGGAGCAGAGGAGCCCGATGACGCAGCAGATGCAGGTGCATACGGCGTTGGAGTAGAAGTTCGGTGAGAAGGAAGGGCTAGCAGCTCTGCCTGGTTGAGCAACGCACGGTAGGCCATGGCGGGTTCTTCGATATGGATGGAGATTCGCTCGATCTCCGCCAGCTGCTCCAGCGCCAGCGTCAACGCTCCCGTAGCCAAGCTATAGGCGACCCTCAACTCGAGCAACTGGGCTTCCTCGAAGGGATCGCCGGTGCCCATGGCGAGCTTCGACTTCGCTTGTTCGAAGCCAAACCTGGCGTCGTCCAGGTTGCCCGCGGACAGATGTGCCGTGGCGAGGTGTGCCCAGACGCGTCCGGCGAGATCGCTGACCATCCGCTCACCATGCAGGGGGTAGAGCTGGTCGACGATCAGCAGAGCCAGTTCGGCCCACTCGATCGCCCTACCTGGTTGCTCGAACCAGCCGTTGGCGGTCTCGACGAGTATTTGTTCAACCAGCCCCCAGCTGCGAAAACGGTTCGAGTTGGCCAGGAGCAGTCGGCGGCGTGGCGGAGGCTGGTCCACCAACTCGGCCAGCAACGAACGTGCGGTGAGTCGAGATTGCTCAAGGTGGGTAGCGGCGACGGCCAGACGATCGTAGGCGGCACGAAAGGCGCCTTCGTAGCGCGGTGTAGAGGGAAGTTCCGGCCTGTTCAAAGACCACATGTCAGCCGGTGGCTCACCGGTGCTGCCGCTGTGAGGCTGGTAGTTTCTCGCCGCGGAGGCCCCGACTCTTTCCGGCTGACAGGGTTGCTTGTACATCAAAGTTCCTCGAACTGGTTTCTTCGCTGCAGCACATCGGCTGCCAACAGCTAACGTCAGGGGTCGCCTTACCTTCCTTATTCTTCGTTACAGTATAACACCATTCGCGGAATGCGAAGCAAATAGGAATTGACCCTTCTCGATGAGAGTGGTGTGGGGGAACCATTTCGGGACAAGAAAATGCCACAAACTGCAAGGTGGTCGAAATCTCTTCACGGACCGAGCGAAATATCGCTCTCAAACGGATGGAAATTCTGTCAGCGGAGATGTTCTGGGGCAGGCGGGATGCCGGACGAACGCCTCGCGCTCAGGGAGGTGAGTATCATTGTCGCAAGGCGCTCGTCCGGTGGTTGCGGTAGCTGGGAGAAGCAAGCCGGGTGCCATGCCCTGAGCAGGCAGAGGTGGAGTGGGTAAGTCTCTACCTGTCAGCGGGTTGAGGACGCACGGGTTGTTTCGTCGAGGGCTGCTGGAATGTCCTCGTCTGGGTGCAAGTGTGGCTACGGGCAGGTGGCGAAGGCACTGGTGTCGGTCAGGGCGGCGGCGGCGGAACCGATCGGGTTGTCGTAGTGGTTCACCGTGGCGGTCCGGGTGTCGGTGACGCTCAGGGTGTAGCCCACGTTGGTCGTCGCCGCGGAAAAAACCCAGTAGTGGTCGTTGATCGCGCAGCCATCGAGGATCTTGACCAGAAACTCCCAGTTCTGCGGGTTGAAGAACCAGAACATGCCGGAGTCATCTGAACTCTCCTCGACGGGGTGACCCCTTCCGGTGGCGCCGGCCGGCGTCTGCCAGGCGACTTCGACCTGGAATCGGCCGTCGCGCAGGCAAAGAGTTTCGGCGTCGGGTTGGCACGGCGGTTCGCCCAGCTCGGTGCGGATCGCCAGCGCTTTGTAGTCGGGATGGGCGATGGTCAGATCTCGCCATTGGCCTTCAACGCCGGAGAAGCCCGGTTGGGTGGAGGGGCCGTCCTGGTCGGCGCAGAGAAAGAAGCCGAGTTCGGCCGCGGCGTCCCATTCGGCCCCGACATAGAGGCCGCCGGGCGGGGCGACGAGGCCGGCGGAGCTGACGTCGAAGCTGAAAAAAGCCCCGGGAGGAGTGTTGGGTATCGCAGAGACGGTGGTGGAGAGGCTGGCGATCGGGCTACCCGGCTCGCCGGAGGTCGCCTCCGCGGTGTAGAAGACGAGGTTGAAGTCGAGGTCGGTGTCCGCGGTGTTGCGGATCCAACAAAGACAAACCCGTTCGATGGGACTGCCGGGGGGTGGATCGATTCGCATCACGATCGACCTGCGTCCTGCCGAGGCGACCAGTCCATAGGCGTTCTCAAAGGTGCCGTCGTCGTAGATCAGCCCGTTGGCGCAGGCGGGGTCGGGGCTCTGCCCGGCGGCGACCGTGGCGCTCAGCAGGAGGGCCGCCAGGAGGGTCGAGGGCCAGGGCGCGCCGCTGTGGACCATGTTGCTTTGTTTCCTCCGAGGATGCTGCCTGTTACGGAAACTGGGACGGAGAGAGGCCAAGATCGACGATGCTGCAGCCATCGATGAAAGGGATGGCGAGTTGGGCAGCCTTGGCGAGGACCGAGGAGTCGGCGGCTCCCGGGTTGAACCAGACCTCCTTGGCGTGGCTGGTCGCGATCTGTGGCAGTAGTTCCAGGGTGACGGGAGGCGGCAAATAGACGGTGATGCGGTCGACTTTGCCCGGCACTTCAGACAGCTTGCGGTAGGTGGTGAGCCCTTCGACCTCCTCCCCGCTCAGGTTGATGGGAATGACCTTCCAGCCAGCCTGCTTGTGTGCCCGCACCGACTTGTTGCCGAACTTGTGGTGCAGTTGAGAGGCTCCGAGTACCGCGACAGTTTTCATCATCAGCTTCCTTTGAGTCGTTGATTCTCGCCGTCGTTGGCTCTCAGCGCGGTCTCACCACCAGTCGCTCGTTACCCATGCGTCGTGTGGCGCCGGCGGAGTCGAGGTGCTCGAGCAGAGGGATGGCCCATTTCCTCGACAGTCCGAAACGCTCCTTGAACTGCGGCACGGAAAAACTCTCCCAACCGGTGGCCAGTAGATCGGCGCGCAGTTGGCGGATGGAGCCGGCGCCGAGGATCAACCCATCGGGCAGGCGTACCAGCTTGCCGCGCTCGATCAGGTAGCGGACCAGTCCGTCGACGATCTGCGGTTTGCTATTGAGTTCCCGCGCCATGGCGGCGGGAGCGGGCGGGGTGAGGCCACCGGCCTCAAACCGTTCGCTGAGTGCAGTGGCGAGAGCCGATTCGGTCGCGGTCAGAGAGTCGGCGCGCCCGGGGAGCGTCACCCGGCCATCGGCGATGACGATCTTCTTGGCCGCCACCAACCATTCGAGGTAGACCTCGGCGAGCCGACCGCCGCGGCCGGGGAAGAAACGCTCGACGGCTTCCGCCTTGGGCATGCCGGGCGAAAGGCGGTCGCGCTTGAACAGGCTGGCGAGGCTGGATTCGGCCCGTTGGACGATCTTGGCGAAGGCCGCCGGAGTCAGCCAGAAGACGGTCTTGGTGCGCCCGCTGCCGAGCTGCTTCGGGGGCGTTGCCAGGAGGTGTCCTTGCTCGCGCAGCGCCGCCAGCACAGGTTCGACCTGTGGCTGGGGTTGGCCGAGCCGGCGCGCGATCTCCTCTCCAGAAACCGCCCCTTCGCCGGCCTCGGTGACCCAGGCGAGGACCGCTTCGGAGTCTCCGCGAGGCAGCAGTTCGGTCATCTGAGACAGAGCCTTGCCGCGCGGGCGCCGCCAGGCAGGATCGAGCACCTCGCCGCCGCCCAAGGTGACTGGAGGTGAGGGCCGGCGCACGATGAAGCGGTCCGAGCGCACCGCGGCGATGGGCTCGGCGAGGCGAATCTCGGCGAGCCCGGTGGTGCCGGGCTCGATCACCGCTGGGTCGAGGGGGCGCAAGCGGCCGATGACCTCGCTGGCGAAGTGGTGGAGGCGCACCGGCGTCGAGCCGGAAATCGGTCCCGGAGCGTCGCCCAACAGGCTGAAGCGCACACTCAGATCCCGCTGTGCGGTGAAGGCGCCCCGGGTAGCTAGCTGCATGCCGCGCTCGACCTGCTCCAGGCTGACTCCCGAGAGGCGTAGCGAGGTGCGTTCGCCGGGCAGGGCGCGCCGGCGAGAAGTGCCGTGCACCTGCACGTCCCGCACCCGCACCAGGTCACCGGTAGGGAGTAGCTCCAGCTCGTCGCCGACGGCGATCGAGCCGGCGACGAGGGTGCCGGTGACCACCAGGCCGAGCCCCTTGAGCAGGAAGGCGCGGTCGACCGGCAAACGGGTCGGCCTTCCGGGATCGGCTTGCAGGGTGTTGCTGCCGGCAAGGTCCACCAGGGCGGTGCGCAACTCTTCGATTCCGTCGCCGGTGCGGCTCGACACGGGGTGGATGGAGGCGCCGGCGAAGGGGCCGCCGGCGAGCAGCTCTTCAACTTCCAGGCGGGCCAGCTCGAGGAGGTCGGCATCCACTAGATCCGACTTGGTGAGGGCGACCAAGGCGGCCGGAATGCCGAGCAGCGAACAGATGGCAAGATGTTCGCGGGTTTGCGGCTTGACCCCCTCGTCGGCGGCCACCACCAGCAGCAGGAGTCGGATGCCGCCCAGCCCGGCGAGCGCGTTGTGCAGGAAGCGCTGATGACCCGGTACGTCGACGAATCCGACCTGCAATTCAGGTGTGTCGAAGTGGGCGAAGCCGATATCGATGGTGATACCGCGCTGCTTCTCTTCCGCCCAGCGGTCACAGTCGGTTCCGGTCAGCGCTTTGACCAACCGCGTCTTGCCGTGGTCTACGTGGCCGGCGGTACCGACCACCAGCCGGCGAATTGCGGTGGACTCCGGGCTCTTCTCCGGCCTTTTCTCCACGGGCGTCAGCCGGCTAGAACTTCGCGGGCGAGGCGGCTGACCACCGAGCCGTCCGCCCGGGCGCCGAAGCGCGCCATCATCGCTTTCATCACCTGGCCCATGGCGGCGGGACCGCTCAGCTCCTGCTCGGCGACGAAGGAGGTCACCGCCTGGCGAATCTCCTCTTCGCTGACCTGCTGCGGCAGATAGGGTCGTAAGTACTCTACTTCGCGCTCTTCCTTGGCCGCCGAGTCCTCGCGACCGCCCTTGCGGAACTGCTCGGCCGCATCATGGCGTTGCTTGATGGCCTTGCGAACCAGGGCGGCGAAACGGTCGTCTTCGACCTCACCGCCGCTGGCGATGATCTCGTTCTTGATTGCCGCCAAGAGCATGCGCAAGGTGGCGAGGCGCTCCTTGTCTCCTGCCTTGAGGGCCGTCTTGATATCGCTTTCAACACGGCCGCGCGGGTGGTTGCTCATGATGCTCATTAGACCACAGAGATGAAACGGGCGGCTGCTGATCGACTTCGCGGCGATAGATCGGCCAACGGGGGGCAAAGAGGGAGGCTAGGAGTCTGCGCGGTAGGAAGGCCCGGCCGGTTGATGTTCTCCGCAGAGCGTGACGGAAGGGCCGGTGGGTTCGCTGTCGCTGCGCTGTTGGTTCGATTCGGCCGTTGGGGCGGCAGGATGAGCCGATCAGGGCGCGGC
>JAJRVQ010000045.1 GCA_024277255.1 Acidobacteriota bacterium | reverse complement strand
TCCACGAGCCGTCGCGCTGTTGGCCGTCGAACAGCTTCACCGCCAGGTCGTTGCGCCAGTCGACCTTTTTACCGTCGGCCAATTCAATCTTGCCGGTGCGGCTGGTGGCGAGGGCCTTGGCCATGGTGTGGTAGTAGTAGTAGAGGCCTTGGGATTTCATGCCGGGGTTTTCCTCCAGCGTGTAGTTGCGGGCCAGCCACTCGCGCACCGAGACCATGCGCGGATCGTTCTCGGGCATCTCGGCGTAAATAAAGCTGAGCAGGCCAGCGTAGCTCATGCTGCCATAGGATCGCAGCGCCACGCGGCCGTCGGGCAGTTCGATCTCATCGCTCTTGGTGTCGCCGGGGAAATAGATGAAGCCGCCCTTGTCTTCATCGCGCACCCCGATCTGGTCGCCGAGGGCCTTGGCGGTGGCCTTGGAATTCTGGCAGCGGGAGACGAACTTGATGGCGCCTTCCCAGTCGAGATCGAACTCGCTGCTTTCATCGAACTCGGTGTCGCTCAGCACCTGCTTGGAATAGTAGAGCGCCTCCAGGGCGAGGTGAGTGTTGGACAAATCGGAGTGAGCGTAGCTGCCGCCGTAGCCGATGCCGCCGTCGAACAGGTTGTCGTTCTCGCCGCGCTTGTCGAAGTCCTGCTGCTGATTGATGAGCAATCGGCGCGCCTTGGCGATGACGGGGAAATATTCTTTGCGCCCGGAAAGGGTCAGAGCCGTCACCGACAGGGCGGTGTTGTAGGTGGCCAGGCCCTTGCCGTAGATGCCGCCATCGACCTTCTGGTTCTTGAGAATGAAGGCGTAGCCCTTCTCCACCGCCTCGGGCAGTGGCTTGCTCGGGTCACGGTTGGGATCGCCGATGAGGGCCATCACCGGCAGCGCGGTCAGGGCTGGCTGGGTGGCTTCGCTCCAGGCGCCCGACTCGGGGTCCTGCTGCTCTTTCAGCCAGGCCGTTCCCCGCTCTATGGCGCGCTCGATTTCCAGTTTCAGGGAAACATTGCCGGTGGCGCCCGGTTTGGGGAGGCGTTTTTCCTGGGCGGACGCGTTGGGGGGCGCCGCCAATAGAGTGGCGAACAGCCCCAGAAGAGACAGAATGCGAACGGAGTGCGGAGTTTTCATGAGGAGTGGCGGGTCGGGAAACTGGGAGCGCGGGCGTCTCGCCCGCATTGGCGTCAGAAAGCGTGAGGTTCGATAAGGATTGGCGTCGCGGCGGGAAAATTGTGACCGCAAAGAATCGGGGCCGGCGTTATTTTTTCCGCTTTTTCTTCTTCTTCACCGACCGGAAAATCACGGTCACCTTCTGCCCGATCTCGGGGGTGAGATCAGCGTTGGCGCCCCAGCGCTCGTCATTGTCTGCGCCCTTGCGGCTCATGTTGAAGAGCGCGAGCTGGTCGAGATACACGGCAATGATGGAGCCCTCGATTTCGGCGAGGAACTCGCCATTCTCCACAATGGAGCCGGTCAGGATCCAAGGTTCGTCCGTCATCGCCTGGTTGGTTTCGGCGTCGAGCACCCACTCGGCAAGGGGGCGCTCATGGTCTTTGCCGTCCTTCTTCCAGGCGACGCTCACCGTGAGCGAGTCGCCGAGCTTGACCTTGCCGTCCGCTTTGCCGTCACCATCTACGTCCAGGTTGCGTCTTTCGATCTTGCGGCGTTGCTCTTCCTCCGGCAGGAAGGTGTCGAACAGCGTGCCCTCGCCGGTGCCGTAGCGCAGCAGCTTGAGCACGATTTGCAGATGCAGGGGTCGTGCCGAGGTGCTGAGGATGCTCTCGTGGACCTTGCCGTTTTCGTGAACGAGGAGGTATTCGACCGGGCCGCCCTCGCGAAAGTTCACCACCGCCGGCATGCGAATCTCGCGGGCCTTGGCGTCGAAGCTGATCTTGCCAAGCCGGTAGCTGTGTTCGCCGGTCTTGGTGACGCGGGTCTCGGGTTTCCCGGAAACCGGCGACTCCGCAGTTGAAGCCGGGGCGGCGGGCTTCTTGTCGGGATCAGCCCCAACACCGAGCGGGGCAAAGCCGAGTCCCATACAAATGGCCGCGGCAAGCGCAAAAGCCGAAAGCCCGGTGCGGTGGGCCGGGAGTGAACGGGAGCGGGGAAAAATCATCCGCCCACTATACGGCAGGCCACCGGATTCTCCAATCGCACAACGCGACACCTTTGTGTGCCGAGTGCCCCGCAGTGTTCTCGTTGGATGGGATGATTCAGGGTTCGCACCCTCTCGTCGAGGGATGACGAACCCCTCGTATCGAGGCCAGCTCTCGCTCAAGTAGCCGCTTCCGCGCGAAGCTGTTCCCAAAGACGGGAGTGCGTCATCAGAATCTCAAGAATTCCGCGCTTCACCTCCGGTGAATTCAGCGCCTTGGTGCTCATCGAGGTGTGGGCGTCGAGGGCGTCGATGATGGCGTTGTCCAACTCGGTGTTGAGATCGGGCGAACTGGCGAACTGCTCTTTGGTGTTGTTCGCGGCCTGCTGGCGCAGCGTCTCGGACGCCAGCATCTTTCCCTTGATGGCTCCGTTCACGTAGAAGAGTTGGTCCTGATTGGTGGTTTCAGAGCCGAATAGCTCGTTCAGCTTTTCGATCAACTCGGCCATGTAGATTTTCTCTTTCTCCTGCACGCTGCCGCTGCCTGCTTCGGTGATCGGAGGGAGCATCGGCGTGTCGCCCTCACCCAATGGCAGAGTCTGCTTGCCGAGATTCCTGAGATTGTGGCGTGTCAGGACCACTTTGGAGAGGTCGATGCCCTCACGCTCGCGACCGAACTCCAGCAAGGGGAGCAGGTGCTTGTAGAAAATCGCCCGTTTCTCGATGGCGGTGTTGCCGTAATCGAAAATCTGGGAAAGGAAGGTGTAGAGCCGCAGAAATGCGCCCATGTCGCCACGGAAGAGAATCAGCGCGTCCCGCTCCTCCCGCGCGGCCTTGATCGCGGCTTCGTCGTTTTTGGCTTTGGCGAGTTTCAGCGCCTCCTGCACGGTCTGGTAGCGCTTCATCAGCCGGTCCGCGACTGGCTCCAGCGCGGCCACCAGTTCGCTCTGCTTCGCGCCGTGCTTCAGTATCACCGCCACCACGCGATCAATCTCGAAGTCGTCGTAATGCCCGGCGGCGTCGAGCTTGGCGCGGAGGTTGTAAACCAGATTCGGATCAGTGGTTGCCGAAAGCTCCGCCGTGGTGTGGTAGGCCTTGAAGGCCGCCAGCACATCGTCGGGTTCGTTGACGAAATCCACCACGTAGGTCGTGTCCTTGTTCGGGTAGGAACGATTCAAGCGCGAGAGCGTCTGCACGGCCTGGATACCGGCCAGCCGCTTGTCCACGTACATGCCGCAGAGCAGCGGTTGGTCGAATCCTGTTTGAAACTTGTTGGCCACCAGCAGAATCTGATACTCATCGCCTTTGAAGGCTTCGCGGATGTCCCGACCTTTCAGGTTCGGGTTGAGCGTCTTGCCGGTTTCGGTGAAGCCGTCTGGACCGGATTCCTTGTCGTTCACCTCGCCGGAGAACGCCACCAGTGTTCCGATCTCGTAGCCATGGTCCGCGATGTATTTGCGCATGGCGAGCTGCCACCGCACCGCCTCCTTTCGGCTGGCGACCACGACCATCGCCTTGCCTTTGCCGTCAAGCAGCGGGGACACATATTCGCGGAAGTGCTCGACCACGATCTCGACTTTCTGCGAGATGTTGTAGGGGTGGAGGCGCACCCAGCCCATGATGCCCTTCATCGCCGCCGACCGCTCCACCGTCTCCTCGTCGTAGTCTTTGCCCTCGTGAGCCAGCTTGAAGGCCAGCTTGTAGCTGGTGTAGTTCTGCAACACATCGAGGATGAAACCCTCCTCGATGGCCTGCCGCATCGAATAGACGTGGAACGCATGGGGCATGTTGTCCTCGGCGGGCTTGCGCGACGGATCGGGGCGGGTGCCGAAGATCTCCAGCGTCTTGGCCTTCGGTGTGGCGGTGAAGGCGACAAAGGTGATGCCCTTGTCTTCAGCGCGGGAGGCCATCTGCGCGGCGAGAATGTCTTCGGTGCTGACCTCGCCGCCGTCTTTCAATTCTTCCAACTCCTCGGGACTCAGGACCGCCTTGAGCTTTGCCGCCGCTTCACCGCTCTGGGAGCTGTGCGCCTCGTCGGCGATCACGGCGAAGCGTTTGCCCTCGGTGGCCGCCAGTTCACGCACCGCCTCCAGGGCGAAGGGGAAGGTCTGGATGGTGCAGGCCACGATCTTCTTGTCGCCGCAGAGCGCCTCGGCCAGTTCCGCGCTCTTGCTGCCCGCCTTGCCCTTGATGGTGGCCACCACGCCGGTCCTGCGCTGGAAGTCGAACAGCGCGTCCTGGAGTTGGGCGTCGATGACGTTGCGGTCGGAGACCACCAGCACGCTGTCGAAAATTTTCTGGTGCTCGGCGTCGTGCAGCTCGGAAAAGAAATGCGCGGTCCACGCGATGGAGTTGGTCTTGCCCGAGCCCGCCGAATGCTGGATCAGATACTTTGCTCCCGGCCCATCCGCGAGCACGGCGGTTTGCAGCTTGCGGGTCACGTAGAGCTGCTGGTAGCGGGGGAAGAGCACCCTCCCCATCCGCTTCTTCTTGTCGCGCTCGGCGATCAGGTAGCGGCCAGGGCTCT
>JAJRVQ010000044.1 GCA_024277255.1 Acidobacteriota bacterium | reverse complement strand
GAGCGCCACAATCCTACGTCGATCACAACCCAAAGACGCCACCGTGCACGAGATCTACTCCAACGACTGCCTCACTGCCCATGGTGCGGTAACCAACAACATGCTTTGTGACACAGTAGTATTAGGGGTGAGCGCGAAAAACCGCGTTTTTTCGCGCGAGGGGATCTCGCAGAGAGATCCCCATAAATAGACGGGCGGGGGGCGGTGGCGGGGTGAGCGCGAAAAACCGCGTTTTTTCGCGCGAGGAGATCTCGCAGAGAGATCCCCATAAACAAACGGGCGCGCGGGTGGCCCTAACTGGCCCCGCGACCGGTCAGCACGACGGGAATGGTCTTGAGCAGGATCTTGAAATCCAGGCTCGGGGACCAGGAGTCGATGTACTCGAGGTCGAGTTCGATCCAGCGATCGAAGTCGACTTCGTTGCGGCCGCTGATTTGCCATAGGCAGGTCAGGCCGGGTTTCATGGCCAGGCGGCGGCGCTGCCAGCGTTGGTACTTGGCGACCTCCTCCGGGATCGGTGGGCGGGGGCCGACCATGCTCATGTCGCCGCGCAAGACGTTCCACAGCTGAGGCAACTCGTCGAGGCTGAATTTGCGCAGGAAGCGGCCGAGTAGGGTGACTCGCGGGTCGCGGCGCAGTTTGAACACCGGGCCGTCCATCTCGTTGAGATGTTCCAGCTCGGCGCGGCGCAGCTCGGCCCCTTCGATCATGGTGCGGAACTTGTACAAGGTGAAGCGCCGTCCGTTGAGGCCGCAGCGGGTCTGAGCGAAAAGGACCCGGCCGCCGGAGGTCAGCTTGATCGCCAGAGCGACGATGACCACCACCGGTAGGCCGAGGACCATCAGCAGACCGGCGATCGCGATGTCGAGGACCCGCTTGCCCAGCAGCTGCACGATGCTCGACGGGCCGGTCGAGAAGGTCAGCATCGGGATGCCGTCCAAGGCCTCGAGTTCCACCCGGCTCTGGGTGTGCGGGAAGAGGTTCAAGGCAAACTGCGTGCGGATGCCGAGTTCTTGGAACATCAAGAAGAGGTCTTCCATGCGGTCGAGTTCGCGCCGTGTGACGGCGAAGACGACATCGTCGACCACGTTCTCTTCGAGAATCTTGGGGATGTCGGCCAACGTTCCGAGCAGCGGCAACTGGCCGGCTCGGGCCGGTCGCTTGTCGCAACTCTCGGCGGTCGTCACCTGGCCAAGGATGCGTAAGCCCCAATAACCGTGGCGCTGGACCGAGGCGATCACTTCGGCGGCCGACTTGCCGGTGCCGACGATCAGCACGGTGCGGTAGTTGAAGCCGCGGGATCTGACGTAGCGCGAGGTGACGCGGATGGCCAGCTTCTCGGTCAGCAGCAGGATGATCGAAAGAGTGGCGAAGAGAAGAATCCACAAGCGGCTGATCAGATCGCTTTCCAAGAGGACCTGGTCGAGCCGGAAGGCGTAGATGGTGAGGGTGAAGATGACCGAGCTGAGCAAGCCGATGCGCAGGATGTTCCAGGCTTCCTCGGGCAGGAGCATGGTTCGGTGGCTGCGGTACTGGCGCCCTTGCAACAGAAGGCCACCCCAGATTCCCAGCGCCAACGGCAGCAGCGGCAGGTAGGCGCTGAGCGGGTAGAGGGGTAGCGGGAAGCGGCTCGGTGCTACCCAGGGCAACAACGAGCTACGCAGCCAGTAGGCAGCGAGGAAAGCCACAGCCACGAGGGTGACATCGAGGAGGAAGATGGTTGCCGCGAGGGTGCGGGCCCGTTGCTTCAGCATGGCTCGATACTCGGCGTGATGGGCGTTGGCGCGACCGACCTCAGCATGATTGGCTTCAGCATGATGGGTATTGGCTGGCTCCTTGGATGCACGGAGTTGCTGACGGGTACCCTGGACGTATCGGAGGACGCCGATGCACTGCAAATGGTCTATGCGATCCTAGCATTTTGATCCGAAAATTTGAAGTGCAATCAACACTTAGGCGATCGCCGTCCCGCCAGCTGTTGGAACAACTGAGCGTACTGGTGGCTTACGGCGTCCCATGAGTAGAGCTGAGCGGCCCGCTGAGCGGCCCGTTGACCAAGCCGGCGCGCCGCCTCGGGATGGGCCCGGACCCACTCTAGTTGCTGGCTGAGGGTTTGTGGTGCTTCGGCGCGGAAATAGAGAGCGACATCGCCTGCGACTTCGCGGTTCTCCGGCGTGTCGTTGACGATCACGCAGTTGCCGTAGCCCATCGCTTCGACCAGCGCCGGATGGGTGCCCCCGACCTCCGTCGCCTGGACGTAAGCCAGGGCGTTGGCCAGCAGCCCTCGATATCCCTCGCCGTAGATCGCTCCGGGAAAGCGCACCCGTGCGTCGGCTCGCCGTTGAAACGAACGGATGAACTCGCCGGCGTAGGGGGCGTCTCCGACCATCATCAACGGGATCTCGCCGTGCACCGTCGCATAGGCATCGACCAGCCGGTGCGGGTTGTTCTCCGGTTCGAAGCGGCTGACGTAGAGAAAGTAGCCGCGTGGTTCGAGGTCCAACTCTTCGAGCACCCGCGCCGGTTGCGGCGGGTCGGGCTCGACCCCGTAAGTGATGGCGGTGGAGGCGGTGGCGTAGCGCTCCAGGTAGTGCCGCCGAATGACCTCGGCGTCGGTGACCAGCAGGTCCGGCAGGACGCAGGCCAGCCGCTCGGACAGGGCATAGACGGCGCGCCCGACGGGTCCCCACTTGGCACGCCGCTTCTCGATGCCGTCCACATGAAGAGCATGGCGGATTCCGGCGGCGGAAAGCAGCGGTAGCCACAGGGCGTTGGCCGAGTTGACCATCAAAGCGGCGTCGAAATCGCGTCCGCGTGCGTCGAGGCACGAGAGCAAGGTGTGAATCGGTGTGTCGAGGTACTTGGTGCGCAGCGAGGGCAGCACCACCAACTCGGCTCCGCGGTACCTCTTCAACCCCTTCGGGGTGAAATGGGAGCGGCAGTAGACGGTGACGCGGAAACCGCGCTCGACGAGCCGGGCGGCCAGCTCTTCCATCAATGTTTCGTAGCCGCCGTAGCGGCAAGGAATACCGCGGCTGCCGAGCAGAGCCACGTGCAAGGGCCGTTGCTCTGGGCCGGTGGTGGCAGCGCGCATCCTCGCGGGTTCTTTCATCGTTCGTCGTTCGAGGCTAGCGGAGTGGCCGGCGGCCTCCGAACTGGTTCATAGTGGGCGCGAGTCCTGCCGGAACCAACGGTTGAGTTCTCGGGCGGGTCGGGTCTTGCGGGCTTGGATCAGGCGTCGTTTGTTCATCACCTGCCGGCGGTTTCTCCACAGCCACCGGTAAGCGCTGAGCGAGGATCTTTCGGCCAGTAGTACGTAAAGAAAGGCCATCTTGTCACGCAGCAGAGTGGGAAACAGGGTGAGCAAGAAGTTGCCCGCAGTCTGGTGGTAGGCGCGCAGGAGGTAGCGGTTTTTGAGCGAGTGGAAGTTGACTTCGGCCGGCATATCCCGCCGCCGGGAGGGCAGGTTGGTGCGCCGGTGCAGGGCGACGGCGCCGGGCTCGTAAATCACCTCCCAGCCCCGCTCGGCAAAGCGAAAGGCCAGTTCGGCGTCTTCGCGGAAGGAGTGGAAGGAGGTATCGAAGATCTCTCCTGCGACGGCCACGTCATCGAGTGCCTGGCGGCGAAACAGAGTGGCGGCGCCGGTGGCGCCGAAGACCTTCTCAGCCTTGGCGTACTGGCCTCGGTCGGGCTCACCGGAGCCCCGGTCGAGATGGCGCCAGGTCAGGGTGAGTCGCATACCGCAGGCGTCGAGGATTGGGGCTTCACCTTCGCGACCCGGGCCGGCCAGGCGAATCAGTCTGCCGGTGGCCGCCGCGGCACGCGGCCGCTGGCGCAGCCGGTCGAGGAGCGTCGAGACGAAGTCCGGGCGTGGCCGGGCGTCGGCGTTCAAGGAGAGGACGAAGCGGGCACCGGTGTGGGCCAAGGCCTCGTTCATCCCACCGGCGAACCCCCGGTTCTCGTCGAGTGGCAAGAGGGTGGTGGGCAGGGCGTTGGTCTCGCCCGCCCGGCGCGCGGCCTCGGCACTGCCGTCGCCGCTGGCACAATCGACCACCACGACTTCGAGCGGCCGGTGCTCTTGGCTGGCGATGGTGGCGAAACAGGCGTCGAGGTCAGCGGCGTCGTTGTGGGTGACGATGAGTACGGCGACGGTGACCGGCTCTTGGCCGCCGGCCTCGCTGCCGCCCGCCGGCCGGATGGTTGGACGCTCACTCACGGTGACTCTCTGCGCCGTCGCGCGGCCGTCTGCGCGATGGTCGAGGCCAGGGCGTGGGGTCGCCGCCAGCCGCTCAGCGCGCCGGCCGCCGCGCCCAGTAGCCCGTGCGCCGCCGAGCGCCGGCTGGCCGCTCGGCGCGGGCGGCGCAGCGGTAGCAGGAGCAACCTGAGAACCATGCCGAGGAAGGTCGCCAGGCGCAGCAGGGCGGCAGCGGCGGCGCCGTGATGTTTCGCCACATAGCGATGCTGGTTGCGCTGATAGGTCCACAGGAAGTCGCCATAGCCGAGGCGAGGTACCGAGGCGCCAAGGTCGTGGTGAAAGTGTGCCGCCGGCCAATAGCGCAGTTCGAGGTTGAGTGCGTTCAGCCGCTTGGCCAGATCGACATCTTCGAACCAGGCCGGGTAGAAGCCCTCGTCGAGGCCGCCGGCCGCGCTCAGTGCCTCGCGCCTCAGGAGCAGCGCCGCGGCGGCGGGTTGCTCCACCCGGGTTCCGCTGGCGGGCTCCTTCACCGGCCCCGGTGACGGCATGACGAAGAGTGTCTCCACCATCAGCCGCCAGGGGGAAGGCAGCGGGCGCAGCTGCCAGCGATACTGGCTTTCACCGCCCACACCGGTGAGCCGCGGCGCCAAGCCGGCCGCGCCAGGGTATGTTGCCATCCCGCGGAGGAGTTCTTCCAGCGCTCCCGCCAGTGGCCGGGCGTCAGGGTTGAGGAGGAGAAGGTAGGGAGCTCGCGCCGCCTCGACCCCGGCGTTGACCCCGCCGGCGAAACCGAGGTTGAGGCCCGGATCGATCAACCGGTAGTCACCCTTGGGCAAGGGCGCTTGCGAGCCGTTGTTGACCACCACCAGCTCGAAGTGTGGCTCCTTGGGCCAGCTGTCGACAAGCTCGGCCAGCTGCGCTTCGTTGTGCCAGTGAACGACGACGCCGGTGATCCGCGGCGGCTGATCGATGGCCGGTTGCGAGTTCTCAGCCGTCGGCTCAAGGTGGTGGGTTGGCCGGCCGGTCATGGCTCGCGAAGGTCGCTTTCGCGGCAAGATCGTGGTGTGGCCCGCGGAGGTGGAGGAGGGGTGCGCGGTGTGTCCCTGTGCAGGTAGGCGGGCAAGCGGTAGAGCGCCCGCGCCCATCCGGCGGGGATGGCGGCCAGCAGGCTCGGTTGGCTGAAGGGTGCTCGCAACCAGTCCTTGCAATCGCGCCAAAGGAGTCTCGGCAGCCGCGGCCAGTACCGGCTCCCGAGGTGGCGTGCCAGCACCAGGTGACGGTTGCCGTAGATCTGGGTCGAGCGGCGAAATCCGCGCCGCTTGCCGGTGAGCGAACCGGCGTGGAGCGCCCGCGCCGCCGGTACCGAAAGCGCCGTCCAACCGGCGTTGCGCAGCCGGCAGGCGAGATCGACATCCTCGTAGTATGAGCCGAAGCAGGTGTCGAAGAGGTCATCGGTCTGATCTTCGCTGTGGTCTTCACTGCGACCTTCACTGCGCCGCCCAGTCAACCGCACGCTGTCCAACGCCGCGCGCCGGTAGAGGGCCGCCGTCGCACTGACCCCGAAAACCTCGCGGGTCGGTGCCGTCGCCGCCGCCGGCGGTTCGCCGTGGCCAAGCTGGACCGCTTGGTGCTCTTCGTTCCAGCCGAGGCCGTAGCCATCGGTGTGTTCGGGTTGGTCGAGGTCGAGGTTGACCCCCTGCGCCGCCGCCGCGCCCGGGTGGTCGAGCAGTGCCTGGATCAACCTGCCGGCCCATTGTGGCTGGATGACCAGGTCGTCGTTGATCGTGGCGATCCACCGCCCCGAAGCGGCGGCGATCCCGCGGTTGGTGGCGGCGGCGAAACCGAGAGCCACCCCCGTCTCGATCCAACGATCGGCGAGCTCTCGGTCAACGGCGAGCGGTTCACGCGCCGGGCAGACGACGATGATCTCCAGACCGCCTCCGCCTCCGGCCAGGGCTTGCCCCTCGTCGCGTAGCGCTCGCAAGCACTCGCCCAACCACGGGCTGGAGCCGAGGGTGGGAACGATGGCACTGAGCTGTGCCGGGTGCGACGAGGAGGGACTCACCGGACTCGACATCACTCGACCCACTCCAAGTACAAGCGATCGAGCGCGACGCCGTTGGGTTGCGCGCCGGCCGGTGAGCCGGTCAACGCGATGCCGATCCGCTCAGCACCGGCAGGCCAGGTGAAGGTTCCCAACTCGATACGGCGCCACTCGTCGGGCCGATCGAGTTGAAGAGTCGTCAAGTGGGTGCCGTTGGCCAGAACATGCAACTGCGTGGTTCCAGGCCGGTGGCGCACGAAGAGGGCGTCGAGAGCCAGACGCACTCGGTGGCTGCCCCGTTCGGGGGTGACCGGCGCCCTGAGAGCCTCGCCCTCGCGCAGCACCCAGGCGCCGCGATAGCTGGTGCGCAGGTTGACCCAGCGCTCGGGGTGGGCATGGCCCCCACGGTGGGTGACCTGGCCGTCTTCGAGTTCGATGAGGTGGGTGGGCAGCGACCGTGCCGCGATCGGAATCGTGGCGGCGATGAGCAAGAGCAGTGATGTCGCCCACAGCATCGGTTGCCGCAGCCATCCGTGCCACCGGCGGCGCCCGGCCTTGCCGGCATGGGTGGCGCGTGGCCACCACCACAGTGCGATTACCAACAGTGCGCTGATCGGCGGCCACAGCCAGGTAGCTGCCCGCGGCCTGACAGAACTGGGGAAGAGGCGGGCGGCATCGGCGCCCAGCCGGGAACTCAGGTGGTCGAGGAGGTAGGTGCGACCATCGGCGAAGTTGTAGGTCCAGCCGGGAACCGCGATCCACAGCAATGTCAGGATCAAGGTGGCGGCGCCGAGGACGGTGATCAGCGTTCTTGCTCCGGGCCGCCGGCGATTGGAAAGCAGCGGCACCAGCGCCAGCGCGAGCAGAGGCAGGCTGACCAGCGCGTAGCGGAAGGGGGGCGACCAGCCGCCGTACCACTCCGAGCGCGGTGCCACTACCAGCAAGTAGAGTGAGACGAAGGCGAGCAGATCGAAGAGCAACTTGTGCCGTCGCACCAACAAGAGCAACCCTGCCGGCAACAACAACAACCAGATCGGCGCGCAGGCGAAGATGCCGAATGCGGAGTCGAAGAAGAGGCCCGGGATTCCCTCCAGAAAATCTCCCACCGCCCGCTCGTGGATCTTCACCTCTTCCCACGAGTGGATCTTGAGTGGATTGCCGTAGATGGTCTTGTTGTAGAGCAGGATGGCGGAGCCGAGCAGCGCCAGCACCGTTCCCGTCACCAAGGCTGGCTTCATCGCTCGGCCGCCATGCCACCAGGCCAGAAAGAGTAGCGTCGCCGCGAGCAGCAGGAAGCGCAGCTTGATCAGGGGCAGAAGGAAAAGGCACAGCGCGATGGCCCACCAGATCCGGCGCTGCTGACTCGGCGTCGAAAGTGGACTCGAAAGGGCCGGAGAGCGTGGATTCTTCCCGCCCTTCCGGTTACCCGCCAGGTGCAGGATCCGGTCGAGCACCAACATCGAGAGGAGGGCGGCGGGCACCTCGACCCAAACTTGGTAAGAGTAGAGCAGCAGCGGCGGAGTGAAGGCGACCAGGCCGTAGGCGGCCAGCACCTCACCCGGTTTCTCGGCGAAGTAATGGCCGCCCAGCAGCAGCGTTGTCCAGGCCAGCGCGGCGGTGAGCAAGGCCATCGTCGCCAGCGCGCCGAGTTTGCCAGCGAAGGCGTAGGCAGGGGTGAGCAGCAAGGGCAAGATGGCGTTGTGGCGGGAGTACAGTTGGCCGTCTTTGCCCTTCGGATCGCCCTGCTGCGGCGTCAGCGCGGTGCTGGTGAAGGACTTCCAGTCCGCCGCCGCGTAATTGTTGGTCAGGTTGGTGTCGAAATCGTGAACCAGGCTGTGAGTGATCAGCAGGTACCAGGGTTCGTCGCCGTCCGGTTGCCGTTGGCCGGTCGACCAGGGGATCAGGGCCAGGTAGGCGATGAACGGCAGCAGCAAGAAGAGCCACGACGGGTGGCCGGCACCGCTCGCCCCCGGCAGGCGGCGGCCGAGAATCGGCCGCATCGCCACCAGCCGCGCTGCGACATGGCTGGCCAGCAGTGCGGCCAGGCCGGCGGCGAGGATGGGCGCGCTGGCTTCGAGGCCGAGCGCATGGCGAGCGGCGATGGCGATCGCTCCCAGGGCGGCGAGCAGGAGTTGGGCGTGCACCAAGGCCGGCGGCAGGCGGCGACCACCGGCGGCGCGGCTCTGGCGGCCGATCCACCACAGTCCCGCCAGGATCACCGGCATCAGCGCCAGGGTGCCGCGCAGTGGGTCGTCCGCCGGCAGGGGCGCCAGTCGCCACAGGAGCAGGCCGAAGACCGTCGCCGCGGCGGTGGCGCCGAGAGCGCTCCACAGACCATCCCACCACAGCTGCGGCATCCTTCTCACGGTAGGAGCTCCAGCTTGGTCAGCACCAACGCGACCTCGGGCGGCAGTTCCGAGTTGCGCGTCAATTCCACCCGAGTGATAGGCAAAGGGTCGTCGTTGTGCTGGTATTTGCTCCCCTCGTCTTTGCTGTGCTCGTCCCCGCTGTGCTCGTCCCCGAAGTGCCACAGCGTTCGGTAGCTTTGGGTAAAGAAAGTGCCGTCCACGTCAACGCGGCAGCGCCAAGGAGGAGGGGCCGCCAGCGTAGCAAGCTGAGCTACATCTTTGCGCCGTGCCGCCCACTCACCGGTGTCGCGCCCTGCTTTCAGGGTGTAGCGATACGAGGCTCCCCGGCTGTCGGTGATGGTGATGCTCGCCACCGGCGTGCCCGCGGCCAGGCCGGCGGCGTTGGCCAGTCGTGATTCGATGGCCAGTCCGGAGAGCGTGCCCTGCAAGTCGATGGCCCCGCTTGCATGGTCGCGATCGAAAACCAGCTGCCGGCCGAAGTGCAGCTCTTCCGCCGGCTTGGGCAAAGAGAGTGCGGTGGCGAGCAAGGCGACGACGATCACGCAGGCCGCCGGACGGTCGAGGAGAAGCGTTGGCTCGCGGTGGCGCTCGGTAAGATCCGAAGAAGAAACGGTGGAGAGTCGACTCAAGAGAAAGATCAGGCCGCACAGGCCAATCGCCGCCCACACCGCCGGCGCACCGGGAGCGATACCGAGCAGAGCGACGGCATCGGCGAGAGGTTCCGGGCGTAGCCAGGGGTAGGCGGCCAGCACCGCAGTGGCGGCGAACAGGATGGCAGACCAGGCTGTCTGCGCTTGGATCGCCGCTCCTCGCCGGCGCAAGGTGAGCGCTGCCAGGGCCAGTGGCGCGGCGAAGGCGGCGGAGGGAAGGGCCTGCAATGGTGGCAGCAGGCGCGCTCCGAGTAAGGTCAAGGCGCCGGCAGCCAGCCAGGCCGGCCTATTCTCCTTCGCGGGAAGGGTCAGCGCGGGGACCAGCAGTGCAAGCCAAACGACCCAACCGAGCGCTTCGCTCCACCCGTTCACGGCGAACGGCAAGAAAGCCGCCGGTAGCGCCGCGGTGATGATGGCCAGGGCGGCGATGGCCAGGGCGAAGAGACGGGGGCCGCACAGCGCGATCGCAGAGGCGGCGATCAGCACTCCCGAGTGGGGTTGCCAGAGAATCGGTGCACAGACCGCCGCCAGCGCCACAAGTCGAGCGGGGCGCGGCAACGCGGGGTCGAAGGCGATGTTCGAGGCCGCGAAAGCGACCAGCGCCAAGGTTCCGGCGACGCGGAAACCCGGGCCGAGAAGGGCGACGACGATCGCCGCCACCAGCACCCGCTGCCAGCCGTAGGTGCGGGCCAGCCACCAACCGGCCAGGCCGGCGCCCACCGGCAGAGCGAAGAGCGCCACTAGCGTGTGGGCTGCCGTCAGAGGTTCGATCAGCAGGGAGGAGCGCAGCAGCAGCTGCACGCCGAGGGCTGAGGCGACCCAAACGGCGGCGGAAACCGGAACCGAATCCATTCGCTGGCGCCACCGCCGTACCGCGGCACTGACGAAAACCGCCGTCAGTAGCAACCCCACGACCACCCCGCGAGTCGCCGGCAAGGGCGGCACGACCCACACCAAAGTGACCGCGAAAATCGCGCCGAGCGCCGCCTCAATCCCCGGTCGGGGCGCCAACAAGGCCACCACGGCGACCACCACGGCGATCCACAGCGCCAGATAGCGAACTTCCGCATCACCCCCCAGCGGCGCCAACACCAACAGAACCGCCGCGGCCAGCACAACGGCCGCCAACGCCAGCGAAACGAACGGCTGCGAAGCGAACGGCTGCCCCGAGACCGAACGCCCCGGCGCCGAACGCTCGACAAGAGTAGACCGAGCGCGCATTCGCTGTGGATCATAGCGCGGGTCGGTCGGGTCCTTCCCGCCAAGTCACCGGGGCGGGCCTTTCGCGGTGCGGGCAGCTTGCCCGCCCCTGCGCTTCGGGCGCGCAATCCGCTGAGTTTGTTGAGGCGGTTCGTCGAGCGCGCCCTCAGAGCTGACTTGGCGGGAAGGCCCCTCCCTTGACGTATTTGACGCCTCGCTCGCGCTTCGCGCGATCTTGCTGCTGTTCGGAGCGCTGATCCGGCCGTGTAGGCCGGACTCGTTAGGGGTGAGCCGCAAGAACCGCGTTCTTGCGGTGAGGGGACCTTCGCGAAAGGTCCCCATGAACAAACGGGCGGGGGGCGGGCGGAGCGCGCCCTCAGAGCTGACTTGGCGGGAAGGCCCCGCGCTTGAGGTTGTGGACACCTCGCTCGCTCTTCGCGCGATCTTGCTGCTGTGTTTCCGAGACGGGTGAGGCCTCCTTCGGGTGAGGCCTCCTTCGGTCGGGCGGGTAAGGCCTCGTCCTGTGGGCACCAAGAGAGGCGGTAGACTGTTGGGCGAGCCACCGTGAGAGATGTGAAGACTCTCTATGTGGAACTCTGGCCATGAGGAACATCCATGTCGCCGGCTTTCCAGTCTTACCGGCGGCGCAAAGGAGATAGTCATGCACGAGACCACAACCGAGATCCGAGAACCCGAGAACAACCTGCCCTATCCTCCATCCGACGATGATCTGCGCGAGATTCTCGCCAATGGCTGTATGGCGGCATGTCCTTTTGACGAAGGCGGGGCTCCGTGCCTGCGCACCTGCACGTTGAGTCGGGATCACTGGGGAGATCACCGGTGCTCACAAGGCCACACCTGGACGTAGAGCTGCAACGGTAGATTCCTAGCGGGGCCAGCTGGCAGAGGAATTGTGCCGAGAGCCGAGCAAAGCGAGGCGCGAGGCCCCAATCCCCCCACTCCAAGCCGCTCCCCGCCTCCCGTGCCCGTCTGAATTTGACATGCACATAGCTCTGTGCTTGTATAGCATTAATATTGACGGTCCGGATCTTCATGGCTGGTCGCGCCTCAACATCCTGGGAGGTGGACAGCATTGAGGGGGGGAGATTGCCGGTTCTTCTGGTCGTCTGATTCAGCGTCCTTGAACTGAGCATTACCTACCCAAGATCATGCAGGTGAAGTCTGGAATGGAGTCGGGGAATCGATCGATCACTCAGCTCCTCGACGGCTGGCGCCAAGGTGAGTCTGACGAGGAGTTGATGCAGGCGGTCTATGGCGGGCTGAGCCGCCGGGCATCTCGTCTACTTCGCGGTGAGCGAGCCGGCCACACGCTGCAAACCCAAGCCTTGGTCCACGAGGCCTACCTCCGGCTCGTTGACCAGCGTCACATACATTGGAAGAACCGGGCTCACTTTTTCGCCATTGCCGCGCGCATGATGCGCCGGATTCTGGTCGATCGTGCGCGCAGCCGGTTGGCCGGCAATCGGCGTGGCGGGGTGGCGAGGATCTCGGTGGATGATCTACCTCCCGTGGTTTCCGAACGCTATCCGGAATACCTGGCCTTGGACGATGCTCTGACCCGGCTGGAAGCTGGCAACCCGCAGCTTGCCCGGCTGGTCGAGCTACGGTATTTCGGTGGTCTGACGAGGGCCGAGATCGCCGAGTTGCTCGATGTATCGGTGCCGACAGTAGCCCGTCGATGGCGGGTGGCGCGGGCTTGGCTCTACCGCGAAATGGACCACCAACGGTGAACCCTGAGCAGTGGGTGCGGCTGGAGCGGTTGTTTGCCGAGGCCGCTGAACGGCCGGAGGCCGAACGGGAGTCCTTCTTGCGCGGTGCTTGCCGTGACGATGCAGCTTTGCGCGGCGAAGTGGAGTCTCTTCTGGAGGCGCACCGCCAGGCGGACGGGTTCCTCGACCGGCCGGCGGTGGGCGGTTGGCGGGAAACCCCTGTCGATCTCGGCGAAGTCGGCAAACGCTTCGGCCCGTACCGCGTGGTCGCTCGGGTTGGACAGGGAGGAATGAGCACCGTCTATCTGGCTGTGCGGGCAGACGACGAGTACCGCAAACGGGTGGCTATCAAGCTCCTGCGTCCCGAACAGGTTGGCGATGAATCGGTACAGCGCCTCAGGGTTGAGCGTCAGATCCTCGCCAGCCTCGACCATCCCAACATCGCTCGCTTCTACGACGGTGGCTCGACTGCCGAGGGGTTGCCCTATTTCGTCATGGAGTACATCGAGGGGGAGGCGATCGACCTCTACTGCGATCGACGGAAGCTGTCGATCGGCCAGCGCCTCGACCTTTTTCGTCGAGTCTGTCTCGCTGTCCATTACGCGCACCAGAACCTGGTCATTCACCGTGATCTGAAGCCGGCCAACATCCTTGTGGGTGGTGACGGTGTTCCGAAGCTGGTCGACTTTGGGATCGCCAAGCTGCTCAACCCGGAGCTGGTCGGGCAATCGTTGGAGCCCACGGTGATCTGGCCTCGCCACCTCACTCCAGCCTACGCCAGCCCGGAGCAGATCGAGGGCAGGGCGGTGACCACCGCCGCCGACATCTACGCCTTGGGGGTCATCCTTTGCCAGCTGTTGAGCGGTCGCCTGCCCTTCGATCGGGGAGGGCTGAGCGCCGGTCAGGTTCTGCGCTGCCTTGCCTCCGAGCAACTGGTGAAGCCCAGCGAGTTGGCGGTGCAGGATCGCGATGTGGACCGGGGACAGAGCCGGGAGTTGACACCGGCCGAGGTTGCCGAGCGCCGGGCTCTACGCCCGGAGGGGTTGCGTCGGCGCCTCGCCGGGGATCTCAACAACATCGTGGCCAAAGCCTTGTGCTACGAGCCGCAGCGCCGGTATCGCTCGGCGGAGCGGCTGGCCGCAGATCTGGAGAACCACGTTGCCGGGTTGCCGGTCTCGGCGCGGCCCGCGACGATCGGCTACCGAGTCGGCAAGTTCATCCGCCGGCATGCGCTCGCTTCCGCCTTCGCGCTCCTCGTGGTGGCCGCGTTGGCGGGGCTCTCGACGTTCCTCGCTCGGCAAGCGGCCAGCCTCGAGCGAGAGCGTGAGATCAGCCAGCTCTCACGGGATTTCCTGGAGAGCCTGTTCGAGAGTGCCGATCCTTCGCCGGACGCCGGCGAACCGTTGACCGCGCGGCAACTTTTCGACCGCGGTCGCCGGAGGGTCGATGTTTTGGATCCCGCGCCGGAGGTCAAGGCGCCGATGCTCTCGACCCTGGGGCGTAGCTATACCAAACTCGGTGAGTATCCCGAAGCCGAATCGGTGTTGAAGGAGGCGGATCAACTCTATCGTGCAGGGGCTGCAACCTCGGTGGCTGATCTGGCGCAGAGTTGCGAAGATCTGGGGGAAGTACTCTTCTACCGTGGCAATCTCGAGGAGGCGGAAGCGTTGAATCGGGAGGCTCTGGCTAGCTGGCGCACCGTCTCTCCCCGGCGTGACACCTCGGTCTTTCAAGCCCTGATCAATCTGGCGACAGTGCTCCAGTACCAAGGGCGTGGTGATGAGGCGAACCGGTACTACCAGGAGGGGTTTGGCCTCGGTTTCGACAGATCAGAGGTCCCGGCGCAAGAAAAGGCGACCGGTCTCACCAACTTCTCTACTCTGCTCTATCAGCGGGGCGATCTCGATGCCGCCGAAGAGGCCCTGCGCCGGGCGCAAGCATTTTGGCGCCAGAGCGATCCAACCGCTCATTTCGCCGGCCGAACGGTGACCCAGCAGAGCCTGGCTGCGCTGCTCGCTCAGAAGGGCAATTTGGAGGAGGGCATTGCGATCCTCGAGGAAGTCGCGCAAGAGCAGCGCAAGGTTCTCGGACCCGAGCATCCTTACCTCGCGCTGACCCTGACCAATCTGGGGTCGTTGCAGTACCGTGCCGGCCACCTTGAGGCGGCAAAGCAGCCCTATCGCGAAGGGCTGCGCATCCGTCGCTCGGCCCTGGGTGAGGAGCACCCTGACGTGGCCACTTCGCTCCATCATCTCGCCGTGTTGCACCAGGCATCCGGCGAGGACCGCGAGGCCGAGATCCTGTTGCGACAGGCGGTCGACATTTTCAACCACCAGACGGACACCTCTCTGCATCCGGAGGCGCTTCCGGCCCATCGCAACCTGGCGCAGTTACTGCTGGCACGAGGTGATCGCGCGGCAGTGATCGCCGACCTGGAGCCGTTCTTGAAACGACTGGACCAGGACGACGGAATCGGTGCCGAGACGCTGGCGGCCCTGCACCGTCTACTCGCCCAAGCGCGAGGCGAGGCGAAGATTGCGCCGGAGCCCACCGAGCGCTGAACCCTTATCCTTTCCCGCCTCGGACGAGACCCCGCGACTCTCCCTCAGATTGTTGATCCGTTTTGGTGGAACGGATCGCGTCAGCAGTAGGGGCGATAGCTGCCTCCGAACTGCCGAATGAACGGCAGGTTGACGAAAGGAGTCCACGATGGAAAGAGGAAAGAGTCACTATTGGTTGAACGCACTCATTGCCGGCGCTCTGTTGATCGCATTTTCGTGGGTACTGCCGGCTCTCGCCGAGGAGGCCGACACGACGGCCACGACGGTTGAGAATCCCGCAGATGCCGCCCTCGCATCGACCACGCCGGAAGCGAAGGCGCTCGCCACCAAGTCTGCAGACGACCTCTTCGGCGGTGAACCCGGCACACCCCAAGAGGGCCCCTGTTCCGCGACAGCCTCCTGCTCCAACGGTGGAACGGTATCGTGCCAGGCATCCGGCTCGTACACGAGCTGTAGCTCCAGAAACGCCAGTTGCCCGTCGCAGCGTGGCTATGTCTCCTGTTGGGGCAGTACTTCCGGACCCGAGACAAACTACTGTAACTCGTGTCCGCCGGTTGGCGATGAATGTGAAGAAGGCGCCATCTGCGAGACTCATGATGACTGCGCTACTTCGGGGTTATGCAAGACGGCAGGGCCCAACCTCAAGAGGTGCTCTTGTGGATTGAAGTAGTGGCGTGACTCACGCGATCCGGCGAAACCGAGGCGATGGACCGCCGAGACTCGCCCCCGACCCGGGTTCTAACCGGGCCTCGATTTCGCCGGATTCGCACCGATGGGACCTCGTGGCTGCCCCGGCCAAGGGCAGCCACGAGAGTCACTTCACTCCCCCTTGCCTGCGCCCGGGAGCGTAGCGGGAACTCCAAGCCGGCCCCCGCGCTAGCGTGGCTTGCGCCCCGCACAGGCCACGGTGGTCCCCGGCAGCCGCAGTTGCCGATTCGCCAGTATCCCCGGCGCTCGCCGCCCGAGCTTCTCGGCGATCAAGTCGAGGCTGAAGTAGCTGGCGTAGGGTAGCGGCTCGACCCGGTCGCAGCCGGCGGTTTCGAGCAGGCGGGTGAGGGTGGGCCGCGAGAAGTAGGTGACGTGTTCGGGCAGCTTGAAGAAGGGCCAGCGTTTGCCCATCAATGGCCGCCAGAAGCCGCCCATGTCGGGGCAGGCGAGGACGATCCAGCCGCCCGGGTTGAGCCGTTCGTACAGCTGTTCGACGAAGGGGCGCGGGTGGTAGATGTGCTCGATGACGTGAATGCAGGCGATCAGGTCGAAGCGATCGCCGTCGGGGATTTCGTCGAGACCGCCCAGATAGATGGTGTCGGCGACCTCTCGCGCCTTGGTGGCGGCGCCGGCGGAGTAGTCGGTGCCGGCGCGGTAGCGGAACTGGCTCGTCGCTTCGTCGAGGAAGAAACCGTAGGCGCAGCCGACTTCCAGTAGCCGGTCCCCCGCGATACCGTGCCGGCTAAGGTCGCGCAGCAGTTTGCGGAAGGTGGCGCGCAGGGTGGCCTCTTGGGCCAGGTAGCTCGAATAGCCGGGCCCTTCGCTGCCTTCGAAGTAGGAGTCTTCGGCGTAGGCGGCGAGCATCGCCTTTTCGGCGAGCCTCGGCGAGGTGTACCAGAGGCCGCAGCGGGAGCAGCGCACTACGCGATAGGGGGCGAAATCATAGCCGCCAGGAGCTGGGTCGCGCTCGCCGCAGAGGGCGCAATCAGCCTCTTCGAGCTTGGCGTCGGCGGGCGATTCCGCCGCGTGGTGAGGTCTTGGCATGCGGGGGGAGGAGAGGGTCTGGGTGTAGCCGCCGCGAGGAACCGGCCAAGCGATGGCGGCAGGAGTATAGCTGCTACGCTCGCCCGGTGAATCCGGGTCTACCGCTGTTGCTGCTCGCCTGTTTGCTTCCCTGGTTGATTCGCCGCCGGGATGCGACCGTGGCCTGGGCGCTGATCGGTCTGGTGTCGATGGCGCTGCTGTGGCCCGCGCTGTCGATCGCCGACGGCATCCCCAGCCCTTCGGCGACCCTGGCGCGGCTGGAGCCGTGGAAGGCCACGCTCGCCGCGGACGGCGAAGGCCAGCCGCACTCCGGCGGCCTCGACGACGTGACCTTCCAGGTCGAGCCCTGGCTGCTCTTCCTGCGCCATGAACTGCGCGCCGGCCGGCTACCGTTGTGGAATCCGCACCAGTCCTCCGGCACACCATACTGGGCCAACGGATCGAGCGCGCCGCTCTTCCCGCTGCACCTGCTTTTCGCCCTGCTGCCGGTTCAACTCGGTTTCATTCTCTTGCCTTGGTTGCGGCTGGTGATCGGCGGGCTGGGCGCTTGGTGGCTGGCTCGGGAGCTGGATGTGGACCACGGGCCGGCGCTGCTGACCGGACTGATCTTTCCCCTCTCCGGCCGGCTGGTCGGGTTTCTGCTCTATCCGATGGCCAACGCCCTGTGCCTGGTGCCGTGGATCTTCGTCGCCTGCGAGCGGTTGGCCTCGGGCCGGCGTGGAGCGCGACTACTCGCCGGGTTGACCGGTCTTCAGTTGCTGGCCGGCCACCCGGAAACGGCGGTGATGACCGCCTTGCTGAGCACCGTCTATCTGCTGGTGCGCGGCGGTTGGCGTGGTCTGCGGCTCGTAGGTAGTCCAGAGTCTGGCCGGGAGAGGGCGATCTGGGGCCGGTTCGTCGCCGGTTGGGCGATCGGCGGCGCGATCGCGGCGATTCAGCTCCTGCCGCTCGCCTTCTACCTCTTCGACAGCACCCGATGGTCGGCCTGGCAGGCCGGCGAGCCGATGAGCCTCGCCCTGGCCAGCCGCGTGGCCTTGCGCTTCTTCCTGCCGGATGCCTGGGGCCACCCGGCGAGCGGGGACTTCTGGGGACCCTTCAACTTCGTCTCGACCTCGATCTACTGCGGCGCGATCACCCTGCCGCTGGCTCTCGCCGGTGCCGTTCTCGAGCGGCGGGATCGGCGCTGGTTGGCGGTCGTGGCGATGACCCTGTTCGCCTTGCTCGGCGCCTTCGGCCTGCCTCCGATCGAGCCCCTGTTGATGATCTTGCCGGTGGTGAGAAAGGGGCTTCACCACTATCTGGCCTTCGGCTTCAGCCTCGGTTTGGCCTTGCTGGCGGCGGTGGGTCTCCATCGCTGGTTGCGCGCCACCGCCGGTGGCGTGGCGGTCGGCGTGTTGGCCGGTTCGATCCTCACCTTCGCCGCACTGGCCTCCGCCTGGTGGATGTGGGCCGGTGAGTGGGCGACGCGCGGGCAGACCGGTCGCCAGTTGGCGGCGACGGTGGTCACCGGCGGACTGGTGTTGCTGCTCTTGGCGAGTTTGCTCCTCTCCTCCAAGGCGCGGTGGCGGTGGTTGCCCCTGCTGCTCAGCCTGGTAGCGGTCGACCTGTGGCTGGCCCACCATCGAGCCAATCCCGGCCTCTCCGCCGCCCGCCTCTATCCGCCCACCCAGGCCGTGGAGTGGCTGGGCGAGCCGGACGGCCAACCCTACCGGGTCGCGGCCACCTCCTTCGCCCTGCGTCCCAACGCCGCGATGGTCTATGGCCTCTACGATGTGCGCGGCGACGACTCGCTCAAGCTGGCGAACTACGAGAAGCTCTACGGGGAAGAGCTGGGTCGGCCGCATCCGACCTTCTTCCGCCCGTTGGAGCGCTGGGACAGCCCCTGGCTCGATCGCCTCGGAGTGCGCTGGGTGCTGACCCCGCCGGGCGCCGCGGCCAGCGCCGCCGGTTGGCGGTTGCGCTACGACGGCGAGGATGCGCGTCTCTTCGAGCGGCCCACGGCCTTGCCGCTGGTGCGCTGGCTGCCGGTGGGCGATGAGGGTCCGTCGCAAGGCGATCCGCCGCGGGTGGTGGTGCGCTCGCCGGGCCGCTGGCAGGTGGCCTGGGCGCTGCAGCGACCCGCGCGGCTGCTGATCGCCGAAACCTGGGCACCCGGCTGGCGGGCCGAGATGGGGGGCCGCGCGGTCGAAATCGAGCGGGTCGACGGCGTGCTGATGGCGGTGGAGGTCGCGGCGGGCGAGGGTGAACTCGAATTGACCTACCGGCCGCCGGGTCTGCTTTGGGGAACCGTGCTGTCGGCTCTTGGTCTGTTGGCTCTCTTCGGTCTCGGCCGTCTGGAGCCGCGCCCACCGGTGCATTGAGCCAGAGCCACTCGGACAGGCCGGTCGAGGTGTTCGATTCCGCACACCCCTGTTGGCGAGCGCACGGTCGCCGCCACCACGGAGGCCCGCGAACAGGGAGTTGACGGTTGGCACGGCCAGTGCAGTCTCGTCCCATCGTGATGAGTACGATGGATCGTGAAATTGCACCCGGTGACCGATGGCGGCGAAACCTCAGGCGGGTGCTTCTGGTGGCCGTCGCCGTGGGTGTCGCCTTCTTCTTGCTGCGCGGCGCCGGTGGTCTGCTCAAGCCGTCGCTCAAACGGTCCCGGTTGCGCATCGCTACGGTCGAGCGTGGCCCGTTGGCCGCGGTTCTCACCGGGGCAGGCAGCGTTCAGCCGGCGAGCGACCAGGTGATTTCGAGCCCGGTCGAAGGGCGGGTCCTGCGGGTGTTGCGTCAGCCCGGGGCGCTGGTCGAGATCGGCGAGGCGGTGCTCGAGTTGGACGTCGGCCAGGCGGCCCTCGAGCTCGGCCGCCTGGAGAGCCAGCACGAGCAGAAACGCAATGAGCGCCACGAACTCGAACTCAGTTTGGAGGAGCGGCTGATCGACCTGCGCAGCCAGTTCCAAGTGCGCGCCCTGGACGTCGAAGAGCTGAGCTACCGGGTGGAACAGGATCAGCGCCTCTTCGATCGCGGGTTGATCTCCGAAGCACAGCTGCGCGAGACGATGACCCGCCAGCGCAAGGCACAGATCCAGCAGGCCTCGGTAGAGAAGGCGATCGGCAACCGCCGCCAGTCGGTGGCGGCTCAACTGGCCACCGTTGATGCGCAGCTGCGCACCTTGGAACGCGAGCTGGCCGAGGCGAGGCAGAAGGCGGCGATGGCGATCACCCGCGCCGATCGGCCGGGTCTGTTGACCTACATTCTGGACGAGGTAGGCACCACGGTGCGGGTGGGAGATGTCCTGGCCCGCATCGCTGACCCGGACCGCTTCCGCATCGAGGCGACGATCTCCGACGTTCACTCCTCGCGCCTCGCTCCGGGACAAGAGGTTGAAGTGCCGATCGGCGAGGCACGGCTGCACGGTCGCATCGAGCGCATCTTGCCCGCCGTGGCCCAGGGTGCTCTGCGTTTCTGGGTGGCGCTTGAGGAACCTTCGAACCCGGTGCTGCGCACCAACTTGCGCACCGACGTTCTGGTGGTGGTCGAGCGACGCGCGGATGTCTTGAAGTTGGCCAAAGGGCCGTACACCACCGGTACCGGCACGCAGACCGTCTTCGTGGTCGAAGGGACGGTGGCGCGACGCCGCACGGCGCGCCTCGGCTTCTCAGGCCACAAGTACTACGAAGTTCTAGATGGCCTACAGCAGGGTGAACAGGTCATCCTTTCCGATATGAACCGCTTCCTCGATACCGAGGAAGTCCGGTTGAAATAGTGAGAACAGCGAACCAAGGAGAGCAGAGATGATTCGGCTCGAAAACGTGGCCAAGGTCTACCGCACCTCGCGGATGGAGACGATGGCTCTGAACCAGATCGACCTACAAGTAGCCGAGGGCGAGTTCGTCTCCATCATGGGGCCTTCCGGCTGCGGCAAGAGCACCTTGCTCAACGTCATGGGCCTGCTCGATGAACCGAGCGAGGGAAGCGTCAAGATCGACGGCACCAGCATCGAAGGGTTCAGCGATCGGCAGCTGGCGCGGCTGCGCAACGAGAAGATCGGCTTCATCTTCCAGAGCTTCCATCTGGTGCCGGATCTCAATGTGGTGAGCAATGTCGAGATCCCGCTGCTCTATCGATCGATGGCCGGCAGGGAGCGTCGAGAGCGTTCGATCGAAGCTCTACAGAGCGTCGGGCTGGGTTCGCGGATCCACCATTTTCCCAACGAGCTGTCGGGCGGCCAGCAGCAGCGGGTGGCGGTGGCGCGGGCGATCGTCGGTGCGCCGCGGGTGATCCTCGCCGACGAGCCGACCGGCAATCTCGACAGCCAGATGGGCGAAGAGATCATGAACATCCTCGGGCGGCTGAACCGGGAGGACAAGACGACGGTGGTGATGGTTACCCACGACGCCGAGCAGGCCAAACGCACCGAGCGCACCATCCGTCTGTTCGACGGGCGGCAGGTGGCTTGATGTTCAAGAGCTATCTGGTGATGGCGGTCAAGGTCTTCCTGCGCCGCAAGTTCTTCACCTTCGCCAGCCTGTTCGGGATCTGCTTCACCCTGGTCGTCTTGATGGTGGCCACCGCCGTCCTCGACCACATGCTGATGCCCCACATGCCGGATGTGAACAACGACCGCACGCTGCTCATCTCCAGTATGTCGCTGATCGGGGAGGGCACGCGATCGACTTCATCGCCGGGATATCGCTTCCTCGACGAAAACGTCCGCGACCTGCCCAAGGTCGAGCGGGTTTCGATCTTCACTGCAGCCAGTCCAATCAAGCTCTACCGCGACGCGGAGAGTCTGGAACTCTACGTCAGTCGCACCGACGGCCAGTTCTGGAAGATCCTCCAGTTCGATTTCCTCGAAGGCGGACCCTTCAGTGACGAGGACGAGCGCGATGGCAACCGGGTTGCGGTGATCAGCCGCCGCACCCGTCAGCGGCTGTTCGCCGGTGCCGCCGCGCTGGGCAAGACGATCGACGTCAACCGGCGACGCTTCGAGGTGGTGGGGGTGGTCGCAGACGTCTCTTATCTGCGCACCGGTTTCAGCGACATTTGGGTGCCGATCAGCACGTCGCAATCGCAGGCTTACCGCGACGATTTCATGAGTGGGTTCAACGGGCTCCTGTTGGCCGAAACCGCGGCCGACAGGCGGTCGATCCAAGAAGAGCTGACCTCGCGTCTGCCGGATATCGAGCGACCCCAGCCGGAGCGCTACGACCAGCTGGTGGTCAACGCCAACACCCACTTCGAGCAGTTCTCTACCGACATCGTCTCCGGCGAGAACAACGAACCGTTTCCGGGGCGGGTCAGGGCCATTTTGATCCTCGCGGCGCTACTCTTCATGCTGTTGCCGAGCCTCAACCTGGTCAACCTGAACCTGAGCCGCATTTTCGAGCGCAGTTCCGAGATCGGTGTGCGGCGAGCCTTCGGCGCCCGCTCGGGCTCACTGCTGGTGCAGTTCTTGACCGAGAATGTCTTGCTGACCCTCTTCGGCGGCTTGTTGGGCTTGCTGATCTCGCGGTGGTTGTTGAAGCTGATCAACAACGCCGAGCTGGTGCCCTTCGTCGATTTTCAGCTCAACTGGCGAATCTTCGCCTGGGGCATGTTGCTGGCTTTGATCTTCGGCGTTCTCTCCGGGGTCTACCCGGCCTGGAAAATGTCTCGGTTGCACCCGGCCGAGGCGCTGCGAGCGAGGTCGAAACTATGATTCGCCATATTCTGCGCCTGGTGTGGAACCGTAAGACGGGCAATTTGCTGATCATGGCGGAGATCACCCTCTCTTTTCTGGTGGTCTTTGTCGTTGCCGCGCTGGCGCTTTTCTTCTTCAATAACGCGCGCCAACCGCTGGGCTTCACCCCCGAAGATCTCTGGTATGTGACCATCAACTCGCCGCGCACGGTCGGTGAAGAGGCGGCCGAGCGGCAAGAGATCGAGCGCCAAATCATCCGTGAGCTGGCCTCGATGGAGGCGGTGGAAAGGGCCGCGGTGTTGGAGTTTCCGCCCTATACGGACTCGACCAGTCGATGGGGTTGGGGTCTCGAGGGGCGCCGCCTTGGATCCGAGATCACCACCGTTTCCGACGGCATCGAACAAGTCTTGGGGCTGAAACTGGTTTCGGGCCGCTGGTTTCAACCGGGAGACGATCAACTCGCCTTCAAGCCGGTGCTGATGAACGAGCGGCTAGCGGAGGAGATCTTCGCCGATGAAGATCCAGTGGGCCGAGCCTTCGGCGACCCGAACGACGACCCCGAGAACGGCGAGAAGGATGGAAGGGTCATTGGTATCTTCAGCGATTTCCGCAAATCGGGGGAGTTTGCCGCTCCGGGAAACATGATGCTCCTGCGGCGCGAACCGGGTGACCCGGAAAGATCCATGTACATCGTCGGCCTTCGCATGCAGCCCGGAACTCCCGCCCAGTATGAGGAGCGAATCCTCGACCGGCTCGACCGTGTAGCGCCCGTCTGGTCCTTCGCCATCCGTTCGGTGGAGGTGGAGCGCGAGGAGTACCGGCGAGGCAAGATCCTGCAACTGGTCCTCGCGGCCTCCCTGGCCGGCTTCTTGGTGCTGATGGTGGGTTTGGGGCTGCTGGGGGTGTTGTGGCAGAGCGTGACTCAACGCACCCAGGAGATCGGCCTGCGTCGCGCCACCGGGGCGGATGCGCGCCGGATCTGGCAGCAGATCCTCACTGAGATCATGGTGGTAGCGGCGCTGGCATTGACCGTGGGAGCGGTGATCGCCCTGCAACTTCCGCTCACCGGCCTGCTCGATTTTCTCACCCCGGCGATCACCTTCCAGGCCTTTGGCGTGGCGCTGGCTTTCATGATGGCTCTGGCCTTGGTTTGCGGCTTTTACCCGAGCTGGCTGGCGACCCGGGTACTGCCCGCCGAGGCGTTGCACTACGATTAGCGCCAAGTGCGAGCGCAAGCGACAACCGAAGGCCACATCCTGATCGTCGATGACGATCCGTCGGTCATCGCTTCGGTCGGCTTGCTGCTCGAACAGCACGGCTTCGTGCCGCGCGGCGCCGCGCGGCCGGCGGAGGCTTTGGAGAAGATCGCCGATCCCGCCTGCCGGCTGGTACTCCAGGACATGAACTTCTCGCGTGCCACCAGTGGCGAGGAGGGGCTCGAACTGCTGGCCGAGATCCACCGCCGCCGCCCTCTGCTGCCGGTCATCCTGTTGACCGCCTGGGGCTCGATCGATCTGGCGGTGCGCGGCATCAAACAGGGAGCGGCCGATTTCGTCACCAAGCCTTGGGGCAACGCGCAGCTGTTGCAGTCGATTAACACCGTCTTGAGCCTGGCCGAGAGCCGGCACGAGGTTGGGGACTCGCCGATTCCGCGGCGCGAGGAGTTGGATGAACGGTACGATTTCGGCCCTATCCTGGGGGAGGACCCTAACCTCTTGCGCATTCTGGATCTGGTCGGCCGGGTCAGCGGTACCGACGCCTCCGTCCTGATCACCGGCGAGAGCGGTACCGGCAAGGAACTGGTCGCCGAGGCGATTCACCGCAACAGCCCGCGCCACGGCCAGCCGTTCGTCAAGGTCAACCTGGGCGGGATCTCCTCGACCCTCTTCGAGAGCGAGATGTTCGGCCATGTGCGCGGTGCCTTCACCGACGCCAAGAGCGCCCGGCCCGGCCGCTTCGAGCTGGCCGACGGCGGCACCATCTTTCTCGACGAGATCGGCGAAGTGGAGCCCAGCGCGCAGGTGAAGCTCCTGCGCGTGTTGCAGGATCGAACATTCGAGGTTCTCGGTTCGAGCGACACGCGCAGGGTCGATCTGCGCGTTGTTTCGGCCACCAACCGCGATCTGGGCGAGATGGTGGTGGCCGGCACCTTTCGCGAGGATCTGCTCTACCGGTTGAATCTGATCTCGATCGAGTTGCCACCCTTGCGCCGCCGGCCGGGAGACATCCCGCTGCTGGCGGGGGTCTTCCTCGAACAGTGTGCCGAGCGTTACGGCCGCGACGGCCTCGAACTCTCCGCGTCGGCGCTCGAGTGGCTGGTGGTGCAGCGCTGGCCGGGAAACGTGCGCCAGCTGCGCCAGGTGATCGAAAGGGCGGTGCTGGTGTCGCGCGCCCAGCGGCTCGATGTGGCGGAGCTTTCGCAATTGGCGCAACTCGATCCCACCGAACTGGCGGCCGACGATCTGCCGGCGGCCGGCAGCGTCACCCTGGAGGAACTGGAACGCAAGATGATCGAGAAGTGTCTGCGCCGCTACCAGGGCAACATCTCGCGCGTGGCGCGCGCCTTGGGGCTGAGCCGGGCGGCGCTCTACCGTCGCTGCGAGAAGTACTCTCTGCGGATCGAGCGTGGATGAGCGGTTCGGCGCTCAGCCGCGGCCTGCGACCCTCGGTGCGTGGCTGGTTCCTGCTCTACCTCTTCGTCATCCATGCCGTCCTGGCGACGGCCGGCGTCTTCCTGCTGCGCGATCGGCCACTCTGGCTCTTTGTGAGCGAGGCGGTCTTCCTGCTGTTCCTCCTGCTCGGCTTTCGGCTGGTGCGCGGGCTATTCGTTCCCATCGAACTGATCCGCACCGGCACCACCCTGCTCGAAGAGGGTGAGTTCACCACCCGGTTTCGCCACGTCGGCCAGCCGGAGCTGGATGAACTGATCGAGGTCTACAACCGGATGGCCGAGCGGCTCAAGGATGAGCGGTTGCGGGTGCGCGAGCAGAACGAGTTCCTCGATCGGTTGATCGAAGCCTCTCCCGGTGGCGTCGTGGTCTGTGATTTCGAGGGGCGCGTCGCTGCGCTCAATCCCGCCGCGGGGCGAATCCTCGGCGCCGATCTCTCAACGCTGGTGGGCCGGTCGCTCGTCGACGATGAACGGCTGGCGCCGCTCGCCGCCTTGGCCCACGGCGGCTCGCGGCTGCTCAGCCATCCCTCCGGCCGGCTGATCCGAGCCACCCGGGGAGAGTTTCGTGACCGTGGCTTCGTGCGCCGGTTCTTCTTGCTCGAAGAGTTGACCGAGGAGCTGCGCCGCTCGGAGAAAGAGGCCTACGGCAAGCTGGTGCGGATGATCTCGCACGAGGTCAACAACTCGGTGGGGCCGGTCTCCTCTCTCGTCGAGTCGATCGCCCTCTACGGCCGCGACTTGCCGGCGCAGGACCGGCAGCGCTTCGAGGCGGGTTTGGAAGTCGCCACCAGCCGGCTCGACCACTTGCGCTCCTTCGTCGACGGATTCGCCGCCGTGGTCAAACTGCCGCCACCGACGCCAGCACCCTGCGACCTGGACGCCGTGCTGCGCGACGTCGTCACCCTGCTTTCGCCGATCCTCGAACAACGGCGCATCGAGTGCCGGTGGCAGATGGAGGTTCCCCTCGGCAGACAGGCCCTCGACAAGAACCAGATCGAACAGGTTCTTCTCAACGTGCTCAAGAACGGCTACGAGGCGATCGGCGAGGAGGGTGTGATCGAGCTGCGCAGCGCCGGCGATGGTCAGGGCTTGACCCTGGCGATCGAAGACTCCGGCCCCGGCTTGAGCGCCGAGGCGCAGTCCAACCTCTTCCGCCCCTTCTACACCTCGAAAGCCAACGGCCGCGGCATCGGCTTGACCCTGGTCAACGAGATCCTCACCCGGCACTCGATCCCCTTCGCTCTACGCAACGGCCCAGGCGGCGGCGCGCTGTTCGAACTGCGGCTGCCCGTGGTGCTAGGCGAACCGGAGTAGATCGCTAAGTGGACGCTAACCTGCCGGTTGGATAGCGCAGACAAGATGCTATGGCGAAGCCTCATGCGCGTTGCCGAAGTCGACTTCGACCAGCGTTGCTTGGTGGGGGATCACCTCAAATCGCTGGAGCACTGGCGGTACGTCAGAGCCGCCGCTGAGCAGAGCTGCCATCTCGTCCCATGTGTGTACTTGGACCAGGCTCCATGTTCCAGGTGCGAGATTGCTGAAGCCGAGCGAGGCACCCCAGGTTGGATCGAATTCGGTACCAAACACAGACTGCTCGGCCAGGTAGGTCGGGAAGAAGCCGGTGCCGTCTTCACGCACCAAGAACAGTTGGTTGATCTTAAGGCCAGCCCAGCTCTCGCGACCGCTCAGCACCCTGACCAGACCACCATAGAGGGGTAGATCGAGTCGGTTCTGCCCCCCTGCTGAGATCACGAAAGTGTTCGTTGGTAGGTTTGGAGCCTCGACCAGCAGGATGCCGGATCGGATGGCAATGTCCACTTCGATCGAAAAGTCCCCGTTCTTGTCGCTCACCGTTTCGGGCAGGGTAGTAAGCTGTCTTGGGTCGAGGCCGAGAGGCAAGAACACCCCCCGTGCCCCAGTTACCGGTCGGCCACCAGCGGAGATATGACCGGTAATGGTAGTTGCCTCCTTAAGAACCAATTGCACATTCCCGACGTATCCGTCCGCGGCTAATTCGTGGTCTTGCAGCTCGCTACCTAGCATTTCCTTGGTGGCTGTTAGCTGCCAGAGACCTGCCGAGAGGGAGTCAAACGAGAAGCGGCCGTTGCTGCCCGACTCGGTGGTGGAGGAAAGCTCATTCTGGTCAACCTTGCGTGCTAGACGTGCATGGACCGAAGCTCCAGCGATCGGGAATCCTTCCTGCCCAATTACGATTCCTGTGATAGTTCCCTCAGGGATCACCACCTCAACGGTCTCCTCCGGGTTCTCGAATACCACCCGTGACACCATAGCTCGAATCTCGCCATCCTCCGTGGCAACCACCGCGTTGTAGAGTCCGGGTGCGTCGAGGAGAATTTCAAAATCGCCTTCCTCTGAAGATGTAGTAAAAACCTGGCCTCCTTTGTCAATTTGCAGTGGTTTGAAGGCGATTTCCGCTGCGAGAGGCTCTCCGCGTCGAACGACTCGACCGTGAAAGCGATGCACTCTGCTTTCGATCTCCAAAGTCTCGAAACCGCCGGGAGCGAGGTCGACGACTTGCCGCGCCAAGGTCTTCTTCGAGCCGGATGGAGTGGCGAGATCTACGGACACTTGCCAGCGTCCCGGGGGAACTCGCTCGAATAGGACGACCCCATCCTTATCGATGGTCGAGACAAGGTCTCCATAGTAGCGCCAGCCTTGAGCACTCGCTGCGGCTAGGTGGACCGATGGACGGTATTCTGGCCCTGCCAGCGATAGACCTTCGGCCAAATGCACTTCAAGTGATGCTGGAGCTGGAAGCTCAATCTCTGGCATCACGGTTTCGATGCCTTGCCTGAGTTCTATGGAGTCGGTATAGATCGGTAAAGCATCCTTGACCAAGGTGCGCACCACGAAGACGCCGGGTGGTAAGTTTTCCAACCTTGCCCAACCCTCCTCGTTCACAATCGTTTGATATTCGGGCCGGAAATGTCGTCCAGGCAGTGAACGCAATTCCGTGGTCATCTCCTCCTCAGAGAGCAGCGCGACGTCCGCACCGATGGCCGCGGAACCGTCTTCACCAAAGACGACACGAACGAGGAAAGACGTCGCCCAAGAAAGGGACCTTTCACCCAGAAAGAGATCCTCGTCCTCCCTTACTTCGATTCCTTTCCACCGCAATTGCGCGAAGCCGTCGGCGAGGAAGCGAGGTTGCAGGCAACCACTGGGTACTCGCGCGATCCAGGAACCCTGCTCGTCGACCAATACGGGCAGCTCCCCAAATCGAAGCGGATCACCATCTTGAGGGCAGAATTCGACAGCGAGGACTCCCTCTCTGGGAGCTGTGGAACCGAAGGGTGGGAGCACCTGGCCAGAGACTTGTCCGCTGTGAAACAGCTTGACCTCGGTAACCTTCCCGGAACGGCAGAGATCCTGGTCCACCGCGACAGGTGTTGAAATCCATCTTGCGGAGCGCAACAGTATCGTTGTGTCTTCCGGGCAGCGCTCCAGATGGATCCGCGTTTGCCGTGCCTCGTTGCGTCGGTGAGCGGGAAGCTCTATCCACCGTTGATCACTCCACTGGTAGGCTCGCAGGTAGGCGCTGACAGAGGGTTCGATCTTTGTGAGGCGCAGATCGAGGCCCAGGCTGACAGGAGGTTCCTGTGCCAAGACCGGAGGCCGCATCAAGTGAGGCGGCATCTTCGCTTCCAGCCGCGCGATCATCCCCGATCGCACGGAGAGCCGACCCAAGATCGCGGGAACTTCGCCCAGCAACTCATCGTGTCGCCGAAGCCAGACTTCCCACTCGCCCGTTGGTAGAGAACGCCAGATCGCTGAGCCCTCTTCGCTCGGTGGGCGACGCCAGACCATCGCGATCCCCTGAAGTCGTGCTTCGACTTCGCTTGCCGTCAGGTCGCTCTTGTGTTTCAGGACGGGGTGCAGCTCAAAGCGCAGATGCGCAAGCGAGATTTCCTCGATACCAGTCAGTCGAGCTTCTCCAGCCCCACCGGGCACGAGCGGTAAATGACCGAGAGGTGCTGAGTCTTTTGTAAACTTCACACGAGTAATGGCGAGCGGTGCGAAGGTGTCGGCCTCAACCCAAATTGTTGCTTGAGTTCCAGCATTGCCGACTACTCGAACCATGCCTAGTTGATCAGAATGCGCGATCAAGGTCTCTTGCACTAGAGCGGTTCCGAGGGGGCTGAGTTCGCCTTGAAAGTCGTGCCCGAAGGCGCCGATCAGCCCAACTCGCGCGTCAGCGATAGGCTCTCCACTCTTGGCCGAGAGGACCTGACCCTCAATTGCAATCAGATCCGGGACCCGGCACCGCTTCTTAGTCGCAATCCCCGCGTGTACTTCGAAGGAATCGAGAAAGGAGATGCCAAAGCCCTCTGCCGCGCAGACGATCCGATACTCACCAGGTGGCAACTTCCAAACGGGCATCCTGTCACCGGGCGCTTTACGTGCTTCAGCTACAGGTCGGCTCCAGGGGCTCCCTAGGGCAACTACCGCTGCATAAGAATCGGACTCTATCGGTGAGCCGCTCTCGTCTACAACGTTGACGTACAAGGTCGCTGTGAGCTGACCGACTGCTAGAGCTGGAGTGCTGACTGCGAGCACGAGGCAGCAGAGGATAACGACCCATTTAACCTTGTGACCAGCTAAGCGCATCTCTATTCCTTAGAGCTCTTGTAGCTATTGTGGTGTTACTGGGCAGCCCCAGGGTCCATTGTTGCAGCTGCCGGGTGGTGGCGGAGGCGGGCAGGTGTGGGTCCCACTTGGATTCTGGTTGCAAACGCGGCCATTGTTCTTGCATGTTGTGCCGTCGTTAGTCGGGTTCGGCTCTGTATAGCATGTTTGCTTGTTGGAAAAGACTAGCGAAAACCCCTTGGGATTGTTCGCAAGACTCTTGCACAGTTGGCTGTCTTTCGCGCAACAATTGCCCTTTGAGGGGACGAAAAGTATCTTGTCTTTGTAGCAACTCCAGCAAGTATTCTGCGCTTCGGCAGGGGTTGAGGTCGCGAGTAGACCTGCTAGGGCCATGCCGCAGACTAGGGTAGATAGCAGCAATTGCTTCATTCGGATACCTCCTGGTTCTTGAGAACAGCTGGCGTGGTCAAGTAGACGCGGAGCTGTTCTCGGTCTTCTACGAGTGTCATCGGTAGCGTGCTCGCTAGTTGACAATTATCGAGCCAGCTTACCTATACGTTAGGAGTTAGGGTTTGTCAAGGCATTTATGGTAAGCGGGAAACCTAGGTCGTGAAGTGGATCGTGCTGAGTGTGTTCTGTTGGTTCACGCTCGTGATGGGGTTCTTCGGTTTTCTCGGTTGTTGGTTCGGGTGGTCTCGAAGTTCAAGGGCGGAGTGGAAGCGTGATACTTGGTCTGTTCTGCGTTCCAACTCCGAGGGGAAGTGAGAGTTCACCGGGCTAGCCGGCTAGCGCTGGCTTGGCCGCCGGCGATAGACTCCGCGCCATGCTTTCCCGTGAACTGCTTCGCCAACAGGCTGAAACTCTGGGCCCGGTCTTCGCTAGCCGCGGCATCGATCCCCAACTGCTGGACGACTGGGTGCGGCTCGACGCCGAGCGCCGTGCCGGCTTGGTCGAGGTCGAGGAACTCAAGCGCCAGCGCAACGAGTCGAGCCGTGCGATCGGCAAGATCAAACAAGCGGGCGGTGACGCCGGCGCGCAGATCGCCGCCGTCGGCGAGCTGAAAACGAAGCTCGAAGGGCTCGCAGGGCGGCTCGGCGAGGTGGACGAGGAACTCAAGGCGGTCGAGCTTTCGCTGCCCAACCTGCCGCATGAAGATGTTCCGGCGGGTGAAGACGAGTCGGCCAACCGGGTGGAGCGCACCGTGGGTGAGCCGCCGAAGTTCGACTTCGAGGTCAAGGCGCACTGGGATCTCGGCCCGGCGCTGGCCATCCTCGATTTCGAGCGCGCCGCCAAGGTGGCGGGCGCCCGCTTCACCACCTACTGGGGCGCCGGCGCGCGGCTGGAGCGGGCCTTGATCCAGTTCATGCTCGACCTGCACACCGAGGAGCACGGCTACACCGAGGTGATCACTCCGTTCATCGTCAACGAGCGGGCGCTTACCGGCACCGGTCAGCTACCGAAGTTCGCCGAGGATCTCTTCAAGCTGGAAGGCTACTCCTACTACATGGTGCCGACGGCGGAAGTGCCGCTGACCAACATGTTCTCGGGCGAGATCCTCGACGAGGCGAGGCTGCCCATGCGCATGGCCGCCTACACGCCCTGCTTCCGCAGCGAGGCCGGCTCCCACGGTAGAGATGTGCGCGGCCTCTTTCGCCAGCACCAGTTCAACAAGGTCGAGCTGGTCCACCTGACCAAGCCCGAGGAGAGCTTCGCCGCCCTCGACGCCTTGACCGGCCATGCCGAAGAGGTTCTCAAGCGGCTAGAGCTACCCTACCGAGTGGTGACCTTGTCGAGCGGCGACATGGGTTTCTCGGCTGCCAAGACCTACGACATCGAAGTCTGGCTACCGGGCCAGGACGCCTACCGCGAGATCTCCTCGTGCAGCAACTGCACCGACTTCCAGGCCCGCCGCGCCAACCTGCGCTACCGCCCCGAAGGCGGCGGCAAACCGCGGCTCCTGCATACCCTCAACGGCTCCGGCCTCGCCGCCGGCCGCACCTTGATCGCCGTGCTGGAGAACTACCAGCAACGGGATGGCTCGGTGGTCGTCCCCGAAGTGCTGCGGCCCTACATGGGCGGCAAGGAGCTGATCGTTCACCAGGGGTGAGCGGGGTGGCTTCGGGCGCGCCGCTGCACGGTCGCGGCTATCGAGGCTGACGGGCCACGTGTTCGCGAAGTACACGATCCATTCGTGATTGCCAGCCTTTGCCGGTGGCCTTGAAGTAGGCGATGACTTCCGGGCTGTAGCGCACCGAAACCAGTAATTTCTTGTTCGCGGACTTCGGTCGCCCCCGCAAGGATCGCAGAGGCACCATGGCCTTGAGTTGGCTCGATGTCAGCGGCTGTGCATCCGGGTCTTTCTTGGCCGCGGCAGTAATGATCTTGTCTTCTTCCGGCGTGGGCATCACCACGGAAGCTCGCTTAGATTCTTTGGACATAGTGCTTGACCTCGCGACGGTTGGCGCGGCGCAGGCTGATGATCCTACGCACGTCGCCTCGATCCACAAACGCAACGTAATACAGGATTGGACTCTCAAGTGCGAGCGCGATCATTCGTGCCTCGCCGGACTCGAACCGATCGTCGATCCAGACGAGTGCGGTTTCCTAATCGAGTTCAGCTGCCATCGCCAAGGAGATGCCATGTTTGCTGAAGTTCGATCGGTTCTTGGCTGGGTCGAACTCGATTCGCATGGATTATTGTAGCTACAATAAATCGAGGTGTCCACCAAGATCGAGGCAAATCGGGTGGCACCCGCGCCAGCAGCGCTTGCTCAGTGGCACTTCTCCAGCGCCAGTGCGTGGCACTGAGTACTCCTCACTCAGCGGTACCTTTTCGGGAGCAGGAAGGTGGTGGTGCTAGCCCAGTACCGGGCACACCTGAGCCTTGAGGATCTTCTGGTCTCTCGTGATGAGCGTGGCGCCGAGGACTCTGGAGGAGGCCACGAGGACTCGGTCTCCTGGATCCCGATGAAAAGAGTTCGGGAGAGCCGCGACCTCTGCCGCGATCGCTGGTGAGATGCCGACCCGCTGCACCAACGGTGCGGCGGTGGCCATCTCGAGCCATTCCCTCAGTGGTCTGCTCAGCCGCAGGCGACCCAATGAAACCAGTGTTGCGATTTCCCAGAGGCAGATGTCGCAGACTAGAAGGGGGTTGTTGGGCTCGACTCTCCTGAGAACCCTTCGTTGCGCGGCGGAGAGGTCGGAGGTGGTTCCATTGGCCCAAGAGACGAGAATGTGCGTATCGAGGAGATGGCTCACGGCTCCCAGTCGCCCCGCTCAGCATCCCAGGCGTCAGGAGGCAGCGGCGAGCTGATGATGTCGCCCAGAATCTCGACCGTACCTTTCAAAGCCTGCTGGGGGTAGAGATTGCCCTCTCCGGGCTCGACAGCGGGGAAAACCGTGGCGACCGGCTTCCCACGCTTGGTCACCACAATGCCCTCGCCGCTGCGCGCGACATCATCTAGCAGGTGTAAGCATTTCGCTTTGAACTCGGTGGCGCTGAAGGTTCTCATCTGACCAGTATAAATGACTGGTCAGATAGATCCAAGTCCTGACCTGCTTCTATCTCCGGACGGTTCTTGCCACGGTTCCATTGGAACCACCGACGACCAACAGCTGAGAGCACCCGCCCCGAATCCAGTGCCAAGAAACACTTCGAGGAGAGGAAGGCAGAGGCTGGTGAGAAGGGCTCCGGGTGGAGCAGAGATGGACAAGGGGCTGATCTGCGAATCGGCTGCCATCTGCGCCAGCACCTGCGCCAACCGCGCCAGCTGTACCTGCACCAGCAGATGGACGAGCTTTCACGCCTCAGCTGGAATCTTCGATTTGGGTTCTCAAGTGGTCGCTTGCTTACCCCTCCCTCCCTTCCGCTCTCTTTCTTCTCTGAGTGATCCGCTCCAGAATTGTGCGAGCGATTCGCGGCGCAAACTCTTGCGCGTAGGTAGAGTCGGCGACTTTTCGAAGATCGTCCCAGGGGACCTGTGCCGGTGACAATCCGTTCGATGCCTTGAAGAATGCGATCAATGGACGAATTCCAGGTGAACGAATACCAACGCGGCGCTGGAAGTCTTCCGGGTTCGCTAGCCCTTCGACCACCAGGATCGCTTGGCCGGTGGCGGAATCGGTGCTCTTTGCTAGCTCGCCGCTCTCTTGCAGCCATCGCTGAGTATCTGTAGACCAGGAAATGAAATCTCCGCTGGCCATCTGGTCACTCCAGCGCAGAACCAGCGCTGCGGGTGTGAAGTTCTGGTCCATTGTCTCTTCTATCGCCTGGAGCCTCGTAGCCAACAGTGACGAGTTCCCTTGGTGGAAAGCAGCTTCGGCAAGGTCGAAGTCCAGAGTTGTATCCCAGACGGGAAGTGTCTCCCGCGCGAGGCGCAATCGCTCTTCGGCCCGCGCTGCATCCTGCCCATTCATCAGCATCTCGATCCGCAGGGATTCCCACATGGCATGCAGGTTTGGCTCAGCAGCCGACGAAGCGGCTTCGGCTTGGTCGATCCACTTTGCGCGCTGTCCCAGGTCGCCGTTCGGGAGCGCCGAAAGAAGAGCCAGTAGACACAGTGGGTGATCCGGCTTCTTCGCGAGGTGATGCTCGATCGCAGCCTCGATCTCGTCCGCAGAACGATAGAACGGAATCTTGGTTTGATAGTAGACCTGATCAAAGTAGCTGGCGAGAGGGTGATCGAGCTGGCGTAACTTGGCCGTCAAGGCCAAGCGGGCCGGCGCTTGCTCTTCGGCTCGCAGTGATTGCAAGCGCATCAAGCCAGGTACGGCTTCGAGTCGCCGGTCGAGGTAGCGATCCAACGCCTGGTTGAAGGTGTTCTCAGAGAACCACGGTGCCGCGAACTGCCAAACCTCCGCGCTGGTCGAAGGATCATTCAACCAGGCAATGACCCGCTGCCGCGTGGAATCCAGAGCGCCGGCAAGGTTCGCGGCCTCGATGAATCTCGGCATCCACCATTCAGTCACCGTGTCGCTCGACCAGCGGTCGAGGAGCTGTTGCGTGCCTGCAATGGGATCCTGGCGCAGGGTTAACACCAAGTCGATCTGCTCCAAATCGCCTTCGGCGATCTCCTCACTGTTCACGACCATCGCTCGCTGCGCCACCGCCTCTTCGAGCCGGTCGAGCCACGCCAAGGCTTGCAGCCGCTGGAAGAGCAAGAGGTTGTCTCTCGGACTCAGCTGGAGTCCCTGGTCCACGAGCCGGAGTGCCGACTCGGGCTCGTCTAGGCGCAGGGCCAGGTCAGCCATGTAAGTGCTGTCTAACCCCGTCTTGGGCTCCACCTGCTGGAAGGCGAGGAGTTGCTGCTGCGCTTCCTCAATCTTGTCCTGGGAGAGCAGGACTACAGCATAGAACCAACGGTATTCCACCGAGTCGGGGTTGAGAATCGTCGCCTTGCGTGCCGGTTCCTCCGCTTCGTTCCAGCGGCCCAGTTTACTGAGCCCATCTGCCACTGTGTAGTTCGCCGCGCTTGACTCGGGTGCGGCTTGCAGCCCGCGGCTCAGCATCAGCATGCCTTTTTCCACCTCTCCTTGCTCCACCAGGGCATGGCCCTCCTGTAGCTCGCGTACGACATCCGACGGAAGATAATCTCCGGTCTTGCTCGCTACGCGGTTCTCCGCCTGCGAGGCATAGAAAGCCCAGCCGACCCCGACCGGTACCGCCAGTCCAGCAAGCACGAGAGCGACCACCGCGAGGCGAGGGAGTCTTGACCAGCGCCACAGTGTTCTCAGGTTGACCTGAAGAGCCTGAATCGTCATTAAGCCCCACGGAAACCCCCACCAGCCGAGAAGAGCGGAGATTCCGAGTTGTTCTGCGGCTGTCTTGGTGGAGCAAGAACGGCACAGATGATCCCGCCACTCTTTGTGCCGGGTGATGATCAGGAAGGACATGACATACATGTAGCTCTCGTCTCGAGCCGGATTCTGTCCACAAAGCCGGCAAGGTTCGAGCGACAGCCCCTCGCCGCCATTCTCGCCAACCTCCGGGGTTGCCACGGCTTCGAACTCCTGCGGGCGCCAGTCTCGCTGGTTGTCAAGATCGCTCATCGCGGGTCTCCAATTCTCCGGCACCTCGATTGGCCGCGCCGACCCTTCGCTCGGTGGCGTGATACTGGCATCGTCATCGTCCGGAAGCAATGTTGTTGTCTATACTACTACTTATTCCTTATTCATGTGCGGGTTGATTGTGTACTGGGCGCAACGGTGATGAGAATCGCAAGTCACTCGATACCTCCAGCACCTCGAGCGCTATCGTCGTTTCGAGCCGACCCTGGACATCGAGACGGTCCGGACGGCAGCCGACCCTTGCCATCGCCTGATTAGTAGAATCGGCTGGCAACTGCAATCGGATGGTGACAAGCTTTCTCCATGGCGCCGGTTCGGGCCACCTACGAGGAGCCAGGAGAGGAAAGGGTGAAGCGATGAGCAGCTACGTTTATATGAAGGTGCTGGAGTCGACACCGCAGCGCTACGATCGCGGCATCCGTATCCTCTCCGGTGGCACCATCGACGCGCTCTGGCGAGAGGTCGCCTCGCGGGTTGCTCGACCTGGGGTGCGGGTGTTGGACCTGGGCTGCGGCACGGGTGGGTTGAGCCTCGCCTGCGCGCGGCTGGGCGCCGAGGTCACGGGCCTCGACAAAGACGCCGGCATGCTGGCGGTGGCGCGCCAGAAGGCCGCCGCCGAGGGGCTCAAGGTCGCACCGCAATGGCTCGAACTGGGTGTGATGGAGATGGAAGATGTGATCGAGCCCGCCAGTTTTGACGCTGTCGTCTCAAGTCTGATGATGAGCGAACTCCTGCCCGAGGAGCGCGCCTACGCGCTGAGACAGACACTTCGAGCCCTGGTGAAGGGTGGCTCGATCGTTCTGGCGGACGAGGTGGCGCCGGAGGAAGGGGCGTCGAAGTTCCTGTGGCGGCTGAAGAGAGCGCCGCGAGCCGCCCTAACCTGGCTTCTGACCCAACAGACGACGCACCCGATGGAGGGGCTGGCGGACGATGTGCGAGCCGCCGGTTTCGCCGAGGTGCGCCAACAGCGCGTCGCCGAGGGCGATTTCGTCATCGTGTCGGCGAAGCGGGAGGCGGAATGATGCGCTGGCCATGGAGCTGGATGTCGTGGCTACGCGACACCTTGCTGCGCTTGTTCCCGCACGCCACCCGCCCCGGGCTGCGCCGCGTGGGGGATCCTGGACCTGAGTCGCCCGTGTTGCTGACCGGCAACTTCACCCTCACCGTGGCGCGTGTCACGCGCGCTCTCGCCGGCCATGACGCCTGGCTGCTCGTCGCGGACAGCGGCGGCATCAACGTCTGGTGCGCGGCGGGTGGCGGACACCTCACCCATCACGACGTGATCGCCGTGCTGCGCTCTTCGGGAGTGGCCGAGCGCGTCAGCCACCGGCGCCTGTGGTTACCGCAGCTCGCGGCGACGGGCGTTGAACGTCGCATCGTCGAGGAGCGCACGGGCTGGAAGGTCGGTTGGGGGCCGGCGCGGCTCGAGGATCTGCCTGCCTTCCTGGAGCGTGGTGGTCAGCTGAAGCGCGCCTATCGCCGCATGCGATTCCCCCTTTGGGAGCGCATGGAGATGGCTCTGATGTGGGCTGCGCCCACCACCCTCCTCGTCGCCTTGGTGCTCTGGCCGCTGGTGGGCTGGCCCGCGGCCGCGGCCGGTGCGATTTCGCTGGCGAGCGTGATCTTCGGCATCTTCGCGGCGCTGCGCTGGCTACCGGTGTGGGGCGCCCGGCGCTGGTTGACCTACGGCGGCGGCGCGCTGCTGGCCACCGCGCTGGCGTCGATGGCGGACGGCGGGCTCCATGGCTTCGGCACGACCCATCTCGCCGTCTTCGCTCTGGCATCGGCCCTGGCGATGATGGTGCTCTCCATCGATCTGAGCGGCACGACACCTTGGTATCCGAGCACCATCAACACCGCCAGAAATCACTTCGACCTCGAACTCGATGCCGATCGCTGCACCGGTGCGGCCGACTGTGTCCTCGTCTGCCCGCGCGATGTGCTGGCGATGACCGGCGCGCGCAGGAAGGTCGCGATCGTGCACCCCGAGGCCTGTCTGCGCTGCGGCGCCTGCGTGGTGCAATGCCCCGAGGATGCCTTCTATTTTCGTTTCGAGGACGGGCGGGTGGTACTCGCCACACAGATCCGAAAGACGCGCATGAACATGGTCGGCCGGCGCAGCATTCAACTCGGCCAGAGCTGAAGGCCCCGAGGGCTTGCCCTTTCCGCCGTAGTGGGTAAGCTTGCACACCCGCGGAGGGGTGGCTGAGTGGTCGAAAGCACTGGTCTTGAAAACCAGCGACGGTTCACGCCGTCCGTGGGTTCGAATCCCACCCCCTCCGCCAATGGAAGTCTAGAGGCCCGGCCGGAAACCCCTGTAGGTCGCGTTACGGCCGCCGTGGGGCCAGATGCAAGGCGCCGGGCCGCAGGCGATGCCGGAGCATCGTTGAGGCACGGCAACGAAGCTGAGTCGGGTGCCAGGCACCTAGTGAGCAGCTCCCACATCTTCGTGCCGAGCCAGTGGGCGCATAAGTGAACACGCTCGGTGGGTTCGCGGTGTGTGAAGCCTGTCGCACTTCTGCTACGCTAGCCTCATGAAAACGATAGCCCAGCGCCAGTTGCGCAACGCGAGCGGCCAGATTTTGCGCGAGGCCGAGGCCGGTGAGCGGTTCGTGATCACCGTCCAGGGCCGTCCCGTTGCCCTTCTCGGCCCCTACGAAGCTCGGACATGGGTGGCGCGCAGTGGAGTTCGCGCCATGCTGGCCACGCCGAGCGATCCCGACTGGCTCGAAGACCTCCGCGCGCAGGAGCCCGAGACGGTGCGCGATCCTTGGCATGAGTAGGGGGATTCTCGATACCTCCGTGGTCATTGCTCGCGATGCGACCCACCTTCCCGACCACGCAGCCATCTCGGCGGTGACCTTGGCGGAGCTTCATTTCGGAGTCCACCTAGCGAAGGATGTGAGGAGGCGAGCCGAGAGACTGCGGCGACTTTCCGAGATCGAATCCCGGTTCTCTCCACTGCCGGTCGACGAGTCCGTGGCGCGCGCCTACGGAGAGTTGGCCGCTGTCACTCTCGATGGTGGGCGGAAAGTGCGCACCCGCGTTGCCGATCTCCTCATCGCCGCCACCGCCCGGGTCCATGGGGTGGCGCTCTACACGCGCAACCGTCGGGACTTCGAGCCCCTGAGCGATCTCGTGGAGATCCGAGTTATCTGAGGTTTGGCCCGACGGGTAGGCAGTCTTAGTAAATCAGGTGAGCGAGAATCGGCTGGCACCTGCACCCAGATGCTGGCTGAGCGGTCAGCTCCAGTCTTCCAGCCGCAAGCTTTGGACGCGCCCGAAGTGTTTTGTGTTGTTGGTGACCAGGCAGTGGTCTTCGCCGGTGGCGTGGGCAGCGGTGGCGATGTCGAAGTCTTCGATCAGAGTGCCGCTTCGCTGGAGGTGAGCTTTGATCTTGGCGAAGCTCTGGCTGACCTCGTCGGTCCAGTGGGCCGAGCGTAGCTCCTGGCTCAAGAGGCTCCAGCGGCGTTCCAGTTCAGCTCTTCGCCGGCTGGGCCGCATCAGTGCCAGGCCAAAGGCGATCTCAGCCCGCACGGGCTGCGCGATGGCGACATCCAGGCGGGAGCAATCTCTGAGCCTGGCGAGCGCCGTGACATTGCCCCGCATCAACTCCGAGACGATGTTGGTGTCGAGGATGTACCTCACAGTTTCGGGGCGCTCTTGCTGCGCCGATGGCGCCGGATGAGTTCCAGCAGCTGGTTCTCGCCGTCGAGAGGGGTGAAGCTGTCGAGGTGTGCCAAGAAGTCCGAGGACCAGTCCAGCTGTTCCCGAGTCGTCTTCTCCAAGGCCTGCCGGATGAATCGGTTGCGGCTCAGTGCAAGACTTCGGGCGCACTGATCAACCCGTTCGAGGAGTGCCGGAGGTAAATGGACGGTGGTCGCCATGGTGTGAATATATCGCGAATATATTCGACCGGCAAGTTCATCCAGATTACTCTAGAGAGCTTCCCTCCAGTTTCGGACCTCGGCGATTCGCCAGGTCCGGTGCGCGAATCGGCTGACACTCAGCGGTCAGCGGCGCTTGTTCAGATCTTGTTCAGCAGGCCGCCAGTGAGGATCAGCGTGGCGCCCGCTACTGGAGGTACCAAGGCAGCACGCGCACACCTTTGAAGGTGAAATTCTCCTCGCCGCCGTAGACGAGCACTCCGCCACGGTTCGGATTGTCGGGGATGGCGGTCCACCATTCGAGGGCGCGGGTGGCGTCCGCCGCCACCGTCTCGCCGGATTTGACCTCCACCGGAATCACTCGCTCTCCGCTCTCGATGAGCAGGTCGATCTCGTGGCCGGTGGTGTCACGCCAGAAGAAAAGGCGACCATCTTGGCGCCGTTGGGCATAGCTCTTGATGAGTTCAGCGACAACGTAGGACTCGAAAATGGGGCCGCGCAGTGGGTGGCGCGCCAAGAGGCTTGGGTGGTGGATGTCTAGCAAGTAACAGACGAGTCCGCTGTCCAGGAAATGCAATCGCGGGCGTTTGCGCAGCCGCTTGCGGTAGTTGGCATGGTGCGGAGGGAGGGTCGTTGCCAGAAAGCCAATCTCAAGCGCTGAGAGCCAGCGGCGCGCGGTTTGTTGGGTGATTCCCGTGTCCGCGGCAAGGCCGGAGAGGTTCAGTTCCTGTGCCGTGCGCGCGGCGGCGAGGCGGACGAAAGTCTCAAACGTTCGCAGGTCGGCGACCCGCAGAACTTCGCCGAGGTCTCGTTCGACATAGGTTCGGAAGTAGTCGCCCAGCCATTCTCGGGCCGGCAGCTGCTTATCGTGGATGCGCGGGTAGAAGCCGCGCCACAACGAGTCCCAGCGGCCGGGCGAGGGTGGCAGTCCGCTTCTAATTCGGTCCAACTGCTCAGGATCCAGCGGCTCGCGCTGGTGAAGTTCCGAGATCGAAAAGGGATAGAGCCGAAGTAGCGCCGTGCGCCCAGCGAGGGTTTGGGAGACGGAGCGCATGAGAAGCAAGTTCTGTGAGCCGGTGAGGATGTAGCGGCCGGGCCGATCGTCTTCGTCGACCAGGACTTGGAGGTAAGAAAGGAGTTCGGGAACCCTCTGGATCTCATCCAAGATCAGATGTTCGTTCTCCCCCAGCAGCCCGCGTGGATCTTCGAGTGCCCGGGTGCGCACATCCGGAGCTTCGAGCGAGAGGTAGCGGTGGTTGGGAAATACCTCGCGAACCAGGGTGGTCTTGCCCGATTGCCGAGGACCGACCAGGGTCACGATCGGGTTCTTCGCGGCAGCTTGGCGAAGAGCTGGAGTTAGGTGACGAGCGAGCATTGGAAGACGATGCCACACGGGCCTTGTCGTGTCAAATCGCTGATCCATTCACCCATTTGGCACGACCCACCGCTGGGCGGGAAGAAACCAAGCCACCGACGCGCTCAGAATGCGCCGTCAGATCTTCCAAAAACTCCGAGCCCGGCGCCAGGCCGCTGACCGAGGCCACTCTCTTCCCGCCCAGTGCGGAGAGGCAGCGCTTCACAGAGATTCGGGGCAAGCTTGCGAATCTGTAGGGAGGCCGTGGGTTACCTCCTGGGAGCAAGCTGGAAGGAGTGCAACACCAGGACGTTGAAGCCGGCGCTTGTGAGAATCTATTCGATTTCCATCTTCTTTCCGCTGTATAGGACAAGAGCCACCGTCGACGGCTGCACTGAGCCTGAGTCAACCTGCAAAGGGAGTTGTTCAGGACAAGGAATAGAACTACACCTAGCGTTTGCCTCTCTTTGTGGGAGTTCCTGCAACGCTTCTAACTGATCGGTCCGCCTGAGCTGCAAAGGTAAGAGTGACACATTTTGCGTCACTTCCAATTCGATGCAAGCTCAGCGCGCGCCACACCAACTGGAGATGGAAATGAAGCTCATCACCCAACTCGCCACCCTGGCACTGTCAGCGGCAATAATCTCTTCGCCGGCAGCCGCAGTTAGCCTGGACGGAGGCACGGAAACGTTCACTTTTCCGGAAAACATCGACAATATGAGGGCCTCGATTACGGTGACCAACAACACCAAGACGCTGATCTGCGATTTTGTTGTCAAGGTGTTGGACTCGAATGCTGAGGCACCGCCCTTCATGATCACAGAGATCAAGCTGGATGATCCCAATCAGGCGGCCGAGAACTGGGATGTGGACGATAACAACAATGGTGCCCTGGAGGCTGGAGAGAACGACGATGCGCCGCCGGCTGCGGCCGCCAAGGTTCGGATCCAAGAGAGAGGCAAGGATGACTGTCTCGGCCGAGGGCGTACGGGAAGTTTGGAGATCAAATTTGACAGTAATCCTGGCCGAGGTGATCGGATCAAGATCTCTCCCACGTCGGCATCGGGTGGAGTGGTCTTCGTTGCCGCGTTGCCAGTCAGCTGTGCCGTTGTTGAGGGCGAGGATGTGCTCTTTGCCACGGGCGAGTTTGGTGTGGTGAACAATTCAGGGGCGACGGTGTCGTCGTTCCCCGTTACGACCAACTGGGGTGTTGAAGTGGTGGATATGTTCTCGCCGACACACGGAGGCTACTTCGACTTCTCTCAGCAAAGGTACGTTACCGACAAGCCCTTCACGACTGAGGAAGTGATGGCGCTGGAGTACGAGCTGAGTGGTTTCAACCCGGACGGATCCAGTACCACGGTCTGCCTTGGCGAAAAGGGAGATGTAAAGCCGGTTGACAACCAGCAAGTCGAGCGCAGACGCCGTTAAGTGAGTCCCAAGCGCACGCGGCGGACGGCTTCTTGACGTCTGCCGCGTAGTTGCGCTGAGAGGATCGATCAAACAGGAGAAAAGGCTATGAAAATCGTAAGAACTTGGACCATGTGCGTGCTCTTGGGGTGGGTATTGGTGTCGCCAACTTTCGGTATCGAGATCCAGGCAGATATTACTGGTTTCGACGATCTAGAGACTGGTGTTGTAGAAGCCGCAATCAAATGGTGGGAGATGTCGCTTCCAGGGACTGGTGTTTTTCAGGTGTCCATCACCAAGGCGCCTCTTCCCGGGAGTACCACGGGCCGAACCGGCGGTTTTATGGCGGATGCTGGCGGTACACCCACTAGTGCGAACATCACAATCGATAACGACGGAGCCGGCCACGGTTGGTTTGTTGACGAGACGCCTCACGAAGAAGAAGAGTACGACCCAGGGCCGAATGGTACATTCGTCGCAAAGTCCGGGTCAGCGGCAGAGGGCAAGCAAGACATGTTGTCTACGTTGAAGCACGAGATCGGGCACGCGATCGGTTTTACTCGCGTCTACGGCAGTTTCGGAGGCAATATCACAGATCCTGGTGGTGGTGCGCCGCGGACTTACACGGGTGACGATTGCATCTGGACTCTTACGCCTGCGCGCCGCGGAACTCATTTCTGCCGAGACGAGCATCCCGGTCGATTGATGAATACCGGTAGAAAGTCGGGAACCAGAAATCTCCAAAGCAAAGATGAGATAAAGATTCTCGCCGATGCGTTCGGCTATAACGCTGTTTATCCGGCGGTACAGCCGCAAGACATCATCAAGCTGGAGAACCGGCAGGCGACAGAGTACGTCGCCCCTGGCTGGAGAACGTTACCGGCTTCGGCTATCGATGCCGAGATCATCCTGCTTGAAGAGGGCCAAGATTCGGCTGTGGATACTGACTGGATTCGGCTCTTCTTGGCGGAAGGTGCGGTGCACTGGATGCGCATGACTCGACCGGTTGGCGATCCTCAGATCGTTGAGTCTGGAAGCTCCGTGAAGGCGGTTCAGTCGTTCCAGAAGCTGTGGCAAACGCTCGAAGGTCTTGATGTCTGGTCCATGGGCGAGGGTCGTCCCGGTGAAGGGGTCGAAGGTGCAGCCACTTTTACCTATACCTTTACAGACCCCGACCAGACACACGCCTTCTCCGGCTATGCCATCGATCTGATTGATGATTCTCGTTATTATGAGATCTACAGACTGGTCGAGGATTTCTATTCCACTCTCAACCTCATCGAACAGCGGCGTGGAGAGGGGTGGAAGCCGTAAGAACTGACTTTCGACGCCACCCATCCGCCGAGGTGGGTGGCGATCAGCTGCGTGGCTGTCGATCTGAATGAATCGGGGGCCCGCAGCACCGTCGGCTACTGGTGGAGGCGTAAGAGTGCGGGTTCGCCATCGCCATCGAAGGGCTTCGGAGGCTCAACCGGCTCCAGAAAGATCTTCCAAGAACTCCGAGCCCGGCGCCACGCCGGTGACCAGCAGGTGGTCGCGGGCGCGGGTGCAGGCGACGTAGAGCAGGTGGCGTTCGGAGTTGTAGATCTCGTCGAGGTCCGCCTCTTCGGCGGCGGTTTCGATGCGGCTCTGTAGCGGGAGGATCTCCTCGTCGCAGGCGAGCACCGCCACGGCGCGGAATTCGAGCCCTTTGGCCTGGTGCATGGTGCACAGCGCGAGGTGATCTTCCCGGGCTTCTAGGGTGTCGCTCAGCTCTGCCGCCTCCGCGCCGGCAAGCTCTGCCGCTAAGCGAGCGCGAGGCAGTTGCGCCGGGGAGCGCACGATGATCGCGATCTCGTGGGGCTTGAGCCCCTCCTCGATCCGCGCCGCGATCCACTGGCCGGCGAGGCGGCCTTCCGCCTCCGGCGAGCGGGCCACCTCGACCACCGGCGCCGGCCCGCTGAAGGCCGAGTGGGTGCCGCGGCGGCTCTCGGCGATGCCGTCCACGTCGTGCAGCTCGGGCTCTAAGAGGCGGTCGGCCTGGGCGCGAATCTGGTGGGAGGTGCGGTAGTTGATGCGCAGGGTATGGGAGCGTCCGCGCACATCGACGCCGAGGCTCTTCCACGAGAAGGGTTGTTGGAAAATGCGCTGGCCGAGGTCGCCGGCGAAGAAGAGGCTGTCGGGCCGGTTCTTGCCCAGGGCGGCGAGGAAGCGCAGTTGGGCCACGCTGACATCTTGGGATTCGTCGATCACCAGGTACTCGAAGGGTGGGTGTTCGACTTGGCGAAAGTGGTCGGCGAGCTGGGTGTAGAGCTGTGGCTCGGTGATCAAACCGCGTTCGGCGAGCCCTTGGCGAACGCGCTCGAAGATCGCCCAGCCCCGTTGGCGTTGGCCCTCGCCGAAGCGCTTCTTGCGGCCTAGACGCTGCACGGTGCGGTATTGCTCCCAGGTGGAGAGTTGCCAGGCGTCGACCACCTGGTGCCATTCGGCGCGCAAGAATAGGGGAGTGAATCGACTTCCTCCCACTCGCGTGGCCGCCGAGGCAATCAGCATTTGGACGATCTCCTCGCCGGCGATCTCGAACGGCCCCAGGTTGAGTCTGTAGAGCCGTCGAGCGATGGCCCCCAGGGAGTAGACATCGAGCCGTTCGGCGAGCCGGGGTTGGCGGCCGAGGAGTTACTATCTCTCAACTCATCATCTTTACTGCAGGCCAATAATGTACAGGCCCAGAGATGCTTTGTAGGCATTTTGGCCTGCAGTGTTGATCTGATTGGATGTCCACCGGAACCACCCGATAAGCGGTTCGACAAGGCCATCCGTCTACGGATGCGGCAAGCGGACTATGAGCTTGTCAAAGACGCCGCTGACCGACCCGGTCTCAGCGTGTCGGCGTGGACACGCGAGCGGCTAATTCGAGAAGCCGAGCGAGAACTGGCGAGCGAGGTGTAAACTGAAATGGTGGAAGGCGGGAGAATCGAACTCGGCCGGTCAGACCGGCCCCCTAACCATGATCCTGGGTCGTATTGCTCGGCCTGGAGCGGGCCGACCTCCGTAACCTCAGATCATGGCCCGCGACTTGCCGTCAGTAACCCCAGCAGGAACCTGTGCAGCGGTCGTGGACCTGTCCAAAAGTGCTTCACCGATGTGGCCTCCATGTTGACGGCGACTCGGTCAGCGCTTAGACTAATGAAGATGGACTTCAGCCGTTGTGCCTTACCGGGTACGCCGAGTTGATGTTTCCAGGGTTCCGGCTGTGTCAGCAGTCGGAACCCTTCCTTAACTTAGGACAGTCTAGTCTCCTCCGAAAGTTTGTAGCCGGATACCGGGAATCTCGGCGGGTTGAGGCTCATCTGCCGCCCACTCCTCCAGACCCCATCGCCCATGTAGTTTGAAGAACCGAGAGTCGGGCTTCTTCCATTCGCGGTTCAGGGTGCCGAAAACCGTCGTATACGGCTTTTCCGCATACGTCGTCCATCCGCCGTTTTGGATGCCCTCGATGATCTCGTTTGTATCGCGCTCAGGAGGACCCACGCTGCGCAAGTAAGCCTCGCAAGCGTCGGCAGTGGTCAGGCTTGCCCAAGTGCCGGCAGGTTCCTGCTCCTTAGCCACCACCACCTCCGGCGACTTACCAAGCCGCTTGTCGAGATAACTACTGATTCTATTCAGTTCGTCGCGCTCGGCTGCCAATTTTTCGATCTCTCGGTCAATCCGGTCACGATCAGTCTGTACTGCCGAGTATGTGGCACGGAGTTGCTCTTCTTGTATGGTGCTGCTCATGACAACCTCCTTTCTAGGTTTACAGCTTACAGCCGCTCAAAGCTCGGTGTCAAGGGTATCATGCCCGGCGTGCGTACAGGTCTATACAGCGCATTCAGCGGAACGAATCGAGCCAACAAGATAGGTGGTGATCGGTCGTCCTGTCATGAGTAATCTACAGACGTGGAACGTCGGCACGGCCAGATGGCCAGCTCGCCCCATACGGATTGCGCGCGCTCCTGAATGCTCACCTCATCGTCTTCAAGAGCGCTTTGCAGTACGGAGAGAGCTTCTTTGAGTCTGAACTCGATGGCGTGGCGCAGGTCTATTCTCTGTGGCGCGGCCAAGGTAAAGGGAATTTGGCCGCTCTCGATTTCGGCGATCTGTTGAGGGCGAGCCTTCGGGAGAACTTCTGAGGCGCGAGTCAGGTATGCCTTGCCCAGCAGCGGGAGCGAAGGTGCCAATCTTGATTAATCAGCGGACGCGGTTGGTAGGTAGGCGCGGGGTCAGATCAAGTCGGTTGCCATAGGGGTGTTTCCTCGGCCGGCTAGGCTCACCGGCGCGTGTGGAGTGGCGCATGTCTTCCAGATGTTGGAAATCGAGATCGACCCCCTCGCCGACAATGCCTTCGTTGTGGGTCTTGGAGGGGCCGACGAGATCCGGGGTCAGGGTGAGGGTCGAATCGGTGGTGAAGCGCGCCTTGAGCCGCTCTTCGGGCAGCTCCACCCGGTAGCCGTCCACGCGGGGAAAGCGGATCTCCAGCGCGGCGCGCTCGGGCAGCATCGCTTTGACCAAGACGGTCTCGCGGGGCTTGTTCGGCGGCGCCGGGACCGGCTTGGCGCTGAAGTCGAAGGGGATGCCGAGCACGTCGGCGTACTCGACGTCGAAGAGGCCGCCCGTATTCAAATCGTACGACTGGCGCCGCAAGGCGCGGCCGATCACCTGCTCGCACAGCAGCTGGGTGCCGAAGGCGCGTACCCCGAGAACGTGGGTGACGGTGTTGGCGTCCCACCCCTCGGTGAGCATCGAGACCGAGACCACACAGCGGATCGAGCCGCCCAGCCGGCCCGGCTTGCCCACCGTGTTCATCACCTCGCGCAGGAGATCCTGGTCGCTGAGGTTGTCGGCCGCTTTGCGGTCGCCGGTGCGCTGGACGATCTCGTCGCGGAAGCGGGCGATCTCCTCCTTGGCCATCTTGCGGAAGTTGGTGTCGAGCGCCTCGCCGGATTCGAGTTGTTCGCTGTCGATGAGCAGCGTTCGTGGCCGGGCGAGCGGGTTGCCGTGGTCGTCGTAGTTTTGGAAGAGGGCCAGCCGGCCGGGGACGGTCACCGTGGAACCGTCCTCCTCCTGGCGCTCGAAGCCGGAGATGTAGTCGTAGACCAGCTTCGAGGTGGCGGTGTTGTTGCAGACCACGATAAGGCAGGGCGGAGCGTTGCCCCCCTCCTTTTGCCACTCGTTGTAGGTCTTCTCGTAGTGGCCGTAGAGCGCTTCGAGGGCGGACTTCAAGAGCTGGGGAAGAGAGAGCGGGTCGAGCTTGGCCGCCTTGCCGCGGCCCTTCTTGGGCATCTGGGTGCTGATGTGTTTCCACAGTTCGCGGTACTTGGGCATCTCGGCGCCGGGGATGTTGTCTGAAACCGGCACCCGGGGCAGTTTGACAATGCCGCACTCGATAGCATCCATCAGCGAGAAGTCGTACATCGTCCACGGGAAGAGAGTGCCCTCGCGGTACCCTGAGCCGCGCAGGAAGAAGGGGGTGGCCGAGAGGTCGAAGATGCGTTGGATCCCCAACTTCTTCTGGACGATCTCCAGCCCGGAGATCCACAGCCGGGCGGCGTCGCGATTCTTGGCCGCCTCTTTGCGCTCGTCGCCCTTGAGCTTGCCCTCGTCGTCGCTTTCGGGCTTTTCGCGGTAGCAGTGGTGGGCTTCGTCGTTGAGCACCAGGATCTTCTTGAGGCTCATCAACTGGGGCATGACGCGCTGGACCATTTGCCCTTCGCTCTCCAGCGTGTGGATCGCCTCGCCGCGACCTTGGAGCAAGGCGCGGCTGGTCTTGGCTAGCGGCATGCGCTCGCGCAGCTTGAAGGCGTGGTAGTTGGTGATGACAATCTCGGCCCGCAACAGATCGGTCAACATGTCGCGAGGCACCAGCTCCCTATTCTGGTAGTAGCTGTTGGGATCGTTGGGTTGCAGCACGCGCAGCCGGTCGCGGATGGTGATCCCCGGGCAGACGATCAAGAAGCCACGGGTGAACCGCTGGCTGTTGGGGCGGCGCACGGCGTTGAGCGTCTGCCAGGCGATCAACATCGCCATCACCATCGTCTTGCCGGCACCGGTGGCCAGCTTGAGCGCCAGCCGGTCGAGCCCCGGGTTGGCCTCCGCGTTGGCATCCTTCAGGTGGTCCAAGAAGCCCTTGCCCAAGTGGGGGGCCACCTCGGTCAGCCAGATCGCCGTCTCCACCGCCTCCAGCTGGGCGAAGAAGGGGCGAATCTCTTGAAACGGGTAGCTGCGCCAATGTTCGAGCAGGCGAGCCGTCTCCGGCGTGACGCCCCAACCGTTGGGATTGGGCAGCGCCCGCCACTCGTCAATCCGAGGCCGCAGCCGGTTGATCACCGGTGTAGGGTCGTACTGCTGCTCCTCGGTGGAGAGCGACTCCTCGCCGAGCACGAACTCGCGCTGCTTCGAGCCCCGTTGCTTGCGCGAGCGCGGGATCGGAGAAATCAACTTAGACGGGCGCCGCTCGTCAAGAATACGCTGCGTCGGCTGGCCCTCCTCGTCCAACTCCCAATGGCGCGCCGGGTACTCGTAGGGCGAGTTGAGAATCGGCCTCTTGAAGAACGCATCGCTCACGCGGAGGAGTCCTCGGGTGAGTTGCTGGTTCGATGGATGGATCTTTGGCGCATGGGCGGTGGAGGAGGGTTGACTATAGCGTTATGTGATGAGGGAGGGGGTGGTCCCCTCTGATCTGCGCGCGGCAACGTGCCGGAGTAGGCAAGGTGCTTCAATCTTCAGCCAGCTACGGTGTCTCACCACGAGATCTGTATGCAGTAAGGGCAAGCACCGCAGCAAACACGGTGAGAACTCGCTACTTGTCGAAGGTCGGCGCGGGAAGTTGAGCCAGTGGGCAGATGATCCGGTCATAGGCACCGCGAGAGCTGGTCAGACCCAGAGCTTGGAGAAGATCAGACTGGAGTTCTGGGTTCAACTCAGTCACAGGGTTCGCCACTCGCTCACCGCTTCCCAAGTGAGGCAGGGGGCGGTCGCCCTCTGGCGAGGGATTCTCCGCTAGCTGGTAGTACAGCGCGAAATGGTGGCCTGTTTGCGGAGGATGAGCTTCTCGCTGGCGGACAACTACGGGGTCGTAGCTGGACTCAGGCGAGTTGAGTAGGGCAATTTCAACTACCCCGCCAGGTTCAGTCGGTGCCAGTCGCATCCTGCGGGTGCAGCCTGAAGCGAGATCCACGGCCACTATCTCGATGTCAGGCCCGAAAATCTCAAGGTCCAGGATCGCGGAATCGGCCGAGGCGGGTAGAGTAATGGACTGAGCGGAGGAGCGGAACTCGATCGGAACAATGTCGTTGTCAACCTGGAACACAGTGCGTGTTCGGAGGCGACCGGCTGTCAGGGGCAAACGAGCCACTATGCGGGGATCAGAGGTTCCAGTCTTGAGCAAGCCGAGATCCACGGTTCCGTGATCGCCCACCAGATAGCTCAGGTCGGTCACTAAGCCGAAATCTTCGAGATGATCAACGGAAAGCTCCAGGTCAGCAGAGGCTGACCGAGCGTGTAGCTGTTGCCGACCAGCGATGTGAAGGTTCGCTTTGTCGTTGGGAGCCGAACGAGTATTCGGTGGATTGATCGAGAGATCCGTGCCGGTGAGTTTCCAGGCGCCTCCACCCTGGAGAGCGGACTCTAGCTGGGCCGTGGCATCGCTGGCTCCGAGGTGAGGAGCGATACGCTGGGCGATACTCGATCTTTGAGCTGCACCGCAATCGCCACTGCAGATTCCGCGGGCGAGCAGCAGCGGAACATGAGCTTCAATGGTTGGGTGCTCTCTCAGTAGAACCGCGCCTGGGCGGGCATCGAGCAGAAGCACCGTTGCCTCGTGTCCGTCCTGGCTCGGTACAAAGGCCATCAGTCCTAGAAAATAGATTCGCAATACGAAATTCATTGTAAACACCTCAGGGGTTGGTCAGGTTCAGGGTTCAGTGAAGGGAAAGGAGAGGAGGCGAATCCGAAGACTTGAAAAGGGGACCAACTGACCAGTGCGCGACTCGCGGGACTGCTGTCACGCGCGCGAACTTGATCGAGTTGGGCACAACGCAGCGCTGCCGCCGCATCGAAGCCGCTACTCAGGTGGCGGTGGAGTGCATCCATCAGCGGGCTAGTCGTGTGGTCGCCCACCTCCCATAGGCTGGCGACCACGGCCGCGGGTCCCGCGCTGAGGAATGAGCGCACCAGCGCGGAGGTTCCTGGGCCCCCCGGAGCGCCACCGTCGGCGGCTCGGCAGGAGGCTAGAACCACGATCCGGGTGAACTTCAAAGGACGCAAGGGATAGAGCTCGTGAGCGAAGAGAACACCAGGCCGGTCGGGAGTATCGGCAAGAAGCAGGTAAGAGTTCGCTGGCCTCCGTGGATTCACCACGGAGTGAACGGCCAGGTGAAGAACCGAGTAGTCCCCAGCGATTCTTAGGAGTCGTGAGGCGGAAGCCTGCTCTTGCACAAAGAGATCCGAGCGGCCTGGGTAAATATTGCGCTGAAGCTGAGTCGCCTCCCGTTCGGCGCCCTGGAGAGGCGTGAAGCCGTTGCCAAGGTTCGACTGATTGTCGAAGGCTGGGTTGCCAAAGATCAGGGCTACCGGATCTGGGTCTAGCGGCGTATTGCAGTCGCGGCGCAGGCTTCGCAGGTAGCTGGCTACGCTTGGGGCGACGGACAGAATTCTTGTATCGAGTAGGAGTTTGTCGGTTGCTGAGTCCCGTAGCGCTGGGAACGAAAGACCCTGCAAAGGATCGTCGGGAACGAAGACTAGGCGCACTGTCTTATGCGCCAACAGAAAGTGATGGAAGGGTCGAATCAAGGCGTCGTACGCTTCTTGTCGCCAAGTCTCGGGCGCGCGAGTGGCTCGGCTGCTGAAGTCGCCGTTCTGTGCTTCGATCCAGCCATCGATCGTTCTGCGAGGAACAGCCATTGACTTGAACTCAAATTCACCGTCAGCCAGAATCCAAAGGTAGAGTTCTTGGTGATAGGAGATGGCGCGAAGGGTCGCCGTTCCCTCGGGGAGCTGGGCCGAGAGTTGCCTGGCGCTGTACTCTTCCGGAAGAGCAACGGGGCAGGCCGACCCGTTCAGACGATCTTGGCTGTTCTCGGGGAAGTGAGCCTTGCGATAGAAGTTGGCAAACCGGTAGGCCTCGTTGGGACGATCCTCCTCAATCAGCATTTGGATCAGAGCGCGAAAGGGAGCCGAGGTCCAACCGTGAGGCGTGTCGAAGGGAGTGATAGTCGTTCTTAGAGCGGAGTCGCTGCTGAAACGGCCGGCTTGCTCGGCTTCGATCAGATCAATGCTATCTTGCAATTCGACGCGTGCTTGATTCCTTTCGCCTAGCTCTGCCAGGTGAAGCGCCAGCAAATGATGCAGTTTCGCTTGCAGGCCTGGTATTTCAAGCCCGCGCAGCGTTTCCAGTGCTTGCCGCAACGAGTCGACACCCTTGTGGGAGCCGCTCAGCAGGTCCGCCTGAGCGCCTATAGCCGTAATGCGGGCCTGTCGTTCTTTGCGTTGGTCGGCCGGGATCAGCGGTACTTGGGATCGAGCCGCATCCAGGGCGGCGAAGACAGAAGCCAACCGCTCTCGGGCCACTTTGGTTCGAGGCCTCGCGGCGAAGGCCGATGAACTGTCAGTTTGTGCCTCCAGCCGGAGCCCGGCCAGCCGAGTCCATGCGATGAGGAGGTCTTTTGCCCTGGATTGGAGGGATTTGGGTTCGAGCTCGCTGAAGAGGCCTTGGTCGAGAATCTCGAGGGTCTCTTCTTGCATCTCGATCGCGTAGTTCAGCGCACCGAGTTCGGCAAGCAGGAGAGCCGCTTCCCCGCGCAGCAAGTGGAGGTCGTCTATTCTTCTGATCTCATGCTGGAGCTGGAGTGAGCTCACAAGGTCAACCGCTGCTCGGTCTGTGTCGCCCATGGCGCGAAGGACTCCCATCCTGCGGATGAGCAGACGCACTTTCGTGCTGGGGTCTGCCATGGCGTCGCCCAGAAGGTCGAGGGCTTCGCCATAGAGGACCAAGGAGGAGTGGAACTGACCCTGATAAAGAGCGCAAAGCCCAGCGTGGGAGGATGCCTGGCCAGAGACGGCGAGGAATTGTTGGCTAGTGGCACGGTCACGAACCGATTCAAAAATGTCCCGGGGCCGTTGTAGCGGCTGAGGCGTGTCCGTGTCGCCATGTCCTGTATTGAAATAGAGTAAGCCGATCTTGAGCTCAATCAAAAGGGCGAGTGGACTATGGATTCTTGCGAAGTGGCGCTGAGCTTGTTGAAGTTTGGCTAACTTGTCGACGTTCTGTTCGTTCTGTTCGTTCTGTTCGTTCTGTTCGTTC
>JAJRVQ010000043.1 GCA_024277255.1 Acidobacteriota bacterium | reverse complement strand
CCAGGACTCGCTCATGGCCGACGATACGGTTGAGCAGCGACGATTTGCCGACATTGGGTCGCCCGACGATCGCCACCGTGGGAGCGCTCACCGGCCGGGACTCCGCCTCCAGTGGCGGAATCTGCCGCGCCAGCTGCTCGCGCAGGTCGGCGATGCCACGCCCATGCTCAGCGGAGACCAAGAACTGCTCGTCCAGACCGAGCTCATAGAACTCCGCGAAGTGTTCTGAGGCCAGCTTCACATCGGACTTGTTGACCACCAGAAAAGCCGGTTTACCGAGGCGGCGCAGGGTTTCCCAGACCTCCCGATCGGCAGCAACCAGCCCCTCACGTCCATCGACCACCAGCAACAGCAGATCGCTCTCCTCGACGGCGAGCAGCACCTGTTCGTTGAGGCCGATCGGATCATCGCCGGGGACCAGCCCGCCGGTATCGATCAGTTCGAGAGTATGGCCCTCAGCCAGTTCGAAATGGCCGAAGAGGCGATCCCGGGTTACCCCGGGCAAGTCGTGAACGATCGCCTGGCGCCTGCCGAGCAGTCGATTGAACAGAGTCGACTTGCCGACGTTGGGCCGCCCGACAATGGCCACGGTCGCCGCCACCTGGGTGAGCGGCGCCGGCGGTGGCGGCGGCGCGCTCATTCGAGCGGCCGCGCCTGGCGGTACAACACCTGCCACCCGTCGGGCCGTCGCTTGAGCTGGTACTTCACCCGGTGTCTGCGCCCCAGCGCCTCAGAGAGCAGACGATCGGTACCGACATCCCTCTTGCGCAGATCCCAAACTTCTACCGTGGTCGCATAGGCGTTGTTGGCGCTCCACACGGTCAGATCCTCGAGGGTGATCTCCTTCAGTTGGGCCTCGATCCGCATGCCCTTCGCCGCATAGTCACCGACCAGCTTGGCGACCGTCGCCACCTCTTTCTCCGCCGCCAAGCGACGCATCGGCTCTAGATCGCCCGTGGAATAGCCTTCGCTGAGTAGCCCCAGGTAGTCTTTCAGCGTCTCCAGCACCTGCTGCCGGTCGATCGCCTGCTCCTCGACGCTGGCCTGACAAGCGGTCAGCAGCAAGGCCAAGGCAGCGAGCAGGTAGCCCGCCAAGGCGTGGCGCCGCGGTGAGCGGCGAAGCCGCGAGTGACGGTACTTCATCGGTTGAATTCTAGCAGGGGCACGGGGCATTGCGGCGGCGAGCATGGAGCAACTTTCGTAGCCAAGAAGGCGGTCAGCGAGAGGTCGGGTTACGGCGCCTGCGCCGCATGGTCTTACCCTTACGACTCCCGGCACGGTCGGGAAGTTCCACCGCATCGATCAAGGCAAAATCCAGCCCCCGGCGTCGCTCGTCGACGGCCAGCAGGCGCACCTCGACGCGATCGCCCAGACGGTAGGTTCGGCGGCTGTGCTCGCCGGTCAGCCGGTGGCCCTCCGGCTCGAAAACGAAGTAGTCCTCACCCATATTCGCCACGTGAAGAAGGCCGTCGACCTGGACCTCCTCCAGGCGAACGAACAGTCCGAACTTCTCCACTCCGGTGACCCGGCCGGTGAACGACTCACCGATCCTGGTGGCCAAGAAGCGAACCAGCTTCCATTGCCGCAACTGCCGTTCCGCCCGCTCGGCACGGCGTTCCGTCGAACTGGTCAACTGCGCCATTCGCTCCAGGCGAAGCTCGTCCTCGGCGGATCGGGTCGCCTCCGCCTCGCCACCGAGTTGCCGACCTTGGCTTTGGCCCTGGCCTTGCCCCTGGCGAATCCAGCGCACCAGCGCGCGGTGAGCCAGCAAGTCCGGATAGCGTCGAATGGGCGAGGTGAAGTGCAGGTAGCACTCCGCGGCAAGAGCGTAGTGACCACGGTTTTCCGGCAGATAGACCGCCCTTTGCAGCGAGCGCAAGACGACCCCGGCGACGAAATCCTCTTCCTGCCGCCCGGCGACCTGGAGCAACAAGGCGCGTAGCGCCAGAGGACTTTCAGCGGCGCCCTCGATATCGAGATCGAGGCCGAAGAGACGCAGGCTCTGCGCCAGCTCCTTCAGCGAGCGCAGGCGCGGCGGCTCGTGCACGCGGAAGAGGCAGTCGGCACCGGCGGTGGCCAGGGTCCGGGCCACCGCCCGGTTGGCCGCGATCATCAACTCCTCGATGATGCGGTGGGCGACGTTGCGCCGGCTGGTGCGAACCGCCGCCATCTGGCCGGACTCGTCCAACACCAGATCGGCCAGCGGAAGGTCGAACTCCAAAGAACCCTGGCGGCGGCGCGCCTCGGCGAGAGTGCGGCTCACCCGCTCCAGCCCTTCGAGAGCCGGCACCACCTCGGCGCAGCTTCGACGCTCGTCGCAGTCATCCTCTTCGAGTATTCGCCGTGCCTGCTCGTAGGTGAGCCGCTGAACGCTTTCGATCACCGACTCGGCGAAGCGACTTCCGATCACCGTGCCTGCCGCATCGACGTCCAGAAAGACCGAAAGGGTCAGGCGCGGCTCGTTGGGCCGCAACGAGCACAAGCCGTTGGAAAGACGCTCCGGCAACATCGGTACCGCCCCTTCCGGGAAGTAGACGCTGGTACCGCGCCGGTAGGCTTCAAGATCGAGCGCGCTGCCGGGCTTAACGTAGCTGGCCACCGAGGCGATGTGAATCCCCAGCCGGTGGCGCCCCTGGCCGAGATCCTGCCAGGAGACCGCATCGTCGAAGTCCCGCGCCGACTCGCCGTCGATGGTGAAGATCGTCTGCCCGCGCAGATCCAAACGGCCCTCCATCTCTCGGCGACTCGGGCGCTGCGGCAAGCGCTCGGCCTCGGCCAGCGCGGCGGCCGGGAACGTGTCAGGAATCTCGAAGTGGCGCAGGATTACCCGCCCGTCCGTGCCGGGATCAGACAGGGTACCGAGTCTCTCGACCAGGCGGCCGCGCGGCAAACTGTCCGGCCGCCGGCCGCGGCGTAGCTCGACGTGCAGGTACTCCCCCACCTGCACGGCTCTTTCGCTGCTCCCGGCGCTCCCCTTTTCGAGGATCACCTCAAAAGGCAGGCGCGCATCGAAGGGAACGAGGCTGACGGCTTGACTGACCTTGCCCACCAGCAGCCTTGGCGCACCGAGGACGCGCAAGACCGCCGCTCGCGGCAACTCTCCTTGGCGACCTCCTTGGCGACCTACCGGGCGCTCAGCCGGGCGGCGATCGCCGCGCAGCCGCCGGCCGCGAGATCGCTGAGATCGGCTCTCCCTCTGGCTATCCCCCTCCTCCTTCGAGCTCCGCGAACCTACCGGTTCGACGAGCACGCGATCCCCCGGCAGCGCCCCGTGAAGGTGCCGCCTGGCGATGAAGTGAGAGGGGGCGCCGCGCTGATCTGGGGAGTGCAACCTCCCATCGCCGCCCGACAACACTTCGAGCGTGCCGATCGCCAACTCGGTGCGTTGCAGCGCCACCCAATGGTCATCGAGCAGCACAACCTCGGCCCCCGTCTCCAGCCGCTCCAGGGCGCGGCGTAGTGCCGCCGGCTCGGGCCGCGGCTCAAGACTGCGCGCCAGTTCCTCGACTGTCGCACCGCGGCGGCCTCTAGCGATGACCAGCGCCAGCGCTCTAGCTTCGAGCACTGCCTCGGCTCCCGGTTGAATCGTCGCCGGATCCCTTGGATGAGTCATTGACACCTCTGGAGCCGTCTCCTAGAATCGCGCCTCGCGCACGGCAATGTCGAGCGCGCCGGCGAAAGTGGCGGAATTGGTAGACGCGCAGGGTTCAGGTCCCTGTGGTAGCAATACCGTGGGGGTTCGAGTCCCCCCTTTCGCACCATCCGTCCTCGGCCCACGCCACCCGACCTCAGCGGCATGGTGATCCAAGAAGCGGATTCTCATGGGATCTCAAAAGCGGGCCCTCAACTGGTCAGCGCGAGATAGAGGCTAGCACTGGCGACCGGAGCGTTGGAATCTTGCCGTTTGAGTTCGCCGCGCACCTTGATCAGCTGGCCGAAGCGGCGTTCGATCGCCACCGTCGCCACCAGGGTATCCGCCGGGCATAGCGGCGCATCGAAGCGGGCATGATCGATTCCCGCCAACAGTCCCCCGCCGCTACCGGCAGCCCCCGCGGGCAAGGCGGCCACAGCCGCCTGCGCCAGAATCTCGAGCGCCAGGACCGAAGGCAGGGTGGCCCGGCCTCGACTCCACGTCGAGCCGCCGGTCAGCCGAACGGTCACCTCGCCCTCCTCGCATCGATCGATGAAGCGAAACGGGAACTGGTGCGGCAGAGTTCTGCCGGACAGGGTTACGAACCCTCCCCTTGCCGGGCAAGCTCCTGCTTGGCGACAACGAAGTCGGCGAGGGACTCCACCGAGGCCAATGCCTGGGCACCGACCTCTTCGTCTTCGATCTTGACCCCAAACTCCTGTTCGATGCCGAGCACAAGTTCCAGGGCGTCGATCGAATCAAGACCGAGCCCTTCTCCGAACAGGGGGTCGGAGTCACCGATATCGGAAGGGTCGATCTCCAGCTTGAGGCGGTCGACCAGGGTCTGCTTTATGCGGCCGCGCAGATCGGCGGCGGTGGCGTTCTCCCTCATAACGGGGCGGATCGTAACACGCATAAAGGGGCAGTGTGAGACTCCCGGTGGTCGCAGTGCGGGCCGTCAGGCCATGACCAGCCCGCCATCGACCCTCAAGGTCTGGCCGGTGATGTAGCCCGCCTCTTCGGAGGCGAGAAAGGCGACCAAAGCCGCCACCTCTTCGGGCCGTCCCATGCGTTTCATGGGCACCGATTCCACGTAGGCCTTGAGTTTCTTCGCCGGAATCGGTGCCAGCATCTTGGTGTCGATGAAGCCGGGGGCTATGGTGTTCGCCGTCACCTCGAAGGAGCAGACCTCGCGAGCCAGCGCCTTGGTGAAGGCGATCAGGCCACCTTTGGCGGCGCTGTAGTGAGCCTGCCCCACGTGGCCCAGCACGCCGCTCGCGCTGGCGATCGAGATGACCCGCCCCCAGCGCCGGCTCAACATGCCCTTGATCAGCGCCTTGGTGAGCAGGTAGGGACCTTTGAGGTTGACGTCGTTGATCCGATCCCATTTCTCTTCGGAGAGAAAGACCAGAAGCGAGTCATCGATCATCCCGGCGTTGTGCACCAACACCTGCACCGGTCCGAAATCGGCCTCCACCCTGCCGGCGAGCTCCTTGATCTGATCGCCGTCCCCGACATCGAGCGGATAGGCGCGGCCGTCGATCTCGCCGGCCAGGGCCTCGGCCTCCTCGCGCCGGCTGAGGTAGGTCACCGCCACCCGCATGCCCTTCTCGGCCAGCAGGCGAGCACTCGCCGCGCCGATTCCGGCCGAACCCCCGGTGATCAAGGCTACCTTCCCGTGCATTGGCTCCCTCTCCTCTTCTCTCTTCTCAAGCGGCTTCCCCCGCCGGCAGCGGGCTATCGGTGGTCGTGTCTCTTCGCTGCTCACCACTGGGAGCCGGCAGGTGCTCTTCGATCGGCGACCACGGCAGCGCCCGGGCCAGCCAGCTCAACTTGGTTCGATATCCATCGCGACCGGTCTGGTGAATGAAGCGGGCAAATCCAGCCAGGTGGCCGGGCGTCGGACGATCCGAGATCTCCCACGGATGAAAGACCATCACCGCCGGCCCGCACCGCGCCGCCCGCCGTCGTGCCGCACGGGCGATCCAGCGGGGAGGAGCCAGCCGACCCGGCCAGCTGCCCGCCGGCAGTTTGAGCAAACCACCGAAAGTCAGCGGAGGCAACTCGGCGAGCTCGCCCCCATCCGCCCAACTCAGCGTGTAGGGTCCACAGGGGTTGCTCCATCGGCCCGCCCCGACGACCGGCGCCAACGAGGAGTCGTACGAGAAACCGAGTTCGCTCAGCACCCGAAGCCGCGGGTTGCTGGCCACCCGCAGCGACCACTCGGGAGCACGAAAGCCGACCACGCGGTGGCCGATCAGCTCTTCAAGTTCGCTCTTGGCACGCCGCACATCCTCGCGGAACTGGGCCACGCTTCGCTCGCCCGCCCGTAGATGGAGGTAGCCGTGACTGGCCACCTCGTGACCTGCGGCGGCAACCTCGCGCACTCGGGCGGGAAGCCGCGTCGCCACTTCACCGAGCACAAAGAAGGTAGCGCGGCACCCTGCCTCGGCCAGCAAAGCGAGAAGCTCCGGGAGAAGCCAGTCCAACTCTTCGCGTAGCGCGGGACGGCGGCTCGGATCGACGTACTCCGGCACCAAGCAGGTGTGGTACCACTCTTCCACGTCGACGGTGAGGGCGAATCCAGTGGCGCTGCCTTGTCCGGCGCCTTGCCTCCCAGCTTCTTGCTGCCCAGATGGGCGCCCCGCGGTCCAGTGCACCAGCCGTGGTGGTTTGTAGGGCTCAGCGTGCATCGCGATGCGGGTCGTCGAAGACCTTGAAGTAGATCGACTCGCAGGCGATGCGCACCGTATCGCGCAGCGGCTGAAAGTGGCTCCGTTCCTTGCCGTAGATGGTGCGGATCGGGACCTCTTCAAGCCGGGCGCGCAAGTGCGAACTCTTCAAGATCATCTCCGACTCGATGGCGTAGCCGTTGGACCTCAGCCGCCACCGGCGAATGAGTTCAGCGCTGGCCAGACGAAACCCCGACTGGCTGTCCGAGAGATCGAAACCGGACATCCGAGAGAGGATGCGAGAGCCGATGTAGTTGGTCCAAAAGCGGGCGCGAGGAATGGCCTGTGCATCACCCATTCGGCTGCCGATGATCATCGCGCTGCGGCCACGGTCCCAAGCCGCGAGCAGTGCCGGCAAGTCGGCGGGATCGTGCTGCCCGTCACCATCGAGCATCGCCACCGCCGCCGGCCGCGAATCGAGCGCCAGGTGCAGCGCTCGACGCAGGGCGAAGCCCTTGCCTTGGTTGCGCTCCAGCCTCTCCACCGTGGCTCCCGCGGCGCGAGCACGGCTGGCGGTTTGGTCGCTGCTGCCATCGTCCACCACCACCACCGTGGCGACGAATTGAAGGCATCCGGCCACCACATCGGCGATGGTCGAGGCGCAATTCAGGGCTGGAATCGCGGTGACAATATCGCGGCGCATTTCTCGGTAAGTCCCCGCAGCTTTATAGCATGCACCCGTCTTGCTCTCGGCCGGAGCTTGTGACATTCTTCACGAAGTCAGGCGCCATCCGCCCCCCGAACCTCGAGCCATCGGAATCGAAAGACTCTGGGCAGCGGCCGCGGTAGAGTGCGCCCTTACACGCTGCCAACGATTCAAGCTGACCACTCTGGAGTTCGTGAGGGATGCCGCAAGACTACTATCCCGTTCTTCTCGCCCTCGGCGTCGCCGCCCTGGTCGGTCTAGGAATGATGATCGTCTCCCAACTGATGGGTCGGCAAGTGGGAGGACGGGTCAAGCTCTCCACCTACGAGTCCGGTGTTCCGCTGCTCGATCGCTCCCGCAAGCGGCTCTCGATCGCCTTCTTCCTGATCGCTATCGACTTCATCGTTTTCGATCTCGAAGCGGCGTTTCTCTTCCCGTGGGTGTTGGTCATGCGGGACGGAGGCTGGCCGCTCTTCTGGGCGGTGATGGTCTTCATCGGCCTGATTTTGGTCGGCTTCGCCTACGTCTGGCGCAAGGGTGGCCTCGATCTCGGGCCGCGACGCAAGACCGGCTTGAGTTCCAACCGAGGAGTGGTGCGTTGAGCGCTCAGCAAAGCCAGGCTCTGCCGGCTACACCCCGCCTCCCCGAAGAGGTTCGGCGCCAACTCGACGCCATCCGCGAGCGCTACCCCACCGCCCGCGCCGTCCTTCTCCCTGCCCTCCATCTGGTCCAGAAGCTGCACGGCGGGTGGCTCCCGGACAGCGCTATCGAAGCGGTCGCGGCGGAACTCGACCTCGATCCCGCCGAGGTCTACGGCGTGGTCACCTTCTACGACCTCTATCACCAGAAACCGGTGGGGCGTCACCGGATTCGGGTCTGCACCAATGTCTCCTGCATGCTCAGAGGCTCGGACGAGATCATGGCCGCCCTGCACCAGGAGCTCAAGGTCGGCGAAGGCGAGGTCACCGCCGATGGGCGTTGCTCCTACATCCACTTTGAATGCCTCGGCTCTTGCGATACGGCGCCGATGATGATGATCAACGACAAATACCACGAGAATCTGACCCCGGAAGAGGTACAGCGCGTGGTGCGTGACCTGGAATAGCTGCCATGGCTTTCGAACCGGTCCTGACCCGAAACCGCGACAACCCCGAGGCGCTGACGGTGGCGGGCTATCGCGCCGCCGGGGGTTATCAGGCCCTCGCCAAGGGTCTCAGAATGGAGCCCGGAGAGATCATCGACATGGTCAAAACCTCCGGCCTGCGCGGCCGTGGAGGCGCCGGGTTCCCCGCCGGCCTGAAGTGGAGTTTCGTCCCCAAGGATTCCGACAAAGCGAAATACTTGGTGTGCAACGCCGACGAGTCGGAGCCGGGGACCTTCAAGGACCGCCTGCTGATGGAGAAGGATCCCCATCAGCTGATCGAAGGCTGTATCTTGTGCTCCTACGCCGTCGGTGCGGCGGTCACCTACATCTACATCCGCGGTGAGTACGTCGATGCGGCCATCATCCTCGAGAAGGCCATCGCCGAGGCGATGGAGGCCGGCATCCTCGGCGACAAGGTACTCGGTTCAGACTTCTCCCACCGCATCTATATCCACCGGGGGGCCGGTGCCTACATCTGTGGCGAGGAGACCGGCCTGCTCGAGTCGCTCGAAGGCAAGCGTGGCCAACCGCGCGTCAAGCCGCCCTTCCCTGCGGTGGTCGGCGCCTTCGGCTGCCCCACCGTAATCAACAATGTCGAAACCCTGTGCAATGTGCCGCACATCATCGAACGGGGCGCCGACTGGTTCAAGTCCATTGGAACCGACGAGAGGAATACCGGTCCCAAGCTCTACGCCGTCTCCGGCCACGTCGAACGGCCGGGAACCTATGAGTTCGCCATCGGCATCCCCTTCGAAGAGCTGCTCGACGAGTGCGGTGGGATGTGGAAAGGCCGCCAATTGAAAGCGTTCGTGCCCGGCGGCGCCTCGGCCGGGGTGTTGACCGCCGACGACAAAGGGGTCTGCCTCGACTTCGATCAGGTAGCCAAGGCGGGTAGCATGCTCGGCTCCGCCGCCGTCATGGTGATGGACGAGACCACGGACATGGTGCGCGTCTGCACTCGTTTCGCCAAGTTCTTCGATCACGAGTCGTGCGGCCAGTGCACACCCTGCCGCGAGGGGACTCGCTGGATGTCGATGATCCTCCAACGCATCCTCGATGGCCACGGCAGGCCGAGCGATCTGGACCTACTGCTCAACGTCAGCAGCCACATCGGCGGCCACACGCTGTGCGCGCTCGGCGACGCCGCCGTCGGCCCGGTGCGCTCGTTTGTCAGCCGCTTCCGCGATGAATTCCTCGCCCGCATACCGGAGGAGATCGGCAGTCCGCTGCCGGTCGTCCGATAGGAGAGAGGTTCCATGCCCACCGTTACCATCAACGGCCGCATCATCGAGGTGGAAGTCGGTACGAATCTGGTCGATGCCGCCAAGCAAGCCGGTATCGAGATTCCTCACTACTGCTACCACCCGCGTCTGTCCGTCGTCGGCCAGTGCCGCATGTGTCTGGTGCAGCTGGAGGGTGTCGGCAAACTCCAGACCGGCTGCTCGACCCAGGTGATGAAGGACGGCATGGTCGTCTTCACCGACTCGGACGAGGTCAAAGAGGCGCAGCGAGGGGTGATGGAGTTCCTCCTGCTCAACCATCCCCTCGATTGTCCGATCTGCGATCAGGCTGGGGAATGCGGCCTCCAGGATTACGCCTTCAAACATGGGGTTTCCTTCTCCCGCTTCGAGTATGAGAACAAGCGCACCTACCCCGCCAAAGAGCGCATTCCACTTGGCCCCCATGTCTTGCTCAACATGAACCGCTGCATCCAGTGCACGCGCTGCGTTCGCTTCACCCAAGAGATCAGCAAGACCGGCGAACTGGGTTTCTTCGAGCGCGGAGCCCGCGCCGAGATCGGGATCTTTCCCGGCAAGCCTCTCGACAACGACCTGTCGACCTGCGTCGTCGACATCTGCCCGGTCGGTGCCCTGACCTCGACCCGCTTTCGCTTCGCCGAACGGGTTTGGTTTCTCGACAAGAAACCTTCGATCTGTACCGGCTGCGACGCCGGCTGCAACATTACGCTCGAGCACCGTCAGGGCAAGATCAAGCGCTACAAGCCCCGTTTCAACCCCGAAGTCAACGACTACTGGATGTGTGACTTCGGCCGCGACAGCTACGAGAAGTACCAGCGGTCCGCTCGCCTGAGCCAACCGCGTCTGCGTGCCGGGGGCCACGCCACCGAGGCTCAGGCCGTGACCTGGAAGGCAGCGCTGGACGCCGTTGCCCGCCAGCTTCGCTCGCCGAGTCAAGAGGGTGCCAACGCCTTTCTTGGCTCCGGCAACCTGAGCAACGAAGAGGCCTTCCTGTTGGCCAAGATCGCGGACGCGATCGGCTCGCCGCACCGTAGCGTCTACGGCGAGCCGGGCCCCGAGCGCCGCATCCCGACGCCGAAGGGGGGGATTGTCGGCACGGAGGCCAGTCCCAACCGGCGCGGCGCCGAACTCGCCGGTCTGGCAGCCACCGGACCGGGTTCGATCCATGCCAAGCTGTTGCTGGAGGGCGACGCCGCCGAACAATGCGCGACCTTGGTCATCGCCGACAGCACGCTTGGCGCGGCGGCCAACGACCCGGCAACGGTGGCTCGGCTCAGACAGGCACACTATCTGGTGGTGCTCGGTTGGGCCGACTCGGCCCTGGCGCAAGCGGCCGACGTGGCCTTACCGATAGCCACGCACGCGGAAAGTAGCGGCACCTTCGTCAACTCGGCCGGACGGGTACAGCCCTTTGCGGCCGCCTTCCCTCCTCCCGGCCAGACGCGCTCCGGAGTGGAGGTGCTCATCGACCTGCTCGCCCGCTTCGATTCGACGTGGAATCAGCGCACCGCGGCTGAGGTCTTCGCCAGCATGGTCCGGCAGGTGCCCCCGTTCCACTCGTTGGGGGATTGCCCGCTGCCCCTCGCCGGCGCTCCCCTACCCGACGCTGTCCTGGCGCTGGTCCCATCGCTTGACCCCGCCACCGCCCGCTCGGGTTCGAACAAGGGTGCTTTGGCCGGCACCGCGGCTCAGGAAGGGGCATCGTGAGCGTCACCACCTTCGCGACCTTCGCCAAGCTGGGCCTCTATCTGGCCTTCTTTCTGGGCTTTATCGCACCGGTCATGGTCTGGGTCGAACGGCGCGGCAGCGCTCTGATGCAGGATCGGCCCGGTCCCAACCGTTTGGGTCCTTTGGGCATTCTGCAGCCGATCGCAGACGTCTTCAAGTTCCTCTTCAAGGAAGACGTCATCCCGTCGTCGGTGGACAAGCCCCTCTATCTCCTGGCCCCGCTGCTCGCTGTCCTGCCGGCGCTCTCGACCTTCGTCGTCATCCCCTTCGGCCCGCCGATCGAGGTCAAGGGCGAGTTGATCCGGTTGGTCATCGCCGATGTCGACGCAGGCGTGCTGCTCCTCCTCGCCCTGGCCAGCCTCGGCGTCTATTCCCTGGTCATGGCCGGTTACGCATCGAACAACAAGTACTCGCTGCTCGGCTCGATTCGCGCCTCGGCGCAGATGGTCAGCTACGAGCTGGCGCTGACCTTGGCCGTACTCGCCGTGCTCCTGCCGGTCGGATCGTTTCGCCTCGACGCCGTGGTCGAGTACCAGCGTGACTTCGTCTGGAACATCATCCCGCAGGCGCTCGGCTTTCTGATCTTCGTCATCGCCGCATTCGCCGAAACAAACCGCCTGCCCTTCGATCTGCCGGAAGCCGATTCGGAACTGGTCGCCGGTTTCCACACCGAGTACAGCGCCATGCGCTTCGCCGCTTTCTTCATGGCCGAGTACGTCTCGATGGCGGTCCTCTCGGCGCTGGCCGCAACGCTCTATCTGGGCGGTTGGAGTCTTCCCTTTGTCGACCCGACCGGTTGGCCTTGGTTGGCCACCGCGCTCTTCTCCTTCTCGGTGCTGGCGGGGAAAGTCCTGCTCTTCATGTTCTTCTTCGTCTGGGTTCGCTGGACTTTCCCGCGCTTCCGTTACGACCAACTGATGAGGCTCGGGTGGAAGGTCCTGCTTCCACTCGCCCTACTCAATGTGATTTGGGCCGCGGCCGGCTCACTGGCGGGGATCCTTTAGCCATGGAGATCGCAGTCTTCAGCCTCTTCGCGCTGCTCGCACTGGCCAGCGCAATCGTCGTGGTCACTCACCGCAACCCGGTCTACTCGACGATGAGTCTGGTGGTCACCCTCGTCTCTCTTGCCGTTCTTTTCGTCATGCTCGGGGCACCGTTCATCGGTACCCTGCAAGTGTTGGTCTACACCGGGGCGATCTTGGTGCTCTTCCTCTTCGTCATCATGTTGCTCAACATCGACGGTGAGCAGCGTGCCGAACAGCCCAGGGGGGCGCAGTCCACCGTCGCCATGCTCACCGCCGCGGTCTTCGCCGGCACCCTGGGCATGTTGCTGTGGCGCGCCTCGCGCGACGTGGCGCTCGACCCCTTGACCGAACAGAGCGTGTCGATGAAAGCGCTGGCGGCGGCGCTCTTCGAGCGCTATCTTCTCGCCTTCGAGATGATCGGCCTGCTGCTCCTGGTCGCGGTCGTTGCGGCCTCGGTACTCGCTCGGCGAAGCCGGCCGAGCGCCGATTCCACGCCCCAGCCGGGCGAAATCGCACCCGGACTGAACACCAAGAACACCGCAGACACCGTGGCGGAAGACACGGATTTCGTGCCTGAAGGGAGCGATGTATGAGCGTGCCGATTGCTGCCTACCTGCTGCTGGCGGCGGCTCTCTTTGTCATCGGCACGGTAGGTGCCCTGACTCGCCGCAACGGAATCACCATCTTCCTGTCGATCGAGTTGATGCTGAATTCGGCCAACCTCCTGTTGATCGCCTACGCGCGGCAATGGGGCGACAAGACCGGGGAACTGATCGTCCTTTTCGTCATGGCGGTGGCGGCGGCTGAGGCGGCGGTGGGACTAGCGCTCTTCATCGCCATCTACAGACACCGCCACACGATCGATATCAACCGCCTCAACCTGATGCGCTGGTAGAAAAGATGGACACTGAGCAACTACTCTGGCTGATCCCGATTCTCCCCCTCGCCGGCGCCGCGATCAATGGCTTGCTGGGTCCGCGAGTGCCGCGATCCGCGACCACAGTCGTGGCCCTGGGCGCACCCGGCCTGTCTCTTCTCCTCGCCCTGATGACCCTGGCCGGCTTCGTTGCCGGCGATCACCAGCCGGTACAGCAAACGCTCTACTCGTGGACCGCCGGCCCCGCCTCGATCGACCTCTCTTTCCTGCTCGATCCGCTGTCCGCGGTGATGCTCTTCATCGTCACCTTCGTCGGCTTCTTGATCCACCTCTACTCCACCGGCTATATGGCCCACGAGAAGGGCTACCAGCGCTACTTCGTCTACTTGAATCTCTTCATGGGCGCGATGTTGCTGCTCGTTCTCGGCGCCAACTTCCTGGTCACCTTCGTCGGCTGGGAGGGTGTGGGGCTCTGCTCCTACCTGCTGATCGGCTTCTACTACGACCAGAAGTTCCCGCCGCAGGCCGGCCGTAAGGCCTTCATCGTCAACCGCATCGGCGACTTCGCCTTCCTGGTTGGAGTTTTCGCCCTCTTCGCCACCTTCAACACCCTCGACTACCGGCAGATCTTCGAACAGATCGCCCATCAGCCGAGTCTGGTCACCGGCGAATATGTTCTCGGCCTCTCCTTCGCCTCGTTCCTCGCCCTGTGCCTGTTCATCGGCGCTACCGGCAAGAGCGCGCAGATTCCACTCTTCGTCTGGCTGCCCGACGCCATGGCCGGCCCGACGCCGGTCTCGGCGCTGATCCACGCGGCGACGATGGTCACCGCCGGCGTCTACATGGTGGCCCGCTCGAACGTCCTCTTCCAGTTGGCCGGCAACATCTCGATG
>JAJRVQ010000042.1 GCA_024277255.1 Acidobacteriota bacterium | reverse complement strand
TCGTCCGTAGAGTCCCATTCGCTCTACAGTCTTGGGGCCCAATTGAACTCCCGCACTGAACAAACTGCGCTGAGATTTGCGTTGTCCGAGCATGTTCAATTATACGCCTGATTCACGCCACTTTCCGGCCGGACCTCTAGACCGTGCTGACCTCGTCTTGGATCACGCTGCCGTCGGCAAGGATGCGTATCGCGTAAGCCTCTTTCACCGTGTCCGAGGCGGACTCGGGAGCGACGAAGAGGCGCTCGCCGTCGGTGCGGATGCGGATGACGCCGAAGCGGAGGCGGTCGAAGGCAAAGAAGAAGCCGCGTTTCTGGGAGTCGGGCAGCGGGGTGAGGGTGCCGTCCTCTTCCTCGCGGTGGTCTTCCGGTTGGATTCCGCCGCGGTAGGTGAAGAAGGCGGCCAGTTCGGTGGAGAAGAGGAGAGGCTGGTCGGAGCGTGAGTGCTTGCCGAGTGCCGCCATCAGGTTGGCGCGCGGGTGGACGTACTCTTTGGCCGGGTTTTCGTCGCCCGAGGAGACGATGGAGATGATCGGCGCCACTTGGGCGAGGAAGTCGGTGGAGAAGTCGTGTGAACCGTGGTGGGGCACTTTGAGCACGGCGCTTTCGAGCGATCGCGGCGGAGTTGCCGCCTGCGCCGCTGCCAGGAGCTTGGCCGCGCCGTGGCGGTTGAGGTCGCCGCCGAGGAGGATCCGTACGTTGCCGTATTGCAGCCGCAGGACGACCGAGTGGCCGTTGATGGTGTGTGAGGCGCTTTGCCCGCCGCTGTCATTGCGCAGCACTTCCAGCGCCGGTTGCCCTTGGATAGTCTCTTCGACCGGTGCCATGACCTGAGCGTGGATTCCCTCCAGGGACAGAACGGCGAGGGCGTCGTCGTCGCCCGTCTTGAGCCGTTTGAGCACCGGTAGCGCTTCGCCGGGGGTTTGCGGCAGGGCCGGGAACTCGCCGGGTTGGACCATCAGTTGGCCCAAGGCGTTGACCCAGCGCGCAAAGGGGCCGTTGGGCTGCGCCGCTTGGGCGGGATCGTCGTGCAGGTCGACGACGTAGTGTTGCTTGCCCTCCTTGACCGGCGGGCCGAACCGTTCGCGATCTTTGAGCGACACCGTGCCTCCGGCGCCGTCGGGGACCTTGGCCGGCTTCTTGACCAGCCCGTTGTGGAAGCAGCGGGCGAAGCGGGCGTGGATTCGCTTGCGGGGTACGGAGTGAGCGGCCGCCTCGGCGAGCGCCGCCAGCCCCTCGAAGTGGTCGGCGTCGCCGTGGGTGACGACGACGCCGTCGAGGATCAGTGGGTCGGCGGCGGTGGTACCGGGAAACTCGGAGGCGAGGAGTCGCGAGATGAAGACCTTCTCGCCGCCATCGACCAGCCACATCCTGCCGGCGGGGGTACGGATGAGGGTCGCGTCGCCCTGTTGCACGTCGACGAAAGTGACCGCCAGCGGCCGATCGGCTCCGGCGGGCAACAGCCGGAGGGGCAGATTCTTGCCGCCTTTGCGCCGCTTGCGAACCCTACCTTCGGTCACCTGGCCGCTGCCGTAATCGTAGTATCGGACCCGCACATCGCGGACCGTCTCGTCGTCGACTTCGGTCGGATCGATCAAGTCGATCTCGTCGCCCCAGTAGAGAATCTTGACCACTCGGTTTGGCTTGCTTTCGAGTTTGAAACGGTCGAAGAAGGTGCCGCGGATACGTACCATGTCTTGGTCGACAAATCGGATGGCCATGGGAGTCTCCTCGTCGGTTAGCGCGGTGTCTAGCTTAGGCGGATAGGGTGGCGTTTAGTTTCAGCCGCGGCTCAATTCTGTCGTCTTGCCGCGGGGACGCTCAGCGGACCGGAAATGGCGTAGCATTCGACGCGGAGATCGGCTAGACCGCGCCTGCAAAGTGGCGCCGGAGTGGACAGGGAGGAACTGGAAGATGGGAATGTGGGCTCTGCGTTGGGCGGAGGCTGGCGGGCAAGCGCCGAGCGCCCCGCTGGGGTTGGACGATCCGCTGGCGGTTCTACACGGGCGTTGGCTCGCTTTCGTCGCCTATCTGCCGCGCATCGCGATCGCCTTGCTGGTGATCTTGGCCGCGGTGTGGATCTCGCGGATCATCGGCAGGTTGGAGAAGCCCTATCGGAAGCTGGCGGTCAATCCGCTGGCGCAAAGCCTGTTGCAGCAGACCGTGCGCGTGGCTGTTCTTTGCGGTGGACTCCTCCTGGCCCTCGACGTACTCAAGGCCACCGCCCTGGTCGGTGCCGTGCTCGGAACCGCCGGCGTGGTCGGTCTGGCGATCGGCTTTGCCTTCAAAGACATCGTCGAAAACTACATCGCTGGAGTCCTGCTCTCCCTGCGCCAGCCCTTCGCCCACCTGGACTACGTGGACGTCGGCGGCCACAAAGGGAAGGTGATGCGGCTGACCAGCCGGGCGACGATCTTGATGACTCTGGATGGAAACCACCTGCGTCTGCCCAACTCGCTGGTCTTCAAGTCGGTGATCACCAACTACACGCGGTCTCCCAGGCGCCGGTTCGACTTCTCGGTGGGTGTGGGGGTGGACGAAGATCTGATCGCGGCGCAGGATCTCGGCCTGCAGATCTTGCGGGCCATGGACGGCGTACTCGATGATCCCGGCCCTTCGGCGGAGATTCTGGAACTGGGCGATTCCAACATCTCGCTGCGTTTCTACGCCTGGATCGACCAGCGCACGCATGGCTTCTCGAAGGTGAGAAGCGAGGCGGTCCGCCGCGTCAAGACCGCCTTTGACGACGCCGAGATCGAAATGCCGGAGCCGATCTACCGAGTGATGGTGACCGAACGAAGCTCGGCGGCAGGGTTCGGTGAACCCAAGGCTCCCCGCCGCCGGGCGGGGATTGGGGAGGCGGCCCCGGACTTGACCGTCGACAACACCCTGGACCAGCAGATCGAGGAAGAACGAGCCGCCGACTCGCCCCCCGATCTGTTGAGTAACGAGGCGCCCAAGGAGTAGCCGTGGAGAGCGTCAATCCCGCCACCGGCGAACTGGTGGCAAGCTACCCGGAAATGAGTTCCCGGCAAGTCTCCGAGATTGCCGAACAGGCCCATCGGGCCCACCTCGAATGGCGCCGGACGGATTTCGTGACCCGCGCCGAGCGCATGCGAGAGGTGGCGCGTCTGTTGCGCTTGGGGCAGCAACGCTACGCCGAGCGAATGGTGCGGGAGATGGGCAAGCCGATCCGTCAAGCTCGCGCCGAAGTGGAGAAGAGCGCCTGGGTCTGCGACTACTACGCCGACAACGCCGAGCGCTTCCTGGCGCCGGTGGAGGTGGCCAGCGCGGCGAGCCGCAGCCGCGTGGTCTACCGCCCGCTCGGAGTGGTACTGGCCGTGATGCCGTGGAACTTTCCCTTCTGGCAGGTCTTGCGCTTCGCCGCACCGACATTGATGGCGGGAAACGGCGGTCTGCTCAAACATGCCTCGAACGTCTCGGGCTGCGCACTCGATATCGAAGAACTCTTTCGCCTCGCCGGCTTCCCCGAGAACCTCTTGCGGACGCTGCTGATCGGCAGCGCCAAGGTCGAAGCGGTCATCCATCATCCCGCGGTGCGCGCGGTGACGCTGACCGGTAGCGCCGCCGCCGGTCGTGCCGTCGCCAGCGCTGCCGGCGCCGCGCTCAAGAAATCCGTCCTCGAGCTGGGGGGCAGCGATCCCTATCTGATTCTCGCCGACGCCGATCTCGATGCTGCGGTCAGCGCCTGCGTCGCAAGCCGCTTGATCAACTCCGGGCAAAGTTGCATCGCGGCCAAACGGCTGATCGTGCCGCGCTCGATTCTGCCTCAGGTCGAAGAGCGGGTGGTGGCCGCCATGGCTGGCTCCAGGATGGGAGATCCGATAAATGAGGATACCGAGGTCGGGCCGCAGGCGCGCCCGGAGCTGCGCGACGAGCTGCACGCTCAGGTGGTGGGCAGTGTCCAGGCGGGAGCCCGCTGCCTGCTGGGGGGCGAAGTGCCGCCGGGGCCTGGTGCCTTCTACCCACCCACCGTATTGAGCGGGGTGGTGGCGGGGATGGCGGCCTATAGCGAAGAGCTTTTCGGTCCGGTGGCGGCGATTCTCCCTGCCGATGATGAAGAGGATGCCCTGCGCATCGCCAACGACACCGACTTTGGGCTGGGTGCGGCCGTCTTCACCGCCGATCTCCGGCGTGGGGAGCAGATCGCCGAGGATCGGTTGGAAGCGGGCTGTTGCTTCGTCAACGACTTCGTTCGCTCAGATCCGCGCCTGCCGTTCGGCGGGGTCAAAGGATCGGGATACGGTCGCGAACTTTCGGTGGAAGGGATCCGCGAATTCGTCAACGCCAAGACCGTGTGGGTTCGTTGACCGGTGTGCCGAGTGGTGACTTGAGGGTGCCGTGTAGAGTTTAGTCCTACAACTGAAAGAGCCTTGCGCCGACAATCTCTTCAGTGCTCCCGCCCTGGAGCGCTCTGCGCCGATAGGCCATACTCCTTCTACGGTGTTGGCGTAGAAGGCGAGAATAGGCCCTCTATTGATGTTTTTTTGTGTATAATTTCAGTTCTGATGATGGCCGGATGAGAGGCAGCCGTGATACGAGTTCTGCTCGCCGATGACCACACGATCTTTCGCCAGGGAGTGGTGCGCCTGTTCAAGGATGTACCGGCCCTGGATGTAGTGGCGGAGGCGTCGACCGGCCCTGAGACGCTGGCGGCGGCTCTCGAGCACGAGCCGGATGTGGTTCTGCTCGACATCTCGATGCCGGGCAGGGGAGCCAGCGAGACACTGCAGGAGCTCAAGCGCCGAGTCCCCAAGGTGCGGGTCTTGATGCTCACAGCCCAGCCGGAGGATCACTATGCGATCCGCCTACTCAAGCAGGGCGCTTCCGGCTACATCACTAAGGACACGCCGGTGGACGAACTCCTCGCGGCGGTCACCAAGGTGGCGCAAGGCGGGCGCTACATCACTTCCGAGCTGGCGGAGAGAATCGCTTTCAGCATCGGCCCGGAAGCGGAACTCAAGCCGCACCACCAGCTGTCGGATCGGGAGTATCAGGTCTTGGTGTTGATCTGTAGCGGCAAGACACCGACTCAGATCGCCGAAGAACTCAACCTGAGCGTCAAGACGATCAGCACCTACCGCTCCCGGATCCTGGTCAAGATGGGCTTCAAGAACAATGCCGAGATGCTCGTCTACGGTGTTCGAGAGGGCCTGGTGACTTGACTCGCCGGCACCGCATTCTGTTTCTTCGCTCGGCGCCGTCGCAGGGAGTTCCGGTGCTACCGGAGCAGGACTGGCGGTGGGTGCTGGCGGGTTCCTCGGCGGAAGCGCGGCAGCGGCTGTCCCGGCAGGAGTTCTCGGCCGTGGTGGTGGAGATGCCGTGCTCGCAGGATTGCGTTGCCACGCTGCACACCGCCACAACGGGAACTCCGATCTTGCTCCTCGCTGGCGACTCAGAGTTGGCCGCTGCGGTGGGGCTGGTGGAACAAGGGGCGACAGCGGTGGTACCCCGTGACCAAAATGGGGTCTGCTGGCGCTTGTTGAGCGTCTTGATGGAACGCTCCTTGGCACAACGCCGTAGCGCCAGGCGGCGGAGTTTGGATGCTGCCGGCGGTGGTGCGGTGGATGAGCACACGCTGTTGCTACGCTCTCAGCAGCTGGACTGCCTGCGCTCGCTCTCCGAGGGAATCACCCACAGCCTCAACAATGTTTTTGCGCCCATCCTCATGGCCACGGATCTGCTGCGGCCCAAATTGACCTGCGCCGCGGATCGTGAGGTCTTGGCTTCGGTCGAGCAGTCTGTTCGCCGAGGCACCGAGTTGGTGCGGCAGGTTTTCGGCTTTGCCCGTGCCGTGGACGGCGAGAAGTCCCGGATCGAAGTGCGCCACCTGATCCGCACTCTGAGCCAGGTGGTCAAGGAGACTTCGAGCGGCGACGTGAGAGTGACCACGGCCTACCCGGAGGATCTCTGGCCGGTGCTCGCCGATGCCTCGCAGATCTTCCAGGCTCTGGTCGGCTTGTGTCTGCGGGGAGGTGAGGAATTGACCGACGGAGGCACCATTCGCATCGACGCCTGCAACCTGAAGGTGACGCAAGGCGACGCCGGGGTGGCCGGCCGTGAGCCCGGACCCTATGTCTGTGAGACGGTGGCGGCACTGCGCGACGATGCGGAGTTGCCGCCGGGGGGATGTGCGAAGGGAGATTCTCCGCCGGAGAAGAGAGCCGGTCTGGCGCTGGCCGCCGCGGGGGCCATCGCGGAAGCGCACGGTGGTTGGCTAGTGGCCAGCCGGTGGCCTGAGCAAGGCACGGTAGTTCGTTTTGGTCTGCCGGCGCTCGTCGAGCCTTGGGGCGAGGAGCCCGCGGCAGCGGTGATCGCCGGCGAAGTTGACAGCGGGACGGTCTTGGTCGTCGACGAACAAGAGGCCTCTCGTGTGGCTGCTCAGCGAGTGTTGGCGGAGGCTGGATTCAACGTCGAGGCCGTGGGGGAATTCTCCGCGGTCGCACAGCGGCTGCAACGCGACGACACCGTGGTGGTCGTCATTCTCGATGTCGGCCACAGCCCGCGACGTGCGCTGGAGCTGGCCGAGACTCTGCGCCGAGAGAATCCCCAGCTGTTGTTGATCACCACGGACGGTAGACCGGAGGAATCCATCGGCGACGTGGAGCTGCCGGTGGCCCATTCCAGGCTTGTGAAGCCCTTTTCGTCGGCCCAGCTGCTCCGGGCGGTCGCCTTCGCCTTCGCCTCTCGCTAGAAGCTTGCTGGGCTGGCTAGCCCGCCTTCTGTCGATCGCCGGCGGCGGCCGGCGGCGAATTGACGGCTTTGGGCGGTGCGTGGCGCGACGGGCGATGATGGGCAGTGCCGACACCCGGCTCGATCGAGCTGCCTAGTGATTCGAGACCTCTGTCGGCTTCTACGGTGGCCGGATGGAGACCGGTGTTCAGCGCATAGGGGCGATCCTCGGGTCCGTCCAGCGCAGTGCTAAGCGCCTGTGCCAGCTGGTCGCGGTCGAAAGGCTTGACCAGGATCGGCAGCGAACTCAGCGCCCGAAAAGTCGGATCGACCGGCAGTGGATCGCCGGACATGAAGATGACTTTGAGGTCGGGGCGAAGAAGGATGGCTTCGTGCGCCAGATCGAATCCATCCAGTTTTTCCCTCAGCCCCAGGTCGGTCAGCAGGAGGTCGACCCTACGCTCGCCGCGCAAGAGATCGACGGTCTCCGCCAAGGACGAAGCCTCGAGGACGGTGTAGCCGATTTCGCTGAGCATGCTACTCGCCACCCGGCGAACGATCGTATCGTCGTCGGTCAGCAGTACCGTCTCTTGGTGAGCCTCGGACGGTGATTTCGTCGCGGTGGTGGCGACCTCCTGCTCGCCGGTCCACCGAGGAAAGACCATGCAGATTGTCGTGCCGCGCTCGGGCGTACTTTGGATGTCGAAGCGGCCGCCCTCCTTGGTGATCAGATCTCGGACCATGGAGAGGCCGAGTCCGCTGCCGCAGCCCGCCTCTTTGGTGGTGAAGAAGGGCTCCACCGCTCGTTTGAGCACATCCGGCGGCATGCCGCAGCCGTTGTCGGAGACGCGAATCAAGACCTGGCCTCCATCGCCGTTGGGGCTGTTCTCCGGACCGACTTCGATCCTGAGGTGGCCGCCCTCAGGCATGGCGTCGCGGCTGTTGATGGCCAGATTGAGCACCGCGCTCTCCAGCTGGATGCGCTGCAGGCAACAGAACCACGGACCACCCTGGACGCTCACTTCGAACTGGATGTTGTCGGTCAGCGTCCGCCGAATCAAACGTGCAAGATCGGTCACCGCGAGACCGACGTTGAAGACCTGTGGGCTCAGCTCTCGATCTCGGGAGAAGGCGAGCAGCCGTTGGGTCAACTCAGATCCCCGGCGCAAGGCGGACAGCGCGTCGTCCACCAGCGACTGCGCAGTGGCGTTGTCGGTAAGCTGTTCGTGCAGTAGCCCGAGGTTGCCTCCAACCACGTGCAGCAGATTGTTGAAATCGTGGGCCAGGCCACCGGTCATCTGACCGACCGCTTCCATCTTTTGCGCTTGCAGCAGCTGGACTTCGAGGTTCTTGCGCTCGGTGATGATCTCGTCGAAGAGGATCAGGCCACCCACTTCTCCGTCGGAGGTCAGCCAGGGGAAGACTTTCCAGCGGCTCCACTCGACGGTGCCGTCGGCTCGCATGTAGCAGTCTTCCTCGCTGCTCTCGCCGATTCCCGTCTCGAGCACCCGCCGGTGAACCTCTTTCCACCGGTGGGGAATGTCCGGGACGATGTCATAGAGACAACGGCCGACGATCTCCTCTTCCTCCAGGCCATAGTCGCGCAGCCTGCGTCGGCTGGCGGTGAGGTATTTCATCTCCCGGTCGAGCATGGAGACAGCCGCCGGAGTGTGGTCGACGAAGAGGCGCAAATGCTCGGCACTGGCGAGCCAGCGTTGCTCTAGCTGTTCGCGGTCCGCCATCTCACTCTCGAGCATCTCGCGTAGTTTCTGCGCCTCGTCTCGCGCTTCGGCCTGTTCCGGGCAGTCTTCGCACAGCAGGAGGCGGAATTGTCCGTCGAGGTCCCGGCAGGTGATTCTGAAGGCGCGTCCGTCGGAGAGTTGGCCGGTCCACTGGCAGCATGGATTCTCCGCCAAACCGGCGCGCAAGTCGGCGGCGCCGTCGAGTACCGCTTCGGGGCCGAAGTCGCCCCGTTCGGCCTGCCTGACCAGAATCTCGGAAAATTCGGTGCCGGGCAGCAGAGCACTTTCGGGTAGGCCGAGGATCTGGTGGCAACGGCGGTTGGCGGCGCGAATTCGCCCGCTGCGATCCAGAACGCAGGTTCCGTCAGGAAGGGCCTGAAGCAGGGCCTCTAGCGCCGGTTGGCGTGGAGACTCGCGGCTGCCAGAGCTTGCCGCCGAGCGCCAGACCGGTGGAGACAGCTCCTGTGAGCCGGATCCTGAATGGTTGGACTGCATCGATACCCTCCAGTTCGTTGCCAGGTCGTCTTAGCTGGTACTACCCAAGACCGGGCTGAATTCAGAGCACAGATTCTGAACGGTGAGGAAGGCGGCCCGACAGAAGTATTGAGAATAGCGTAAAGCCAGCTCTTCGGCAAGCCTTTGAAGATAGATTCTCCGTTGGCTATGACGAGTTCGCGGCGGCGAGATCCGGCCCTTTCTTCTCACCCGCCCCGTGGCTAGAAAATCGGCGAGGTTTCTCACTGTAGGAGGGATACCGACCGGTGGCAGGGCCGAGCACCGATAGAGCCACCGCCACCGCTCTCAGTATCCTCACCGGGCTGATTTCCCTAGGGCAAGGTTTAGCAAGAGGAGGCCCGATGAGCAAGGACGTTGCACGGTCAATTCGGCGGCCGATCCAGTCACGGAAGTCCCCGACGACCTCGGTTCTCGTTCGCGTCTGGTTGGAGCCGGACTCGGATCTTTCCGCGCCCGGGAGCGTCCGAGGATATGCTCGCGATCTGCGCACGGGCGACGAGCGGCACTTCGCCGACGCGAAGAAGATCTCGTCATTCTTGATCGAACGGCTGGACGAGTGATTTCGTTGGCCCCGGAGAGTCGTTCCGAACCCGGCCGTCGGTTGAGCGCTCCGCCGCTGGTGGCAACTCCGCGTCGTACGCGTGAGGAGGACCGCGATCGATATCGAGATCTGTTCGATCTGGCACCGTACGGCTACTACACGGTGGACCACAGTCGCGGGGTCGTCTTGGAGAACAATCGGACCTTGCAGCGACTCCTCGGGTATTCCGCGGGCGAGTTGTACCTGCGCCCTGCCAAGAGCCTGTTCATGCCGGGTGAGGGGGGCTGGGAGGCGGCGTCTCGGGCTCATACGCTGGCTCAGGAGGGTGCCAGGACCGAGAACTGCGAAGTGCAATTGCGCAGCAAGCACGGCGATGCGATCTGGGCGAACATGTTGGTCAAGCCGCGCTTCAGCGAGGACGGTAGCGTGCTGGAAATGCGCTGCGCCGTCTTCGACATCCGGGAGCACAAGAGGCTCGAAGAGGAGCGTGAGCGTTTGGCCGTGGAGTTCCGCGAAGCGCAAAAGCTGGAGAGTCTCGGTCTCTTGGCCGGTGGCGTCGCCCACGAGTTCAACAACCTGCTGATGACCATCATGGGCAATGCGGAGATGGTCGGAGTGACCTTGCCCGAAACCGCTCGGCAAGCTTCGTATCTAGGTGAGATTCAGGCTGCCGGCCAGCGAGCCGCGGAGCTGTGCCGGCAGATGCTGGCCTATTGCGGCAAGGGTAAGATTGAACTTGAGCCGTTGCGCCTGTCACACTTGGTGGCGGAGATCGGCGACCTGCTACGAGTCAGCCTGCCGCCAAACGTGAAATTGGAGATGCGCCTTGGACGAATGCTGGCGCCGGTACTCGGCGATGCGAAGCAGATACAGCAGGTGGTGATCAATCTGGTCACCAACGCTGGCGAGGCGATCGGTACTCGCCCTGGGATGGTGCAGCTGCGCACCGGCGTGACCTGTTGCGATCGGGCTTTTTTGCACGAGACTCTCAAATCGGCCTCTCTGCCCCCTGGCGACTACCTGTTCATCGAAGTGGTGGACGACGGAGTGGGGATGGATGGAAAGGACATCGAGCGGATCTGTGATCCGTTTTTCAGTACCAAATTTGCCGGTCGCGGTCTCGGCATGGCTGCCGTCTCCGGCATCGTGCGCGGTCATTGCGGTGCGATCCAGATCGAGAGTGAGAGTGGCGAAGGAACCGCCCTGAGGGTCTTTCTTCCGGTGGCGCGAAGCGGAGAGGCGGTGGAGAATCAGTCGATGGATGAGGAGAGTACCGAAGACGATGAAGGTGGCTTGATTCTGCTCGCCGATGATGAGACACCCGTTCTCAACCTCGCTCGCCAGATGCTCGAACACCTCGGCCATGAGGTTCTGGCGGCTCAAGACGGAAGCGAGGCCATGGCTCTGTTCGGCCAACATTGCGAGCGGATCACCGCCGTGATCCTCGATCTCGTAATGCCGGGTATGGGCGGAGAAGAGGTTCTGGTGCGCATTCGCGAGCAAAGCCGGAATCTGCCGATCGTCATCTCGAGCGGCTATTCGGAGCAGGAGATTTCGCTGCTCCTGGCGCAAGACCGTAACCTCGGTTTCCTGCAGAAACCCTATTCGCTGTCAGCCCTGGCGGAGATTCTGGACCGGCTGCTCAAGGGAACAGAGCCGGGATCGGGAACCGCTTCCGAGGGTCCGCAGCAGGGCTGAACCCGTAGGCGGCCACGGTGTTACGATTTGCTGCGGTGAGGAGTAGGTCGAGCGATGAAGCGGCGAGACGAAGGGAATCAGGGCGAAGCTCGGGAGCTGTTCGAGCGTGCGATGCGGGAAGTGGAACCTCTCCCGCCGGATGGCCCCGGCCGGCGGGATCGGCGCTGTTCCGCAGTCCCTGCACCGACTCCAACCTCTGAGAACCGTCGCGGGAAGTTGCGCATAGAAGTGGACGGCGAAAAGACGATCGGCCTCGCTCCGGGGGTGGATCGGCGTACGCTGCGCCGTTTGCGCCGGGGCCTACAGCCGGTCGAGATGGAAGTAGACCTGCATGGTTTTACCGAGGTCGAAGCGCGGACCGTAGTCAGCCAGGCCCTGGAGAGGGCTGGCCGGAAGAACTGGAAGTGTCTGCGCATCATCCACGGCCGTGGGCATGGTTCGGCAGCCGGTCCAGTGCTCAAGAGGGCGCTGCCGCGGTGGTTGGCAGAGGCAGCTCCACCGGTAGAGGTGGTGGCCTTTACCACCGCCGGACCGCGACTCGGTGGTGCGGGAGCGACATTGGTCCTTCTACGAGGTAGTTGATCCGCGGTCGAAGAAGTGGGCACGGCCGTTGCAGTTCCTAGAAGGCGTCAGACGCTGAGGCCCCAGGTTGTCGGTTCATGCCGGCGTTTTCCTTGCGAAAGCTGCCCGTAGAGCCCGCAAACTGGAGCCACCCGGTGGATGACCGGCAAACTCCGAGGATTCACCCCGCGGAAGAACTCCTACCCGAATCTCCGGCTCAGGGAGTTTCTCCCCGGTACCGAAGACTTTGCCACCGCTCTTTTCAGTTGAGATGGATCTGTTTTGGTACCGGTGCAGCCGGAGGTCAGGCTGGGCTGAGGGAGGCGCTAGCCCCCTCTGTTTGCATCGGTTCCTTTCTACGATTCGGTGGAGTTCTTGGTAGCTCCCAGTACAGGTAGGTTTGATTCGGGCCCGACTCTCTACGCGAGAGCCGGGCCCATTTTGCGTTCGTCGATGCGCAATTGCCGGTCCCGGAATGGAGGCGAAGCCACACTATAGGGCTGGAGATAGCTGGGCCGGCGGTCGCCGGCTCAGGGGAGCCTCCATTTCAGCCGTTCTGGGGGAGCTTTTGAGGGAGTCGACAGCCACAGGATCGCAGCCAGCCACACCGTCGCCGGTAGTGGATGCGCCGACGGCACACAGAGGCTGGACGCGCCGGATCCGTCGTTTACCCGCGGACGACCACGGCTGTGCCTGGCTAGAGACCCTCCCCGCGCTACCGCCTCCACGGCGCCTGCAGAGCGACGCGGTGGTGGATTGTGCCGTGGTCGGCGCCGGTTTCGTCGGACTTTGTGCGGCTCGACGGCTGGCGGAGGCTCGTCCGGACTGGCGAATTGCCCTGATCGACGCGCAGCGAGTCGGTTTCGGGGCTTCCGGTCGCTGCTCGGGTTTCTTGGTCGATCTGGTCGACTTCACCTCCAAGATGAAGCCGCAGGAGCGAGCGGGCTATGTGAGCACCGCGCGCCAGGGCATCGAACTCCTGCGTGCGCTGAGTGTCGAACACGGTTTCGACTGCGAGTGGGATGACAAGGGCTGGGTACGGGGTGCCGTCGGCGAGAAAGGGATGCGCTTCCTTGAAGCTTGGCCGGCATGGCTCGACGAAGTGGGCATCGAGTATCAAAGGCTCGATGGTCAGGGGATGCGCGCCATCACCGGCTCGAAGTTGTACCAAGCCGGGATCCGCCTTCCCGGCTATCCGCTGGTTCACCCCGGCAAGTTGGTTCGCGGCCTACGGGAGATCTTGCCCCGCAACGTCGTGGTCTTCGAAGAGAGTCCCGTGCGCTCGGTACAGCAAGTGCCGGCGGGCGGATATCGGCTCGAAGTGGGGGAAACGGCAGGCTTCTTCGCGGTTTCTTGCCAACGGCTCTTGCTGACGACCAACGGCTACCTGCCGTCTCAGCGCTTTCACGCCAACCGTGTCTTTCCTTGCTACACCTTCGGCAGCATGACCCGCGTGCTCAGCGAGCAGGAACAAGGGCAACTCGGTGGCGAGAGCGAGTGGGGCCTCTTGGCGATGGATCCGATGGGCACCACGATCCGTCGCACTCACGACCAGCGCTTGCTCTTTCGCAATACCGCCCACTACGCCCCCAAGCTGCGCATCAGCAACCAGCTGCGGGCCAAGATGCGGCGCTTTCACCGGCGAGCCTTGCAGGCTCGCTATCCGCAACTAGCCGACATTGAATTCGAGTACACCTGGAGTGGCTTGATGGGGACCTCGCACAACTGCCAGGTCCTTTTTGGCGAAACGCGCCCTGGCCTGTTTACCGCTGCGGCATTCAATGCCGCGGGGATCGCCATGGGGGCGGCGGCAGGGGAACTCCTCGCCGACCTCGCTGTAGGTAACGATTCCGAGCGGCTGCGCGCCATGTGTGCGCTGCCTGCTCCAACCTGGATGCCGCCCGAGCCCTTCCGCAGTTGGGGTGGTCGAATGGTCGTTGCGCGCAAGAACGCGCAAGCGGCCGAGTACATATGAGGGCTGCCAAGGAGATAGAAACCAAGGCGACCCGTGAAACCGTGATGTAGCACGGATTCCACAATCACCGCGTCACAGACGGAATTGGGAGCATCAGTCATGGCACAAGGCAAACTTGACGGCCGAATCTACGATCTAGTGGGAGTTGGCTTCGGCCCATCGAATCTTGCGCTGGCCGCAACGATTCGTGAAGAGGCCGAGAGCCGACAATCCGAGGAATTGAGTACGCTCTTCCTCGAATCCAAGGAGGAGTTCGCTTGGCATCCGGACATGCTGTTCAAGGGAACCACCATTCAATTGTCGTTCCTCAAAGACCTGGTGACGCTGCGCAATCCGCAGAGCCGGTATAGCTTTCTGGTCTACCTGAAAGAGGCCGGAAGGTTGATCGACTTCATCAACCTGCGAACCTTCTTTCCCAGCCGCGCCGAGTTCAATGACTACTACCGTTGGGTCGCAAAGCAGCTGGACGACATGGTGCAGTACGGCCACCGCGTGACTGCGATCGAGCCGATCGAAGACGAGGCCGGTAGGGTCGATTTCATTCGGGTCACCTATCAGAACCTGGCCGATGGCAGTGAAGAGAGCTGCCTGGCGCGCAATCTGGTCTTTGCCACGGGTGGGACGGCGAAGCTCCCCGAGGGCATGACGACCACCGACGATGGACGCGTCTTCCACTGCGGGAACTTCCTCAGCCAGATCGAGACCCACTTCTCGGATCAACAAGCGGCCCACGAATTCGTCATCGTCGGCTCAGGGCAGAGCGCGGTGGAGATCTTCCAGTACCTGTATGAGAACTATCCGCAGGCCGACATCACCGCCACCTTGCGTCGCTTCGCCTACCAACCGGCGGATGAGAGTCACTTCGTCAATACGATTTTCCATCCGGAGATGACCGATTTCCTCTTCGACTTGCCGGAAGCGGATCGCGAACGGCTGATCTCCGAGCACTATGACACCAACTACTCGGCGGTCGATCTCGATCTGCTGGCCGAGGTCTACAAGGAGTTGTACGAGCGCAAGGTGGAAGGCAACGAGCAGATTCGGGTTCGCTCGATGCTCGAACTCCGTGAACTGGAGCTGCTGGAGGGAGGAAGAGTCCGAGCTCATTTCTTCGATCTGATCAAGCAGGCCGAAGAGCAGATCGAAGCCGACTCGGTGCTGCTGGCCACCGGTTACGAGCGTACGGGAATACCGCCGTTGCTCGATTCGCTGAGCCGCTACCTGCGCAAGGACGGCCATGGATGTCTTGAGACCGATCGGCAGTATCGCGCGGTAGGGCAGGATGGTTTCAGGCCGCAGGTCTTCCTCCAGGGGTTCTGTGAGCATACCCATGGCCTCAGCGACACGCTTCTCTCGGTGCTGCCGATACGCTCCAAGGAGATCTTCGATGAACTCTCGCGAGAGCACCTGCAAATCGAGATTCAGACCGACGGCGAACTGCGCGAACCGGTGGGTGCCGCCTTCGCCTCCGAAGGCCGCGGTTGACGGGGGGAAGCTGATCGATGTTGATCCGTAAGTTGAACCGCGAGCAGTTCACACCGTCGTTCAATATTCTGTGCCAGCAGATCTATCCGGCGGAGGGGCTTGCGAAGACACCGTTCAACGCCTATTGGAACCTCGTCGATCCCGAGAAAGAAACCAAGTCGCATCGCCATCATGAGGGCGAGACCTTCGTGATCGCCAAGGGAAACGGCGTGATGACCGGCAACGGCGTCAGCCACCCGGTCGAGGTCGGCGATGTGATCTTCATCCCGCCCTTTACCGAACACACGCTGGCCAACAGCTCGTCTGAGGAAGAGCTTCTGTTTCTCAACATCTACTGGGAGGACATGAAGCTCATCTTCGACGGCGCCGACAACGGTGGCAAGCCGTCAATGCTGATCCGCAAGCTCGATCCCTCGCAGATGGTCTCCGCCTTCGACATCTCTTGCCAGCGCGTCTATCCAGCGGAAGGGATCGCAGAGACCCCGTTCAACGCCTTCTGGAATGTTGTCGGATGCGGCAAGGAAACCAAGCCGCACCGGCACCACGAGGGAGAGACCTTCCTGGTGGTCAAGGGGCAGGGCAGGATGAGCGGAGCGGATGAGAGCATCCCGGTCGAAGTTGGCGATGTGATCTTCATCCCACCATTCACCGAACACACGCTGGCCAACAACTCGGAAGAGGAGGAACTCCTGTTCCTCAACATCTACTGGGAAGACATGAAGTTGATCTTCAGCGAGGGCCAGGAGGCTGGCCGGACACAGCCGGCGACGACGGATGAGGTGGAGGCCGCCGCCGGATCGCAGTCGGTCAAGCGCTACAGCCTGTCGACCAGCTCTCCGCCCAACCCGAATGGTGACTTGCACTTGGGTCATCTCTCCGGACCCAACTTGGGGGCGGATGTCTATCGCCGGTTCCGCGGCTTACAGGGAAGCGAGGCCTTCTACTTTGTGGGTACCGACGACAACCAGATCTGGACCGCCTCGATGGCGCTGCAGCGCGGTGAGGATCCGCAGCAGACGGCGGATCTCTTCTCCGGCAAGATCCAGCGCACCCTCGAGCTGATGAAGATGGAAGTGGCCCATTTCGGTCTTCCCAACGCCGATTCTCACCAGCGGGAATGGGTAGAGAAGGTGGTTCGCAAACTGTTCGCGGCGGGCCACATCGAGGCACGCGATGCCCCGGCCCTGGTGGATCCGACCGATGGGCGCTATCTATTCGAGAGTTTCGTCCAGGGGACCTGTCCCCATTGTGGCGCCGGCGCTTGCGGCAACGCGTGCGAGGAATGCGCCATGCCGATCAGCTGCACCGGATTGATCGATCCGAAAGCCAAGCTCACCGGTGCGACGCCGGAGGTGAGAAAGGTGCGCAGGCTGTTCATGCCGCTTGAGCCGCACCGTGCCTTCATCGAAGCCTATGTGGATGGGGCGGCCATGCCGGCCCACCTGAGGGCGCTGATCAAGAGGCTGTTGGCCGGCAAGTTGCCGGACTTCGTCGTCAGTCATGTCGCGGATTGGGGTATCCCGGTTCCGATCGAAGGCTTCGAGGGGCAGATCATTTCCGCTTGGTTCGAGATGGGACCCGGCTACATCGCCGGCAGTAGGCCGGTGAGTGACCGGCTGGCCGCAGAGGAAGCGGAGGCGGAAAGCTGGCGCCGTCTCTGGGCCTCTCCCGATGCGGACCTGGTGCAGTTCTTCGGGATAGACAACGGCTGGTACCACACCATGGTCTATCCGCTGATATTTCATCTCTACGACGCGTCGATTCGCCCTCCCGTGGCCTTCGTGTGCAACCACTTCTACAAGCTGGAGGGGTCGAAGTTCTCGACCAGCCGCAGCCACGCCATCTGGGGCGGCGACGCCGCCCAGCAGTGGGGAGCCGATCCGCTGCGCTTCTTCCTCGCCTTGACCGGGCCGGAGGCGGAGCAGAGCAATTTTGTTCGCACGGAGTTCGAGGACTTCGTCGACGATGAACTGGTCGGGGTCTGGCAAGAGTGGCTGGGACGACTCGATGGCAAGTTGGCCTCGTCGTACGACAAGGTGATTCCCGAGGCCGGGACCTGGACGGACCCGCATCTGCAATTCCTCAAGCGACTCAAGGGTTTCCTGGATAGTGCTCAAGCCTCGCTGGAACCGGAGTCCTTCTCCATGCGGCGTCTCGCCAGGTTGGTCCGTGAGCTAGTGCGAACGGCCTCGGATTTCGGCAAGAGACAGGACGCCTGGGGCCGTCACCCCTCCGGCAAGGACGAACGCCGGACCGCCATAGCCCTGGAGTTGGCGGCGGTGCGGACCCTGGCGCTGATCGTCGCTCCATTGATGCCGGGCTTCGCCGACCATCTGTGGGCCGGGTTGGGCTATGAAGAGCCCTTCTCGCAGGTGCGCTGGGATTCACTGCCGCAGTTCGTCACCCCGTATCAGAAGTTGGGTGAGCTGGGCGGCGAATTCTTCCATCCGATCAAGACTCAGGCGCGCGAAGCCTGACCGGTTTGTCCAGCGTCCGCGCGTGCAGTGGCCCGACTGCTTCGCGTGTGGTGTGCTAGCCTCCACCGCCGTGAGCGTGGACGACTGGAACTACACTGCACCCCCACTTTCGGAACTCGGGGACCATGACGTGTCGCAAGAGGGCACGCACCTGGCTGGCAAGCGCGTGGCGCTGATGGTGACTGGTGGCATCGCGGCCATCAAGACACCGTTCATCGCCCGTTCGTTGCGCCGCCAGGGGGCCGACGTCGTCGCTTTCGTCTCCGAGCAGGCCCAGCGCTTTGTGACGGAAGATGTACTCGAGTGGTGCACCGTCAACCCGGTGATTCGCCGTTTGACCGCGGCGGCCGAGCACCTTTCGGACGATGCGCCCTTCGATTGCTATCTCCTGGCGCCGGCTACCTACAACACGATCAACAAGTTGCGCTACGGCATCGCCGACGGTGTGGTGACTTCGGCGCTGGCCTCGGCGTTGGGACGGCTCGGGCAGGGGCGGACCCAGCTCGTCATCGTGCCGACGATGCACGGCAGTCTGCACACCCCCATTCTCACCGAGTCGTTGCAGACCCTCGCCGCCATGGGGGTGGAGATCGTGGCGCCGCGGGAAGACTACGGCAAACACAACATGCCGTCGGAGACGGTGATTACCGACGCCGTCTGCCGCGCGGTCAGCCGATCGCCGCTCAAGGGGCTGCCGATCTTGGTGACCGGTGGACCGACGCCGGTGCCGATCGACAGCGTGCGGCGCATCACCAACCGATTCCGCGGCAAGCTGGGTGTCATGATCACCCGCGAGTTGCTGCTGCGCGGTGCCAACGTCGAGCTGATCCACGGCGACGGCGCCTATCTGCCGCCTCCCGACCTGCCGTACTTTCTGGCCCGCACCTACGACGACTACCGGCGGCTGGTCGCCGAGCGGCTGGAGAAGGCCGGCCACCGAGCCGCCCTCTTCACTGCCGCGGTGGCCGACTACGCACCGGCGCAGATGCGCCAGGGCAAGACGCCGAGCGGTGGGGCTCTGGATCGCATCGACCTGGTGTCTTTGCCGAAGGTGATCGAGGAGGTGCGCGGCCAATTTCCCGATCTCCACATGGTGACCTTCAAGTATCAGGAAGGAGTCAGCCACGAGGAACTGATGGCTGTCGCCAGGGCGCGGCTGGACCGCTACCCGGCGGTGGTGGCCAATCAGGGAACGGAGACCGGGCCCAACGGCGAGCAGGTGGCCTACCTGGTGACCGCCGATGAGCGGGAGGTGCGCATGGAAGGCAAGCAAGAGATCGCCATCGCGCTCGGCGACCATCTCGAGAGGGCGCTATCCTGAGCCGAACAGGTCGCCGCGGTGCTGCTGCCGCATCCTCGCCCGCCTTCCTGCCCGCGGTGGGGCTGGTGGCCTCCTTGGCAGCCCTGGCCTGGGGATGCGCCGGTGACGGTCCCACGGCCTCCGGTTCGGCGGATGCGCGGTCGGAGGAAGTTTCCATGTCGCAACCTACATTGCGGGTAGCCACCTTCAATATCGAGGAGTTGACCACCGAGCAGCTGACCGAGCTGGGTTCGGACGGTGCCGGTAGCGCCCCCCAACCGCTGGCTGCGGCGGCGATCATCCAGCAGGTGCGGCCCGATATCCTGATCCTCAACGAGATCGATCTGCCGTCCGACGGCGAGCCGTCGCTCAATGCGCGCCGTTTTGCCGACAACTACCTGGCGCGCGATGAGGGGGCGATCGATTATCCCTACGCCTTCGCCGCAGGCTCCAACACCGGCCTGCTTTCGGGCTACGATCTGGACGGTGACGGTCGCGCCGCGGAACCCGATGACCTCGGTGACCGGCGCTACGGTGGAGACAGTTTCGGCTTCGGTGTATACCCGGGCCAGTACGCGATGGCGGTCCTCTCGCGTTACCCGCTGCTCGCCGAGCAGGTCCGCACTTTCCAGTATTTCTTGTGGCGCGATCTGCCCGGCAACCACATTCCGCCCGGCTTCTACCATGGCGGCGCGGAAGCGATCCTGCGCCTGTCCAGCAAATCGCACTGGGATCTGCCGGTGCGGCTCGGGGCGGAGCACGGAGGCGGCCTGCTCCATCTTTTCGTCAGCCACCCGACACCGCCGGTCTTCGACGGCCCGGAGGATCGCAACGGGCGGCGCAATTTTGACGAGATCAAGTTCTGGGTCGACTACCTGGCGGACAGCCCGGCCCTCTACGACGATGAGAAGCTGCCGGGCGGCTACCGGCTCGACCATCCCTTCGTCATCGCCGGCGACCTGAACGCCAGCCCGAACGCCACGGGGACAGGGTACGACGGTACGACGGCGATCGGCCAACTGCTCGATCATCCACGGATCCAGGACACCGGCTCGGTCTGTGCCAGCCAGGGCGCGCTCGGCGAGCGGTCCGCCGGGCCGCCGGACTTTGCCGAGTGTTCGACCGCCGCCTTCCTCGGTGGTCGCCGGGTCGACTACGTGCTACCTTCGACCGATCTCACGGTGCGGGGCGGCGGTGTTTTCTGGCCCTCGGCGGAGGAGGACGCGCAAGGGCGGGCTCTGGCCGAGGCGGCTTCCGACCATCGGATGGTCTGGGTCGACTTGACCCTCGACCGGTAGTCGAGATCGCACCCCTACCGCCGTCGCCGTGGCCGGCTCTCGGGCTGAGCGGTGAGCGGGTCTTCGGGCCACGCGTGTTTGGGGTAGCGGCCGCGCAGCTCTTTGCGGACCTGGGGGTAGGTGTTTTGCCAGAAGCTGGCCAGGTCGTCGGTGACCTGCTGGGGGCGGCGGTTGGGGGCGAGAAGGTGGAGGAGGAGCGGTACGCGGCCACCGGCGAGGCGGGGTGTTTCGGTAAGGCCAAAGAGTTCCTGGATGCGCGCCGCCAAGAGGGGCGGCTCGCCGCGGCGGTAATCGATGCGCGCCTGGTGGCCGGTGGGCAGGCGGTAGCGCTCGGGGGCTTGTCGATCGAGGGCCTCGCGCTGCGCGTGGGAGAGCGAACCACGCAGGATGTCGATCAGCGGCAGGCGGCGCAGCTCGGCGAAGGAGCGCTTGCCGGCGCACAGGGTGGGCAGGAGGGCTTTGAGCTGCGCGTCGTCGAACTGGGGCAGCTCCAGCGCCGGCAGCCAATCGGCGAGGCAGCGAACGCGCTCCAGGAAGGCGGCGGTGGCGGGGTCGTCGAGCGCCAGGGCGCGCTCCAGCTGGCTCGATGCGGCTTCGGCGAGGGCGACGCCGGCGGCCTCCGGATCGTGGATCGGTTGGCTGGTCTGGTCGATGATCAGGTCTTGGAAGCGGGTGCGCCGCCAGCCGACGACGCGCTGGCGGTCGGGGTCGAATTCGACCCGCTCTTCGGTCGTCAACTCCTCGGCGCGGAGCCAGGCGGGATCGACGGCAGAGGCGGAGCGCACCAACCCTTCGGCCCGTTCGCCGCGTCGTCCGGCGTTCATCTGGACGCAGACGAAGAGGACCGCCTCGCGCACGGAGCTTTCGCGCGCCAGCCGCACACCGCGCCCGCCGACCATGACGCCGCGATCGCTTCCCGGCTCGCGCCGTTTGGCGAGGCGGTCGGGGTAGGCGGTGAGCAGCGCGCGGAGGAGGGCTTCTTCGCCGTCCAGTCGCTCCGCGGGTTGCTCGACGGTCAAGCGCCGGGTGAGGCGCAGGAGTTGGTCGCGCACGCGGAGGATCTGGCGTGCCGGGCCGGCGAGCAAGCCGCCGTCGGCGTGGCGGTGGCGGTCGAACTGTTGGAGGAGGTCGAGTTTGTGCAGGAGGTCGCAGCGGGAGGGGGGTGGGGATCGCCTCTCGCCTCCCAGAGGCGCGGCGTGGGAGAAGGGATCGCGTTCGGAGAGGAGGGCGGCCGCGAGGGCGACGAAGGGGGCTTGGCCGAGTTGGTGGCCTTCTATGAGGAGGCGGCCGAGGCGGGGGTGGAGGGGGAGGCGGGCGAGGGTGCGCCCGAGGGGGGTGACTCCGGTGTAGTCGAGGGCGCCGAGGTGGCGCAGGAGGTGTTGGGCGCGGCGCAGGCGGGTGGGGGCGGGCGGCTCGATCCAACCGAAGCGGTCGAGGTCGGTTTCGCCCCAGGCGAGGAGTTGGAGGGTGGCTCCGGCGAGGTCGACGCGGTGGATCTCGGCTTGGCCGCGCTGGGGCAGGGAGCGTTGGCCGTGTTCGGTCCACAGGCGCAGGCAGAGGCCGGGACCTTGGCGGCCGGCTCGCCCGGCTCGCTGTTCGGCGGAGGCTTGGTGGATGCGGCCCAGTTCGAGCCGGTCGAGGCCGCAGCCGGGGTCGTAGCGCAGGACGCGTGCGAGGCCGGAGTCGACGACGGTGGAGAGGCCGTCGATGGTGAGGGAGGTTTCGGCGACGTTGGTGGCGAGGACGACTTTGCGTTGACCCAGGGGTTTCAGGACGCGATCTTGGGCCGCCGCCGGGAGGTCGCCGTAGAGGGGGAGGAGGGCGAGGTTGTTCTCGCGGGCGAGTTCGGCGAGCATCTTTTCGGCGGCGCGGATCTCACCGACGCCGGGGAGGAAGACGAGGATGTCGCCCTCGCTCTCGCTCAACGCGCGACGGACCCCGGTGGCGACGCGGCCGGCGAGGGGGCGCTCATCGGGGCGGGGGTCGTAGTGAACGCTGACGGGGAAGAGGCGGCCTTGGCTGCGGATGACGGGGGCGGGCTGGTCCGAATCGCCGAAGTAGTTCGCCAGGAGGCTGGAATCGAGGGTCGCCGACATGGCGAGGAGTTTGAGTTCGGGGCGCACGTCGCGCTGAACTTTGCGCGCCATGGCCAGGGCGAGGTCGGCGTTGAGGCCGCGTTCGTGGATTTCGTCGAAGACGACGGCGCCGATGCCGTCGAGGAAGGGGTCAGCCTGGAGTCGCTGGACGAGAATTCCCTCGGTAACGAAGAGGAGGCGAGTGGCGGCGCCGGCCCGGCGCTCAAAGCGCACTTGGTATCCAACTTCCTCGCCGAGCGCCCAGCTTTGCTCATAGGCAACGCGTCGAGCCGCGGCACGGGCAGCGACGCGGCGCGGTTCGAGGACGACGACGCGGCCCTCACCGGCGAGGCCAGCAGCCAGCAGAGCCGGCGGAACGCGGGTAGTCTTCCCGGCGCCCGGCGGAGCTTCAAGAACGGCGGCGTTGGATCCTCCCAGAGTCTCCAGCAACTGGGGCAGAACGGAGTCGATGGGCAGAGGAGTGAGTTGAACGGAGGGCATCGAGTTGAAGGTTCCTGAGCGGAGTGTACCGAAGGGGCGCCGGCTAGAATTGTCGATCAGAATCCCGTAGGGGCGCGATTCATCGCGCCCGCGCCCGCACCAAGATAACCGCCAAGATCCTCTCCCCCGTAGGGGCGCGATTCATCGCGCCCGTGCCCGCACATCGAAACCGCTCACCATCCACGTGCTCTGCCGGCTTGGCGTCCCCGCGGCGCTCCCGGGCGCCCGCGTGGTGGGTTCGTGCCCTACGTGTCGGCCCGCTCCGGGCGCCCGCACAACTCGCGGCTTCGCCGCTCAGACAGGTACGGGCGCTCTTCCTCCGCGAGCCGATCCGAGGACTCCGTGGGTTCGTGGCCGCGGGCTCAGGTCGCTTCGCGGGGACTCCAAGCCTGCTGCTGGAGATGTGGTGGTCGCCTCGCGCCTCGCTGGGCTCGGCTCTCGGGGGCGCGCATGAGGTGCGCTAGCAAAGCAGCCGGTGGACGAGGTGCTGGCTGGGCTCTGGTCAATTCTTGGGGAGTTTGGCGAGGATTGATTCGAGGTTTGCGCGCGCTATCTTTGTGTTCGGGTGCTGGGCACCGAGGCTTTCCTCGAAGATCTCGAGCGCCTGCCTCATGAGCGGTTCGGCCTCCTGCAACCGGTTCGTATCCTTGAGCAGTAGGGCCAGGTTGTTGAGGTCTCTGGCGACCCTTGGGTGTTTGTCCCCGAAACTCCGCTTGTCGATCTCGAGCGCCTGCCTCATGAGCGGTTCAGCCT
>JAJRVQ010000041.1 GCA_024277255.1 Acidobacteriota bacterium | reverse complement strand
TCTGAAAACCACCGTTGGATTCGGTGCCTGCCTTGATCGCGTTGCACCAGGAGCTGACGACGCAGTTGGTGATCGCGATGTTCTTGCACATGCGCGGGGAGCTGCTCTTGAGCGTGACGGCATCGTCGCCGGTGTCGCCGGTGCAGCCGGAGATGCGGACGTTGTGACATGAGTCGATATCGATCATGTCGTTGTTGTTGTTGTTGGTGTGGCTGTAGACGGTCAGGTCCTCGATGACGATGTTGTCGCAGGCGAGGTATTGCTGCACCCACATGGGCGAGTCCAGCAGGGTCATGTCGCGGACGACGATATTACGGCTGGTTACGATGCGGATGAGGTAGGGGCGGAAGCCGTACTCGCGGTCTTTGTCGTGCTTACGCCAGTTCTGGAACGTCTCCGCGTCACCCTGACCGTCGATGGTGCCGAAACCGGTGATCGCGATGTTTTCGATGTCTTCGCCGTAGATCAGGCTCTGGCAGACATAGTCGTCGGTGAACGATTTGAACTTCGGCCAGATGCGGGGGTAGTCCGCAATGTCGGTGCTGCCGAGCAGCGTCGCGCCCCGGGCGAAGTGCAGGGTGACATTGCTTTTGAGCCGGATGGTGCCGCTGAGATAGGTGCCATTCGGCAGCAGCACCGTTCCGCCGCCGGCCTGGCTGGCGGCATCGATGGCTTTCTGGATGGCCTGGGTATCTCTGGTCTTGCCGTCGCCGATCGCGCCGAGACCTTTGACATTGAAAACGTCGGCCGACGCCGCCTGCGCGGCGATGGCGAAACCGATACACATGAGCGGAGCCATCAATCGCCGCCACATCGCTCCTGCTCTTTGAAGTCTCATGTTTGTGCTGTTGCCGGGCCAGCGACCAACACCGGAGATGGTCGTCGACGGTACTAGAGCCATGACTCCCGCCAAGATCAAGCGACGCCGATGGCCTGTCCGCGCCAGCCGAAGCGCGGCGCTTCCCTGTGCTTGTCAGCCTGAACCGAACTCCCGCCAGGCGTCCCGGAACCACACCATGGTCTCAAAGGGCGTGTCGATAGCCGTGTTGCACGAACTCGAGAAGATCCAGCGGTGGGCGTGAGGACGCATGCGCTCGAACAGGCCTTCGACGAATCCGAACACCCGCTCGCGGGTGCGCAGCCCACCCGTTTCAGCTGCGCTGATGCCGCCGATGATCAGAAACCGCGAGTTGCTGTCCGCCATGGCGTCATCGAGTGAAACATCGCCGAACGGTGGCGCGGCCACGCCCTCGAGGCCGTCGACACCCAGGGCTGCGATCTGCGCGATGATCGCCTGCTGCTGTCCGCAAGCGTGGATGAAGAAGGTGGAGCCGTGCTCGTGGCACAGGCGCGCTGCCCTTTCGTAAAACGACGCCGAGTAGCGTTCGATGAATTTCGGCGAGTGAAACGACGCGTCCAGGTTGTCCATCGCGATCACCGCCGGCACTCCGGCGGCGACGATTTGCCGCAGCAGGTCGAGCTGAGCCTCCTCGTGAATCGCGAGGATTTCGGACACTCGCGCGGGCTCGTCCACCAGCAAGAAAGTCGCCTTCTCACACCCAACGCCATGTGCAGGAGCTTCAGTGGCGAGAACAGCTCACCGGCCATGACCACACCGTCGTCGCCGACGAGTTCCTGAGAGCGCTGGTAGCGCCGCGCGTCGAATCGCCAGCGGCGCCCGCGGACAACCTCCTCGAAGGCTCTCAGCTCCGAGGCGAGATCCTCGACGAGAAAGCTCTCCTGCAAAAGGGTCGAGCCACCGTGGTCGTGGCGCTGGCGCTCGCGCAGCACCCCGCGCTGGCGCTCGCGCAGCACCCCGGCCCGCGTGCGATAGGAGCGCTCCATCACCAGGTCGTCGCCCTGCGCGCTTTCGCGGGTATCAACCTCGACACCGTCCCAGACCTCCTCGGCCAGCCCGCCGAACCAGCAGCGCTTCGGATCGGCGTAGACGTTGCGGCTGAAGACATCGACCCCGAGGTGGCGAAACAACTCCAGTTGACTCGCGCAGTCGGCGATCTCCCGCGGCAGCTTGCCATGCGCGCGGTGGTGCTCAAACCACTGCCAGAGATTGGGCGCAAAGACAACGCGCCCCGGGGATTCACGCCGCAGCACCGCGCGCACGGCGTCGCGGTCGCTCGATCTACCTGCTGTCATCACGGTTGTGGCATCCGCGGCATGGGGTCGTGGAGCGCCGGGGTAACAGGTGTAACTTCGCGACACTTCTCATGTCCATTTGTGAACCGGCCTCGACGGCAAAGTCGCACGAATTCAGGCGTTGATATAGCTGACAAATTCTCAATCCGGATGTCCCTGATCAGGCCCGCCTTCATTCCATAACAGAACATGGCACCGAAATCATCATTGGCGTTCAAGGCACTCTTCACCGGGGAAAGCGGCACCGGCTTGTCGATGTAGGCGGCCGGGCGGCTGTTGGCGGCCAAATCTCTCTCAAAGTCCCCAATGAGGCCCAGCAATCGCTTCACCTCGATCGGATGACCCGCGAGCACGTTGGCTTTCTCTCCGATATCTGTTTTCAGGTGGTACAGCTCGACCGCCTTGCCGCCTTTCACTCGCAGCTTCCAGTCCCCTGATCGCACCGCCTGTAAACTATTTTGCGAGTGATAGAAAAAGGCCTCATGCGGGCTTTCTGCCCCATCGGCCAAGACCGGCCAGATGTCTTTGCCGTCGATCACCCTGTCGGCGGGGACTTTGGCGCCTGCCAGATTCGCGAAGGTGGGCAGAAGATCCATCGCGGTAATGAGTTCGGCGTTGCTTGTGCCCGCGGGAATTTTCCCCGGCCAGCGAATCACCGCCGGCTCCCGCATCCCGCCCTCGTAGGTACTTCCTTTGCGACCTCTCAAGGCCCCGGCACTGCCGATCGCCGGGCCGTTGTCGGAGGTGAATATCACCAGGGTTTTGTTGTCGATTCCCTGGGCTTTCAAGCTGTCGAGAATTTGCCCCACCGACCAGTCAATCTCGTTGATGGCCTGCCGGAACAGCTTGTCCCTGGCCCGGTAATCAACGCTGTGATTCTCCTTTTTTAACTGATCTAGAACCGAGCCGGCAACATCGCTCATGAAGGGCGGCGAAACGTGCAGCGGCCGATGGGGAATGGGATGGGGGACGTAGAGAAAAAATGGCTGATCCTTGTTTTTCTCGATGAATTTGACCGCGCGTTCAGTGATGCGCCGAGTCAGGTAGTCGGCGTCGGGATCCATTTCGATCACCTCCTCCCCGTCGAGAAGCGGGAGCGGCGGAAACCGGAATCGGTCTTGCCTAGGGTGAAAAGGATGGATGTCATGGCTGTAGGGAATACCGAAATATTCATCGAATCCCTGCCGCGTCGGCAGGAACTCGGGCTGATCTCCCAGGTGCCACTTGCCGAACATGCCGGTTTGGTAACCCGCGCCTTTCAAGACTTCGGCGATGGTCACTTCTTTCGGATTGAGCCCCTTTCGATCTCCGGCCAGCAGCACAAGAAAATCCGATCCCGTCGCCATGTCGATGCGCCTGGGGTAGCAAGCGGTCATCAAGGCGGCGCGCGAGGGCGTGCATACCGGCGCCGCGACATAGAAGCTGGTGAGTTTCATGCCCTCGGCCGCCATGCGGTCGATCCGCGGCGTGGCGACATGCGCACCGCCAAAACAACCGAGATCGCCGTAGCCCTGATCGTCCGTGAAAATGATGACGAAATTTGGCCGGGGGGACTCCGCCCCGGACGATCCCATGGTGACCGCGACAAGCGTCAGCAGAAGAACGACAAATGGCAGCCGGATCGAAAGATTTCGAACTGCTTTCGCTTTCTGGAGTTTCATCGTCTTCCGGGGATGAGCGACTCCCCTGCCGCCGATTTCATCACAATGGTGAGCGTCTCCCTGAGATCATCCCCGGTCAGTTTGCCATAGGCCGAGAGGACGGTTTCGGCGTTGGTGCGGTTCCACGGTGTGTTGCGGATCTCCGCAATCCATTTTCCGGCGAAGCCGGACCCGTGTCCCTCGGTGGCGGCGAGCAGCAGACGGGTGGCGAAATAGTAATGGGCGCGGTCCGCTCCCTCCGCCTCGACCACCGAGGCGGGTTTCGCCCCCACCGCCGCCCAGGCGAGCAGGTCCACCTGGGGAGCCAGTTCTTTGTTCTCTTGCGGATCCCAAAGCGACTCGAAAACGGCGAGGCCGGCGCCCTTGCCAAAGCGCCGGTCGCATTCCCGAACTGCGATCAGGTTGGCCATGCCGTCGCAAAACCAGCGCCGGTCCACGCTGCCGATCACCTGCTTGATCAATGCCGCTTCGGCAACCTCGTGAACAATGATGAAAAACGACTGGCGCTCGTCGAGCGCACGGGCTTTTTTTCCGGTGAGTTGCTCAGGAGTGATGGTCTCCGCCGCGCGGCAGAGTGGGAGCACCATCCGGTCGGCCTCCTCGATGGCGGCGATCTGTTCGGCGAGCGGCATCTTCAGCACCGCGCTGTCGCGGATGATCACCGGAAACACCGGCGGCGGTCTCTCCTCCAACCTCCGCTCCCAGTCTTGCCACTGGGTTTCTCCCGAAGCGGCCCCGCCCAGGCTCAAAGAAAGTTCAAAATGGATCGTCTTGCCGTCGGCGTCGAGAGAGAACCCGCCAAAGGTTCTCCCCTCCCGCAGGGCGTGATGCAGATCGTCCTTCAACCAGACGCCGACTTCGCTGCCCCCGAAAAGGGCAACGGCCAAGCGCTCGGCATTGACCATCGAAGCTGTGGCGAGAGCAAATCCCTCGGCGTCGTCCCGGTCCGGCTTGATACCATAAGTAGCCAGGTTCTTCAGGTCGCTCTCGTCCAGGCGCACCGGTTCCACCCAGTCGCCGCCAAAGCGCTGATCGAAGACCCCCCGCGCCGCCTTCAGCCGAGCCGACCAGTCCGGGCCGATTTTCGCCACCGCGGCGGACAGTTCTGAGGGGTAGGTGAAAGTCAGGCCGTCGAATTCGGTCGACTCGTAGCTTTCCGGGTAGGGCACGGCCTTGTCCGCGGGCTGCTCCGCTTGTGGCGCGGGTTGTCCGCCCTCGCGTTCCGCCAATCGGGCGCGCATGGCGGCAATCAGCTCCGTCCGCGCGGCTTCCAGATGCGCGGGTAAATTCGGATAGGCTTTGGTGAAGGCGGCGACGATGGATTCGCGATCAAAGCCACTCTCCGGAATGGAAATCCCGCGTTTCCCGAACAATTGGAAAGGTGGTTTGCCCGCCGAGGGATCCTGGGAAGCCTTGAGCAAACCGAGGGCGATCACCCGGCTGGTGGCCTGCTCGAATTCAGGCGCCACCTCTCCGAGCGGCTCCAGGACGGCGAGTTGGTCGAGAAAGCTCCGGGCTTCCGCCATGTCCCCGGGTGGATCAAAGAGGAAGAGCTGGCCGAACAACCGGGGCATCGCCGCCTTCTGTGTGTTGTTCAAATAGGCGAACAGGTAAAAGCGGGCCAGGGCGCTGGCAATGGCACGTGGCGGCGCCTCGCCGAAATACCGCGCTTCGATTTCGTGGAGCAGCAACTTCTCCACCAGATACTGGATGCCGACTTGCACAACGCCAAGAGCCAACTGACGC
>JAJRVQ010000040.1 GCA_024277255.1 Acidobacteriota bacterium | reverse complement strand
GTGCTCTTCTTGAGCGATAGCGCGGCCCTGCCTCCCCAAGGTCTGAGCGCGGGCGAATACTCGCAGCGGCGCCGCGTCGAGGCGCAAGAGGCTTGCCGGCACCTCGGGGTGACGACACTCACCCATCTGGAGTTCCCGGATGGTCAGCTCGAGTACCGGGTCGAGGAGCTGGCGGCGGCGATCGAGGAGCGACTGCTTGCGCGACCGGTGGAGCTTCTGTTGGTACCCTCGCCGCTCGAAATCACCGCCGACCATCGGGCCGTCTTCGCCGCCCTCCATCGACTCTTGGCGCCGCTACGCGGGGATGGGGCGCTGGATCAGGCCGTGGCCGAACTGCGGGTGTTGGCCTACGAGGTCAACCGCCTACTTTTCCCCGACCTCTTGGTCGACATCACAGCCCAGGTGAGCCGGATCGAAGCGGCGATGGCTGCCTATTCCAGCCAGCAGGAGCGCCATGACTATCTGGCGGCCAAGCTCGCTCTGGCGCGCTACCGGACCTTCTCGATCCCACGCGACGCGGTGGAGGCGGTCGAGGCCTACCGGCGACTGACCCCAGCCGATTTTTCCACCCGCAGCCCGGCCCAGTTGATCGCCCATCTCGGCGGAGTGGCGGAGTTGCTGCAAGTCGACCAGGGGCCGAAGGTGTCGATCGTGGTGCGCACCAAGGACCGCCCCGACCACCTTGAAAGGGCGCTCGCAAGCCTTGCCGCCAGCACCTACCGCAACGTCGAGGTGATCTTGGTCAACGATGGCGGTGAGTCGCCACGGCCGCCAGCCGAGTTTCCTCTGCCGCTGATGCGCGTGGAGTTGCCGGAGGATCTGGGCCGTGCGCGGGCGGCGCAGGCGGGAGTCGAGGCTGCCGGTGGCGACTACGTGGGCTTCCTCGACGACGATGACGTGGTGGCGCCGGAACACCTGGCGACCCTCGTTGAGTTGGTCGAGTCGCCCGGCGTGCGGGTCGCCTATACCGATGCCGCGGTCGTCGTCTACGAACTGTCGGCGCAGGAGCAGGGCGGGCAAGGCGATGCGGCGTTGGGCGAAGAACTGGGTGGTTGGCGCTGCGTCGAGCGCCGTTTGCCCTACAGCCGCGATTTCGACCCCGACATCCTGCTGCTCGACAACTATATTCCCTTCAACACTCTGCTCATCGAGCGTGGTCTCTTCGCCGAAGTCGGAGAGTTCGACGCCAATTTCGACTTCTTCGAGGACTGGGAGTTCTTGATCCGCTTGGCTCGCCGCACCGCCTTTCATCACCTGCGGGCGGTGACCTGCGAGTATCGCCACTACCGGGGAGGTGGCCACCACATTCTCGGCGAGTCGCCCCGTTCGCGGGCCGATTTTCTCGCGGTCAAAGGCCGGGTGCTGGACAAGCATCGAGAGCTGCTGACGCCGTCGAGGTTGGCGCGAGCGGTCGACACTCTGCGTCGTGAGGTGGTGGAGCGCGGTGAGGAGGTTGGACAGCTCCAGCGTCAGCTGTCGGCCGAGCGCCAGGCGCTGGGGGAAGCTCAGCGTCGAGTGTTGGAAGCGAATCGACGGGTCAGCGAAGAGGAGAGCCAGCGCCACCGGCTGCATGGTGAGGTCGTCTCGCTGCGTGCCGACAACGAGAGGATGAGCGAGGAACTCGCCGGTAGCGCCGAGGAGATGCGCCGGCTCTTCGCCGAAGAGACTCAGCTACGCCAGGACCTCGCCGCACAGACGGAGACGGTCGCCGCCACCTATGCGGAGATCGACCGCTTGGGCGGAGTCGTCCACGAGATGGAAACGACCCGCGCCTGGCGCCTTCATCAATGGCTACGACGCTGGCGTGGATAACAACCCGCCACACCGAGACGATGAGCCCCGGATGAGGAGTCGAATTGCCCTGCTGAGCAGCGAACCCCTGCGCCCCGCCATGGCGGGTATCGCGCTGCGGTACTACGAATTGGCCCGCCGGTTGCCGCGCGCCGGCATCGAAGTGGTCTTGCTGACGCCCGGCGATCCCGCCGAGGTGCCGGAGATTCCCGCCGAGGTGCGGCGCTTCGAGCGCGGTAAGCTCGCTGAGCTTCTCGCCGACTGCGACGGGGCCGTGGCCCAAGGGCAGCTGGCCAACGACCTGCTGCTCGAACTGCCGGAGCTGCCCACGGCGATCGATCTTTACGATCCGTGGTTAGTCGAGAACCTCTACTATGCGGAGTCGCTGGGGTTGGATCCCTATCGCAATGACCACGCAACTTGGGTTCTGCAGATGTCCCGGGGAGATTTCTTCCTCTGCTCTTCGGCGGAGCAGAAGCTGTACTATCAGGGGTTCATGACCGCACTGGGGCGGGTCAATCCACAGCGGATGGCGGCGGATCCCGACCTCAACGGGTTGATCGCGGCGGTGCCGTTCGGCGTTCCCGAAGAACTTCCCGACCATCGTCCTGTCCTACCGCCGCGCCGCCGGGGTGAGCCGCGGTTGCTCTTCGGCGGCCTCTACGACTGGTACGACCCGTGGACCCTCCTCAAGGCGTTGGCGCTCCTCGATGAGCGCTCGTGGAGCCTGCTTCTGGTGCGCAACCCCAACCCCGAGAGCACGCCGCAGCGCTTGTTTGGCCAAGTGGAAAGCTGGTGCCGCAAACGCGGTTGGTGGGGCACTCGGGTCCAGCCGATGGACTGGGTGCCGGTGGAGCGGCGCTACGATCTTCTGCGCGATGTCGATGGGCTGGTGGCGACTCACCGGCCGTCGCTCGAAGCATCGCTTTCGCTACGCACCCGCTTTCTCGACGCCCTGGTCGCCGGCTGTCCGTCGGTGACCAGCGAAGGGGGGGCGATCAGCCGCCTGCTCGCCGCCAGCGGTGCCGGTTGGGTCATCCCTGAGGGAGATGTCGAAGCGGCGACGTTGGCGCTCGACGAGTTGCTCACCGGTGGCGAGTCGGTGGCGGCGAAGCGGCGGGCCGGTTACGACTTGGCCCGCTCCTTCGAGTGGTCGCGGGTTCTGGCACCGCTGATCGAGTTCTGCCGCAACCCGGTGACGGATGAAACCAAGGAACGGTTTGCCTTCCGGCCCGCGACCGTGGCGCCGCAGAAGGCTCCCGCCGAGCGACTGCTCCGCTGGTTGCGGGCCGCTCGGAGGCTGAGGAACACACGAGGGCCGGCCGGGTGAGCAAGATCCGTAAGGTCTCGGTCGTCGTTCTGTCGTGGAACGGCCTCGAGCATCTGAAGATCTGTCTGCCGGCTCTGGCCGAGCAGCAGGCTCCGGGTGTGGAATGGGAGGTGCTGGTACTCGACAACGGTTCGAGCGATGCCACCGCCGATTGGGTGCGGCGGCACTACCCGCAAGTGCGCTTGATCGAGAGCCAGGTGAACCTCGGCTTTTGCGCCGGCAACAACCGGCTGATCGCCGAGGCGAGCGGTGAGGCGGTGGTCTTGCTCAACAACGACACGCGTCCGTGCCCGGGCTGGTTGGCCGCGCTGGTCGACGCGCTGGCCGCGGCGCCTGCGGATGTGGCGGCTGTCTCCGGCCTGATTGTCGACTGGCAAGGCGAACGGCTCGACTTCGCCCGCGGCGCTATGACCTTCGATGGCCACGCTTTCCAACTGGACTTTCGTCGTCGCCTGAGCGCGATTGCCCTGCCCGCGGCCGGCGAGGAGCTGGCCTTCGCCTGCGGTGGCAACATGATCATTCGCCGCCAGTCGTTTCTCGCCGCCGGCGGTTTTGATCAGGACTATTTCGCCTACCTTGAGGATGTGGACCTGGGCTGGCGGCTGTGGGCCAGCGGCGAGCGGGTGATTTTCAGCCCCGATGCCCTGGTTCACCATCGTTCCGGCGCCACCAGCGACTTGCTCGGCCTGTACAACCGCGGTTATCTCTTCGAGCGCAATGCCTTCCTCACCGCCTACAAGAACTACCAGGCGGGCTGGTGGGAGCGGGTCATGCCCGCCGTTCAACTGACCTTGCTCTCCCGTACACAGACCTTGCTCGAACGCAACAACCCGGGAGGGGAGAGTTTCCGCATCGACCCCTACGACGGCCACATCGCGGATACGGGGGGTCAAGGCGGTGCCGGTGCTCCGGGTGCCGGTGCCCCCGCTGTCGGGCTCCCGGTGGCCGATGTCGGTCTCGCCGCCAAATGGCGCGGGTACGGCCCGCGTGAGTTCTTCCGCCGTGGACTGATCAAAGCGGTCAACCGGCTCTTCGGCGAGTCGCCACGGGTCGCAACGCCCTCCACCTTGCCGGCGGGTACGCCACAGCTGACCGATCCGCGCACGGTGGCGCAGCTGCGAGCCGTCTCCTACCTCTTGGGCCACCTCGAACAAGCTGCCGCCAAGCGCCGCCAAGTTCAAGCGCGTAGAAAGCGTAGCGATCAGGAAATCTTCGAGCGCTTCCCGCTCTACGTCATCCCGACCTACCCTGGCGACGAGGAGCTTTTCGCCTGCCGGGCGTTCACCGAGTGGCTTCCCGAGGACTTACCGCTCAAACACCGTCGCCTCGACCAGGTCATGGCGATCGGCGAGTAGGCAGGGTCAAACGTCTTCGACCACCACCGCCGTGCCGTAAGCGAGTAGCTCCGCCGCGCCACTCATCACTTGGGCGGTGATGAAGTGGACTCCGATGATGGCGTTAGCGCCCAGCTCGTGGGCTTCGGCAACCATCCGGTCGAGAGCTTGCTCGCGGGCTTCGCCCAGCAGTTTGGTGTACTCGCTGATCTCACCGCCGACCATGTTGCGCAGTTTGGCGGTGATGTCATGGCCGATATGGCGCGCCCGGATGGTGCTGCCGCGCGCCACTCCGAGCGTGCGCACCACCTTCTTGCCGGCGATCGTATCCGTGGTGACTACGATCATTTCTGCACCTTCCGGTAGCGGTCGCTCTTCAGGGTTCGCAGTCGATCGAGGATCACGGAGAGGGTCACCAGGCCAAGGCCGGCCATGCCGCCGAAGACGAAGAGCGCGCCGCCCCAGTGGCCACTGGAGCGCGCCATCTCCCAGAGAGCGAAGACAGCGATGGCGACCAGCCAGATCGCCATCGTGCCGAGGCCGAAGTAGCGGCTCAGCCGGCTGGCAAGACCGCGTGGCCGCTCGTCCCATTGATCATCGTCAGGGACCGGGAATCGGGTTGAAATGGTGGCTTGTCGCATCTGTCTCAACTCCTCTAAGAGGGCACGCGCGCTGGGGTCGTCTTCCAGCTGAATGCGTACTCGTTGTGCTTGAGCCTGGGTCAGCTCGCCGTCGAGGTATCCCGAAAGAAGGGCTTCGTCGAATGTGGTGCTCTGTTGGTCGCTCACGGCGTCCTCCGCATGAAGCTCCCGGCAAACTCATCGCCGAGTAGACCTCGCAAACTCGTGCGAGCACGGTGCAACCGAGACATGACCGTGCCGATGGGAATAGAAAGAACCTCGGCGATCTCGGAGTAAGAAAGATCCTGATAGTCGCGAAGGATGAGAATTTCTCGCTGCCCGGTGGTCAAACGGCCGAGCGCAGCCCACAGATGGTGCCGAAGTTGGCTCTGCCGAGCATCGCCCTCCGGGTCGGCCGACTGATCGATCAGTTGGGGAATGTAGGTCGCCTCTTCGTCTGTGGGACCACCGCCGGTGGGGTCGAGCGCCACCTTGTTTCTCACCTTCTGGCGGCGCATCAAATCGCGCGCCCGATTGCGCACGATGGTCAGTAGCCACGGCTTGACCGGCCGGCTGGCGTCGAATCGGTGCAGTGTGGTGAAAAAATTCAGCAGCGAATCTTGCGCCACGTCGAGCGCGTCGTCCGGGTTGCCAAGAAGTTGCAGCGCCAGACAATAGGCCGGTTGGCGAAAACGTCGAGCCAGCGCGTCGGCGGCGCTGTTGTCGCCTTTTCTGGTACGTCGAACCAGCTCAGCGTCGGTGGGAGATCCGCCGATTGAGGGAACGATCACCGGAGTGGTTTGTAGAGTCATTTGTACGTTCACTCTACGGTATACGTGGGCAAGGAGCGAAAAATTCGGTGGACCGTCACCAATCAACAGTAAAATTGCCGGGTGGGATTCTCCGTTTCCATCGTTATCCCGACCTTCAATCGCCTCGACGTGTTGCCGGAGGTGATGGATGCCGTCGAAGCGCAAGAAGGCTGTGATGAGTTCGAAGTCGTGGTGGTCGACGACGGCTCGACCGACGGCACCGGCGCGTGGCTGAAGGCCCGCTCGTTTCGCCGGCCGGTCCAGCTGTTGAGCCAGCAAAACGCCGGTCCGGCGGTGGCTCGCAACGCCGGCGTACGAGCTGCTAGAGCTCCACGAGTGGCCTTCCTCGGGGACGACACCGTCCCGCAGCCCGGATGGCTCGCCGCCCATCAAGCGGCGCATGCCCGCCTCGGTCGCCAGCCTGAGCAGGCGGTGATCGGGTACACTCGGTGGCACCCGCGGATGCGCTTGTCACCGTTCCTGCGCTACATCAATGAACACGGGCTACAGTTTGGATATCGGTTGATCGAAGACCCCGACCAGGTCCCTTTCAACTTCTTCTATACCTCGAACCTGTCGCTGAGCCGGGAGATGTTGCTCGAAGAGCCGTTCGACCCGCGGTTTCCCTACGCTGCTTGGGAAGATATCGAGACCAGCTACCGTCTCTTCCGTCGTGGCATGCGTCTGGCCTACGAGCCGTCCGCGATCACCGAACATGATCATCCGACCGACCTGGCCCGGTTTGCCCAGCGGCAAGAGAAAGCCGGCTACTCGGCCGTCGTCTTCTATCGGCTGCACCCCGAGCTGGGTGGGTTTCTAGGGCTGGCGGAGGATGGGCCGCCGCCGGTGCCGTCGCGGGGCCCACAATGGCTGCTGGAGAGGTTGGTCCGCGCCTTGCAGTATCTACCGGTGAGGGCGGCACGCTGGTGGGAGCGAGTTCTTCGATTTCACTACATTCGCGGCCTCCATAGGGGGTGGCGAGACAGTGCGGGTCTCAAAGACAAGGAGAACCAACCATGACAATGACTCAACACAGGAAGAGATTTTTTCCACTGGCGGTGGCAGGACTGCTGGCATTTGTGCTCTGGATACCGGGATCGTTGGCTGCGGCTGATACCGCCGCGCAGGATTCCGGAGATGCAAAGAAGGTCGAGCGCTCGAGCGCTCGCAGCTCGCAGCGCGCGACGCGTAGCACCTCAGGCTCCGCCGGTCGAACTCGGGCTTCGGCGACCCGGCCGCGGGGAAGCACGCCGAGCCATTCCGTGGGCTCGCCGCGGGGCTCATCTTCGCCGAGACGGCTCGAACGTAGCCCCAACTACTATCGTGGGCGCTACCCCAGCCGTCATCATTACGGGTACCGCGGCCACAGCTACTACTACGGGGGTTACCCGGGCTACTACTACTATCCGTCCTACGGTTTCTTCGGCTACTACCCGTTCTCGTTTTCGTACTTCGGGTGGGGCGGAGGTCCGGCTTACTACAGGAGTTCCGAAGGCGAATGGGGTGCTCTCGATCTCGACGTGCGGCCTGAGAAAGCTCGGATCTACGTCGACGGCCAGCGCATCGGAGTGGCCGACAACTTCGACGGCTTTCCGAGCTATCTGTGGCTCGAAGAGGGTACCTACGACATTGTGATCTACAAGGAAGGGTACGAGACGATCGCTCGCCAGTACACCATCTATCCGGGCGTCGTCATCGATGTCGAAGACCGTATGGTGCCGGGAGAGTCGGTTCTGCCGGAAGATTTGATGGCGAAATCCACCGCCCGTCGCGAAGAGCGTCTCAGGCAGGATCGTGAGCGTGTAGCGCGGGTCCGTCTTGACCGGCGCGACGACGTTCTGGATGCGCGCGGCGAGCCCGGGCGCTTAGCCTTGGCAGTCGAGCCGAGCGATGCTTCCATCTACCTCGACGGCCGGTTCCTGGGCACCGCGGACGAGCTGGGTCGGCTGCACTCGGGGCTGATCATCGATTCCGGCGAGCATAGCCTCCACATCGTGCGTCCCGGCTACGAAGGTAAGGAAGTGGAGTTCGAGGTCGAATCCGGCGGCCAAGTCGACCTGTCAGTGGAGTTGGACGAGAACTAGGGCCCGAAATCCTCAAGCTTATAGGGACCTCGCCGAGAGGTCCCCATAGAAAAAGCCGGCCGCTTAGGCCGGCCTCGTTAGGGGTGAGCAACAAGAACGACGTTTCTTGTCGCGAGGAGACCTTCGAGAAAGGTCCCCATATACAAACGGGCGAGGGGCGGCGGGCGCAGCGCGCGAGCCCTTGGGGCGAGCCCGGCCGGTCAGGCCGGCCTCCTCGGGGTGAATCGCGAAAAACCGCGTTTTTTCGCGAGAGGGGGCTCGGAGAGAGCCCCCTTGAATCAGAAACCGCAGTCGGCCTTTAGGCCGACTGCCCGGCTGCGCGCAAGGTCTGCATCAGTTCGGAGACCATCGAGACCGTCACTCTCTCCTCCTTCACCGCTTGCTGGAAGAGGAGCAAGGCACCGATTACCTCTCGATCGAGGTTGTTCTGGAGGAAGACAGGTATCAACTCGTCGGTGAGCTGGCGGAGTTCTCCGAGGTTGCTTTGCCTGAGGTGGACCAGCGCCAGATCCAGACCGACCAGCGCGGCATCGAAGGTGTTGCCGAGGTCGATGAAGGCGTCGCGCACAGCGGAGAGTTCTGTTGCAGCCTTTTCGAGTTGTCCCAGTCCGCGAGCCAATGTTCCAATGCTCCAGCGGTAACGCAGCATGGTCCATGGGTCTTGGAACTGCTCGAAGAGCGGCCGCTGTTTCTCGAGCAGTGAGTGTGCTTTCTCGTATTCGCCGAGGTCTTCGAGGTAGACAGAGAGGTTGTACTGTGCGGCCAGATAGAGTTTGGCGTCGGTCTCGGCGTCGAGTCGGCGAGCCGCCTCCATGGTGGCATGGATCGCAGCTTCGGGTTCCGCGCGTTCGGCGAAGAGTCGCCCCTGGTTGATGAGGATTCGAGCGGCGTCGACCTGCTCACCGAGGAAGTCATAGGTCTGGAAAGCGCCATCGAGGAGTTGTTCGGCTTCGTCGAACCGTCGCTGGTCGAAGCACAGGGATGCCTTGAGGCTCGCCAGTTCAGCAGCGATGAACGGATCGCCGTTGCCCTCCGTCTCGAAGAGGTGAATCGCGAAGCCGAGGAGTTGCTCAGCGGCAACGCGCTCTCCGGTCACCCGCAGGGCATTGGCCCGGTTGCCGTTGGCGCGAGCGATGGTTGTCGCGGCCCAGGAAGGGCCGACCGTCGTGTGCTCGACTTTGAGAGCGACGGCACAGGCACACTCGGCGAGTGAGAGCGCAGCTTTGGGTTCCGCGGTGAGTTGCTGCCGAGATTCCTCAATCAGCAGGTCGACAAGGATCGGATGGCGGAAGCGAGAGTGCGCCCGTTGGACGCGGAGCGTCCTCGCTTCCGGTGTCAGAGTTAGAAGCTCCTTGAAGTCTCGTCTTGCCGCATGGCGAAACTCTTCGACTTCCTCCTGCTTGGCTGTGAGGCCGGCGAGGAGGTGCTGATAGGGGGCAGTATCCATCGTTCCTTTAGTCTCTCCGCTAGGAAGATAGTATCAGAGTGGCAATGATTATCGAAAGACTACTACCTTTGGGCCACTAGCGGCAAGAGCTAGCTCTTCCTTTTTACCAGTCTTCTGCTCCAACGCCGCAAGTACCTGCATTCGCTTACGTCTCAGCCCCTCTGCTCCTCGCCGCCTAGTGCGGCTGCGTTGCGACAGAAGCCGATTCTTTGCCTCTACAGATACCTACGGCGTTTCCCGACGGAACCGATCTAGCCGTTGGGGTCCATCGTCTGTCCGCTCTCCGTGGGTGATGGTGGCTCCGGGTTGTTCGTCGCGTTGGTGGTCAATACCACCACGATACGCAGGAGTGCATCCTGAAATGCGGCGAAACTTGGAGTGGTGGCGGTCAGCGCTAGTGCTTGATTCGCCGGCACCGCCATCAGTCCAACTACGAGCAGTGAGAGAGCGAACCTCTTTACCTTGGTCATCTGATCCTCCTCTGTGGTGTCACGCGCACCTCGCCAAGAAGATCGATGAGGCTAGCGTGACAGTTGATCTCTGAAAGAGGCTCTATTTTCCCTAGAACAAGGCAATTCACAAAAGGTGCGGTAATACGAGCCATGGTAGCGATGAATTCCTCTCAATGGACGAAAAACTATGGACTGGCGGGTCCTAGAGGGTGGGCCGAATCAAGCAGGAGTGTTTCGATTCCTGGTTGAGGGAATATCAATATGCCTTGAGGGAACCAAGATTTTGCTCGTCGCGAGTTGCCGGCGGCAGGGTGGTGGCCGAAGAACCTCGCCCTTCGTGATAGGCTCCTAGCCATAAACGTCCTTAAGGATGAGTTTTTTGTGTGGTTGTGCCGAAAGGGCGGTGCAACTCTGTTTTGCGTTTTTCCGTGCAATTCACCGACTTCGAGGAGAGACAATGGCCATGAGACCCGATCTTCTTCGTACTGGACTACTCGCTTGTGCGGTCTTGGTTTGCTCGTTGGCATATCAGACCCAAGTTCAGGCCCAAGAGCAAGATGAGGAGCAACAGCAAGCCACAGAACAGGAACAGGGACAGGAGCAAGAGCAAGAGAGCGCTGCCGAGGGCGAAGTATCGGAAACGATCGTCGTTACCGGTTCGCGAATCCCCAAGAGCCCCTTGGACGAGCCGGCGCCGGTTCTCGAACTCAACGAAGAGGATCTCGAACGGTCCGGGCTGACCAACTTGGGCGCCACACTGCAACAGTTGCCCGTCATGGGAACGGCGATCAATACCAAGTTCAACGTGCCGGGCAACTCGGGCTTCCCGCAGGACGGAAACGGCATTGGCGCCGGCGCGGTCCAGCTCTCACTACGCAACGTCGGGGCTAAACGGACTTTGATTCTGGTCGACGGTAAGCGCTGGGTCGCCGGCGCTTCGGCTTCCGGTGTGCCCAGCGCGGTGGATCTGAACACCATACCGGCCAACGCCATTGAGCGTATCGAGGTGCTGCAGGACGGCGCCTCCGCGATCTACGGCTCCGACGCCATCGGAGGTGTGGTGAACATCATCACCACCAAGGACTTCGACGGCTTGAGGGTCGATGTGCAGAGCGGCAGTTACGTCAGCGACGGCGACGGTGAATCGACCGAAGTTGCGCTCCTCTGGGGCGGCGGTAACGAGACGACGCGCTTTGTTTTCAGCGCCAGCTACGTGGAAGAGCGCAGTATCGAAACCTTCGATCGGGCACAGTCGGCATTCCCCTCACCGTTCGGCACCAGTTGTCTGGACGGCGGCTGCTCGTCGTTCACCCCGCAGGGCCGTTTCGTTCTCGGCCCGAACTTCAATTTCACCGACGTAACGCTGAATCAGGGCGTGTTGAATGACGGAGCTGGCAACGTTCCGGTCTTCGACCCCAACAACCCTTTCGCTGGAGATTTCCACGCCTTCAGCGCCGCTGACCGTTTCAACTTCAACGGCCCGGGCTTCAACTTCCTGCAAACGCCCAACGAGCGGGTGAACCTCTTCGTCAATGCTACCCATGAGATCTCGGACAACACCCGTCTAGTGATGAAGGCCACCTATACCAATCGCCAGTCCCGGACGATGGGCGCGCCGGAGCCGCTGTGCCTGGGAGCCGGTTGCGGCAACCGAATCGCCGAGAACATCGTCATCGACGCGGATCAGATCTACAACCCGTTTGGGGTCGACCTCTCCGTGGCGCTGGGCACGCTGGAGTTTTTCGCTCGCCGCCCGTTGGAATCGGGGCCGAGGATCTTCGACCAAGACATCAACACTTACTTCGGCAGCCTCGGGTTGGAAGGCAAGATCCAGACCGAACGGCGCACCTTCAATTGGGACTTGACGGCGAGCTATGGCGACAACCGTGGCTTCCAGCAGAAGTTCGGCGCCCACAACATTGCCCGCCTGGCCGTGGCGCTGGGCGATCCGGCGGTCTGTGCAGCGACGCCCAACTGCGTACCGTTCAACTTCTTCGGTGGTCAAGGCCCCAACGGCACGGGATCGATCACCCAGGAGATGCTCAACTTCGTCGGCTTTGTCCAGCGCGACTTCAGTGAGCAGACCCTGACCGACATCTCGGGCAATATCACCGGGGACCTGTTTACGCTTCCTACCGGCACCGTGGCCTTCGCCGCCGGTATCGAGTACCGGGAGCACGACGGTTCGTTCCAGCCTGATCCGATCGCCGCCAGCGGCGAGACGGCGGGAATCCCCTCCGGACCGACCGCCGGCGGTTTTGACGTGACCGAGTATTACGGCGAGCTGAATATCCCGCTCGTCTTCGACGCGGTCGGCGTCGACTATCTCGAACTCAACCTGGCTGCTCGTGTCTCGGATTACAGCACTTTCGGCAGCGAGGACACCTACAAGGCCGGCGTCCTCTGGCGTCCGGTAGGCGATCTGTCCCTGCGCGGGTCGGTTTCAACCGGCATCCGTGCACCGGGAATCGGTGAGCTGTTCGGCGGCGCCGCTCGCGAGGACTTCACCTTCCTCGATCCATGCGCCGATGTTTTCGGTGTGCTCGGGGCGGCCAACGGTGGCCGCGATTCGGCGCAGCCGGCAAACATCATCGCCAACTGCGCCGCCTTGGGGATTCCGACCAACCTCGCTCAGCGCAATCCCCAGCTCTCGGCGATCTCCGCCGGCAACACGAGCCTGATCGCGGAAACCTCGGACAATGTCTCGTTCGGTGTTGTCTATAGCCCGTCGTGGGTTGAGAATGTGAACTGGATCGGCGGCCTGACCTTCTCTCTCGACTACTACGACCTGACCATCGACGACGCGGTGCAAGGGCGCGACCCCGGCGATATCGTCAGCGCCTGTGTTGACACCTTGGACCCCTTCTTCTGTGACGCGGTAGAGCGGACGGCCTCCGGCAACGTCAACCTGGTCGACAATCAGCTGCAGAACATCGGTGCGATCGAGGCTTCGGGTTATGACTTTGGTCTGCGCTATTCCGGCCCGGAGACGAGCATTGGCCGTTTCGACTTCAACACCAATGCGACCTTCCTCGACAACTACACCGAGTTCACGGCTAACCCCGACGGCTCGTTCACCGAGACTGATCGCACGGGAACCATCACCAACGAGACCTTCCAGCGTGCCTGGCCGGAGTTGAGGCTGACCTCGACGCTGGACTGGAATCGGAAAGACTGGGGTAGCAGTCTGACCTTCCGCTTTGTCGACGACCTTTTGCAGCCGTCCGGCAACGTGCTGGATTCTCGGCTCTACACCGACCTGCGGGTGCGCTACAAGACGGAGGTGCTAGGTAGCAAGACGATCCTCATCCTGGGGGTGAACAACCTCTTCGACGAAGATCCGGCGATCTGCGACTCTTGCGGTGTTATCAACATGAGTCCGGTGGTCCACGACCTGCCGGGTACAGTCGGCTACCTGCGGCTTTCGATCCGGATGGACTAAGTTGACAAAGGCCTTCGCACCCAACGATGGAAATTCCCGCTGGGTGCGGAGGCTGGTCACACGGTCGTTCGCTCGCTGCGCCGGATCTTTGCCCGCTGGATCGCCTGGTGGGCGAGATCGAGCGCCACCGCGGTGGCCAGCAGGGTGGCTGCTGCGCGGACCAGGGCGACAGAGTCGCCGGCGAGACCGATGGCCAGGAGCGGTGCGCCCAGGCTCCACAGGGCCAGGATCGTCACCTGCAAGCGGCGATCCGGCAGCGCGTATGGGGAGGTGAGTACCGCCTGGAGGGTGGAGCCCGGCAGGGCGCGCAGGTAGGTGTGAAGCGGCCTCAGCCGCGCCGAGACGCCGACGACCATCTGGGCCAGGAAGCCGACCAGGCCCAGAACTCCATAGGCGAGGATCGCCTTCATTTTCCACGTGGAGTTCGGCGCGACGAGAATCGCCACGCCGACTCCACAGGCCATGGCGAGGCAGCTCAGCGCACTGGCGACGTGCCACATCGCGTAGTCCGGGCGGTGCAACGTCGGTGGCGCCGGCCGGCGCCGGCGCACCATCCACACCAGACGCGAGGCAAACACGGCGAGGCCGGCGACTACGACCAGCGCGGCACCGGGTGCCCACCAGGCCTGGGTGATCAAGCCGACGGCCAGTGCCAGGATGCCGGCTTCCAGGAGCAGAGCGCTGGCCCACACCCAGCGACCGGTCGGCATCGCCGAGGGCAGGAACATCGGCAGCAAGCGGTAGCCGGCGGCCAGAATCATCATCGTCACCCATCCTAGGGTGGCCAGGTGGCCATGCGCCCAAACGCGGGCGAGGTGGTTGCCGGGAAGGAAGTGGAGACTCTTGTCCAGCCCGATCACAGCTCCGAGGCTGGTCGCCAGCACCACGTTCAACCAGGCGAGCCGGAAGTGGAGGGCCACTTCCGGTGGCAGCTTCGCCTTACGCAGGGCGCGAATCACCCGGCCGGCGACCCACAGAATCGTCGCGATGACCAGCGCGCTCGACCACACCATTCCGGGCAGCTCATCGATCCAGAAATGGGCCACCATGCCACTGACCCCCAGGGCGAAGGAGAACCAAGCCACCGTGTCACGCCGGTCCTGCACCAGGTGGCCGCGCAGCGCGATCGGAAACAGCATGTAGATCACGCCGAGGATCGAGCCGGTCAGCCAGCCGAGGGTGATCAGATGGACCACCGCCAGCATGCGCGGGTGATAGTGAAACCCCACCACCCACCGCGGCTGGATCGCCGGTACGGCGAAAGCGAGAAAGAGACAGAGCTGGCCGAAGGTGAAGTAGAGGAGCGGCAGCGCGGTGTAGGTGGGTCGTTGGGTTTGGCTAGCCATCGACCAACTCTACAGACTCTCGACTCTGGGAGCGCGCCTCAGAAGCTGAGCTCAAAGTCGATCCGCGCTCGGCTGCCGTCCTGCACGCTGGAGATCGCTTCCACCTGGTAGAAGCGCGCCACCAGCTTCGCCTTGGCGCTGAGCCCGTAGGAGAGGCGTAACTCATGGCCGCGAAAGTCGCTCGCGTCGGTCTGGGTGGCGGAGCCCCAGCGCAGCCAGTCGTCCTGCGCGTAGGAGGCGTTGACCGCCAACGCTTCGATCCGCGCGAAGTAGTAGCCGAAGAGCCAGTGGCCCGCTTGCTTGGCTTCTCCCCATTGGATCGAGGCGACGAACCCCTCGGTCTGGTCGCCCTGCATGGTGGCGAGCGGGTCTGAGGCGGAGGGGCCGTAGCCCTCGGCGTTGTGCAGCAGGTCGAGACCCAGCTTCAAGGCCCGCTCGCCGAGGGTTGTCTCGGTCTGGAGACTGGCCAGCCAGATGGCGTAGTCCCGTTGGCCGTTTCCCGAGCGCAGATGGCTGCTCCCCTCTTCGCCCGCGAAGAGGAAGAGGCCGAGCGCCGCCGTGTTGTCAAAGCGACCCCAGCGCCGAGAGTAGATAGCCTGCGCTGCGGCGAGCCGACCGTTGAAATCTACCCCGCCGTCAGGCAGAGTGAAGTAGCCGCCGATGAGTTTGAGAGTCCCCGTTCCGGCCGCCAGGCTGTGGCCGGCCGCTAGCCCCAGCGGTGTGACGTCGTCGTCCCAGAACAGCTCGTTCTGCTTCCAGAAGGGAAAGCCGTTGCGTCCCAGCCAGCCCCAGCTCCCTTCTTTTTCGACGCGAACGAACCACTGATCGAGCAGCAGGTCGCTGTCTCCCCGCGAGTTGTCGTCGAAGTCTCGAACGGTGATGTGGGGTGACTGTTGGGAGTCCCGCGAGCCCGTTCGTAGCCGCAGGCCGCAGGAAATGGACTCGGAGAGCGCGGCTTTGAGCTTCAACCGGGCTCGGATCCGGGCTCGATCCCGGTCGGAGCGTTCGCTGCCGTCGGCCCGCTGCGAGTCGAAGTCCGACTCCAGCCGGAAGCGGAAGTTGCCGGAAAGGCTGAGTCGGGGCTCGGCGCTTTGCGCCGACTCGGCAGTGACGGGCATGGCCAACACCAGTAGGAGCAAGAAGGCGGCTGCGCCGCGACCATCGCGCATCACGAGACTTGTGGGTTGAGTCTGGCAGCCGCCATCGTGGTCCTCAATCTGGCCCTGGCGGAAGGGAACCAACTACTGAGCCGCCGCTCCGCCAAAAGTCACGCAGCAGCGTACAGGTGGCCGGCAAGACCGGGAATGACAACGGTCATGTCCCGGCCTTGCCGGCCTGGTTTTGTTGCGAGCAGAAGGAGAACCCTCCTTACGGTTGCTTGAAGTCTCCGTTCTCGGGGCCGGAGGGAGGCCAGGCGCGAAAAGTGTGGGTTCCTGCTGGTGGTAGCCTGTGGCACTTCGATGCCAAGACTTGAGACAGCCCCACGCTGGGTCCAGGCTCTAGCCTCTGGCCGTGAGCCGATCTGGACGCCGGTCCTTTGCGGCTTGCTGACCTTGCTCGGATGGCTCGGGTCGGGCCGCTTGGATCTTCCGGTCGTCGCCGTTCTCGCCAGCTTCGCCGGGGCCTACATCGCGGGTGGCCTTTTCTCGACCGTGCGCTCGGTGCAGAGCCTGGGTGAGCGCAGACTCGACATCGATCTATTGATGCTGCTGTCGGCGGCTGGCGCCGCGGCGATCGGTGAGTATGGGGAGGGGGCGATGCTGCTCTTTCTCTTCTCCCTGGCCAACGCGCTCGAATCGCGCGCTCTGCAGCGCACCACGCGGGCCATCGAGTCGCTGATGAATCTGCGCCCGGACACGGCCAGCCTGCTGAGTGAGGATGGGGAGAGGGTGGTGCCGGTCGACAGCCTTGAGCCGGGGGCGCTGGTTCGGGTCCGACCCGGCGAGCGCATCCCGGTCGACGGTGAGATCGTCTCCGGCCGTACCGCTGCCGATCAGGCGGCGATCACCGGCGAGTCGGTGCCGGTGAGCAAGGGGCCGGGCGACTCGCTGTGGGCGGGGTCGATCAACGTTGGCGGGACGATCGATGTGCGAATGACCCGCGCCGCCGAAGAGTCGACGCTGGCGCGGATCATCCGCCTGGTCGAGGATGCGCGCGAAGCCAAGGCGCCGACCCAGCGCTTCATCGATCGCTTCGAGCAGGGCTACACCGCCACGGTGATTTTCGCCACGGCGATCACGGTGGTGATTCCGCTCCTCTTCGGTCAGCCCTTCCACTCCAGTTTCTATCGAGCGATGACACTGTTGGTGGTCGCCTCGCCTTGCGCCGTGGTGATTTCGACGCCGGCCACGATCCTGGCGGGGTTGGCACACGCCGCTCGCAAGGGGCTGCTGTTCAAAGGGGGTGCTCCGCTCGAGGAGCTTGCCGAGCTGGACGTGGTCGCCTTCGACAAGACCGGCACGCTGACCCGCGGCCGGCCCGCGGTGACCGCCGTGGTCGCCTTCGCGGAGGGTTCACCGGACGAGCTACTGGCTCGCGCCGCGGCGGTCGAACGGCTGTCCGAGCACCATCTGGCACGCGCCATCGTCGAGGCGGCCGAAAAGCGGGGGCTCGCGGTGGCCGGCGCGACAGACCTGATCAACACCCGTGGCCAGGGAGTGGTGGCTCAGATCGAAGGCCGGCCCCTGGCGGTCGGCCGAAGTGAGTTCGTGCGGGCAGTCGCCGGGCCTGCACCCAGCGCCAGTCAGGCGGACGCTGTCGAGCGGCTGCGCAATGAGGGGCGCACCGTGGTCTTTGTCCAGGGCTTGGGGCTGGCCGGCGCCATCGCCATCGAAGATGAACTACGGCCGGAAGCTGCGCAGGCTCTCGCCGCGCTGCGCCAGGCTGGGGTGCGCCGGACGCTGCTGCTCACCGGAGACTATGCTCCGGTTGCCGAGCGCATCGCCGCTTTGACCCAGGTCGACGAATGGCGCAGCGACCTGATGCCGGAAGACAAGGTGGCGGCGATTCGCGCGCTCACCGTGGCCGGCGACCGGGTCGCCATGGTCGGCGATGGAGTGAACGACGCTCCGGCGCTGGCCAGCGCGACGGTCGGCGTCGCCATGGGTGTGGCCGGCACCGATGCCGCTCTCGAAACCGCCGATCTGGTGCTCGTCCGAGACGATCTGATGCAGCTGTCCTACGCGGTCAGACTGGCCCGCCGTGCCCGCCGCGTGGTGCGCCAGAACCTTGCCTTCGCCTGTGCGGTAATCGCCGTGCTGGTGGTCACCAACCTGGTCCACGATCTTGCCCTGCCCCTGGGTGTGATCGGCCACGAGGGCAGTACCCTCCTGGTGGTGCTCAATGGGCTGCGTTTACTGCGGCCACTGCGGTCATCGCGGCAAGAGGGTTGAGCGCTCGCCTGGCTCGCCGATAGTCTGCCGCCAACCGTGCCCTTCGCCGCTACCCAGGGAACTGCTCGCAGCTACCCTGCGTGGTGGGAAGCCGCCCGTTCGCGCCTGCAGAAGGTCTCCTGAGAGCTATAAAGAGGGGACTTCTGAGCCCTTGCGAAGGGGAACCTGGCGATTCTGTGATACAAATGGGCGCAATAGTCCGTTAGTCACAAGCGCTACAGGTCAGCCATTCCCATGGGCTGGGCCATTCCTCTTCGACCGAAGAGGTGGTCTTCTGTGCGCTGTCCAAAACCATCTTAAGTTTGCAAGGAGGATTGGATGCAAGGATTTCGCCTCACTGCGCCACGTATCGGCGCAACCCTCGGACAGGCCGCGGTGTTGATTGCGCTTGCTGCGCTCTTGGCGACCGGCCCCCTTGTCGCCGCGGGTTTCCCCAGCACCGTGAGCTACCAAGGTGAGGTTCTAGACGCCGCGGGAGCACCGCTGGCCGGAACCTACAATGTGACCTTCCACTACTGGGACCAAGCTGGTGAGGAGCTTCTCGCGGAGACGATCCGCTCGATCGCCATCGTCGACGGCAAGTTCCAAGCGCAGCTAGGAACCGGAAGCCAGTCCAAGGTGGGCCACTTCGATTCTCTGAAATCGATGTTCGCCGTGCACCCGGAAGTCGATCTGGAAGTCGAGATCGAGGGCACGGTTTACGAGCCGCGCCAGTCGATCATCGCTGCCGGTCACTCTCTGAAGTCTCGCCTCGTCGCTGCCGGAGTGCGCGCGCAGGCGGACGGTGAGAATCACTGGAAGCACTACGAGGCACCCGGTGGCGCGACGGCGGTGCAGTCCGGCGTTCTCGCTCCCAAGGGCGCCCGCCCGCAGCCGCAGATCGAGGAAGGTACCGTTTGGCGCCGGCCCTACACCCTGCCGGTCGTCGGTCCGGTGCTCAGCCGCGCCGTTCGCGACTTGCCGCGTGCCGTGCCGCAGCCGATCCGCGAAGATCTAGGAGAGATCAACCCGCAGCGCCACGAATCGCTCTACGACGAAGAAGGCCACCGGTTCGGTACGGCGACGGTGAAAATCGACGATTACCTCGCGGGCCCCTCGCGGTCCAACCTCCTGACTCCGGCGCTCAACTTCAGCTTCGAGGGCGTGAGCAACGTCAGCGGCGTATTGCCACCCGACACCGAGGCCGCGGTCGGTCCCAACCACTACGTGCAGGTGGTCAACCTCGCTTTTTCGATCTACAACAAGAGCGGCACCCTGCTTTCCGGTCCGTCCAACACCAACACGCTGTGGGCCGGCTTCGGCGGTCCGTGCCAGACGGACAACAGCGGTGACGCGATCTTCATGTATGACCAACAGGCCGATCGCTTCGTGCTGACGCAGTTCGCCGTCGCCGGCAGCCACCAGTCGGTCTGCTTCGCGATCTCGCAAACACCCGACCCGACGGGCTCCTACTTCCTCTACGAAGTGGTGACGCCGCGCTTTCCCGACTACTACAAGATGGGTGTTTGGCCGTCGGCCAACAACAACGCCTACTTCTTCGGTACCAACTCTGGTTTCCAGGGTCAGTACGATGTCTTCGCGGTCGATCGCGCCAACATGGTGATCGGTGCGGCGGCACGACCGATGCAGTTCTTCCAGAACTTCTCCAACCTGATGATGCCCGCCGACGTGGATGGCGCGGTCGGTCCGGCTGCCAACGCCCCCGGCATCTTCTACACCTTCCGTGACGGCGGCGAGTCTTACTTCGGTAACCCGGCGACGGACAGCCTCGACGTCTACGAGTTCGATGTGAACTGGACGACGCCGGCAAACACCACAATGACGCTGGTCAATTCGATCACTCCGGCCCAAGGGCTGGCAGCGTTCAACTGGACGGTGTGTGGATTCTTCGTTTCCAATTGCATCCCGCAGCCGGGAACCTCACAGGGAATCGACAGCCAGTCCTGGTGGCCGATGCAGCGTCTGGTCTACCGCAACTTCGGTAGCCACGAGACCTTGGTCGGTGCTTGGACGGTGGATGTGAACTCCACCGGCAACCGCGCGGCGCCGCGTTGGTTCGAGCTGCGCGATACCGGTTCAGGCTGGACGATGTTCCAGCAGGGAACCCACTCGCCGGACTCGATTCATCGCTGGATGCCATCGATCGCGATGGACGGCAACGGCAACATCGCCATCGGCTACAACCGTGGCGATGGCAGCAATTTCGCGTCGATCTACTACGCGACACGGCTGGCCACCGATCCGCTGAACACCATGCAGGCGGAAGCTCTGCTGTTCACCGGTACGGGCTCGCAGACCAGCACCTCGGCACGTTGGGGCGACTACGCCTCGATGGAACTCGATCCGGCCGATGACTGTACCTTCTGGTACACCACGGAGTATCTGGCCTCGACCAGCAACGCCAACTGGCGCACGCGGGTCGGTGTTTTCACCATTCCGGGCTGCGGTGGTCCGATCAACAATGCGCCGGTGGTCAGCATCACGGCTCCGGCGAACAACAGCACCTTCGATGTCGGCACCTCGGTCACCTTCAGCGGTACCGCCAACGACACTGAAGACGGCAACCTGACCGCGGGTCTCAGCTGGACCTCGTCGATCGACGGCGCCATCGGCTCCGGCGGCAGCTTCAGCACCTCCGGCCTCTCCGTAGGTAGCCACCTGATCACCGCTTCGGTGACCGACAGCGGCGGTGTCTCGGGCAGTGATTCGATCACCGTCAACATCAACGACCCGAACAGCAATGGTCCGCAGAATGCGGTCTACGATGCGGGTCTCGGCGTTCCGGCTTGTGCCATCGCCGGTAGCTCGTGCGATTCGCTGGCCCTGCTCAACAGCCGGGACAACCTCTCGCCGGCCGAGCCCAACCAGCCCAACACGCTGGATGTGTGCAACGACGGCACCTCGGGGACCTTCCACAGTGACGAGTCGAACGACAAGATCGTCGTCTCCACCACGGACGGAAGCGACATGACCGAGGGGGCGACGGTGCGTATCGACGCCACGGTGTACGCCTGGAACACCGGTTCCCAGGACACCTTGGATCTGTACTACGCGGCCGACGCCAACAGCCCGTCCTGGGTCTTCATCACCAGCATCGGGACTCCCGCGGGCGGTGTGCAGACCCTGAGCGCCACCTACACGCTACCCACCGGTACGTTGCAGGCGGTGCGGGCTAACTTCCGCTATCAGGGAAGCGCCAGCACGTGCAGTGGCGGCAACTGGGACGACCACGATGACCTGGTCTTCGCGGTCAAGGCGGCCGGTGGTGGCAACACCGCTCCGAACGTCACCATCACGGCTCCGGCCAACGGTTCGAGCTTCGTTGTCGGTAGTTCGGTGACCTTCTCCGGTACGGCGAACGACACGGAAGATGGCGACATCAGCGCCAACCTTGCGTGGACTTCGAGTATCGATGGAGCGATCGGTTCCGGTGCCTCGTTCTCGACCACCGGCTTGTCGCTGGGTACGCATACGATCACGGCGTCGGTGACCGACAGCGGTGGCCTCTCCGGTTCGGATGCGATCTCGGTGACCATCGACAACGTCCCGAACACCGCGCCGACGGTGACCATCACATCGCCGCCGAACCCGACCACGGTCAATAGCGGTGACAGCGTCACCTTCACGGCAACGGCGACCGATCCGGAAGACGGCAACATCGCCGCCAACCTTTCTTGGTCGTCGAACCTCGACGGAGTGATCGGTTCGGGAGCTTCGTTCTCGACCACCACTCTTTCGGTAGGCACCCACACGGTCACGGCTTCGGTCACCGATAGCGGCGGCGCTTCGGGCTCGGATACCGTTTCGGTGACGGTGAACGCACTTCCCAATGATCCGCCGACGGTGACCATCACGTCGCCGGCGAACCCGACCACGGTCAACCAGGGTGACAGCGTCACCTTCACGGCGACGGCGACCGACACGGAAGACGGCAACATCGCCGCCAACCTTTCCTGGTCGTCGAACCTCGATGGAGTGATCGGTTCGGGAGCCTCGTTCTCGACCACCACTCTTTCGGTGGGCACCCACACTGTCACCGCTTCGGTCACCGACAGCGGCGGCGCTTCGGGCTCGGATACCGTCTCCGTCACGGTGAACTCGGTCGGTGGAACCACCACCGAGATTTGGATGTCCTTCCGCTCCAACACGGCCGTGCCGGGTGTGGGGACGGTGAGGGACGAGGACATCGTCTCCTACAACGAGGACACCGGAGTCTGGACCTTGGAGTTCGACGGTAGTGACGTCGGCTTGGGCGGTCTCGAGATCAGCGGATTCGAGATCTTGCCCGGCGGCGACTTCCTGCTCAGCTTCACGGCGGCCGGAACCGTGGGCGGCATGGCCGTCGACGATTCCGACATCGTGCGCTTCACGCCGACCTCGCTCGGCGCGAACACCGCGGGTAGTTTCAGCTTCTACTTCGACGGCAGCGATGTTGGCCTGAGCTCGAGTGGTGAGGACATCACCGCGATCGCCCTGGCCTCCGACGGTCGGTTGATCATCTCGACGCTGGGATCGATCAGCGCCAACGGAGCCTCGGGTAAGGACGAAGATCTGTGGATCTTCACCGGTACCCTGGGCACCGCCACTTCGGGCTCGTTCGCCCAGTACTTCGACGGTAGCGACGTTGGCCTCAACAACTCGGGTGGCGAGGATGTTGATGCCGCGGCGCTCACCGCCTCGGGCAACTTGCTCTTCTCGACGGTCGGCGACTTCTCGGTCACCGGCGTCAGTGGCACCGACGAAGACGTGGTCGAGTTCTCCGGTACCTTCGGTACCTCCACCTCGGGCACCTTCACGATGCGCCTGGATCTCAGTACCCTGGGTATCGCGGCGGGTGAGGACATCGGTTCGCTGCAAATCGTCGTCCAGTAACCCGTTCACAGCTCCGGCGCCGCTGATGGGCGCCGGGGCCTGACTCTTGCCGGCCTCTCGGACCTTCCGAGGGGCCGGTTTTTCGTTGGTGCTACCTTCCGAGATTCCGATTGACGCGGCGAAACGGTTAGAATCGCTCGGTTTTGTGAAGCGATCACCCGCTTCCAGCTCACCTTCCACGCCGCAGTCCACTCCAGGAGCTTGGCTTCCATGAAAACAGCACTCACCGGCCCCGTCCGGGTCCGCTTTCCACCCTCACCCACCGGCTACCTCCACGTCGGCGGCGCACGAACGGCGATCTACAACGACCTGCTGCGCTCCAGCCTGGGCGGTGAGCTGGTGTTGCGCATCGAAGACACCGACCGCGAGCGCTCCGACGAGGCGATGACCCGCCAGATCACCTCGGCGCTCCAGTGGCTGGAAGTGGCTTGGGACGAGGGGCCGCATCTGCAGAGCGAGCGGCTGGAGCGCCATCGCGAGCGCGCCCTGGAGCTGCTGGAGGCCGGCAAGGCCTACCGCTGCTACCGCACCCGCGAGGAGGTCGAGGAGCTGCGTCAGGGAAGTGACAAGGCCCTGCGCTGGGAAGTGCTACGGCTGCCCGCCGAAGAGCAGGAGCGCCGCGCGGCGGCTCAACAGCCTTACGTCGTGCGCTTCCGCATGCCGCAAGGCAGCATCCAGTTTCACGATCTGGTACGCGGTGACGTCAACTATCCGCCGGAAGCGCTCGAAGACTTCGTCATCCTGCGCTCCGACGGCACCCCGACCTACCACCTTTCGGTCGTCTGCGACGATCTCGACATGGGCATCACCCACATCCTGCGCGGCGAGGACCACGTCCCCAACACCCCCAAGCACATCGCCTTGATCGAAGCGCTGGGCGGCACAATGCCCACCTTCGGCCACCTGCCGATGATCCTGGGGCCCGACAAGAAACGGCTCTCCAAGCGCACCGGGGCGGCCTCGGTCGAAGAATTCCGCCAGCAGGGAGTGCTGCCCCATGCGCTCTACAACTACCTGGCCCTGCTCGGCTGGTCGCCGGGCGGCGATCTAGAGCTGATGAGTCGCCAAGAGATGGCCGACCTGTTCACCGTGGAGCGCTTGATCGCCTCGCCCGCCGTCTTCGACACCGACAAACTGTCCTGGATGAACGGCCAGTATCTGCGCAGCCTGCCGCTCGCGGAACTGATGCCCCACCTTCTGCCCTTCGTCGAAGAGCTGGGTCTGGCCGATGCCGAGCGCGCTCGCCTGGAAGCGGCGGTTGAGTTCCACCGCGACCGCGCCAAGGATCTGCGCGAGCTGGCCGGCTTCATGGTTCCTTACTTCACCGACCAGCTGGACTACGACCCCGAGCTGTGCGCCAAATTCCTCACCGACCCAGCCCTACCCGCCCAGTTAGAGGAACTGGCCCGGCGCTTTGCGGCCCTGGACCCATTCACCACCGAGAGCGTCGAAACCTCCCTGCGCGAGCTGGCCAAAGAGCTGGAAATCAAAGCCGGAGCCCTGATCCACCCCACCCGCATGGCCCTTTCCGCCAGCAAGACCGGCCCCTCCCTCTTCCACCTCGTAGAGATGACCGGCCAACAAGCCACCGCCCGCCACTTCGCCAACTTCCTAGCCTTCCTGCGAGAGAATGCCCAACCCACCGAGAAATCTTGACCTAGCACCCGTTTTTCCATAGCCTCACCCTTCGACTGGGACGTCGTCTAATGGTAAGACTCGCGCCTCTGGAGCGTGCAATCGGGGTTCGAATCCCTGCGTCCCAGCCATGCTGCAAAGCTCCGGCTACAAATTGTTTGTTTTGAGTGATTTAGGCGGGGTGGCTTGGGTCGGTTTGCGCGAAGTGACAGAATCGAGTGACACTTCGTTCCGCTGGCCGATTCCATGGGCTCTGCGCGATCATCGGACGCGATCAGAGCTGCCTCACTGTGGGCTGAGGTACACTTGAACGCGGAGGACACGCACAATGTTCGACCGCATCACCTTCGACCCAGAGATTCTCCGTGGCCGCGCCTGTATCCGGGGCATGCGAATTCCCGTTTCCGTCATCGTTGGCCAGATTGCTCACGGTGTGTCTTTTGACGAGATCCTGGCTGACTACCCGGATCTTGAGCAGGAAGACGTTCAGCAGGCCATCCAGTACGCCGCCTGGCTGACCCAGGAACAGGTCCAGCACGCCTAGCACCCATGCGGTTCTTGGCCGACATGGGTGTCTCTCAGCGGGTGGTTAAGTGGTTACGCGAGGCGGGACACGAGGCCGTCCATCTTAGGGACGAGGGGCTTCAGAGATTGCCCGATGCTGAGATCTTCGCCAAGGCGATCGCTGAGCGTCGCGTGGTCCTCACTTTCGACTTGGATTTTGGTGAGATCGCAGCGCTTGCCGGCAACCACGCAGCCAGTGTGATCCTCTTCCGCCTTCAGGACACTAGTACTCCTCACGTGATTGAGCGTCTCTCCTCGGCACTGGCAACGACGGAGACGGCGCTGGAGGGATCGGCGATTGTCCTGGTTGAAGAACGCCGCCTGAGAATCCGGCATTTGCCGATTTCGAAGTGAGTTGGGGCGAGAAGGTCATGCTCGACGGCGCTCGTGCCGATTTGTATGGAGTTCCGACAGGACGCCTCAACGAGCAGGTGACACGCAACCGGACTCGCTTTCCGGAGATTTCATGTTCCGGGTTACTGTGGAGGAGGCCAGGGTTTTGAGATCGCAAAATCCGATAGCAAAGCCCGAGGGTCGTGGCGGTCGTCGCTCACTGCCTCGTGTCTTTACGCAAGGGGGTGTTGCGCGTGACACGAGCGAGGCTCGGTCCGGTCGTTCAAACTTGACAGACTCGTGTATAGTTCGGCTAGGAGGCCAAGATGGCGACTACGACAATCTCACTGACAGAGCTGCGCCCTCGTCTTTCAGAATTAGTGGAGCGAGCCCATGCTGAGTTCGGGCGATTCTTGATTACGCGCCGGGGCCGCGCCGAAGCCATACTGCTCTCTTCGGAGGAGTTCGATGGGCTACTTGAGACGCTCGAGATGCTCTCTGACGAGCCGTTGCTTCTTCGGCTTGCAGAGGCGGAGGAAGAACTCTCTTCGGGCGGTGGCCACTCGCTAGCGGAGCTTCGCGAGGAGATGAGGCGTGGCGACCGTAAGGCTGTCGAGTCACGCTAGGAAGAGCTACGAGAAGCTCGCTCGGTCGGATCGCAGGCTTTTCGGGCGAATTGATCGCGCGCTAGATCGCCTGGCCAAGGAGCCCGAGTCTGGCAAACCGCTGCAGGGTCCACTGGCCGGCCGGCGGTCTTTTCGTGTTGGGCCGATTCGTATCGTCTACCGGTATGACGCTGGGGAGCTGGTCGTTCTTGTCCTTGATATCGCTCAGCGCGGAAGGATCTATCGTTGACCACCCGAGCGAATCAGAGGTTTGCCAGGGCCACCGAAAAGGGTGAGGCCTAGGTCGGTTCTGAGTTCCCAGACTATCTTTTCGGTGAAGGACGGCACAAGCAATGGCCAGCCTCCTCCAGTCGATCCGTTCTGGTCGAGAGAGCGGGGTGGCGTTGAATCGCTGTCGCCTTTGCGGGCGCCACCAGCCCAGGGGCGGTATGCTATACGCACTATGATTCCACTCCGGGCGGAGAGGAGGTGCTGCCATGGTGATGCTGGCGATCAAAGAACAGATTCTCCAAGACCTAGATCGGCTCTCGCCGAAGCAGCAGCAACAGGCCGCAGAGCTAGTGCACGGCCTGGTTTCTAGCTTGCCCAAGGGCGCATCCGGGCGCGATCTACTACGCTTCGCGGGGACTCTCGATGATGAGTCCGCTCGAGCAATGATGGAGGCTATCGAGGAGGGCTGTGAGCAGGTGGATCCGGGTGAGTGGTAGCTACCTGCTCGACACCAATATCGTCATCGCCCTCTTCAATGAGGACCCTGCGGTTCGAACCCAGCTCGAAGACAACCCGGAGATCTACCTTCCCTCCGTGGTCCTCGGCGAGCTTCGCTTCGGTGCCGGACAATCGGCTCGGCCCGATGCGAACGAGGCTCGCATCGATAGCTTCAGTGCTGCGTGCACTATTGTGGTGGTCGATGCTGAGACTGCTAAGCAGTACGGCCGAATCAAAGGAGCGCTGCGTGAGAAAGGGCGGCCGATTCCAGACAACGATATTTGGATTGGCGCTATCGCTCTTCAGCACGGTCTAATCGTTGCTTCGCGAGACAGGCACTTCGAAGAGATCGAGAACCTCCGGGTCGCAGCTTGGTAGCGAGCCGAGGTGTTGGCATCGCTGGGAAAGTGACCCAGCCAGCGCTCAGCGTCTCGGCTCGCAGTGCAGCTGGACCGGAGCAGCCGACAGGCGGTCCCGGGGAGGCGTAGGGGCAATCGCGGACTCTCGCGACTCCTGCCGAAGTGGGGCGTGAAGCCGCCGCCATAGAGAGGCGAAGAGGCTCACGCACCGGGGGTAGAAGGAGGACCTCGACCGTGAAGCTGCATAGGATTGTCTTGTCCTCGATTTCTGTAGTTCTTCTGGCGGTGGTTGCGCCGCCGCTTTCCGGTGCCACGGTCGTAGCCGCGCAGGTGAAGCCGGCGGGCGATCCGGAGCCCGATTCCAGCCTTTACTTCTACTCCGGTGCCGATGGTCACACGCGGGTTCCGCTCTCGGTCTATCCGGACCTGCTGGCGGTCAAGTTTTCCCCGGAGGTTTCCCCGGAAGCGGCGCGACGAATCCTGAAACGGGTTCCGGGTCTGGATCCCGCCGTGGTCGACCGCATCGGCCCGGCGGCCAACAACTTCTATTGGGTGCCGATGGTGGCAGGCAGCACGGTCGCTACCGCGAAACAGGCGGCCGCTACCCTCCGGCGCGCGACCCAGGTGGTGAGCGCCTTTCCCGGCTTGGCGCTCGCCAAGCGGCACGTCTATGGCTTGACCAACGAACTCATCGTCGCCTTCCAGCCGTCGCAGACGCCGCAGGCCGTCGCTGCTGTTTTGGCGAGCAACAACTTGACCGTGGTCGACGAGCTGGACACCGCGCTCTACACCTACGTGCTCAAGGTGAAGAAGAGTTCACCGTTCACCGCACAGACGATGGCCAACCATCTGATCCAGACCTACGGCCCAAGTGTGATCGACTATGCCCATCCGAACTTCGTCTCGCCGAAGACGGCGCTTCTGATTCCCAACGACCCGCTGTTCAACAAGCAGTGGCACCTGCACGCCACCGGGATCACGCCGCAGTTCATGGTCAAGCCGGACGCCGACATCGACGCGCCCGAAGGCTGGGACAGCTCGACCGGCAATCCCGGTATCGTGATTGCAGTGGTCGACACGGGCATCGACCTTCAGCATCCCGACCTCGACCTGGTGGCCGGCACCGACGTGGCCGGCGGCAGCGGCAGTTCTGGCTATCAGTACCCGTCGATCGAGAAGCACTCGACCGCGGTTTCCGGCATGGCGGCGGCGTTGGGCAACAATGGCCTCGGTGTTTCCGGCGTCTGCCAGAGCTGCAAGGTGATGCCGATCCGCTTCCTGGCGCCCGGTGCAACGCTGGCCGATGAGGCGCAGGCGTTCAACTTCGCCCGTATTCACGGCGCCCACATCATCAACAACTCGTGGGGCCCGCAGGATAACATCCAGCCTGTGCTGCCCGCTTCGACGCAGATGGCACTGCAGAAGTGCATCGACGAAGGGCGCGGCGGGCTGGGCATGCCGATTTTCTTCGCCTCCGGCAACTCGGGTGGGCCGGTGCCGCAGAACGGCTACGTGAACAGCCCGCTGACGATGGCGGTCGGCGCTTCGACGAACCAGGACAAAATCGCGAGTTACAGCAGCCAAAGCACCAATCTCGATTTCGTGGCTCCGTCCGGCGACGGCACTGCCAGCGGTGGCGTATGGACGACCGACATCACCGGGCAGCTCGGTTATTCGGTCTCCGGTGATTACACCGGCGGGCTGGCCGGTACCTCATTTTCCAGCCCGCAGGCGGCTGGGTTGGCGGCGCTGATCTTAGACGTCAACCCGGCTCTCACCTGGGACCAGGTGCGCGACATCATGCGCAGTTCGGCCGACATGATCGACCCGTCGCACTCCAGCTGGAGCGGTGGTTTCTCGACCTACTTCGGCTACGGCAAACTCAACGCCGAGGCGGCGCTGGCGGCGGCCGCCAACACCATGCCGCCCGACCCGGACTCGATCACCAAGAACTTCGACTGGCCCAACGGCAGCATGGTCAACGTGATGCCCGGATTCACCACCTTCTCGTCGCTGCAGATCACCGACACCGGCACCATCAACACCGTGAAGGTCAACTTGAGCGTCAACCATCCCGATCCGAGCGACCTTCGCCTGAAGGTCAAGCACCCGGACGGCACCAAGGTGACGCTGTGGGACGAGTTGCCGGGGCCGGTTCCAGGTGTTTTCGATGTGACGGCGTTCAGCGGCAAGCCGCTGGCGGGTAGTTGGACCTTCGAGGCCCACGCCAAGTCGGGCGGCAGCGCTGGCTCGATCGTCGATCTGTCAATGACCATCAACTACACCCCTCCGCCGCCACCCTTGCCGACCTACGGCAGCGGCTATCCGCCGCAGGTGATCCCGGACGGCACCGTGGCCGGCCTGACCCAGGGCACCTGGATCAACGACTCGGGGCTGATCCAATCCGCCACGCTAGACCTGTCGATCACCCACCCGGACGTTGGAGACCTACGGGTATCGGTGGTGGCGCCGGACGGCCAACAAACGACTGTCCACAACCAGAACTTGCCGGGTACCGCCAACCTCAACGGTAGCTTTCCGCTCACCAGCTTCGCCGGCAAGAATCTCCATGGCTCCTGGCAGGTGATCGCGCAAGACCTGGTAGCCGGCACCGTCGGCACGCTCGAGGACTGGACGCTGACCATCGATTACACTCCGGACGGCTGCGCGCCCTTCGGCCAATGGGATTCGATCGACGTGCCCAAGTCCGTGCCCGACAACAACCCGGCAGGGGTGACCTCCGACGTGGCCGTCAACATGGTCGGCACGGTCAACAACAGCACCGGTGTCTACGTCGATCTCTCCCACCCGAACGTTGCGGGCGACAAGATCTCTCTGATCCTCGTCCATCCGGACGGCGAGGAGGAGGTGCTGTGCGGCCAGCTCTTCCCCGGCCTCTTCCTGACCTGCCCGTACAGCGGCAGTGGGATCAACGCTCTGTTTGTCACCAGTGGTGCACTCGGCAAACCGATGGACGGTACCTGGCAGCTCAAGGTGGTCGACGCTCAGGCCGGCGGCGGCAGCGCCACGCTCCGCGACTGGCGGCTCGACCTGAGCTATCTGCCGTCCGGCTGCGGCAGCGTCCAGAGCTATTCTTTCGCTTCGACTGATGTGCCTCAATCGATCCCCGATCAGGACTTCGCCGGCGTGACCTCGGACCTGGATGTCGACGGTGCTTCGATGATCGGTGTGGTGGCGGACGTCAACGTCTCAGTCGACATCTCGCACGGCGCAATCGGCGACTTGCGGCTTTACCTGATCTCACCGCAGGGGATCTACGGCCTGCTGCACAACGAGACGGGTGGCTTCGCCGCCGATCTGGTGACCACCTACGACACGCTGAGCCAGCCGGCGCACCCGTTGAGCATCTTCAAGGGCAAAGCCGCCGGCGGCATCTGGCAGCTCTGGGCGGTAGACGAGGGAGGCGGCGGCGTTGGCACGATCAACAATTGGTCGTTGGAGATCACCACGGTAACGCCCTGAGGCGGCGTTTCCCCATGCTGAGGCCTCGGTTGGCTTGCAGGGCTCGTCTCTTTGCTCAGCGAACTGGATTCGGTGGGCCGCTTGCGGGGAAACGGTTTTCCTTAGAGCCTGAACGGGTAGGTGTCGGGCACCCCGCCGTGAGGACTTTCGCCGGTGGTGCCGGAGGCGGTGACGGCGGTGGTTTCGTCGAACCAGACGTACTCGTCGAATTGGTAGGGCAGTGTGACCTGTAGGTAGTGGCTCTCGAGTTCCGTCTCGGGGCGGTAGATAACGCCGATCGCCCGCTCCAGCCGCGGGACGGCCAGTTCGTCGGTGAGGTCGGCGCGCACCGGTTCCTTCAGATGGAGCAGGAAAGCCGGCACGGTGGACTCGTGGCACAGGCTCTCGTAGCTCTCCGGGTGCGCGGGCCGCACCTGGCGGATGCTCATCGGGCCGTCCCAGTCGCGCGCCGCGGCCACCGTGCCGTGATCGGTGCCGAAGCCGACCAGGAACGCCTTGGAGCCGAAGTGCTCACGGGCGAGCAGGCCGATGTTGATCTGCCCCCGGTCGGTCATCTCGGTAGCGGCGGCGTTGCCGACGTGGGAGTTGTGTGCCCAGACGACGGCCTTCGAGTGTGGACCGCGGAAGGCGAGCAGCCGCTCGAGGGTGTCAAACATGTGGTGGTCCCGCAGGTTCCAGGATTCGGCCGAGCCGTAGTACATCACCCGGTAGTAGCGCTCGGCGGTGGCGATCACCCGCGCGTTTTGCTCCGCGTCGAGGAAGCTCTCGCCGTCGTGGGTCTCGTAGGTCAACCGGCACTCGAGCATGCTGACCAAGGTCGCCAGAACCTCCGGCTCGCAGCTCGCGTAGCGGCCTTCGAGCGCAGCGCGGCCATAGGCGGCGGGATCCCGTTCCCACGGCGTGAGGCAGCCGTAGCGCGCCCGGGCGCTCACCCCGGCCGCCGGATCGACCCGGTCCAGGTAGTCGAGCACGGCGGCGATCGAGGTGAACATGCTGTACAGGTCGAGGCCGTGGAGGCTCACCCGCCGGGCAGGGTCGTGGATGTTGGCGTTGTGCTCGTGCAACCAGTGGACCAGCTCGCCGAACTCGCGGTTGCGCCACATCCAGGTGGGGAAGCGGGTGAAGATCTCTTCGCGACGCCGGGGAGCGCGGCGCACGTGGCGGTCGACCTCGGCCATGTCAGGCCAGTCGGCTTCGAAGGCCACCAGATCAAACCCTTTGCGGGTGATCAGTTCGCGGGTGATGCGGCTGCGCATGCGATAGAACTCGGCGGTACCGTGCGTCGCTTCGCCGAGGAGCACCACGCGAGCGTCCCCGATCCGCTCCAGCAGCGGCCCCAGCTCAGCATCGTCGATGGCGTCGAGGGGCTCGGCGGCCTCGCGTATCAACGCCGCCACCGCGTGGCGCGACGGGCCATGAGTCGCCGCGGTCCGCAGTCCGGGGTTGACGCTTTTGGGCTTCCATCCCTGGTCGCCGATCAGCGGTACGAAGCGCACCGAGCCGAGATCCTCGCGCTCGTAGCGGTCTGCCTCCTGGCGGCGAATGCGCACCAGGGTCTGTAGACGGGGGTTGTCGCCGACCGGGATTACCAGCCGGCCGCCGATGGTGAGTTGGTCGAGCAGCGCCGTCGGCACCGAAGGTCCTCCGGCCCACACCACGATCGCCTCGTACGGGGCGTGTTGCGGCCAGCCGTTCGTACCGTCCGCATGCAGCAGGTGGACGTTGTGGTAACCGAGGTCGCGGCAGTGGGTACGGGCCAACTCGGCCAGCTCGCCGATTCTCTCGACGGCGTAGACCTCGCGGCTGATGAGGCTGAGCACCGCGGCGGCGTACCCCGAACCGGCGCCGATCTCCAGGACGCGGTCGTTGGGCGACAGTTCCAGCGCCTGCGCCATCAGGGCGACGATGTAGGGTTGCGAGATGGTCTGTTCCGCCTCGATTGGCAGCGGAGAGTCATCGTAGGCGAATTCGGCCAGGGAGGCGGGAACGAAGGCCTCGCGAGCCACCGACCCCATCGCCGCCAGCAGCTGCCGATCTGTGATGCCGCGGGCCACCAGCTGTCGCTGCACCATCTCTTGCCGGCGGCGGACCAACTCTTGGACTGCGTCCGATAGGGTGCTGCCGGTACTCATCGCTCCAGGTTCCATCGCCGAGGGTTGATTTCCTGGGTTTTTCTCTCTTCTACACTAGTCGCCAAGGAGAAATTGCGCACCGTCCCAGCGGGCGGAAATTGCCCTGCCCGGCGGCGCTTCGGGCGCTACCTGGCAGTGGTGTGAGGGCGGCGAGCGAGAGCTCCGCTACTCGCTTCGATCGTTTCGGCTGGTGGCAGCGGGCTCGCTGGTGCCGCGTCGAGTCCGTACCGATCTGACCACTGCCACTGCCTGTCCGATGGCCAGCGGTGCCAGTGAGGCGAGGATCACGGCGAGCCAGTCGATCGCGGTCAGCGGAACCGTGCCGAGGGGTCCGCTGAGCGCCGGCAGGTAGAGGGCGGCGAGCTGCAGCACCAGCACCAAGGCGATGGCACCCAAGGCCCAGCGGTTGGCGAAGAAGCGCCGAAGCGACAGGGGGCGACCGTCGCTTCGCGCGTTGAACAGGTGGATGAGTTGACTGAAGGCCAGGGTGGCGAAAACCGCCGTTCTCGCCCGCGGCTCTCCGCCCGCCGCCAACACCGGGATGAAGACGGCGAGCGAGAGGCCGGTCAGTAGACCGCCGTAGCCGCTGATCCGGGCCAGGAAGGCGCCGGTGAGGATTCCCTCATCCGGCGGTCGTGGTGGGCGGCTCATCACTCCCGGCGCCGCCGGCTCCACCGCCAGCGCCAGCGCCGGGAAAACGTCGGTGACCAGGTTGAGCCACAACAGTTGCAGCGGCAGTAGCGGCAGCGGCAGGCCGGCGATGCCGGCGATGAAGAGCAGCAAGATCTCCGACAGATTGCAGGAGAAAAGATAGAAGATGAAGCGCCGTATGTTGTCGAAGACGACGCGACCTTCATGTACCGCCGCGGCTACCGTCCCGAACCGGTCGTCGGCCAGCACGATGTCCGCCGCCTCGCGTGCCACGTCGGTGCCCCGCCCTCCCATGGCCACACCGATGTCGGCGCGGCGCAAGGCCGGAGCGTCGTTGACGCCATCGCCGAGCATCGCCACCACCTCGCCGGCGGCCTGGAACGCCCGCACCACGTGCAGCTTGTTCTTCGGACTCACCCGGCTCAAACCACCGACGCCGCGCAGCAGCGATCCGACGTCGTCTTTGTCCACGCCTTGGAGCTTGTGGCCGTCGAGGATGCGTTCCTCCGCCCGGAGGATGCCCAAGCTGCGGCCGACCGCCTCTGCCGTCAAGGCCTGATCGCCGGTCAACATCACGCTGCGCACTCCGGCGTCGCGCAGCAGCTTGACGGTCTCGGCGACGCCCGGCGACGGCGGATCGAGCAGGCCGATGAAACCCGAGAAGGTAAGCTCGTCGAGCGCTGCCGCCGCGGGCTTGTCGTTGGGCCCCAACCGGCGGCTGGCGACGGCGAGAACCCGCAAGCCGCGGCGGGCGAGGCGCCGGTTGGCCTCCAGTAGCCGCTGCCGGCCCTCGTCGTCGAGCGGCTCAACCCTACCCTCGCCTCCAACCCAGGAACTCGACAGCTCCACCAGCCGCCGCGGCGCGCCCTTGACGTGAGCCACCACCGAGCCGTCCGCACTGCGCTGGAAGGTCGCCATCAGCATGCGTTCGCTGGAGAAGGGGACCTCGCCCACTTCCTCTTGGCGCAGCGAGCCGCGCTCGATTCCGGCCAGGCGGGCCGCTTCGAGCAGGGCGACCTCGGTGGGGTCACCCTCCCCTCCGCCGGCCGGCGCCAGCACCGCCCGGTTGGCCAGAGCGGCGGTGGTGAGGAGTGGGAGTAGACCCGGCACCGCCGAGGGCTCGACCGGCTCACCGGCCGCGAAGAAGCTTTCTCCGGGGCGGACTTCCAGCTCGCGTTCACCGATCCACATTGTGGTGACGGCCATGCGACCGGAGGTCAGGGTCCCGGTCTTGTCGGTGCACACGACGGTTGCGGAACCGAGTGTCTCGACCGTCGGTAGACGGCGGATGAGTGCGTTGCGCCGCGCCATCCGTTGGACGCCGAGGGCCAGTGTGATGGTGGTGACCACCGGCAGCCCCTCGGGTACGGCGGCGATGGCCAGCGCTAGCCCGGTTTCCACCATCAACCAGAGATCCAGGCCGCGGGCGATGCCGACCGCGACAACGGTCATGGCGACCGCCAGGGTGGCCCACACCATGCGCCGGCCGAGAACATTCAACTGGCGCTCCAGCGGCGTCGGTTCCCGGCGGATGGAACTCAGCAAGTCGCTGACTTGGCCAAGCTCGGTCGCACCCCCCGTCGCCACCACCACCGCGCGTCCGGTGCCGCTGGCGATCAGCGTTGCCCGGTAGACCATGGAGGTGCGCTCGGCGAGTACCGTGTCGCCGGCCACCGGCCGCGGCGACTTGACCACCGGCAGCGACTCGCCGGTCAGCATCGCTTCCACGGTTTGCAGCTCGGAGCGCTCCAGCAAGCGCGCGTCGGCCGGCACGGCGTCCCCGGCCGTGAGGAGCACCACGTCGCCGACGACCAGGTCGCGTGCGGCGACGCTCTGCTCGCGGCCGCCGCGGACGACGGTAGCCCGGGGCACCTCCAGCCGTTGAAGGGCCTCCATGGCAAACCTCGCGCGCAGCTCGATGACGAATCCGATGGCGAGGTTGATCAACAGCACGACCCCGATGGCGGCCGACTCCGCCCGCTCTCCGAAGGCCGCGGCGGCCAGTGCGGCCACGGCGAGCAGGAGCATCACGATGCTGCGTAGCTGTCGCCCCAGGATGCACCACCAGGGGTCGATGGTCGGTGCCGGCGACTCGTTGGGACCCCACCGTTGGCGGCGTCGAGCGGCCTGCGCTTCGCTGAGTCCCGTCTCGCCGCTGCCCAGGGCCGCCAGCGCCTCCGCGACGCTCAGGGCGTGCCACTGCCGGTGAGGCGGAGCCTCGGATGGGGTCATCTCGTGGTCGGGCTTGGGGGCTTGCCAGCCGGAGGCTGGCGAGTTGGAATCTCGAGTCGATCCGCCCATGGCGACACCTTATCCCGCGAAGTCCTTTCCGGCGCCTGGTAAACTATTCTCATACGCATCTCAAACACCGCACCGGCCTATCCAGCAAATCGTCCGTGGTGCAGAAACCGGATTTCCAGGGAGTTGTCGCCTATGAGAGTTCTCATCGCGGACGATCACGTCCTCTTTCGCGATAGCTTGAAGAGTCTGCTCGAAGCGCGCGACTTCGAGGTCGTCGGCGAAGCAAATGATGGGCGCGAGGCGATCGAACTTGCCTGGAAACTCAAGCCGGACATCGTCTTGATGGATCTGTCGATGCCGGGGGTCGACGGTCTTGAAGCGACCAAACGGCTGGCGGCGGAGCTGCCCGAGGTGAAGGTCGTGGTGCTGACCGCCGCGGACGATGACGGAAACCTCTTCGAAGCGATCAAGTCGGGCGCCAAAGGCTACCTACTCAAGAACCTCAAGTCCGATGATTTTTTTGAGCTGTTGGTAGGCGTCTCCCGCGGCGAGCCCGCCTTGACCCCCGCGGTGGCTCGCCGCCTGCTCGAGGAGTTCGCCAAGCCCAGGCGGGCCGGCAAGCAGTTCGACCCCGACGCCCTGACCGAGCGCGAGACCGAAGTCCTCGAGTTGATGGTGCGCGGTACCACCTCCAACCGCAGGTTGGCGCGGGAACTCAAGGTGAGCGAGAACACGGTGAAGTTCCACGTGCGCAACATCCTGGACAAGCTTCACCTGCACAACCGGGCGCAGGTCGTCGGCTATGCCCTGAGAAATCGCTTGGTAGAGGCGCCCAAGGAAGAAGGGTAGGAGCCCGTGGTGCAACCCAAGTGGGCGCACCGCTGCCGATACGGATGACCTTAGATATCGCCATCGTCCTACTGCTGCTGGTGGTGGCCATAGTCCTCTTCTTGGGCGAGTGGTTCGCGGTCGACTTGGTGGCCCTGGGGTTGGTGGGGGCGCTGGTTTTGACCGGGATCCTCGATCCCGCGGAGGCATTTTCGGGATTCGCCAGCGAGGTGATCGTCGTCCTCGGCTCGATCTTCGTCCTTGCCGGAGCGCTCAAGCGAACCGGGGTGATGGGCTGGGTGGCGAAATCGATTCAGCACCTCGCGGGCCATAGGGAAGCGCCGATAGTGGCCTCGGTGATGGCGCTCTCGGCCGGTCTATCGGCTTTTCTCAGCAACACCAATGTCACCGCCGTGCTGCTGCCCGGAGTGCTGGAGACGGCGCGCGAGACGCGCATCGTCCCCAGCCGTCTGTTGATGCCCCTGGCCTACGCCTCGATGCTCGGCGGTTCCGCCACCCTCATCGGTACCTCCACCAACCTCGCTGCCAGCGGCTTGATGGAGCGGCTGGGGATGGAGGGGATTTCGCTGTTCGAGCTGGCCCCGGTGGGCGCCGCGATGACCGTGGTGGGGATCGTCTATTTCTTTTTCTTGGGTCGCCGTCTGCTTCCGCTGCGCGCCGCCGGGGCTGTACGGCAGGCCCACGAGATCCGCGGTTTTCTCTCCGAGCTGGTGGTGGAGGAGGAGGCTTCCTGCGTCGGTCAAACCCTGGCGCAGGCCGACCTCGCCAGCCACGGTGTCCAGGTGCTCGCCGTCGCACGCGGCGAGTCGCGGCTACCGGCGCGGGCGGCCACCCGGTTGCAGGCCGGCGACCTCCTGCTGGTCCAGGGTAGCCGCGAGAGCTTGCTGCGCCTGGCGGAGCGGCCGGGGCTGGCCCTGGAGGCGGCACCGGATCTCGAACTCGACCAGCTGCTGGCCGGCGACACGATCCTGGCCGAGGCGGTGATCATGCCCGGTTCTCCGTTGCCGGGACGAACGTTGCGCGAGTCACGCTTCCGCCAGACCTACGGCGCCTCGGTGCTCGCCGTCTTCCGGCGCGGACATTCCTACCCGGTGGCGGTCTCCGACCTGCGGCTAGCGGCCGGCGACGTGCTACTGCTGGTGGCGCCCAAGGACCGTCTGGGTCACCTGCCGGAAACGGCTGGGATCTGGGTACTCGGGGAGGTCTATTCGCTGCCGCTGTCGCGCCGCAAGGGTCTGATCGCCCTGGGGGCGCTGGTGGCGGCCATCGTCGCCGGTGCCGTGGGTTGGCTTCCGCTCTCGGTCGGCCTGCTGCTGGCGGCGTTGGTGGCCGTGGCGGCGAGATGCTTGGCGGCCGAAGAGGTTTACCGCCTGGTGGAGTGGCGGATTCTGATTCTGATCGGGGGCATGACCGCATTCGGCCTGGCGATGGTCAAGACGGGGGCGGCGGATTTGCTCGCCCAGTGGATCGTCACCTGGACTGTGCCTCTGGGCACGCCCTTCGTTCTTGCCGCCTTCGTGGCCCTGACCATGTTGCTGACCCAGCCGATGTCCAACGCCGCCGCGGCGCTGGTGGTCCTGCCGGTGGCCGTGTCCACCGCCGGCGCTCTGGGGGTCGACCCGCGCCCGCTGGCGATCCTCGTCACCCTGGCCGCCTCACTCTCCTTCATCGCTCCGCTGGAGCCGGCTTGCCTGCTGGTCTACGCCCCGGGCCACTACACCTTTCGCGACTTCGTCAAGGTCGGTCTGCCGCTCTCCGCCCTGGTCTTTGTGGTCTTGCTGCTCCTGGTGCCGGTACTCTGGCCTCTGCGCTGATCTCTGCATGGTTCCTCCTTCCGGCCGGGCCGGTGTAATGGCGTGGCGCCTGCGCCCAAGGGCCGCGGAGAGGGATGAGGGGCCGGCGACTTACCACTCCTCGGGGTAGCGAGGCGCACCTCTACAAGGGTGGCGACGGTGGGCGCGAAAAGAGAGTACGCTTTCAGCGGAGGTAAGGAGGTACCACGATGAACGCGACGACGACTCTGCCCCGTACCACGGCCCGCGACTTGATGAGCCGTGAGGTGGTGTCGGTGGATTCCGACATGTCCATGAGCGAGCTGGCTACCTTTCTCGAAGACGGGGGGATCAGCGGCGTTCTGGTCTGTGACCATGGCGGCCAGCCCGTCGGGGTAGTTTCGGTTTCCGACATCGCGTCGGCCAGTACCCTGAACGGCAGGTCACCGGACACCGCGGTCAGTCGTGCGGCCTTCTACTCCCAGAGTTGGGAGGCGGAGTTCGATGACTATGACATCGAGCCGATGCGGATCGAGGAGAGTGAGCTGGCGGTCGGCGACGTGATGACCCCGGAGGTGGTAGCGGTACCAGCCGACGCGCCGGTTTCCGAGATCGCTCGCGTCATGCTCGAGCAGCACATCCACCGGGTCTTCGTGCGCCAGAACGGAGAGATTACCGGTCTGGTCTCCACCACCGACCTGCTGAGTCTGCTCGCCGGTCGGGGCGAGGAGAGGTAGAAGGAGGGGTTAGCTAGCCGTCCAGGCGTAGGATGGCCTTTTCGCCGCCGGCGGAGGCCGAGCCGGTGGCGGAGAGATCGTCTTCGCCGTGGGTGAGTGCATTGCCGTCAGCGTCGAGGCGCGCGGTCAGCGTGCCGGAGGACGGTAGGGGACCTCCGAGCATGCTGTCGCCCTGGCCGAGGGTTAGTTCCAGGGGAAAGCCAGGGTTGATCACCTTGCGTGCGGCGGTGGGCGGTCCGCCTTCCGCGGCGCGCAGCGACAGGAAGAGTGTGCCGCCCGGGGGTGGGCTGGCCCCCGGCGCTAGCTCGATGCGTACCGCGAACCCCGAGCCGTCGGCGGTGGCGTCGGCGGCAGCGGCGACTGCCGGCGGCTGTGTTTGTGGCTGGGGCTGGGGCTGTAACTGTGACTGTGGAAGTCCGCCGGTTTGTGCCGCGGGTTGCACCGCGCCTTGCGCCTCGGCGATCAAACGCTCGATCTCAGCGTGGCTCCCACCGGCGACGTCGAGTGCGCGCCGCCAGGTCTCGATGGCCTGCGAGGTACTGCCGCCGCGTTGCAGAGCCGAGCCGCGCGCGATCAAGGCCAGAAGGTGGTTCGGGTACTGTTCGAGTACCCGGTCGAGCAACTCGATCGCCTGTTGCACCTGTCCCATGCGGATGCGCACCACGCCCTGCACGTAGAGGCCATCCGGATCGTCCGGGCTCATCTCCAACGCTTTCTTCGAATAGTCGAAGGCTTCGACGAGATTGCCGTTGATCAGCAGCAGAAAGGCGAGTTGCTTGGCGGCGGAGAGGTCGGCGGGGTTGGCGGTCATCCTCGCCTTCAGCGCTTCAACCTGGGTGGCGATCTCCGCGGAAAGCTCCTCGGTTCCTTCGTGGAAGGGCTGCCCCGGTTGACCGGCTTTTTGTCCGGTCGCGGCTGTGGTGCGAGCGGCTTCGGAGGTGTTGGGCATCGCCGCCGGCGAAACCATGTCGCGCGGCGTGGCCTCCTTGCCGGCCCAACCGATCAAGGTCGACACCAGCAGCGAGGCGGCAACGCCGGAGACGAAACCGACGAGGGCGGCGCGGCGAACGGCTTGCCTTGGCGGTTGGGCGGCCGCCTCCGGCGCTTCCGTCGCCTCTTCGGCTGCCTCCATGGGCCGACTCTTGGCTTGTGGTTCGTCGCCCACCGATTCGGTGAGGGCGTCCAGGTCGCGCAGGATGGTGGCTGCTTCGTCTTCCAGGCGGCGACGTTTGGTCTTGCTGAGAGTGGTGGTCTTGTCGCGCAGCCGAGCGTAGATCTTGTCGCGGCGAGCTTCGAGAGCCTTGATCTTCGGCCTGCGCGGATCGTCGGCGGTCAACGACGATGCCGCGGAACCACTGCGCCGCCGCACTACCCACGAGGCCAAGAAGCCGATGGCCAGGGCTGCGCCGCCGATGATCAGAGCCGGCATCCAGGTTGCTTCGCTCACTTGCTCACCTCTCTACGGACGCGCTGCCGGTAGGCTTCGAGGCTGGAGTCTGCGCCCGCGTCGTCGCTGTCGTTCGGGGATGGGGAGTCACCGCTCGGTGCGGGCCGATCCGCGCTGGCGGCAAGTTGGGCGCGCGATCCGCGCACGCGCAGTGCTACCAGTGCCCCGCCGATGAGCAAGAAGGCCAAGGGCGCGATCCACACCACCAGGTTGAAGCCGCGCGCTTTGGGTTCGAGGCGGATGAACTCGCCGTAACTGGTCTCGAAATAGGCTAGTACTTGATCACCGGAGTAGCCCGCCGCGAGCAGGCGGCGGACCTCGTCCTTCATCGCCACGGCGGAGGTCGCCGGCGAGTCGGCCACGGAAAGCCCTTGGCAGACCGGGCAACGGATGAGGCTGGAGATCTCGTGGGTCAGGGCGTCGAGCGCGGGGCCGCTCAGCGGTGCATCATCGGGGGATCCGAGTCGCAGCTCCAGATCGGCCGCGGTCGGATCCTGCGCCGCGAGCGCTAGCGACGAGGTGAGCAGAAGGCAGAGGAAGGCCAGCGGTAGGCCGATCTTGTGGATGGTCATCACAGCACCTCCGCCAGCAGCGCATCCACCGTCGAAGGGTCGAGCGCGCCGTCGACCTTGGCGGTGATCACGCCGTTGCGATCGAGGATGAAGGTCTCCGGAACTCCGTAGACGCCAAAAGCGATGGCGGCCCGCCCGGTGTCGTCGAGCAGCGACGGCCCCCAGGCTTTGCGCCGTGCCAGGTAGGCGCGAACCGTGGCGGGCTCGTCTTGGTAGATCACTCCGATGAAACGAACCCGGTCACGGTAGCGCCGCGCCGCGGCGGCGATGACCGGATGCTCGTATGCACAGGGGATGCACCAGGTGGACCAGAAGTTGATCAAGGCCGGCTTGCCGGCGAGATCGGCCAGCCGAACGGTGTTGCCCTCCAGATCGACCAGCTCGAAGGCCGGCGCCGGTTGGCCGATCAGCGGTGACTCGATGTGCCTCGGGTCCTTGCCCAACCCCTTGCCCAGGACCCAGATCAGCGGCAGGACGAGGAGCGCACCCACCAAGAGGGCTCGGCGGTTCATGCCGCACCCTCCGACTCCGTTTCCTCCACGGTGTCCACCACCGACCGCGCCAGGGCGGCGCGTGCTTGCGGGCTCGGCAACAGGCAGAGAACCGTGCCCAGGCTCATCATCAGGACGCCGATCCAGATCCAGATCACCGCTGGGGTGAGGATGGCGCGAATGCCGACCGTGCCGTCGAAGCCGACGTTCATCAAGGTCAGGTAGAGGTCATGGGTCAGCGAGGAGCGCACCGCCGGAGCCGCCAGCGGCTCGCGCCGTGTCTGGTAGACGTTGAGCGCCGGCTCGAGGGTGCCCAGCCTCTTGCCCTCCGCCGGTTCTCCGCCGCTTGGGCGACGCAGTACGGTTATCTGTGCCCTCTGCGCCGTGAGGTGCGGCTCTTCGACCACGCGTATGGTCTCGAAGCGAAGCTGGTATTTGCCGATTTCCATCGTGCCGCCCGCCGGCAGGGTGGCCTCCGCGTCCGTCTGGAAGGTCGAGGAGACGGCGATGGCGATGAAGGTCACGATGACGCCCAGATGCACCACGTAGGCGCCTAGCCGCCGCGGCGAACGAACTACGGCGGCGAGCGAGAAACCTCGCCGTGCGTCGCCGCGCTGCCCCTTGCTCCCACCGCGGGCCGGGCGCAGAGCTTGGTCGAAGGTCACCCACAGCGCATAACCGCCCAGAGCGCCGGTCAGCAGCAGGTTGAACGACGGCTGGCCGAGCCACGCCATCAGTATCATGCCCACCAGCGCGGCCGGCAGCGGGGCGAGCAAAGCCTTGCGCACCCGGCCGGGTTCGCTCGCACCCCAGGGCAGGGCCGGCCCGACGCCGAGTAGGAAGAGCAGGCCAAAGCCGAGCGGAATCGCCATGCGGTTGAAGTAGGGTTCGCCAACGCTCACTTTGACCCCGCGTACCGCCTCGGCGACGATCGGGAACAGGGTGCCGATCAACACGGTGAAGGTGAAAGCGACGAGCACCAGGTTGTTGAGCAGGATGGCCCCCGACCGCGAGGTCAGCCGTTCACTGGCCGGTGCCGACTGGAGCCGGTCGACGCGCAGCGACAGAATCACTACCACGGCTACCAGGCAGAGTCCCAAGAAGGCGAGGATGGTCGGGCCGATGGCGCTTTGCGAGAAGGCATGCACCGAGTTGACCACTCCCGAGCGGGTGAGGAAGGTGCCGAGAATGGTGAGTAGAAAACTGACCATCACGAGGATGATCGTCCACGCTTTCAGCGTGCCGCGCCGTTGCTGAGCCAACGCCGAGTGCAGTGCCGCGATACCGGTCAGCCAGGGCAGGAACGAGGCATTTTCGACCGGATCCCAAGCCCAGTAGCCGCCCCAGCCGAGCACTTCATAGGACCACCAGCCGCCGAGCATGATGCCGAGGCTCAAGAAGCCGCAGGGGACCAGCAGCCAGGTGCGCAGCGAGTGCAACCGCTCGCTCGGCATGCGGCCGGCGAGCAACGCCGCCAGGGCGATGGCGAAGGGAACCGCCATACCCACGTATCCCAGGTAGAGGGTCGGCGGGTGGATGATCATCAACGGATGGTTTTGCAGCAGCGGGTTCGGGCCGGGCCCATCGAGCGGTATCGGGCTCGGGGTCGTTCCGAAGGGGTTGGCCGGCCCGGAGATCAAGAAGCAGAAGAAGAGGCCGACGCTGAGCAGAGTCCCCAGCGTGTAGCCCTCTTCCGCCACCGGGCTGCGCCGGTCGGTGAGGCAGTAGATGGTGGTGTAGAGCGCCAGGATCAATCCCCATAGCAGGATCGAGCCGGCGAGCGAAGACCACAGCGAGACGATGGTGATGACCAGAGGTGTGGAGCGCGATCCGACCTCGGCCACATAGGAGACCGAGAAGTCGTGACGGATGAGCGCGATGATCATCGTCGCGGTGGCCAGCACCATCGCCAAGGAGAAGAGGTGGGCCAGCCGGCGGGCCGCCTTGACTCCCGCCAGGGAACGACGGGCGCCGGCGGTGAAGGCGAGCGGCGCGCCGGCGGCGCAAGCGGCGAGGCCGGCGAGCACCAGGCCGCGGCCGAGTAGAGACATCACGCTCAGGTCTCTCCGTCCAGCGTGCGTGCCAGCTCTTTGACGTTGGGCGTTTCGCCCTCTTCGGGCGCCTGGTACTCGTTGTTGTGCTTGACCATCAGCCTTTGCGTCTCGAAATGGCCGTCCTCACGCAGGGTACCCTCCACCACCACGCCGATCCCCTCGCGGAACATCGCGGGCGGCACGGCATTGGCGAGAATCGCCACCGATTCCTTGCCGTCGGTGACGCGGAAACGCAGCGGCTCGCCGGGCTTGACCCGTTCCAGCGATCCCGCTTCCACCTGCCCACCGAGGCGAACCGTGGCGCCGACTGCTTTCTGACGCGCGGCGACCAACTCGCTCGGGCTCCAGGAGTAGACCAAGTTGTCGCCGATCCCGCTGAGCGCCATGATGGCGATGACGATGGCGGCGACCGAGATGGCGGCGATCAGTGCTGCGCGGCGTTTACCTTGAGGTGTCATCGCTGTCTCCTTTCGAGTTTGCGGCGCCGCATCCAGAGGCTCGCCGTGTAGATAATCAGCCCTACGGTGGTCACCGAATAGGCGGCGATGACCGAACTCCAGCCGTTGACGATGACGCCATCAGGCATGTTGCACCTCCTCGACCGAGCGTCGCTCGGGCAATGTTGTCTCTTCGGACCGGCGGCGCGCCAGTTCCAGCCGCGCCCGGCGAACGATGAACCAGATGGCCAGGAACAGCATGCCGAAGGCGTTGATGCGCAGCGGCAGCACCATCGCGGGATCGACCGTCTGCGGCGTCGACTGCACCTGATGGAGGCTGCGCCACCAGCGGACACAGAAGTAGACCAGCGGCACGTCGGCGTAGGCGACGATGATGGCCACGGCGCTCCAGGTGGCACGGCGCTCGGCGGAATCGACACTGGCGCGCAAGGCCAGCACCCCGGCAAAGAGAATGAGCATGACCAGCGAGGTAGTGAGCCG
>JAJRVQ010000039.1 GCA_024277255.1 Acidobacteriota bacterium | reverse complement strand
GGGGGTTACGGGCCGTCTCCGGCGTTGCTCGTCGTCGACGATGCTCCGGCATCGACTCCTCCTCGCGCCTTGGATACGGCCCGCAAGACCCTGGCGCGCGACCCACAGGGGTTTCCGGCCGGACCTCTAGTGTCCCGTGCGGCTAATTCGCTATACATCCAGCATTCCTCGCTCTTTCCACTGCATCGAGGATCACCTTGGCTGACTTGATCCAAGTGAATGGCTTGGCGGCCTCTGCGTTGTGCGCCTCGATGAAGCGCCGAATCTCTTGGCGCAAAACCTGAACGCTGGTAAAGGTCCCTCGACGTAGAGAGCGGCGTTCTAACTTGGAGAACCAAGACTCAACAGCGTTGAGCCAAGATGCACTGGTGGGTGTGAAGTGAAGCTTGATCCGAGGTCGCCTGGCCAGGAAACGCTGAACTTCTTTGGTCTTGTGGGTGCTGCTGTTGTCGAGAATCAAATGGAGATCCTGGCCAGGGTTAACACTGCGATCGATCTGTCGCAGAAACGCGATGAATTCTTTTGCTCTGTGACGCTGGGTGATCCGACCATGGACCTTGCCCGTGGCAATATCAAAGGCGGCATAGAGACTTGCGGTCCCATGCCGCTTGTAGTCATGTGTGCGTCGCTCAATCTGACCAGGCCGCAACGGCAGGCTCGGCTGGGTGCGATCCAAGGCTTGAATTTGAGTCTTTTCGTCCACCGACAGTACGACAGCGTTGTCCGGCGGACTCAGGTAGAGGCCCACCACATCCACGACCTTCTCGGCAAAGTGCGGATCGTTGCTGATCTTGAAGCTCTTCAGTCTGTGGGGCCTCAGGTCCGCCACCGCCCAAACCTGACGAACCTGCCACTGCGTCGCCTGGGCATACTTCGCCATCAGTCGGATACTCCAGTGGGTCGCCTCTTTCGGGATCCGCTGGGTCGTCAGATGAAGAATCCTCTCCGTCAATGTTGGAGTCAGTCGAGTCGGTTGTCCGGGACGGGGACGGTCTCTCAAACCATCCGGACCCTCAGCAGCGAACCGCTCGCGCCACTTATAAACCGTGCGCCGAGAGCAATCGAGCTGTTTGCCAACCGCAGCGGCGCTCAGTCCTTCACTACTCATCAGCGCAATCCGCGCGCGCTCTGCCAGACCTCGCCGAACATTGCTCGATCGAAGCCACGATTCAAGCTCTTCACGCACTCCCTTGGTGATCGCCAAACGCTGAGGTTTTGCCATGCACAGAGCATTTCACACTACCTCACTAATGTATAGCGAATTAACCGCACGGTACACTAGCTGGCGGGCGATATCATTTGCGAGGTCTGGATGGTGGCGACCGTGAGATTCTAGTGAGCCCTGGGCAGCGCTCGTCGATCGAGGCTGTCGCCGGGCTGGGTCGACTGACAGTGGAAGGGCCTTGCACCCGAAATGCCAGCTTTGCCCTGCTCGATGCAACGGCAAAGACGATCCAGACGGGTGAGCTCTCTGGCGAGACCAGTTTCGATCTGCCGCCGGCGACCTACAGTCTTCTGCTCACACAATTTGTACCTCTTGCTCCTGTCGAGGTTCGGGTCGTGGCCGGTCGCGAAGAGAGGGTTGCGGTTGCGGGGTTGGGGCAGCTCGAAGTCGGTGCCGTGGACTCGAGTGGCAAGGCGATCAGTCTCCCTCTTGAGGTCTTTGACGATTCGGGAGCTGGTGGATTGCGCCCGGTCGCGACGGGCCAAACGAATCAGCCTTTTCACCTACCTGAGGGTGTCTACAATGTGAGAGTTTCAGCGGACGACTCGCGTCACCTCCACTTTGAAGGCGGTCACAATATTTTGATTCGTCCCTGCGGTCAGGCGCACTCCGAACTCCACCCACGGGCCAGCTTGCTGGTGTGTCGGCCGTTGGGTCGCGTTGAAGCTTGGAACGATGTCACCGGGCAACGTATCCTCGGAGAAGCTGGTCAGGAAATCTTGCTTCAGCCAGGGAGCTACAATCTCCGCTTGTCCGATGGCCGCACGATTCCCAATGTGGAAATTGGTCGCGGTGTGACCCGGATTGGCTGCGAGTAAGATCTCTCGAAGCTGCCGATGGGTTCACCCATTGCAGAAGAGCGCTTTGTTGAGCCGCGGAAGCCGGTGTTAGATGTCGATACTGGGCTCTGCATGCACTCATAGAGTGCAGAGCCGGCTTGCCCGCAAGGAGCGAGGGCACACGAAAACTCCGCTCGTTCGTAAGGAAGAGTCGGGCTAGCTTATCGTGAAGGCAGGAACCAAAGTCTTTCTCGGAGTTCTTGGGACCTAGGATAGCGCGAATCTGCTCGAAGCCTCGTTCAATCTCCTCCGCGAATGTGGCTGGAGCCTTGAGTCGGTTTTCAACCCACCAATCTGCCGCTTCTCGGATCTGGGCTCTTGCGCGCCGGGCGACGCGGATGCGGTGGCTCAAGTGTTGGCTCGCGAACGAATCTCTCCAAGCAGTTCTGCGCCATCCACAAAGTTACCGCGGCGGATCTCGTCCATCGCAAGGGTCAATTCTTGCTGCTCTGCTGGAAAGAGCTGGATGGGCAGACCGGTGTCGGGGGCGAGGATCGCCACCTGAACTCCGTCCTCAAGGCTTGCACCTGGGATCTCGATCTTGCCGCCCACGACTGTGCTCGTGAAGACTCTCATCAGAGTTAGGGTCTAGCAGTCTCGATGCTGCGGTGGTGCTCGATTGGAGAGGAATCTTGTCACCAATAGGTCTCTTCGATCGTGCCACGTTATAGGTGCGGTCGCCTCGGCGCTCAGTGCTGACGGTGACACTAACGGTGATACCACTACCCTTCAGCAGGAACTGTCTTCGCTACGAAGCACCGCTCTCACGGGTAGGTGTGAGTGGAGCCTCTACTACTGTTTAGCAGGTAGGTCTTTGACGGGAACGAAGTTATTTCGGTCCGGTAGCACCGGTGTTGAAAACCAGCGACGGTTCACGCCGTCCGTGGGTTCGAATCCCACCCCCTCCGCCGTCGTCGTCGGCGGCGGCGGCGGCAAGGGCGGCATGGTGACCTTGACGGGCGGTGGCCGCGAGTTCGCCGGCATCCTGGTGACCAGACCGGAGCGGAGTTTCACTACCGGCGCTCTGTTTGCCGCCGGCTTCGAGTTTGGAGACAGCTCCGCCTGTTCGGCCGTGGGTAGGGTTGGCGAAAAGGCTGAGCAGCTAGCCCTGGCCGCCGCGGTGCTCCTCCGCCGGAGGAGCGGTCGAACCCTCGCCTAGATGGCCCCCTTGTAACGAAGCCGCGTGGTCGGCGCCTAACGGGATCAGAGCGGAAACAGCCATTGGCGCTCCCGCCGATCACTCCACAGATCCTAGGTGCCGTCGCCCGGCGGCTAGAAGGAGGTCCCGATGCCCGTCACTCCCACCCATCCAGGCGTTTACATCGAAGAACTTCCCAGCGGAGTACGGACGATCAACGGGGTGGCGACCTCGATCGCGGCCTTCGTCGGCTTTTTCCGTCGGGGTCCGATGGATCGGGCGGTGCAGCTGTTCAACATGGGCGATTTCGAACGGGTCTTCGGCGGCTTGGACTCGTTGAGCGAGGCCAGCTACGCGGTGCAGCAGTTCTTCGCCAACGGCGGACCGGAAGCCTGGGTGGTTCGCTCCGCCAGCGGCGCGGTGTCGGAGGCCGACGTCGATCTGGAGACCGAGGGGGGCGTGGCCGCGATGACCGTCACGGCGATCCATCCGGGAGCCTGGGGCAACGATCTGCGGGTGACGGTCGACTATCCGGAGCCGACCTCCGGCGGCAGTTTCAACCTCACCGTGGCCTTGGTCGAGGATCAGGGGGGTGTCGAGGTGGTGAGCGCTGCGGAGAGCTTCAACGGCCTGACGGTCGCCAACGCCGAGGCCACGGTCAACGACGAGTTCACCGGCTCCAAGCTGATCCGGTTGAGCGACGTGGTCGCGGTACCGGCGGCGAGTGGCACGATGTCGGGCGATCTGTCCACCTTCCCTGCAATCACCGACGCAACCCCTGAGGTTGCGGTGGAGATCGCCGGTGTCTCGGCCACCGCCCTGTTTTCGGAGGTGCCCAACACGGTGACCGAGGCGCGCGGTGTTCTGGAAGAGGCGATCCGGGCAGCCAGCCCAGCGACCCCGGCCTTCGCGCAGGCCGCGGTCAGCGTGGTCGACGGCCGTTTGCGGGTGGTCGCCGGACCCTCGGAGCCGGACGCGGTGGTCCTTTTCTCGGATGCGGGAGCCGACGCGACCGCCACGGAGATGATCCTCACCGGCGCTGGTTCTTCCAGCAACGTGCAGGTTTACGAGTTGGGTCAGGGGGCCGTTGCCGGTACCGCACAGGCGGCAGGGGCCGCGGGCGCCGACGGCTCCCCGCCCGACGCCACGGCGCTGATCGGCAGCCTGGCCGCTCGCACCGGTTTCCATGCGCTGGAGGCGGTCGATCTGTTCAACATCCTGGCCATTCCTCGCGCCGCTCTGGTCAGCGGCACCAACGCTCTGGCCGACGCCGATCCCGATGCCGCCTCGCTGGCCATTCACCAGGCGGCGCTCGATTACTGCACCCGTCGCCGCGCCTTCTATCTGGTCGATCCGCCGAACAATCTGGACGAGGTGCAAGAGGTCAAGGATTGGTTCCTCGCCTCGGGTCTCTCCGCTTCGACCGGTCGCAACGGGGCGCTCTATTTCCCTCGTGTCGAGTTGCCCGATCCGCTGGACGACTTCCGGCTTCGCGCCATCGGCGCCAGTGGCACGATCGCCGGCCTCTACGCCCGCACCGACGCCACCCGCGGTGTGTGGAAGGCACCGGCCGGCACCGAGGCTTCGCTCAACGGGGTGCTGCGGCTGGAGGCCAAGCTCTCCGACTCGCAAAACGGCGCGCTCAATCCGCTGGCGATCAACGTGCTGCGCGACTTCCCGGTCTTCGGCCGTGTCGCCTGGGGGGCACGCACTCTGGTGGGAGCGGATCAGCAGGCCTCCGAATGGAAGTACGTGCCGGTGCGCCGGCTGGCGTTGTTCCTCGAAGAGAGCCTTTACCGCGGCACGCAGTGGGTGGTCTTTGAACCCAATGACGAGCCGCTGTGGGCGCAGATTCGACTCAACCTCGGCGCCTTCATGCAGAGCTTGTTCTTGCAGGGCGCCTTCCAGGGCAGCAAGCCAAGGGATGCCTACCTGATCAAGTGCGACGCGGAGACCACTACGCAGGATGACATCAACCGCGGCATCGTCAACATCATCGTCGGTTTCGCGCCGCTCAAGCCGGCTGAGTTCGTCATCCTCAAGATTCAACAACTGGCCGGCCGTCTAGAGGCCTAGGAGATCATAATGGAGTTCAGTGTCAACGCGCAGCGTGTCGATCCCTACAAGAACTTCAAGTTCCGGGTGAAGTGGGATGGCCGCTACGTCGCCGGGGTCACCAAGGTCGGTGCTTTGAAGCGCACCACCGAGATGGTCGAACACCGGGTCGGAGGCGATCCTTCGACGGTGCGCAAGTCGCCGGGACAGAGCAAGTATGAGGCGATCACGCTGGAGCGCGGGGTGACCCACGATCCCGAGTTCGAGCGCTGGGTCAACAAGGTGTGGAACTTCGGCGCCGGACTCGGTTCGGAGGTTTCGCTCGCCGACTTTCGCAAGGACATCTTGATCGAGGTCTACAACGAGGCGGGGCAGAAGGTGTTGGCCTACAAGGTCTATCGATGCTGGCCCTCGGAGTTTCAGGCCTTGCCGGAACTGGACGCCAGCGCCAACGCGGTCGCCATCCAGACGTTGAAGCTCGAGAACGAGGGCTGGGAGCGCGACGTGGACGTCACCGAGCCGAGCGAGCCCAGCTTCACCGAGCCGTCGTAGAGCACGGAGGGGCAGCCACCGTGCGCACCTTCACCGCCGCCGACCTGCTCGACCTCTGGGAGGTCACCCGAAAGGCTGGTGCGTCCCGGCTCACGGGCGAGTCGCCGGTGGCGCGTTCGCTGGCGATCCTGGAGGCGACCGGCGGCGATGAGGACGGCCAGGCACTGGCGGCGTTGCCGATCGGCGAGCGCGATCAGCGGTTGTTGAGCTTGCGGCGCCGGTGGTTCGGTCGCGCGCTGCCCTGCCACACCCGGTGCCCAAACTGCGACGAGGCGTTGGAGATGGATCTGGACGTGGACGCTCTGCTGCGCCCACTCGATGAGGCACTGCCGCCCGCTGAGGTCGAGGTGACTCACGGTGCGCTACGTTTGACCGCGCGCCCGCTGGACAGCCGCGATCTCCTGGCCCTGGAGTCGACCGGCGAAATGGAAGAGCCTCAGAACGACGAGGTCAGCTCCTCGGTGCGCCGGCTGGTCCAACGTTGCTTACTGAGCGCTGAGCGTGACGGCAAGGCGGTGACGGCGGCCGAGCTGACCGCGCCCGAGGTCGCTGCCCTAGCCGAAGCGCTCGCCGCGGCCGATCCCCGCGCCGAGTTGTTGGTCAACCTCGATTGCGCCGCCTGCGACGGCTCGTGGAGCCAGCCTTTCGACATCGGTACCTATCTGGCCGCCGAGATCGAGATCGCGGCCCATCGCTTGCTGCGACAGGTCGGCACCCTGGCCCATGGCTTCGGCTGGCGGGAGGCCGACGTGCTGGCCTTGTCGCCGTTGCGCCGCCGTGCCTACCTGGAGCTGTTGGGGGCATGAGCGGCTTTCTGCAACGGCTCGCCGACCGGTCATTCGGCCGCGCCGAGGCCAAGCCGGCGCTCGCGCCGCGCCGTCCGTCGATCTTCGAGCCGGAAGGAGGGCTTGGACTGGGATTGGGACCGGGGCCGATGAGTTTGTCGGAAGCGGGGGGTTCCGTTGAGGTCGACGCAGGGGAGGAGAGCGGGGAAGTGGGGCCGCGGATTGGGCGGACGAGGCTGGCCCCAAGGGAGGCTCGGGGGGCGGCCCGCAGCGGGGCCGCCTCGCCGCCCGGCGGCGTCGCCGGTGATGTGTCCGCCGTCACGGTGGTGCCGGTGGTGGACGGCCGATCCGTGGCTCGCCGTCGTGGAAAGTTGGCGCAAGAACCGCCGAAGCTTGCGTCGTCCCCCATGGTCGCTTCCGCGTCGGCGGAGTCGGCGGTCTTCGGTTCACTCTCAACGCCCTCAACGGGCGCACCGAGCGCAGACTTCTTGGCGGGATTGACCGGGCGCGGGCGTCGATCCTCCAGCGAGCCCAGCCGAGGCGAGTTCGCGCCGCCTACGCCGGACTCGCTCCCGCCGTCCTCAGCCGAGTCCCCGATGGCGCGGGTGGGCCAGGTGGACGGGTTGTTGGGGGTGTTGGGTGGCCCGCGTGGTCGTGCCATGGCGGGCGGAGTCGGCGCGCCGCTGCTTGCCGGGGCGCATAGCCCGGAGGCACACTCCCCGCCTGTCGCCAGCGAGCCGGTCGTCCACGTCACTATCGGTCGCATCGAGGTGCGCTCAGCGTCGGAAAAACCGACGAAACCGCGTCGTCCGCGCCGACCGGCGGCCCCGCGACTGTCGCTCGACGACTACCAGCGGCGCCGGCGGGAGGGCGGGCGATGAGCAATTTCTTAGCGGTGGCCACGGTCACCGAAGCCTTGCGCAGTCGGGTGATCGACGCGGTGGTGGCCTCGGTGCCGGGGGTGTTGGTCAATGTCACCACCGCCCGCCCGGACGCCATCAAGCAGGATGACGGCAACGGCCATGTCAGCGTCTTTCTCTACCGGGTGAGCCCGAACAGCTCGCTGCGCAATGTCGACCTGCCCACCCGCCGGGCAAGCGGCAGCTTGATCGACCGGCCGCGCGTGGCGCTCGACCTGCACTACCTGGTGAGCTTCTTCGGGCCGGCGGCCGAGGCCGTGCCGGAGCGCATGCTCGGCGCCATGGTGACCCGGTTGCACTCACAACCGGTGCTCGATACGGCGTTGGTCGAGGGGGTGGTCACCAGTCAGCCCTTCCTCGCCGGTTCCGACCTGGCCGACGCTTTCGAAACGGTCAAGCTGACCCAGGAGCCGTTGTCGCTCGAAGAACTCTCCAAGATCTGGTCGATCTTCTTCCAGGTGCCCTATTGCCTATCGGTCGCCTATCGCGCTTCAGCTCTGCTGCTCGAAGAGGAACTCTCCACCCAGCCCGCTCTGCCGGTGCGCGGGCCGACTCCCGATCCCGTGGATCCGGCGCTGCCGCCGCGCGACGGTCGCCGCATCTATGTCGAGACCTTGCGCCCGCCGCGCATCGAGGCGGTGGTTTCGGCGGCGGGCGATGGTGAGCCGATCACCGCCGACGGCGCGATCCTCATCCGCGGTACGAACCTGCGCGGCAACCCGACCGGGGTCACCGTGGGCGGTGTCGCGATCAACCCGCCGCCGGTCGATCCAGGGGACACCGAGATCGAGGTGGCGCTCTCCACGCCGCCGCTCCCAGGCGAGGTGCGCCGCGCTGGGATCCAAGGCGTGCAAGTGGTCCACGAGCGTCTGCTCGGTGACCCGCCGACGGCCCACCGAGGAGTGGAGTCCAACGTCTTCCCCTTCGTGCTGCGCCCGCGCATTCTCTCGGTGGCCACCGAAAACGTCGTTGCCGACGGGGAGTTCTTCAACGGAGTGTTGGTGGTGGGGGTCGATCCGGCGGTGGGCGAGGACCAACGGCTGGCCCTCTTCCTCTCCGAGTTGGTCACCCCCTCGCCCCCGGCACCCCCGCTCGATCACCCGCCGCGGGCCTACCGCTTCGATCAACGCGAAGAGGCTGATCCACCGGAGGTGACCACCACCCTGCGCATTCTCTTCACCCGCGTGCGGCCAGCCGATTACCTGGTGCGCTTGCAGGTGGACGGCGCCGAGAGCCAGCTCGCTCTAGGCGAGTTGGTGGTGGGTATCCAGCAGTACACCACGCCAGCGGTAAGCGTGCCATGAGAGGTACTAGCGATTGGGAGAAGGCCAATCAACGCTACCTGGTCGCCGCGCTCGCCGAAGTCGGCCAGGCGCTCGACCGGCACCGGGGGCAGGGCGCGCCGGACTTGGCTTCAGGCCAGCTGATCGAGGCAGCCGAGGCGATGGCGGCGCCCCCGGCGCTCGACACGCTTTGCGCCGCCTTTCGCCTCTCCGAGTTCGAACGCGCCGTGCTGCTGATGGCGGCCGGGCCGGAGCTGGAGGCGGGCTTCGCGGGCGGCTTGGTGCCGACGTTCAGCGTGGCGCTGGCCGCCTTGCCGGAGGCGCATTGGAGCGCGCTTTCGCCCGCCGGGGCTCTGCGTCACTGGCGGCTGGTCGAGCTGGACGGCACCTCGCCGACCACCAGCCCGCTCAAGCTCGACGAACGCATTCTGCACTTCTTGACCGGGGTGCAGTACTTGGACGAGCGGTTGGCAGGCCGGGTCGATGCGGTCCAGCCTCCTTCGGAACTCTTGCCGTCGCAACAACGGTTGGCCGATCGGTTGAGTTCACTGTGGCTGCGCGCCGCTTCGACTGAGGAGGGCGCGGTGCCGGTCGTCGAACTGACCGGCGCGCCGGGAGTGGGCAAGCGGGCGATCGCCGCCACCCTGTGCGCGGGGCTGGGGCTCAGCCTGTGGGAGCTACCCGCGGCGGCGGTGCCGGCCGACCCGGCCGAGTTGGACGGCTTCCTGCGCCTCTGGCGGCGGGAGGTGCCGCTGGCCAATCGGGCGCTGCTGCTCGGCGACGACGACTCTCCGGCCGACGAACCGGCCCGTGAGGCGGCGGTCACCCGGCTGGTCGAGCGGCTCGAAGCGCCACTGCTCGTCGTCTCGCGCAGCGGGCGGCGAGCTGGCCGGCAACCCATGTTGAGCTTTACCGTCGCGGCTCCGGGCGCCGCCGAGCGCTCGGAGTTGTGGCGCGACGCCCTCGGCGAGGCGGCCGTCAGCCTCGACGGGCAGGTGGATCATGTCGCCTCGCAGTTCCAACTCGGCATTGGGGCGATCCGCGCCGCCGGAGCGGAAGCTTTGGGAGCCCTCAGTAGCGACAGCGAAGCGCAGGAACCCTTGGCCCGCGCCCTCTGGCAAGCCTGCCGCCGCCAAGCGCGGCCGGCGCTGGGCTCGTTGGCCCGCCGCATCGAGCCGCGCGCCAACCGGGGCGACCTGATCCTGCCCGAACGCCAGCGCGCGGTCCTGCGCGAGATCGCCCTCCACGTGCGTCATCGGCAGCGGGTCTATGAAGAGTGGGGCTTCGCCGCCCGCTCGGCACGCGGGCAGGGTCTGGGAGCCCTCTTCGCCGGCGCCAGCGGCACCGGCAAGACGATGGCGGCCGAAGTGCTGGCCGCCGAGCTGGAGCTAGACCTCTACCAGATCGACCTATCGTCGGTGGTCAGCAAGTACATCGGTGAGACCGAGAAGAATCTGTCAAGGGTCTTCGACGCCGCCGAGGCCGGCGGCGCCATCCTCCTTTTCGACGAAGCCGACGCCCTCTTCGGCAAGCGCAGCGAAGTCAAGGACAGCCACGACCGCTACGCCAACTTGGAGGTGAGCTACCTGCTCCAGCGCATGGAGTCTTACCGCGGGTTGGCCGTCTTGACCAGCAACCGCAAGAGCGCGCTGGACGACGCCTTTCTGCGCCGACTGCGTTTCGTGGTCGAGTTCCCCTTCCCCGACGCCGTCGCCCGTGAACAGATCTGGCGCCGGATCTACCCCGAGGCGACACCGGTCAATGGCCTCGATCCGACCAAACTCGCCCGCCTCAACGTCGCCGGCGGCAACATCCGCAACATCGCCCTGGCCGCCGCCTTCCTCGCCGCCGGCGACGACCGCCCGGTGGGCATGGATCACCTGCTGCGGGCGGCCCAGGGAGAGTATGCGAAGCTCGAAAAGCCCTTGGGCGCGGCGGAGACGAGGGGGTGGGTGTGAGGGTGGAGGTGCATATTGAGAGGCTGGTGGTGGACGCGATGGGGCGCTGCGATGGCCATCGATTGGCGGCTTCGCTCGAAGGGGAATTGCATCGCTTGCTCACCGACCGCGGAGCGCCGCAACGGTGGCGAACGTCGGGTCTGCGAGTCGGTCAACTTCGGCTTGAAACCGTGGATGCCACCAATCCAAGGGACGTGGGAAAGCGTCTGGCGGCGGCGGCCTACGACGCCGGGCGTGAGCCGAGCGCGGGACCGAGGGTTGGAGGTGTGGCGCCCAAGCCGAACCCCAAGGAAGGGAACCTGCAATGAGTCGCGAGGTAGCGAGTGTGCAACGAGCGGTTGATTCCAAAGCGCAGGCCCTCGCGCCAGCCGCCGGGAAAGCGGCGAGGGCGACGCCAACGTCAACCCTGGTCCAGCGTAAGTGTGCCTGCGGCGGCGCACCGGGTGCGGACGGTGAGTGTGCCGAGTGCCGCAAGAAACGGCTCGGGGTTCAAACGAAGCTGCGAGTATCACTGCCGGGAGATCGATTCGAGCAGGAAGCGGACAGGATCGCTGATCAGGTCGTCAACGGTGGCAAAACGGATTCGATTTCCTCGCTTGGCTCTCAGAGAGGAGTTCAGTTTTCCGGGCTTCCGGCCCGCCGGGCCGCAGGTAGGAACTTCTCGCTCTTTCCGGGTGGCTCTGGTCAGGAGTTGCCAAGCCGTACTCGCGGGGAGATGGAGGCTCGTTTTGGCCACGACTTCTCACGTGTACGAATTCACACAGATCGGCCTGCCGCGCGGGTGGCTCAACGGCTCGGTGCGCGCGCGTTTACGGTAGGCCGCGAGATTAGTTTCGCTGCCGGTGAGTTCGATGCAGCGAGTCGAGAGGGCCGTCGGCTGATCGCTCACGAGTTGACGCACGTACTTCAGCAAGGTCGAGCGACGGAGACCGGATCGCACCACGGTTCGCTGCCTTCAATTCAGCGAGTACCGGCACAGCCCGAAGCCGATGCTGAAGCAGAAGACGAGTTGACAGGACCGCTGAGCGATCGTGAATGGAAAACGCTGGAACGCTGGCAAAACGCGGGCGAGGTTGGAGTTGAGCCGCTTACCGGCGACGCGGACCACAACGCGCTGGTTGTTGCCTCGAGCATCTTTTGTAGTCGGTTCATTGGTTCGGCAGCGTGGGATGAGCCTGGGGATCCACTCCTGTGTGTGCTGCCTTCCGTCACCAGTGCCGATCCGCGAGTCCGACAACTCGTGCCAGAAGTGACCCTCAGAGGTCCCATCATCAATTGGGCGCAAGTCGATCCGGACCAGAGGATACTCATCGTCATGGAGCTTCTGGTCAATACACACGGCTTTCCGGTGAATGGTGCTGCGGGTCTGGTCGGCAATCTGTTTTCGGAGTCCGGGGTGTTGCCAAATCGAGTCGAGGGAAGTCGGCCGAGCACACCGCAGACGGCACAGAACTTCGCGGGTGTGTCCACTGAATTCACCGCAGAGGAGGTGAGGAACCGGGACCGCGCGGCAAGGCAAGGTCCGCGACGCCCCGGTGTTGGCCTGGCGCAATGGACATCGGTGAACCGCCGGGCGAGGCTCTTTCAACATACCTTCCAAGGGATACAGCTGGGGGCAGCCATTCTCTTCAACATGGAGGCGCAGGTCGACTTCTTGGTCAGTGAGCTTCAAGATACCTACGGTGGCGTTTTCACTGTGCTCAACGGAGGGGGCGTTTCGGTGAACTCCGCCAGCGACGAGGTTGTCTACCGATTCGAGGTGCCGGGAGCTGTCATAGGTGACGATGGGCGCCGTTTGCCCCGGAGTGACCCTGCGGTACAAGCGGTGTTTTCTCGGCGGAGAGCTAATTCTCAGCGGGCCTTGAGGGTCTTTCAAGAGGCCCATCCGTAGGCGATTTGAATCCTGCGTCTACTGCCAGGCAGAAGGTACTCGCGAGGCAGATCGAGCTAGTCTCGGTCAAACGTGGTGGCGCTGGCCCGCATGCGGATGAGCGGTTCGTCGCGGGTCCTGCCGTCGACTAGTGCGGCCAGGAACTCGGGCTCGTTGAGGGTGCGCGGAGCGACCTCGTCGGCCCGTCCGATCAACCTCCTGTCACCGCCTCGAAGTTGGTCGAGAACGGAGCGTACTCAGCCACTCGTTGGCTCTACGTCCGCACCAATCGTTCTTGGATCCGGTGGGTTCTGGTCTGCGCGCATCGGTGGCTCACGGGAGTGTATTGCCGGATCTGAGCCTACTGAAACAATTTGGTGCCTCGAACGCCTGTTGTCTCAGAGGATCCGTTCTTCTCAGAGAAAACAGCATGACCCACTTCCCAGCCTCTCCCAAACTTCTGCGTGGCGGTCTCGTGTTGATTGACGCCGGCAACTCCGCGGTGCAGCGGGTGATCGCCTTGCAGTACAACCCGGAGACGCTGTCGCGCTCTTTTCAGGTGAAGGGGATCGAGGGCGAGGGCGGTGATCGGTCACAGGCGATGCGGTTGACCGGGCCGCCGGTGGAGACGATCAGTCTGGAGGCGGAACTCGACGCCACCGATGCTTTGGAGGATGCGGACGGTACGGCCGCCGACGTGGGTTTGCTGCCGCAGTTGGCGGCACTCGAAACGCTGGTCTACCCGGCGTCCGCCGACCTCAAGGCCAATCAGGCCCAAGCGGCGGCCGGCACGCTGGAGATCGCGCCGATGGAGACACCGCTGGTGCTCTTCGTCTGGGGGGAACACCGCGTGGTGCCGGTGCGGGTCACCGAGATCTCGGTCACCGAGGAGGCCTACGATCCCGACCTCAACCCGATCCGGGCCAAGGTCACTCTGTCGCTACGGGTACTCAGCGTCGACGACCTGGGCTTCGGCCACAAGGGCGGCAGCCTCTTCCTGTTGCACCACGAGGCCAAGGAGCGGCTGGCCGGCCGGGCTGCCTCCGGCGCGCTGTCGACGCTAGGGCTGGGAGGTATCCCGTGAGCGACCCTCTGAAACGGCTGCTGGCGCCCTTGCCGTTGGAGACTCGCCTGTTTCCGCCCGACAGCCGGTACCACGGCCTGGAGACGGCGACCTTGGTGGACGATGACGGCGAGACGGTGGTCTACCTGAAGCGCCGTTTCGTGCCGCCGCCTGAAGCGTTCGCCGATCTCACCGAACACGTGGTGAGCGACGGCGAACGGGTCGACCACCTCGCCCATCGCTACCTGGGCGATGGCGAGCAGTTCTGGCGGCTGGCCGACGCCAACCGCGCCATGCGCTCCGAGGAACTGGTCGACGAGGTCGGCCGCCGGCTGCGCATCACCCTGCCGGAAGGTGTCCCGGGAGCGCCGCGGGAGGAGTCGTGATCCAAGGCGTGCAGCTGACCTTGCTGGTCGGTCCGGCGGTGCCGGTGCCGGCGCCGCGCTCGGTGGTCGAGGCGCTGACCGACGTCGAAGTCTCGGTGCCCACGCAAGGGCCGAGCGTCTTCCAACTGCGCTTCTCGCTGGCCAAGAACTCGCCGCTGGCCACCCTCTTCCTGATCTCGGGCGGTAGCCCGCTGCCCATCCTGCGCGTGGTGCTGGTGTTGACCATCGCTGGCCGGCCGCGGCAGCTGATCGACGGCGTGGTCACCGGTACCGAGGTGGCTCCGGCCGCCGCCGGCAGCCTCTCGACCTTGACCATCCGCGGCGAGGATCTGTCGCGGGTGATGGACTATTTCGAGCTCGACGGCCTGCCCTACCCGGCGCTGCCGCCGGTGGCGCGGGTAGCCCTGATGCTGGCCAAGTACGCGCCGCTCGGGGTGATCCCGGCGGTGGTGCCCAGCCTCTTTCCCGACCTGGCGGTCCCGGTCGAACGCATCCCACTGCAACGGGGCACCGACCTGGCCTACATCAAGGAACTCGCGGCGGAGGCTGGCTACGCCTTCTACCTCAAGCCGGGGCCGGCGCCGGGGACCAGCGTCGCCTACTGGGGGCCGCTGGTGAAGATCGGCCTGCCGCAGCCGGCGCTCAACGTCGACTTTGACGCCCACAGCAACGTCGAGTCGCTCTCTTTCTCGATCGACACCGAGGAGCGCACCTTGCCGGTGGTCTACATCCACAACAAGTTGACCAAGGTTCCGATCCCTATCCCGGTGCCCGACATATCGCCGCTGTCGCCGCCCCTGGGGCTGATCCCGCCGATCCCCAAGCGGATCGAGAACCTCAGTGGGACGGCCAAGATGGCGGTCACCCGTGCGGCGCAGATCGGCATCACCCGTGCGGCACAATCGGCGGAGGCGGTGCGCGCCAGCGGCAGCCTCGACGTGCTGCGCTACGGCCGGTTGCTGGAACCGCGCGGGCTGGTCGGCGTGCGCGGTGGCAGCGACCCGTTCAATGGCCTCTACTACGTGGAGAGCGTTTCGACCACGCTCAAGCGCGGCGAGATCAAGCAAAGTTTCAACCTGTCGCGCAACGGCCTGATCTCCACCGTTCCCCGGGTGGCGGCGTGAGGACGGTGGCGGCGTGAACCAAGAAGGCAAGCGCTTCCTCGGTAAGTATCGGGCTACGGTGCTCAACAACGTCGATCCCTTGCAGGAGGGGCGCATCCAGGTGCAGGTGCCGGATGTCAGTGGCCTGGGGATTTCCAGTTGGGCGATGCCCTGCCTGCCGGCGGCCGGCATCCAGAACGGGCTCTACACCGTGCCGCCGATCGGTGCCGGTGTGTGGGTCGAGTTCGAGCAGGGCAACTCCGACTATCCCATCTGGGTCGGCGGCTTCTGGGGCTCCGCCGCCGAAGTGCCGGCGCTGGCCCGTACCGTGCCGCCGGCGGTGCCCGCCATCACCCTACAGACCACGCTCGGCAACGGCCTGGTGGTCAGCGACATGCCCGGTCCGACCGGAGGCATCGTGATGAAGAGCGCCACCGGGGCCTCGATCATCGTCAACGACACCGGCATCTACATCCAAAACGGCAAGGGCGCCTCGATCGTGATGACCGGCCCGACGGTCACCGTCAACACCGGCGCCCTGGTGGTGGTCTAGACCATGCCAGGATTCCTACTCCACCTTGGTGCCACGGTGCTCTGCGCCCACGCCGGTCAGGCGCAGCCGACGGTGCCCAATCCGCGGGTCACTGTCTCCGGCCAGCCGACGGTGGCTTTGCCCGGTCCGTGGATAGTGGCCGGCTGCACGCTGCCGCCCCCGCCGGCCGCCAACGGCCCGTGCATCACCGCGCAGTACGTCACCGCGGCCACCCGCGTCACCTCGAACGGCCAGCCGCTCCTCCTTCTCGACAGCCAGGCGATCTGCGCTCCGACCGGTACGCCGCTGCTGCCGGTGCTCACCCAGACGCGGGTGACGGGGATCTAGCCACGGGGATCCAACGACCATGTTCCAGATCGACTACCCCTACCGTATCGACGCCCGAGGTCGCACTGCCGGCACCTCGGTGGAAGAACACATCCGGGACCTGATCGAACAGCTCCTCTTTACCAACCCCGGCGAGCGGGTCAACCGGCCCGACTTCGGCAGCGGCTTGCTGCAAATGGTCTTCCAACCCAACAGCGTCGAGCTGGCTGCCTCGCTGCAATTCACCGTGCAGGCGGCGCTCCAACAGTGGCTGGGCGAGCGCATCGCGATCGAGGAGGTGCGGGTCGCCGGCGAGGACTCGAAGCTGCTGGTGACGGTGCGCTACCGCTACCCGCCGGACGGTGAGCTCCACACGGCCGACTTCGAGAGGGCGGTGTAGCGGTGAACGCTGTAGAGACTCCGGCGCGCTATCACTGTGGCGACGAAGAGCGCCGCGCCCTGGTGCGGGCCCACCCGACGCTCAACGGCATCGACTTCCTGGAGGTGGCCGACCGGACGGTGGCCGAGGCCGGCGGCGCGGAGGCGCTGCGCCAGCGGTATCTCGTCGTCTACTTCCTGAAAGGGGCTTTGCCGGCCTTCACCGAAGAGCACGTTCGGGTCGAGGGTGGCGTGCGCGTGACGCCGGTCTCCGTGCTCTGGGCGCGGCCCTTGGTCGAGGTGGCCGCGACGCCGGACAGCCTGATACCGCCGGCCGAAAAGGCGCTGGTCGCCGCCTTGTTCGCCGCTGAAACGGAACCGGAACGGCTCCTGGTGGTGCGCACCGACGCGCGCGGCGATTACTCCACCTACCGGCTGGTGGTCGAGCCTCCGGCCGGTGCCGAGTTCGATCCTCGCCTGCTGGCGGTCGAGTTCTCTTTCAAGGTCGAGTGCCCGTCGGACTTCGATTGCAAGGCGGAGCGCCCTTGCCCGCCGGCCGACGGCAAGGGGCCGGCGATCGACTACCTGGCCAAGGACTACAAGAGCTTCCGCCGGCTCCTCTTCGACCGCCTCTCGCTGCTCGCTCCCCAGTGGCGCGAGCGCAACCCGGCCGATCTCGGTGTGGCGCTGGTCGAGCTGATGGCCTACCTGGGCGACCAGCTCTCCTACGCCCAAGACGCGGCGACCACCGAGCAGTATCTGGGCACCGCCCGCCAGCGGGTCTCGGTGCGCCGCCACGCTCGCCTGGTCGACTACTTCCTGCATGAGGGCGCCAACGCTCGCGCCTGGGTCTCATTCGAAGTGGACGTGCCGGTGACCTTGCGTCGTCCCGACGCGGACGACGGTGTCGCCGGCAATCCGTTGCTCACCCGCGCGCTGGGGCCAGGCGTGATTCTGGCGCCGGATCAGCTCGACGCCGCGGTGCGCGCCGGGGCGGTGGTCTTCGAGCCGATGCACGACCTCGACGCCCATCCGCAACTCAACGAGATTGCGCTCTACCCGTGGAGCGACCGCGAGTGCTGTTTGCCGGTCGGCGCCACCCGTGCCACGCTGGTCGGCCCGTTGCCCGAAGAGGAGCTGCGCACCGGTCGGCTGCTGGCCTTCGAAGAGATCCTCGGCCCCAAGACTGGCGAGCCGGCGGACGCCGACCCGGCCAAACGCTGGGTGGTGCGGCTGACCGAGGTGACCCACGGGGTTACCGATCCGCTCGATGGCACCGAGCTGGTCGAAGTCGCTTGGAGCGATGCCGACGCGCCGCCCTTCCCGCTCTGCCTCTCGGCGCGCACCGACGACGAGCACGGCGCCCGCTACGTCGAGGGAATCTCCGTGGCACGGGCCAACCTGTTGCTCGCCGACCACGGTCGCACCGTGGCCGGCTCCAGCCTGGGTCCGGTGCCGGCGGCAGGGGTGGGCGAGGGGGAGGCGGCCGGTCCGTTCTGCCCCGCGCTGCTCGAACCGGCGATCACCTTCGCCGTGCCGCTGGCCGAGGACTTCCAGCTGCTGCCGCCGGATCTGGCAACGATCACTCCGGCGGCGTGCGCCTTGGTCTACGCATCGGCCGATGCCGTACCGGCGGTGCGGCTGGAGAGTGACGAAGGGTTCTGGCTGCCGCGCCGCGACCTGCTGTCGAGCGGTCCCTTCGAGGCCGACTTCGTGGTCGAGGTGGACGATGAGCGGCGCGCCAGGTTGCGCTTCGGCGATGGCTTCCACGGCCGCCGGCCGGCAGCCGGGACGCTCTTTGCCACTACCTATCGAGTCGGCAACGGCCCGGCTGGCAACGTCGGAGCCGAAGCGCTGGCCCAGGTGGTCGGCGCCGCTGGCGTCACCGGGGTGCGCAATCTGCTCCCGGCCGCCGGAGGCAGAGCGCCGGAACCGGTCGAAGAGGCGCGCCGTTACGCACCGGTCGCCTTCCGCACGCAGGAGCGCGCGGTCACCGCCGGCGACTACGCGCGGGCGGCCGAGCGTCACCCCGGGGTCGATCGCGCTGCCGCCTCGTTCCGCTGGACGGGCAGCTGGTACACCGTCTTCCTCACCGCCGACCGCCGTCGTGGCTTGGCCGTCGACGCCGAGTTCGAGCGCGATCTGCGTCGTCACCTCGAACGCTTCCGCATGGCCGGCTACGACCTCGAAGTCGACGGTCCGCGGCCGGTGGCGCTCGAACTGGCCCTCTTCGTCTGCATCGCGCCCGGCTACGAGCGCTCGGCTGTCGCTCGTGAGGTGCTGGCCACCCTTTCCAATCGCGACCTGCCCGGTGGTCGGCGCGGCTTCTTCCATCCCGACGACTGGACCTTTGGCCAGCCGGTCTACCTGAGTCCGATCCTCGCCGCCGTACGCGAGATCGACGGCGTCGTTTCAGTCACCGCCAAGCGGTTCCAGCGCTGGGGCCAGGAAGAGAACGACGAACTGGAGAAGGGCGTGCTCAAGGTGGATCGGCTGGAAATCGCCCGCCTCGACAACGATCCTAGCTTGCCCGAAAGCGGGCTACTGGAGCTGGCGCTCGGAGTCTCAGAAGGGGCTTCGGCAGGGCCTTCAGAAGGGGCGGCAGGATGAGCGCTGTCGACAAGCTCAAGACCGCCTGCACCTGCTGCGACGGCCTTTCGGTGCTGACCCCGGCCGAGATCTTCAACCGGCCCGGCCTGGCGCAACTCGCCTGCCGGGTGGGCAACCACTCGTTGTTCAAACAGACGATGCTCGCCCGTATCTCCACCCGGCCGACCCTCTCCGCACTCACCACCCGCGAAGACAACGACCTGACCATCGCCCTGCTCGACGGCTGGGCGACGGTGCTCGACGTGCTCACTTTCTACACTGAGCGCCACGCGCAAGAGGGCTATCTGCGCACCGCCGTCGAGCGTCGTTCGCTGCTCGAACTGGCCCGGTTGATCGGCTACGAGTTGCGCCCCGGGGTGGCGGCTTCGGTAGATCTGGCCTTCACCATCGATGGCGGCCCCGGTTCGCCGAGCGAAGTGGTGATTCCGGTCGGCGCGCGCGCCCAAAGCCTGCCCGGCCAGGACGAACTACCACAACCGTTCGAGACGGTCGAAGAGATCATCGGCCACGCCGAATGGAACGCCCTGCGCCCGCGGCGCTTCCGGCCGCAGAGCTTCGATATCGACACTCGCAAGCTCTTCCTCGAAGGAGCAGACAGCGGATTGAAGGTCGGCGACTGGGTACTGCTGCGGGCCGAGGAGGACACGGAGGTCGTCGGCCAACCGCTACGCGTGAAGACGATCCAAGAGCTGACCTTCGGTCGGGTCGAGGACGGCGACGTGCGCCAGCTGACCCGCGTCGTCCTCGCTGGCGGGAAGAAGAAAAAGAAGACGCCGGCCGGTCTGAAGTTCGAGGTCGCCGGCTCGCCGGTGGGCGGGGTGCTCGGCCCGGGTGGTGTGCAGGGTCTCATCCTCGGAGAGACGCTGAGTGTCCACGAGATATTGCGGTACGAACTGCTCGGTGGCCTCGGTCCCGGCGGCTTCGGCAAGCTGGTGAACGCCGGGGTGCCCAAGGCGCCACCGGCACCGGGGGGAGCCGGCCTCTATGCCTTCCAAGTCGAGGCGTCGGTCTTCGGCCACAATGCGCCCCGCTACCGGTCCCTGCCGAAACTCTGGCGCACCCTTTTTCAAGGGGCAAAGGCCTACCCGGACAATTGGGACAAGAGCCCGATCCCGGATGTGCACCAGGACTCGGCGAAGGAGCCATACACCCAGACCTACGGCAAGCGCTTCAGCGACGACGAGGTGATCCTGCTCGAGCGCGCCTTCGACGAGATCGAACCGGAGGGGTTCGCCCTGTTGCGCGGTGCCGGCAAGAAGCGCCGCATCACCGCTTTCCAGGTGGTCGAGGCGGAAAAGGTTTCGCGCTCCGACTTCGCCGTGCAAGGCAAGGCGAGCCGCTTGCGGGTGGTCCCGGAACCGTCGCCGTCCCTGGTGGACCCGCCGTCGATCGACAAGTTCACCTTCCGCAACACGACCGTCCTCGCCGGTAGTCAGCCTTTGCCGTTGGGGGAAAGGCCGATTACCAAGCCGGTCCAAGGCGATGAGCTGGAGCTGGACCGGGCGCTGGAGCGCCAGATCTTACCGGGCCAGCGGATCGCGCTCACCGGCGAGCGCGCCGACGTCGGCGGTGAGGTGGTGGTGCACGAGATTCGCACGGTGATCGACGCCGAGCTGCGCGACGGTGCGACGGTGCTCCACCTCGACGCCAAGCTGACCCATTCTTACCGGCGCGGCAGCCTGCGGATCAATGCCAACGTCGCCCCCGCCACCCACGGTGAGAGCAAGGCGGCGATCTTGGGCAGCGGCGAGGCCGGCAGCCCCTTCCAGCACTTAGCGCTCAAAGAGCAGCCGCTCACCTACCTGCCGGCGAGCACTCCCAGCGGCGGCGAGAGCAGCCTCGAAGTGCGGGTCAACGGCGTTGCCTGGCACGAAGAACCGGACTTCTACCGGCTGGGACCGGAGGCGCGCGCCTTCACCACCCGCCGCCGTGATTCGGGGGTGACCGAGGTGCTCTTCGGCGACGGTGTGCGCGGCGCCCGGCTGCCCAGCGGAAATGACAACGTGACGGCTGAGTACCGCGTCGGAGTCGGCCTGGGTGGCCACGTCGACGCGGGACAGATCTCGCTCCTCGCCACCCCAACCTTGGGCGTCAAACAAGTGGTCAACCCACTGGCCAGCGGCGGTGGCGAGGACCCGGAAAACCGGGATATGGCCCGCCGCAACGCGCCGCTCACCGTGCTCACCCTCGACCGCGTGGTCTCGCTCCAGGACTTTGAGGACTTCTCGCGGGCCTTCTCCGGTGTCGGCAAGGCCCGCGCCGATTGGCTGTGGGACGGCACCACCCGCCGCGTTCACGTCACCGTGGCCGGTGCCGATGGTGAGCCGCTACCGGCCGATTCACCACTGCCGGCCGACTTGCGAGCCGCCATCCGCCAGTTCGGCGACCGCTACATCCCCTTCTCGGTCGGCGCTTTCTCGCGCCGTCTGTTCACCGTTTCCGTTCTGTTGCGCATCCATCCGGACCATGAAGCGGAGGTGGTGCGGGAAGCGGCCGAAGCGGCGCTCGCCGAGGCCTTCTCCTTCACCGCCCGCGATTTCGGCCGCGCGGTGCACAAGAGCGATCTGCTTACCGTGGTGCATGGGGTTGAGGGAGTCGAGGCGGCGCAAGTCACCACCTTGGCGTTGCTGCCACCGGGGGGCGGTCCGGCGGTGCCCGCCAAAGAGGGGCCCGCCGGGTTGCGGCTCGACCCGCTGCCCGCTCGGCTCGGAGCGCCCGATGAGCGGGGTCGGCCGACGGTGCTCGGCGCGGAACTGTTGGTACTCGCGCCGCTGGGCGTGACCCTCGGGGAGATGGCATGAGTTTCCCGACCAGCCATTTCAGCAGCGAGCGGTTGTACGAACTCCTGCCGGCCATCTACCGGCTGCGCGACGCCGATCAAGGCTATCCTCTACGCGATCTGATCGAGCTGATGGCCCGCGAGGGGCGGGTGGTCGAGGCGGATCTCGCGGCCCTCTACGACAACTGGTTCGTCGAGAGTTGCGCCGACTGGGTGGTGCCCTACATCGGCGACCTGCTGGCCATCGTGCCGCTGGCCGACACCGGCTTTTCGCCGCGCGCCGAAGTGGCCAACACCCTCGGCTACCGGCGGCGCAAGGGCACAGCGGCGTTGCTCGAACAACTGGCGCGCGATGTCACCGGCTGGCCGGCGCGGGTGGTCGAGCACTTCGAGCGGCTGGCGACGACTCAGTACCTGAACCATACCCGGCCGCACAATCTCTCGTGGACTTCTCTGGGTGATGCCAACGCGCTGGAACTGCTCACCCGGCCATCCGATGGACCGTTCGAGAGGGTGACCCACACCGCCGAGGTACGCCGCATCGCGCCGCGCCGCGGGCGCTACAACATCCACGAGGTGGCGATCCACCTCTTCCGTCTGGGCGCCTATCCGTTGACCCGGGTGCCGGCGCGGGCGGTCGACGGCAGTGGCCGGCGTTTCACCTTCAGTCCGCTCGGCAACGACGCGCCCCTATTCAACCAACCGCGCAGCGAGGCCGACCCGGCCGACTTCGCGGCTGAACTCAATGTGCCGGTGCCGATCCGCCGCCGGGCCCTGCACCACGCCACCGGCGACTACTACGGCGCCGAGGCGTCGATTCGCCTCTGGCTCGACGGAACCGAGGTGGAACTCGACCCGATCGTCGCCTGCCATTTGCAGGACTGGGCGCGCCAGCCCGAGGCCGGCCAGGTGGGGATCGACCCGGCGCTCGGTCGCCTCGCTCTTCCGGAGGGCGAAAGCGCGGAAGAAGCCGAGGTCTCCTTCAGCTACGGCTTCCCGGCCAATTTGGGCGGCGGTCCCTACCGGCGCGAGGAGAGCTTCACGCGGATCGTAGGCGAGCTGACCTTGCAGGTGGGTGGGACGGTCGACCCGGGCGATCCGCCACCCTTTGACACCGTCGATGAAGCGATCACCGAGTGGCAAAACGCGGGTCAACCCTCGGCGGTGATCGCCATCCACGACTCGCGGACCTACCGCGAAACTCTGGCCCTTTCGATTCCCGACGAGGGTCGCCTGGAGCTTCGCGCCGCCGACGGCGAGCGGCCGCTGTTGGAGCTCGAAGGCGAGCTCGACGTGACCGGCGGCGAGGCCAGCACCTTCGAGATCAACGGGCTGCTGGTGGCCGGAATTGACGGCGGCGGCGCCATCCGCGTGGGGGGCACGCTGGATCGGCTGACGCTGCGCCACTGCACTTTGGTGCCGGGTCTCGGCTTTGTGGCCCCAGCCGGCGATCCACCGCCGCCGTTCGAGCCGGTCGCGCCCGGGGCGGCCAGCTTGATCGTCGAAAGCGCCCAGGCCGAGGTGCTGATCGAGCGCTCGATCCTCGGCCCCATCGAGAGTTCGCCCGAGGCCGAGATCGAGATTCGCCATTCGATCCTCGACGCGGGCGACCCGGCGTCGTCGGCTTACGGCGGAGTGAGTGGTGAGCCCTTCGGCGGACCGCTGGTGCTCTCCGCCGTGACCGTCGTTGGCACCATCGACACGCGCCAGATGACGCTGGGTGAGAACAGCCTCTTCCTGGGGCTGGTCACCGTTGAACGGCGCCAGCAGGGCTGCCTGCGCTTCTCGTTCGTCTTGCCGGGATCGCGCGTGCCGCGGCGCTATCGCTGCCAGCCGGTCATCCCGCCCGGCAGCTCGGCCGCAGAGAGGGCGCGGCTGACCGACCGCGTGCGCCCGGCTTTCACCTCTCTCACATACGGCAATCCAGCGTACGCGCAACTCGACCGGCGCACCGCCTCCGCGATCGAGCGTGGAGGAGAAAGCGGCTCGGAGATGGGCGCCTACTTCTCGCTCAAGACCCCGCAACGACTCGACAACCTGAATCGCCGTCTCGGCGAGTATCTGCGTGCCGGCCTGGAAGTGGGCCTCTTCTGTTCAACATGACTAGCCATTCCACACTCCGCTGCCTTGCGACCTTGAGGATAGGACCATGAAAGGCGACTTCACCCGCTTCACCTTCGATCACGCCAACCGGTACTCCGGCGTGCGCATGCAGCAGGGCCGGGTTCAACTGGACGCGGATTGGAACGAGCAGATCGATATCGACCGCTACCTGCGCGAGACGGCGCTGGCCGACGTCATCGGCCGCTGTGGTGCACCCAAAGAGGAAAACGGCGGCGGCTTCCGCGTCACCGTCACCGGCGACGGCAACCTGACGATCTCCTACGGTCGCATCTACGTCGACGGCATTCTGTGCGAGAACCTGCTGCCGGAAATCCATCCGGCCGGTGAAGCTGGGAACGAACTGCCGTTCGATGCCGGCGGCGATGGTTTGGCCGACAACCTGACCGCCGAGAACGGTGGCTCCGTGAGCGGCGTGCTGATCACCGCGCAAGAAGACCTGCCGCTTCCCGGCGACGCTACCCTGGCCGACCTGATCGAACTGGTGACCCCGGACGGCGGCGAGGCGGGGCGCTACCTGGTTTACCTCGACCTCTGGCAGCGTCACTTGACGGCGCTCGAAGAGCCGTCGATCCGCGAAGTCGCTCTCGGCGGCCCGGACACCGCAACTCGCACCCGCACGCTGTGCCAGGTCAAGGTGGTGCCGGCGGAAGGGGAGGCTGAGTGCGACAGCGAGGTGGAGGCCTACGACCAAGCCACCGCGGCACCCTCGGGCTGTCTGAGAGCCCGCGCCCGCCCGGCGGACGACCTCGAATCGCCCTGCGTCGTCCCGGCGGCGGCCGGTTACACGCGACTTGAGAACCAGCTTTACCGGGTCGAAGTCCACGAAGGCGGCACCCTGACCGACGGCGTGGGGGGTGGCGGCGGCTCTCCCCCGACCTTCAAGTGGTCGCGCGACAACGGCTCGGTGGTCACCGAATGGCGTTCGACCGACGGCGTCGAGGTTGAAGTGGCGAGTTTCGGTCGCGACGACGTGCTCGGCTTCCAGCCGGACGAGTGGGTCGAGCTGACCGACGACGGCCGCGAGCTGCGTGGCGAGCCGGGGCAGCTGCGGCGGATCAGCGGTTTCGGTGACGGGACGTTGATCCTCGACGCCGCGCCGGGCGATCCCGATCCGGTGCACCTCTCCAAAGTGCGGCGCTGGAACATGACCGGGCTGGGTGGCGCGGTCGAGATCGCCGCGGCGCCCGACGACGACAGCTGGATTCAGCTCGAAGACGGAGTGCAGATCGACTTCGCCCCGGGCACCTACCGCACCGGCGACTACTGGGTCATCCCGGCGCGCGCCTTCCTCGGCGAAAATGCCGGAGCGGTGGAATGGCCGGACGACGGCGCCGGCCAGCCGGCCTTCCGTTCGCCACACGGCATTGAGCACCACTACTGCCGGTTGGCCGTGGTGGACTTCGACGGCGGGAGATTCCTTCCCGAGGCGACCGACTGCCGCCCGATCTTCTGCCCGTTGACCGACCCGCAGCCGGTGGGTGAAGGCTGTTGCTGTTGCACGGTGAGGGTGGGCGACGGCGTGATCAGCGAGGGCGACGTCAACGACCTCGCCGCTGGCTGGCAGCGAGCGCTCACCGAGGCGGCGCCGGGCGAGGCGATCGAGCTTTGCCTGCTCCCCGGTCGACATCTCTTGACCGAAACACTGATTCTCGACCGCGGGCGGGTGCTGATTCGTGGTTGCACCGGCGCCAGCCTGGTCGAGGCGCCGCAGGCGGGGCCGGCCTTCGTGGTCAACGGCGATCGGGTCACCTTGGAGTGCTTCTCACTTCTCGGCGGTAGCCCGGAGCCCTTGATCGAGTCGACCGGCGACCTGTTCACCGTTCGTGAGATGGAACTGGGCAACCGCAGCGGTGCGCTGCTCGTCGCCTTGGAGGGAAGGGGGCTACGCTTCGCCGACAACCACTGCCGGGTGGGAATCACCTTCGGTGTTGAAGTGGGTGGCTCGGAGGCGCGGGTCGAGCACAATCGCTTCACCAGCTTTGCCGGCGGTCTGGCGACCGACACCCGGGGCAGCCTGCACTTGGCGCCCGGTGCTTCCATGGTTCAAGTCTTGGGGAACGACTTCGAACAGTGTCGCGGCCACGCCATCACGCTGGGTGGGCTGGTCGACCAACTTCCCAACCCGGTTCCGGGCGGACCACCCAGCCAGCCGGGAGTCGGCAATCTGATTTCACCCTTCCTGCGCCACATCCGCATCGCCGATAACCGAATCGTCGGCGCCGCCGGTTCGGCCATTACCAGCCGGCACATCGCGCTGAATCCGTTCGCGCTGCCGGGGATCGACCTCGACGGCGACGGAGAGCTGGACCAGATCTTCGCGCTGCCGGCACAGCTGGAGAACGTGACGGTCGACGCGAACCTCATCCGCGGCTGCGTCCGTCTCGGCCCCGAGCTTGGAGCGCGCCAGGATGGTGCGCCCTACGGCGGGGTGATCCTGGGCCACGTGGGTCGCTTGACTGTGAAGGGCAACACGATCGTTGGCAACGGCTCCAGCCAAGCGGGCGCGACGGGAAGCCGCCCGGCAGTGCCGGTCGCCGGCATCTTCGTCCAGGACGGCCGGGCCGTGGCCGTGGTGGGCAACCGGGTCGTCGACAACGGGCTCGACCAAGCGGACTTGGAGCGCCATGCGGGTCCCGAAGGGGGCATCGTTCTCTTAGGGATCGATATCGATTTGGAAGCGGCCGGCACCGGGCCAAACGGTGTCGTCGGCGAGCGGCTGGACGGTCCCGCGGCGGCCACCGTGCACGGCAACCGGGTGGAGTCGGTGCGCGGTCTGGCCTTACAGCTGGGAGGCTCCGGACCGATGCAGGCCGACGCCAACCAACTCTCGCGCCTGCGCCGCGCCGACGATCCGGCCAACGGCGCGGTCCTCGTCGTCAACACGGGGCTGGCGCCGATCCTGGGTGGTTTGATGCGTGTGCTGGGTGCGGCGGGCACCGTGACCGCGACACAGGTGGAGGAGTTCCTCGCCAGCGAGCCCTTCACGCGCGGCGGCGCGGTCAGTTTCAGCGGCAACCAGGTGCGCTACGACCAGGCCAGCGAAGCGGAGGCACTCGCCGTGGCTGTGACCAGCTTTGACGACATTGCCTTCTGCAACAATCGCATCGACAGCCGTTTAGCGGGGGATGGCCTGCGCCTGTTCGCCGACGTCTTCCTCTTCGGAATGAGCGTTCGCGCCGAGGGCAACGGCCTGTCCGAGACCTTGGGTGCTGCCCTGGTCTCCCTGTGGAGTTACGGATTCTTCCAGTCCACTGGCACCGGCAACCAGGCAACGCACTGCATCCTGATCGAACGCGGACCCTTGGGTCAGAAAGCGGATGCTCACAACTTGGCGCTGTGTTGTGCCAACCCGGAGTTGAGAATCTTGGAGATCGAGTTGGATCCGATTCCCTTCCCCTGCCCATCTGCACCGACAGCGCCGGGCGCTGGCCTGGTGGCCAACAACCCCTTCGTCGCCTTCGACCAGTGATCGTTCATCGAGGAAATGGACCATGGACACTAGACAGCAAGAAGATCTCAGAAAGCGGGGCCAACAATTGCTGTTGACCTTCGATGCGGCGGGCCGCAAGGCACTGCGCCGGAGTGCCGGTTTCGCGCGGCTGCGCGAGGCGGCGCTGCGCACCGAGCACGCGATGGCGGCCCACCGTCATGGCGCCGAGGCACCGGAGGCGCGGGCGGCGCTACGCCGTCTAACCTTCCACCAACGGCTCGCCACCGAGGCGCTGGCGACAGCCTCCACGGCCGCGGCCGGTGAACAGATCGCCAGCGGTGATGCTGCCGTTCTCGGCCAGGTCAGGGCTCCAAGCGGGCGGCCGATGGCCGGCCTTTTCGTCATTTTGACCGACGAGCGCAAGAAGCCGAGCAAGGGTTCGAAAAGTTCCTACCTGGCGCGCACCGAGACGGACAGTGCCGGCTTCTTCCTGCTCAAGGCGCCCGAGAAGGAGTTTGCCCGCTTCTTCGCCCGTTCGAAGCAGCTGGTGCTGAAAGTGGAGGGTGGCCGCTTCGAGGTCAACCATGTGCTGGTGCTACCCATCGGCGACCGCAAGAGGCGGTTGTGGCGAATTGACATCGAACTGCCGCCGGAAGCGCTCAACGCGCCCCTGCAACCAGCGCCCCCGACGCAGGGTCCCACAGGCACGGAGGGACCCGCCTTTGCCGGGGGCGAGGGCTGGGCCAGTCCGGCCGAGACAGCGCCGGCGGCCGTGGACGTGGCGGCCGAGGCGGCTGAGGGCGAGGGCAAAGTCCTCCTCGCCCAAGGCGCGGTGGGCGAACTGGTGCGACAAGTCCAGCTTCAGTTGCGCGAGGCCGGGTTCAGCCCCGGCAAGGCCGATTCCGACTTCGGCCCCAAGACCCGCCGGGCCTTGACCGCATTCCAGCGCCATCGCGGCCTCGAAGACAGCGGCGAGATGACGGTGGCGGTGTGGCGTGAGTTGATGGCCACCGACCCGCCCCCCGTCGATCAGTGCAGCCTCCAGCTCACCGCCGCCTTCGAGGGCCACGGCTTTGGCTTGGCGCAGGGCAACTGGGACGACGCCGGCATCACCTGGGGAATCATCGGCTTTACCTTGCGCCACGGCGAGATCGGCAAGATCGTGCGTGCTATCCACCAAAGCCACCCGGAAATCCTGGTGGAGGACTTCGGCCCGACCCGTAGCCGGACCCTGCTGGAAATCCTCGACAAGCCGCTCGATGAGCAGATCGCCTGGGCCGACTCGATCAGCCTGGTGAGCAACAAGGCACGGTTGCACAAGCCGTGGCGCGAGGCCTTTGCCCGCTTCGGTGAACGGTCGGAGGTGCAAGCGCTGCAGATGGAGCGGGTTGAAAAGGCCTATCTGGCTCCTGCCCGGCGCACCGCTGAAGAGCTGGGACTGACCAGCGAACTCGGCCTCGCCCTCTGCTTCGACGCCCACGTCCAAAACGGCGGCGTCAAGGCGGCGGCCCGGCGCCAGATCGAAGAACAGAAGGCGGCAAACCCACCCGCCGACGAGAAGACGCTGCGCGAGATCGTCGCCAACGCCGTCGCCGACAAGGCCCGCGCCCGCTTCCGCGAAGATGTGCGCTCCCGCAAGCTGACCCTGGCCACCGGCGAGGGCGAAGTCCACGGTCGTTTCTACGAACTGCGCAGCTGGGGGCTGGGCGAGAGGCGAGTGTGAGGATGTCGGACTGAGCCTTGTTTCCTACGCCGCGGACTCCAAGTTCTCGTGGATGATTCTGGGGTGGCGCGCGGCGATGCGAAGCAGGGCGATCGCCGGCCCTTCAGGGTGCCTGCGCCCTTGCTCCCAATTGCGTAACGTGTGCACGCTGATGCCCAACGCCAGAGCGAAGCGAGGCTGGGTGAGCCCGACGAAGCGCCGCAGAGCCGCGACATCTTCACCCGACTCGAACCGCCCCTGCATCAAACGCTGACGAATCCGTGCGGAAATTGCCTTCGAGAAATCCTGCGCTGTCAACTCGGGGATGTCAGTCATGGGGTTGGCTCCTGGCAAGAGTGATAGAGATCTCGTTCGCGGCGAGTGGCCCAGCGAGCACTGATGATGCGGATGGTCTCTTCGTCGCGTTCCGTCCAGATCACGACAACAAGGCCCCGAGGAATCGGCCCGATAGCAATGAACCGATCCTCAGATTCGGAATGGGTCCTGTCGAAGATCTCAAGGTAGTCACCGGAGGCAAGGAATAGCTCTTGCGCCTCCCTGAACGAGATCGCGTGTTTCCGTACATTGGCGAGATTCTTGGCGGGATCCCAAGAAACCCTCATCGAACGAGTGTAAGCCATTGGCGGAGTCTACGTCCAGCCCTCCGGCTGGGAGCTAGTCCGCGACCATCGCCAGTACCCGCTGGACGATCTCTGCGGCGGTGAAGCCGAAGTGGCGGGCGAGATCGGTGGCCGGGGCCGATTCGCCGTAGCCCTCCTGGCAGAGAGTTTCTCCCTCGCCGCCGAGCCAGCGGTGCCAGCCGAAGGGCGAGGCTGCCTCGATGGCCAACCGATGGCGCACCTTGGGAGGCAGGACGCTGTCGCGGTAGCTTCGATCCTGCGCCGCGAACAGCTCCCAACTGGGCATGCTGACCACCCGCGTCGCGATGCCCTCGGCGGTGAGAACGATTTGGGCTTCGAGGGCGATGGTCACTTCGGAGCCGGTGGCCAGCAACAGAACCCGCGGTGCGCCCTCCACCGGGTCGGCGACCACGTAGGCGCCGCGGGCGACTCCTTCGCCGGCCCCCGCGACACAACCGGGGTGGATCGGCAGCTTCTGCCGCGTCAACACCAGACAGGTGGGGCCCTGGCGATTCTCCACGGCCACCTTCCAGGCGGCGGCGGTCTCGCAACCGTCGGCTGGCCGCAGTACCGTCATGCCGGGGATCGAGCGTAGCGATGCCAGTTGTGAGATCGGCTGGTGGGTGGGGCCGTCTTCGCCCAAGAAGATCGAGTCGTGGGTGAGCACGTAGATCGTCGGCTGGCCCATCAGCGCCGCCAGCCGCATGGCCGGGCGCATGTAGTCCGAGAAGATCAGAAAAGTGCCGCCGTAAGGGCGGAACATCTTCGACAGAACCATGCCGTTGAGCACCGCGCCCATGGCGTGCTCGCGTACGCCGTAGCGCAGGTTGCGGCCCGGCGAGCCGGGCTCGAAGTTGGACTCGCCGTCGATCAAGGTGTTGTTGGAGCCGGTCAGGTCGGCCGAGCCTCCGGCCAACTCGGGGAGACGGGCGGCCAGTGCGTTGAGTGCCTGCCCCGAGGCCTTGCGAGTGGCGATGGGGTTGTCGCTGGTGGTGTAGACCGGCAGATCATCGGCCCAGCCCGGCGGCAGCTCGCCGGCCAGCCGGCGGTCGATCTCCGCCGCTTCGGCGGGAAAGGCCTCGCGGTATCGCGCCAGGGCCGCAGTCCATTCGGCGGCCTCGGCCTCACCCCGGTCGCGCATCGGCTGGAAGGCCTGCCGCGCCTCATCCGGGATGTGGAAGGTCGGCTGCTGAGGCCAGTTCAGCGCCTCCTTGGTCAGCCGCACCTCCTCAGCTCCCAGCGGCGCACCGTGAGAGGCGGCGCTGTCTTGCTTGTTGGGGCTGCCGTAACCGATATGAGTGCGCACGGCGATCAGCGTCGGCCGTTCGGTCTCGGCGATCGCCGCCTCGGTGGCGGCGGCCAGGGCGGTCAAGTCATTGCCGTCCTCCACCCGCAATACATGCCAGCCGTAGGCCTCGTAGCGCTGCACGACATCCTCGGTGTAGGTGAGGTCAGTGGGGCCATCGATCGAGATCTTGTTGTCGTCATAGAAGACGTTCAGCTTGCCCAGCGCCAGGTGGCCGGCGTAGGAGCTGGCCTCGGAGGCGATGCCCTCCATCAAATCACCGTCGCTGGCGACCACCCAGGTGCGGTAGTCGAAGAGCGTGTGGCCGGGCCGGTTGAAGCTCTTGGCCAGGAGCCCCTCGGCCATCGCCATGCCGACCGCCGTGGCAATACCTTGACCCAGCGGCCCGGTGGTTGTCTCGATCCCGGGAGCCAGCCCGTACTCCGGATGGCCCGCCGTCTTCGATCCCAGCTGGCGAAAGTTCTTGAGCTCCGCCAGCGGCAGGTCGTAGCCCGAGAGGTGGAGCAACGAATAGAGCAAGGCCGAGGCATGGCCGCAAGAGAGCACGAAGCGATCCCGGTTGGGCCATTCCGGTTGCGAAGGTGCTGCCCGCAAGTACCTCGACCACAACAGATAGGCCAAAGGCGCCTGCCCCATGGGAGCGCCGGGATGGCCGGAATTCGCCGCCTCGACCATGTCGACAGCGAGAAAGCGGATGGTGTTGATGGCGAGTTGGTCAGCACTAGTAGCCGCAGCCGAATTCATCTTCAAAACTCTCCAGAGTTGGAACGTGATGGCTGGAACAAATGCAAGAGAAAAGATCGCCGCGAGCATAGCCGGCTTCCGTCATCGTGCCAAACGGCGCAACGCAGCTAACCTTTGACTCCACCCCCGCCGGCCACTACAATCCAGAGTCCCGCCGCGGCCCCCTTCGGGAGCCGCACGGCCACACGCGGAGAGGTGCTGGAGTGGTCGAACAGGGCTGCCTGCTAAGCAGTTGTCCGGGGTGACCTGGACCGAGGGTTCGAATCCCTCCCTCTCCGCCATCGAAGCTTGCCGAGTGGTCGCTCACTCTGCCTCAACCTATCGTAAGTCGCCTAGATTCAGGGGCGTGCGCCTAGGCTCCTTTCATGGGTGACGGAGCCGCGATTCGGCAGATCGCAGTCAACTCTTGGGGGGGCTGGTGGTGTCGCGCCCGCCGAGAGGCGGATACATCGCCGCTGCTGATGAGGTGCCGGTCATTCCGTGGCTCGGGCTTGCCACCGCTGAGGACTTCGCGCATGGTGGAGGATCGCGAAGATTCGGACCGTATCGTTGCTGACGGTGTAGAAGATGCCGAATGGGAAGCGGTGCAGGTTGGCTCGCCGGACGCGCCGATCAACCTGAGCGTAGAGTCTAGGGTGCTCCCGAATGGCCTCGATCGTGGAGTCCACTTCCGCACGCAGGGAGTCACCGAGGGTGGGTTGGTATTGGTCGTACCTACGGCAGGCCTGCGCTAGCCCGGATAATTCATGACGGGGTCGCCCCAAGGTCCTTTCGGGCGCCTGGGCAACAGTTCGGAGCTCCGAAACGCAGCTTCCAAAGCTGGGAGGACGCAGTTCTCGATCCACTGTGCACTGTAAGAGGTTGCGGTCTTG
>JAJRVQ010000038.1 GCA_024277255.1 Acidobacteriota bacterium | reverse complement strand
GTCGCGCAACCCTTTGCCGTCATCGACGACGGTGAGGCGGAAGAGGCCCCGCTCTTGGCGATAGGAGATCGTGCAACTGTCGGCCCGGGCGTGGCGCACCACGTTGGTCACCGCCTCGCGCAGAGCGAGAGCGGCCACCGCCTCGATTTCCGGCGGCAGATCGTGCGGCCGGCTGTCCACCACCACCCCCACACCGGCGGTCTCCAGCGCCAAGCGGGCACTGGCCAGTTCGCCTCGCAGGTTGTGACTGCGATAGCCCTGCACCACCCGCCGCACTTCGGCCAGGGCTCGCCGAGAGGTGCGCTCGACCTCGCGCATCTCTCGCTCCGCTCTCTCGGGTTCGCTCGCCACCAGCTTGGCCGCCAGCTCAGACTTGAGGGTGATCATCGACAAAGTATGACCCAGCAGATCGTGCAGATCCCGCGAGATGCGCTCACGCTCGGCCATCGTCGCCAGGGCCTCCACCTCTTCTTGGGCTAGCTGCAACTTGGCCCCGCGGCGGCGTACTCCGGCGAAGTGGATGTTGATGCCACCGATCATCAACGAGAAGAACAGGGCGGGGATCCACCCACTGGGCTCGACGCCGCCGAGCCAGCAGGCCAGGGCGACGAAGCCAAGGTGGGCCGCCAGCAGCCGAGTCGCCAACGCCGGCGGTCCCGCCTCGCCGATGAAGGCCGCCGCATAGATGAAGAAAACCGTGGCGCCGGAGTTGAACGACGAGTAGACGAGACCCAGCAGGTTGATCGCAATGATGATCGGATAGAGCTTGCGGCCACGCAGCCAGTAGCCGCGAAAATAGAGCGGCAAGAAGAGGAGCAGCCCCGCGATGGTGACCCACCAGATACCCCTGAAGGGCTGATAGAAGACCGGATGGACGAGGAAGATCAGCAGGTAGGCCAACCAGGCGTACGGCGTCCAGCCAATGGTCGAGTCTCTGGGTAGTAAACGCATCGTTCTCTATCAACCGTAGCTCTTGCCTTCGTCCCTACGATAGCCGAGGTAGGCGACTGCCAAACAGACCACGGTGAATACAACCAGGTAGAGAAGGTGGCCGGCGGTCGAATCGCCGACGTCGGCACCGATCTGTTTCAGGGCGAGCTGTGAGTAGTGATAGGGCGGCAGCCAGGGGGCCAGCTTCTTGAAGAAGGCGGGCAGCACGGCTACCGGAATCCACAGACCGGAGGCAAAGGCCATCGGCAGGTAGAGGAGGTTGACGATCGCTACCGCCGAGGTGGGACCGGCGAAATAGCCGATCGCCAAGCCCAGAGCGCAGAAAGGCAGGGCTCCGGCCACCAGCACGCCGAGCAGGGAGAGCCAGCTCTGCACCGCCATGCGCACGTCGCCGAAGAGGTAGCCCAAGGTGAAGAGAAGGACGACGATGGTCAATCCGAAGAGGGTACTCATGAATATCTTGGAAGTGAAATAGGCGGTCGGCGGCATCGGGCTGGCCCGCTTGAGGAGCATCCAACCCTGCCCTCTCTCCACCGCGACTCCGACCCCGAAGCCGAAGAGGGCGGCACCGATGACCCCGAAAGCGCCGTAGGTGCCCAACAGATAGGCGGCCATCGAAACGCCGCCCGCCGGCTGATTCCTCAAGAAACTGAGGCCGAAGAGGATGTAGAACATGACCGGGAAGAGGATCGTCGGCAACGAGTAGGCCGGCATGCGCAGAGCCTTGATGAACTCGTACTTTGCCTCCTTCCAATAGATCCTACCCAGATTGCGCGGCTTGCCAGCGGTCGTCGCAAGGCTGTTCATCAGGCTGCTCCTTCTTGGTCGATGTGGTCGCGGCGGTGGGCATCTCCGGTAGGAAGCGTAGTGGTGCGGTCGGCGCCGCTGGTCAGATCGAGGAAAGCCTCCTACAGGCCGGCACCGGTCACTTCCAACCCGGAGAGATCGGGATCGCGGCTCAGCAAACGGCGCACGACCGCTTCCGGCTGGCTGGTCAATATCTCCAAGCAGGCCTGATCGTGGCGCACCGTGCGCACTTGCGGCCAGGTGGCGACAACTTCCGGATCGAGAGTTGAGACACAGCGGACTCGCTGCGCCGCCGCCTGGGCCTTGATCTGCGCCGGGGTGCCGTCCGCCACGATGCACCCCTCGCTCAACACGACTACGCGGTCGGCCAGCGCGTCCGCCTCTTCCAGATAGTGCGTGGTCAACAGGACGGTGCGCCCTGCACCCACCAGCCGCCGCACCTTCTCCCAGAAGGCGCGGCGGGACTCCACATCGAGCCCCACGGTAGGTTCGTCCAGGAAGAGAAGAGCCGGATCGCCGCAGATCGCCAAGGCGAAGAGAAGACGTTGTTGCTCGCCGCCGGAGAGCTTGCCGTAGGGGCGGTCGCGCAGTTTCTCAAGACCTGCCTGGGCCAGGATCTCGGCCGCGGGCAAGGGCGACGGGTAGTACGAAGAGAAGAGATCGATATGCTCGCCTACGCGCAGACTATGCGGCACGCCGGAGATCTGCATCATCGCTCCGACCCGTGTCCGAGCGCTGGCCGAGGTAGGGTCGCCGCCAAAGAGGCGCGCCGTGCCGCTATCGGCGCGCAGCAGACCGAGTAGAAGTTTGACCGCAGTCGTCTTGCCCGCACCGTTGGGGCCCAGCAGCGCGGTCACCTGGCCCGGACGCAGTGCCAGATCGACTCCGTCCAGCGCGGTCACCTCAGCGTAGCGCTTGGTGATCCCCCGCAACTCGGCCACCGGCAGGGGTTTCAGTTTGGATCGTTCTTCGGGTCTCACGAGGTTCCCTCCTCTGGTTCGCTCATCATGGTGGAACCAGTATCGGCAACCGACGGCCGGCAAGGTAGAGGCAGACGTCACCTCTTCGGATGACATTTGTCAGGCCAACTCCGGCACTCTCCGCGGAGAATCCACACCAAACCGGCCAACGCCTAACCCATCTGTCCTCCTTCGCATCCGGAAAGGGCGGTCCTTCGTACCCTCCGCAGGTTTGGCGGCCGGTTTGCGGATATGCTGCGCCCAAACGGACTCCTGACACCGATCTCGGAGGCGAAGCCCCATGACGATGCACCAAGACAAAGTCGGCTTCCTGGGCCTTGGTTCCTACACCCCTCAGCAGGTGATGACCAACGAGGACTGGGAACAGTTGGTGGATACCAGCGACGAGTGGATCCGGCAACGCACCGGGATCGAACGACGCCGGATCGTGGCCGAGGACGAGAACACGGTCGATCTGGCGCTGGCCGCCGCTGAGCGAGCGCTCACCGCCGCCGACCTCTCGGTGGACAAAATTGACGAGATCATCGTCGCCACCGACACCCCGGAGGTCTACCTGCCCGACACCGCTTCCTTCCTCCAGCATCGCCTCGGCACTCGCAGCATCCCCGCCTATGACCTCGGTGGCAGCGGCTGTGCCGGTTTCCTGCAAGCGCTCGACTTGGCCCGCTCGCGAGTGATCTGCGGCAAGGACAGGGTCCTGGTGGTCGGCGTCGAAGTGCTGACCCGGTTGATGGATTGGACGGACCGCAATACTTGTGTCCTCTTCGGTGACGCGGCCGGCGCCGCCGTCGTCGGCCGCTCGTCGGAGGCTCGGGAGATCCTCGCCGCCACCGCCGGCACGGACGGCAGCCGCTCCGAGATCCTCACTCTGGAGGTCGGCGGCACCCGCAAACCGTTCACCGTCGAACGGGCCGAGCAGAACCTCCACCGCCGGATCGTGATGAACGGCCGCGAAGTGTTTAAAGAGGCGGTACGCCGGATGAGCCAGGCAGCCCATGAAGTGCTGGAGCTGGCCGGCAGAAAGCTGGACGAGGTCGCCTTGCTGGTGCCCCACCAGGCCAACCTCCGCATCCTGCGCGCCGTAGGCAAGAGACTGAACCTCCCCGACGAACGCATCTGCATCAACGTCCACGAATACGGCAACACCGGCTCCGCCTCCGTCCCCTTGGCCCTCGACCAGGCGCTGAGCGCCGGCCGCATCCGCTCCGGTGACCTCGTCCTGCTCACCAGCTTCGGCGCCGGCTTCCACTGGGCGGCGGTTCTGGTGCAGTTCTAGATCGCGGGGAGGAGCCTCATAGCGACAATCGATAGCCTCATCGCTGCGCTTATCGACGATGAGGCCGCTTGTCTTCATGGCTGTTCCCTGAGACTCTCCCCCCTATGAAATCCTCCCACCGCGGCCCTGAGAGCCACCCGCCGGTCACCACCCTCGCCGCTGCCTTTGCCGCCGTCTACATCATCTGGGGCTCCACCTACCTGGCGATCCGCTTCGCCATCGAGACGATTCCCCCCTACACCATGGCGGGTGTGCGCTTTCTCTTCGCCGGCATCGTGCTTTTCGCCTGGACGAGCTGGAGCGGCGCCAAGCGGCCGACCCTGCCCCAGTGGCGCTCGGCCCTGATCGTCGGCACGCTCCTGCTGGTCACCGGCAACGGCCTGCTGACCTGGGCGGAGCAGTTCGTCGCCTCCGGCGTCGCGGCGCTGATCGTCGCCACGGTGCCGCTGTGGATGGTCTTGCTGGAGGCTCTGCGCCGCGGGGGCTCAAGGCCGACCGCCCTGGTGAGCGCCGGTTTGCTACTCGGCCTGGCCGGAATCGCCATCCTGATCGGACCGTCGGAGTTGGGCGGAGCCCCGGTCCACCTGCTGGGAGCCGCGGTGATCTTCGCCGCTGCCTTCTCGTGGGCGCTCGGCTCGATCTACTCTCGAAATGCCCCCCAAGTCTCATCGACACTGCAAAACGTCGGCATGCAGATGCTACTCGGCGGAGTGATCCTGCTCTGCGTCGGGCTCGCCTTTGGCGAACGGATCGACCCCTCCGCCATCTCGGCGCGCTCCGCCTGGTCCTTGATCTTCCTCTCGGTGGTCGGCGGCATCGTCAGTTACTCGGCCTACGTCTGGTTGCTCAAGGTCTCGACGCCGGCCAAAGTCTCCACCTATGCCTACGTCAATCCGGTGGTGGCGGTCTTTTTGGGCTGGGCACTGGCCGGAGAGGCCCTGGGACCACGGGTGTTACTAGCTTCGATCGCCGTGGTATCCGCTGTGGTGCTGATCACCACCCGATCGAAGCAAGCTCCCGCCAAGACCGACTAGAGGTCCGGCCGGACCTCTAGAGCCTTCCTTTCACCGGCAGTCGGCGGGCCTTCCTCCGGTCTACCGAAAGGTTGGTACCAGGTCGCATTGGGCCGGCGGTACCTAGCCTGCAGGCTCAGGCCAAGTTCTTGGCCGGGGGTGTCCCATCCGTTCGTCCCTTTTCCGCCGTCCCAGGTGAGGACAGCCATCGCGGCCGTCCATCCGCGCTGACTTGGAGCCGTCGTGAGGACAACCGACCAGTTCGGGGTCTTGGCGATAGCCCTTCCGCCAGCGTCAGAGGCGTCGCCGGCTCACGCGCGGAGAACTAGCAGACCAAACCCTGGAGGCCCCTAACTTATGAGAATCACCACCACCCTCACCGCAGCCATCTGCCTCGCCGCACTTTGCGCAGCGAGTGCGAAGGCCACGCCACCGGCGCCGCCGCTACCCCCCGAGGTCTGGGGGACGGCCAGCCTCACAAACGTCGTCCAAGGCAAAGAAGATCTGCGACGCACCCGCGACGAACTCTTCGGCCAAACGCTTACGCTCGAGCAACACCAGTACGTCGAGAGCTTCCGCTTGAGAGACCCCGACTGGTGGCTCGACGCCAATCGTACAGTCGAGACCCATCAATCCAAGCTCGACCTGATGGCTCTTCTCTCCAGCTCAGATGTGATTGCAGCACGCCAGGGCGCCGCCTTTCACTCCCGCCTGTTCGGCGTCAAGATCGACCAGGTAGACCCGGCAACGTTGCCCAAAGGTGCCCGGGTGCCACCGATCAGTGCGAGTTACGACGGGCTGAGCCGCCCCGATCTCTACTCCCTCCCGGAGCTAGTGGAGGACCTGACCAGCCGAGCCTGGGATGTTGTCTACCCCCAGGGTCAGCAAGCGCGGGCAGCCTTCGTGCAGCAACTTCTGGAAGGTCAGACTCTGCCGTTCGGCACCAGCGCGATCGACCAGCAAGCCATCTGGGCAGAGATGGGAAAGTTTCTCGACTCGCTCGCCACGGAGATCGACAACCGCCTGACAGCGCACTTCGACGGCTATCACAACACCTTCGCTCTGTCCCGAGGTTTGGGCTACGACGAACAAGTCCAGCAAACGATCGATCAACAAGCCAAGGCGCTGCAGATGCAAGTTTTGGAGGAACAGGTTGATCAGTTCCTCGCCGCGCTCGATCCGGCCTTGCGTAATGGCCTTGTGCATTTCGCAACGACCACGTTACTACCAACTCTGCGCACGACGTTGACCGATGGTGGAACAGAACAGGCGGCCAACTGGGTTCGGCTGCAGAATGCAATCTATTCCGGGACGATCCAGCCATGAGGGGCTTCGGACATGGTGTACGCCCCCGACGATCGTTGCGAGAGATCGCCGGACTCTGCCTTCTCACCGGCTACTTCCTAGCCACGGTCGCGGAGCCTGCCAAGGCTTCGCTTACGGTGGAGACGGGAACCAGCACTCTTGATCTGATCGCTGACCCGGGTTCGGCGAGCCACCCGGAAGGGAAATACATCGATGCCACGGCTCGGATCAGAGTCAAGACCTACTCGGGCTTGAACCTGGCCAACGTGTTTGTATCGCTTGCCACCCCTGTTGATTTGTCACCCACCCTGACCGTGAGCGGCAGCTTCTCGGCGGATCCATCCGGCACCGGTATTTCCGTTCCCTCGGCGGGCTTCTCCAGGGACAAGAAGCTCGGGTTACCAAGAATCAGGGATCTACTGTCAGTGAATCGGACGGACACTTTCGACTTTTCACACCGGTTCAATACGGTGTATCCGGGCTTCAACTATGCGGTGACCGCCGACGGAACAGTCGCATACAAGACAGCTTGGGACAAGATCATCTTGAAGATAGAGGGGGAGGTGGGAAGCGAGGCTCCCATTCTATTCTTCTTGTCGGGTTTGAACCCATCTGGCAGCGTTTCCGCGGGGCTTGACATTCGACTTAGTCCAGAGGATCTGTTGCCGAGGCCCCAGCCGTTTTCGATATCGGGTTTTGCCTATTTGAAACCCTGCCCGCCCGCGCGCCCAGCCTTCTTGGGAGGAGAGTGTACGGTCTGCCCGTCGGCGACTCCGGTCTGGAACGGTAGTCAGTGTGAACGGTGCCCAGCCGCCACACCTCTGTGGGACGCCGAGCATCAAATGTGCGTCCAGGGTATTCCCGAATGCCCCGAACGCCAGGAGTGGAGCGCGAGCAGCGAGGCGTGCATCTGCAAAGACGGGTTCACAAGGCACGAAACCCTGGATCCAGACAGCTCCGCTCCCTTTGATTGTCTCACCCAGCAAGAGTTGGACGCACTGTCAGGGTCAGGGTCAGGCCCAGGGGGGGGAGGGCCTCCTGCTTCGGTCTCGAGTGGGCTTCTCATCCGGGTCAACTGCACACTCGCGAGTGTCAACTACACCTACTGGGGCAGTAACGGCTGGGTCACCAGTTATGGCACGCCGGAACTCCATTGCTTCCTTGAATTCTATCGATACAAAGAGGCGCCGGGACCGCCGCAGCCAATCCGGCAACTCTGCAATGTCGGCCTTGGATGGGAGTTGTGCGACGACGATCCGCTTCCTGGAACCGCCCTGCCGGCCATTCCGCCGCTTGACCTGGAGGACTATTTTGGTCCGTGCTATGAATTCCTCGGCGTTCAGGTGACTCCCTGCGCCACCGGCAGCGGGCCGGGACCAGGAAGCGACCGGGCGGATCTGGTGATCCAATCGTTCGGCCCGCTCGCCGTTAACTCGACTGTTGGCGATCCGATGCAACTTGCCTTCGAGGTGAGCAACAGCGGCGAGCAAACTGCGCCCAACTCCAGGTTCGAGATGGTCTTCGATCTACCGGGCGGCCAGCAACGGGTGCTCAGCGATTGGATCGGGAGTCTGATTCCCGGCGCCAGCCGGCGGATCGTGGTGTCGACGGGCGCGGCAGCCATGGTGCCGCCCTACCAGGCGGTGGTGGGAAGTCACCAGGTGAGCTTGAATCTCGACATCGACAACGATGTCGACGAAGGGGACGAAACCAACAACTCCGAGGTGCGGACGGTGCAAGTGATCGCCGCGGGAGGTGGTAGCGGAGTCGATCTGCGGGTGACACCGATCTCCTTTGCTCAGTCGAGTCCCACCGCGGGCGGGATCTTGGAGGTCAGCTGTCAGATCGAGAACGTGGGTGATACTCCCGCTCCCGCCACTATCTATCGAACGCAGATCGTCCACCCGGACGGGACAGGAAGCTCTAGCGAAGTGCCCATGCCCTCGTTGGCCCCTGGTTGGTCACAGGTCGTGGCCTTGACCCTCCCAACTCCCGGCGCAGGGAGCTACCGGGTCGCGGTGACGGCCGACGCGCTGGACGCAGTCAACGAGTCGGACGAGGGCAACAACCTGCGAGAGCGCACGGTTGTCGTCCATCCCGAGCAATCCTGCTTGCCTTGCACGTCCGGAGAGCCCAACAACCAGTTGGGAGACCGGCTGTGCCTCGACAGCATTGACGGCATCCCCAATCTCGGCTCTCTCTTCACCTGCCGAGGAGTGCGCGGCGACGGCTCGACCTGCGTCGCCGACGGCAACCACCCGAACGGCTGGGAGGAGACAGGGAGTCGCTGTCCCGATCCGGCAACGATCTGCGCGGGACTTACTCGCCCGGACCGGTGCGGCAATCCCGGGATCTGTCCAGGGAGCAAGATCTGCTTCTGATCGCGGTACTTCCGATTCCGTAACCCGCGTCGCACCCGATTCCTGAACGGCCAGGCGCGGATGCGAAAAACGGGGCCACCGGTTGATCCCGGTGGCCCCGTTCTTTGTTCGATGGTTAGGCGGCGACCGCGGTCTTTAAGGCGTCAGCCGGCCGCCGCGGTAGGGCTCCATCCCGGTGGTACTCTCGGCTCCGCGCCGGATTCGCTGCTCGGCGTCCCCAGCCCGCCGGATCACCGGATTCGAGGCCGTAAGCTGCGTCGGAAGGTGCTTTCGTGCCTCCGCGAGCAGTACTTCGGCATCGGCGAATCGTCCTTGCCCGCCCAGGGCGATGGCGAGCAGGATCTCTACTTCGTAGACCCGCCAATGGCCTGGGCCGTGGCCCTTTGCCAGCCCGGAGAGGGCGGGTCGCAGAATCTCCTCGGCCTCCGTATAGCGATCCTGGCGCAGGCGGACTTTGGCCAGAGTGACATACGGATAGGCCTGGGCGCGGTGGTCGGGCGGCAGGCTGGCCCGGTTGATCGCAAGAGTCTGTTCGATCGCTCTTTCGGCGGCGCTCAAATCACCTCGGGCCAACTCATTGCCGGCGAGAAGGAAGAACGCATAGGCCACCTGGGGATGCTCGTTGCCGAAGAAACGACGGACCAAGGTTAGTTGCTCGGTGAGAATGGCATTCGCCTCGTCGTAGCGCCCCTGATCACGAACCATGATCGCCAGATGCGCCAGGCCGTCAGCGATCGAAGGAGTTTCCTCGCCAGCCAGCCGCCGTTGGATCTCGACGCTCTCGCGCAGCAGCGCCTCAGCCTCGGAGAAACGATCCAGAAAGTGGTAGCAAGAGGCCAGCTCGGCGATCGTCTGGGCGACTTCCAGATGTTCCACCCCCAGGGTTTGACGAAGAATTCGTAGCGCTTCCTCAAAGAGCGGTGCCGCCGTGGTGTAGCTACCTTCGATCAGCCGAAGCTTGGCCAGGCGGCGCAGAGCCACCGCTCGCGCGGGATGATCGGCGCCCTGCGAGGCAAGCCGAATGTCAAGAGACTCTTCGACCAAGGCGGCCGCTTCGGCCGTGCGGTTCGTCTCGGCGAGTAGATCGGCCAACTCTTCGAGGCTGCGGCCAAGGCTAGGCGAGACAGCGTGGGTACGCCGGATCGCCACCGCTTGGCGAAGGTCGATTTCGGCCTGTTCATATTCATAGGCCAAGACGTGCAGCACACCCATAGCCTCTAGGCTGGCGGCCATGTCTGGATGGTCCGCTCGCAGATGCTGCCGACGGATCCGCAAGGATCGGCCGAGATAGCTCTCGGCTTGCTCTAGCTTGCCTTCGGCGGTGGCGATCCTGCCCAGGACGTGGAGTGTTGTCGCCACCTGGGGATGAGTCTTGCCCAAGGCGGCCTCGCTGCGCTCCAGCCCCTCTTCGAGCAACTCTTTGGCCGGCTCGTTGAGGCCGATCTGATGGTAGATACGGCCCAGGGTCGCCAGCATTGAACTTTGGACCTCCGGCTCGTTGCTCAACTCCTCGAGGGCTCTCCGCGCGCCTTTCTCTAGGAGCTTTCGTGCCGGAATACTCTCTCCTACTCCGCGATCGGTGTCCGAGACCGAGAAAATGTTGACCAGGAAGTCGAGGGAGCGGCGGACCTTGTCTCGCTCCTGAGAGAGTGCTTGATTCTGCCGCAGTACCAGGACGAAGACGGAGACGGCCGCGATCAACAGAAGGGACAGGATCGAGAGAACCAGCCGGTTGCGCAGGACAAACCTACGACTGCGATAGGACAGGGAATCGGACTTGGCGCGAAGGGGCCGGGAGGTGAGAGACCGCCTGAGGTCCTCCGCCAGGTCCGCGATGGAGCTGTAGCGTCGCTCCGGCTCTTTGCGTAGGGCCACCGCGGCTACAGTCGCCAGATCGCTGCTCAATATCGCTCGCAGGTCTCGTAGGCGGGTGCGCCGGGCGTGGCAGATCGCCTCTAGCTCCTCCCCGCTCAGGGCTGCGCGGCGGGAGCTATCGACAGCGGCCACGAGCGGTAGCGGTGGCCGAGCACAGATAGCTAGACCTGAAATAAGCGCAGATTGATCCTGGACTCCGCCTGAGTGGCGGTATTGTTGGTTTTGAGAATCAAACAGTACCTCAACCCAGGGGAGTCCAGGTGAAAGATCATAGCCCGCCGCTTCGCGCAAGTCATGTCAACTCG
>JAJRVQ010000037.1 GCA_024277255.1 Acidobacteriota bacterium | reverse complement strand
TTGCTGAGGTTGACGACGGCTTGGCGGTTTCGGCGGAGTACAACCGCGACCTGTTCGACGCCACGACGATCGAGCGGCTCCTGGGCCATCTGCAGCGAGCCTTGGTGGCGGGCTCGGCGGCTCCCGATCGGCCGCTGTCTGCCTTGCAGCTGTGGTCGGCGGCGCAGCGCCAGCAGATCATCGTCGAGTGGAACGACACGGCCCGAGCGAAGGTCGGCGACGCGAGTTTGGATCTGTGGAGCCTGGTGGCGGCGCAGGCGGCTCGGACCCCGGAGGCGGTGGCCTTGGTCAGCTCCGGTCGCTATCTCTCCTATGCGGCACTGCTCGGCTGGGTCGAGGCTCTGGCGGTGGAATTGCGTCACCGTGGTGTGGGTCCTTGGCAGCGGGTGGGAGTTCGCCTGTCGCGCGGCCCGGAGCTGGTGGTTTCGGTGCTCGCCGTGTTGCGCGCCGGCGGCGCCTACGTGGCGGTGGATCCGGCCTATCCGGTCGACCGTCAGGAGCTGATGCTGGCGGACAGTGGTGCCCGCTGGCTGCTCACCGACGCGCCGGTGAACGGTGGTTTGAAGGCATCCTCCGTCGAACTTCTTTCGCCGGGTCGGCTGCGGTCGCTGGAGTGGACTGAGACCGGAGAGAGTCCTCTGGCGGGCTTCCAGCCCCATGGCCTGGCCTATCTGATTTACACCTCGGGTTCGACCGGCAGGCCCAAGGCAGTGGCGATCGGTCACGCCAGTGCGGCGGCGCTGGTGCGTTGGGCGGGGCGGGTCTTCCCGGCGCGGGACTTACGCGGCGTGCTGGCGGCGACGTCGTTGTGCTTTGATCTCTCGATCTTCGAACTCTTCTTGCCCTTGTCGCACGGCGGCACGGTGCTCTTGATCGACGAGGCTCTGGCTCTGGCGACGATGGACAACGCCGCGGCGGTGACTTTGGTCAACACCGTTCCCTCGGTCCTCAAGGCGTTGCTTGCCGTGGACGGGATACCGGTCAATGTGGGTACCATCAACCTGGCCGGCGAAGCGCTGGCCGACTCGTTGGCCGTAGAGATCTACCGGCGGACGCAGGCCCGCCTGCTCAATCTCTATGGACCTTCGGAAGACACGACCTATTCGACCTGGGCGCAGGGTGATCGCTCGTCGTCCTTGGCTCCGCCGATTGGCCGTCCTGTGGGCGATACGCGGGTCTATCTATTGGCTCCGGGTGGGGTCGTGGACGGCGGCGATGGTGTACAGCCCTTGGGCGGCGTGGGTGAGCTATACCTGGCTGGCGACGGTCTGGCTTTGGGCTATCTGAACCGGCCTCGCGAGACGGCCGAGCGTTTCCTGCCGGACCCGTTTGGCTCGCGGAGCGGCGGGCGTCTCTATCGCACGGGAGATCTTGCTCGCTACCGCTGCGATGGTGCCTTGAGCTTCTTGGGGCGCGTCGACCACCAGGTGAAGCTGCGCGGCTTCCGAATCGAGCTGGGTGAGATCGAGGCGCGGATGCTGGCTCATTCACGGGTCAGCGAAGCGGCGGTCTTGGTCAAGGCGGACTCTGTAGGGGAAGAGCGGCTGGTGGGCTACGTCGTCTTTGAAGCGAGCCCCGAAGCGGATGGAGATGGGGCCGAAGAGGGCAACGCAGCCTTGGTCGAGGAGTTGCGTTGCTACCTTGGCGCGGCTCTGCCCGCGTATATGGTTCCCTCCCTCTTCGTGCCCCTGGAGGCGCTTCCACTCACGCCCAACGGCAAGATCGACCGCAACGCTTTGCCGGAGCCAGATCGCAGCCAAGCGGCGGCGCGGTTCACGGCTCCCGCAACGGTGACCGAGCAGAGGATCGCCTCGATGTGGAGCGATCTTCTGGGCCTCGAGAAGGTAGGCCGCGACGACGACTTCTTCGTCCTCGGTGGCCACTCTCTGCTCGCCACGCAGCTTCTCGCCCGGGTGCGGCAGGCATTCGGCGTCGAGTTGCCGGTCATCTCGCTCTTTGAGGCGCCGACGGTGGCGGCGATGGCGCGCAAGGTTGCAGCCCTGGGAGGCTCGGCCGTGTCCACGGCCTTGCCGGCGAGGATTCCCCTGGCGCCTCGCGATGGGGGAGACTTGCCCCTCTCCTTCGCCCAAGAGCGGCTGTGGTTCTTGGATCAATTCAATCCGGGGAACGCCGCTTATAACATTCCCACAGCCTTGGAAGTAGTCGGGCATGTCGAGGTAGGGGCGTTGGCCGGGGCGCTGGCGGATGTACGCCGGCGGCATGAGTCCCTTCGCACCACGTTCGTTGTGCAAGATGGGCTCCCGCTGCAGAGGATCGCTGCGGTGGAAACGGTGGAAGCCTCTGTAGCGGTGGTCGATCTGGGGCGTCTGAATCGTGCGCAAGCCCGCCGTCAGGCGGTGCGCTTGGCCACCGTGGATGTTGTTCACCCGTTCGATCTGCAACGTGGCCCGCTGATCCGGGCCACTCTGGTGCGGGTGGATCCAGGAGTGCATGCGCTCTTGCTCAATATGCACCACATCGTCTCCGACGGCTGGTCGATGGGCGTTCTGGTCGACGAGATCTGTACCTTCTACGCTGCCCATGCGTTGGGTCAGCCCGCAACGCTGCCCGCTTTGCGTGTGCAGTACCCAGACTTCGCACTGTGTCAGCGAAAGTGGTCAGAAGGGGGCGAGCTCGATCGGCAACTGGGCTACTGGCGGCAGCATCTAGAGGGAGCGCCACAGTTCCTGGAACTCGCCACCGACCGTCCTCGCCCGCCGGTGAAGACGACGAACGGAGCGCGGATCGAGCACCATTGGCCTGCAGGGTTGAAGGCGGAGTTGGCGCACCTTTCCCAAAGCCGCGGTAGCACCCTGTTCATAACCTTGTTGGCCGGCTTCTCGCTGGTGCTAAGCCGTTACAGCGGCCAAGGCGACGTGGTTCTGGGCTCGCCGATCGCCAATCACACCGACCAAGACTTGGAACGGTTGATCGGCTTCTTCGTCAATACCTTGGCCTTGCGTGTCGAGGTCGGAAAGGCCACGACCTTCGACGATCTTCTTGGGCTGGCGCGGCAGACGGCGATCGGTGGCTACGCCCATCAAGATGTTCCGTTCGAGCGTCTGGTGAATGAGTTGGTCAGCACCCGCGCTTTGGACCGCTCGCCGCTGTTCCAGGTGATGCTCGTGGTGCAGAACACGCCCACTTCACAGGTCTCCATACCCGGCTTGTCGATGGTTCCGCTGGCGACCGAGGGGACGACCGCGAAGTTTGAGTTGACGGTCGAAGTCACCGAAATGGAAGAGGGGCTGCGGATTGCCGCCGAGTTCAACCGCGACCTCTTCGACGCGACGACGATCGAGCGCTTGCTCGGCCACCTGCGCTGCATGCTGGTCACCGCGTTGGCCGATCCCGAGCAGCGGTTGGCGGAATTGTCGCTGCTCAGCCCGGCGCAACGGCACCACCTTCTGTATGAGCTCAATGACAACCGCGTGGCCTATCCCCAGTGCGACTCGATCGATGGTTGTTTCGCCGAGCAGGCACGCCGGGCGCCGCGAGCCACCGCCTTGCTCTATCGCGGCGAAGAGTTCTCGTACGGTGAGCTAGAGGCGCGGGCCAATCGCCTCGCCCGTCACCTACGCCAGTTGGGGGTCGGGAGGGAAACGCGGGTTGGCGTCATGATGGAGCGCGAACCGCGGGCGATTGTCGCACTGCTGGCGATTCTCAAGGCGGGGGGCGCCTACCTGCCGGTCGATTTCGCCTACCCGACCGAACGCCGTGAGTTCCTGCTGCGCGACGGCGAGGTCGCGCTGTTGCTGACGTCGGCTAGCATGGAGTGCGATCTGCCCGGTTTCACCGGCGTGGTGGAGCGGCTCAACGAAGAGGCGCCGGCTATTTCCGACCAGCCCTCGACCCCGCTGTCTGTCGCTTCGCCGGCGACCGGCGGGAGCCCCGAGGCGTTGGCCTATATCACCTATACGTCGGGCTCGACCGGTCGGCCCAAGGGTGTGATGGTGACCCATCGCGCCGTCCTGCGGCTGGTGAAGGGGAGCAACTTCGCCCACCTGGGGCCGGAGGAGACGCTGTTGCAGATGGCGCCGGTGGCCTTCGATGCCTCGACTTTTGAGATCTGGGGCGCGCTGCTCAACGGCGGTCGTTTGGTGCTCTATCCCGGCCGCCATCCCTCTTTCAAGGAGTTGGCCGACGAGGTGGTGGCCGGTGGCGTGACCACTCTGTGGTTGACCGCCGGTCTCTTCCACCAACTGGTCGACGAAGGTGCCGCGGAGCTGGCGCGACTCTCGGGGGTTCGTCAGCTGCTGGCAGGCGGAGATACGCTCGCCGCGCGTCAAGTGCGCCAGGCGCTGGCGCTGCTTCCCGGTACGACGGTGATCAACGGGTACGGACCGACCGAGAACACGACCTTCACCAGCTGCGGCCCGATGTCGTCACCGGCGCAGGTGGCGAACCCGGTTTCGATCGGCCGGCCGGTGGCGTCGACTCGAGTCGTCATCGTCGACAAGCAGCTGGAGCCGCTGCCGTGGGGTGTCGTCGGCGAGCTGTTGACCGGCGGCGACGGGCTGGCTCGCGGATACCTGGGCCAGCCGGCCCTGACCGCCGAGCGCTTCGTGCCCGATTCCACCTGGCGCGGACCCGGGGAGGGCGAGCGGCTCTATCGCACCGGTGATTTGGCGCGCTACCTGGCCGACGGTCGCATCGAGTTCATCGGCCGCGCCGACCGTCAGGTCAAGATCCGTGGTTACCGCATCGAGCCCGGCGAGGTCGAGTGGGTGCTCGGCGAACACCCGGATCTGGCCGCGGCTGTGGTCGAGGTCCGACCGGGGGCTGGCACTGGCGACCGTCGCTTGATCAGCTATTGGGTCGCCGCCGAACCGGTGGCCGAGGAGGGAAAGGCCGAGTTCGAGCGCGGGCTGCGAGCCTACCTCGAAGAGAGATTGCCCAGCTACATGGTCCCGGCAGGCTGGGTGGGTCTGCGGGAACTGCCTTTGACGGCCAACGGAAAGGTCGACCGGCGCGCTCTTCCCGATCCCGATTGGCGGGCCGGAGCCGAGGAGTATGTGGCGCCGGCCAGCGGCGAGGAAGAACGGCTGGCGGCAATTTGGCGGGATGTCTTGCAGGTCGAGAGGATCGGCCGTCATGACGACTTCTTCGTTCTCGGCGGCCATTCGCTGCTCGCCACGCAGCTGCTGGCCCGAGTGCGGGAGGCTTGCGGCGTGGAGTTGCCGGTCATGGCGCTCTTCGAGGCACCGACGGTGGCGGCGATGGCGCGCAAGATCGAGGCGACGGCAGGGCTGCTCACCGCAGCGCCCATTCCGCGGGTGGCTCGCGATGGGGCGGACTTACCCCTTTCCTTTGCCCAAGAGCGTCTGTGGTTCCTCGATCGCTTCGCTCCCGGCAGTTCCGCCTACAACATACCGACTTCGTTGGAGGTGCACGGTCCTGTCGATGTGGGAGCCCTGGCGGAGGCGTTGGCGGATGTGCGGCGGCGCCACGAATCGCTGCGCACCCTCTTCGTGGAGGAGGGTGGGCGGCCGCTGCAGCGGATCTCTCCGGCGTCGTCGGTCAGAGCCTCGATGCCGGTGGTCGATCTGGGCGGCTTGCCCCTCTCTCTGGCGCGGCGCCAGGCTGTGCGGTTGGCGAATGTGGAAGTGGCCCATCCGTTCGATCTACAACGCGGCCCGTTGATTCGCGCCAGCGTGGTGCGCATGGCGCCGGAGGCACACGCACTCCTCCTCAACATGCACCACGTGGTGTCGGACGGCTGGTCGATGGGCGTCCTGGTCGATGAACTGTGCGCCCACTACGTGGCTCGACTGGCCGGCGAGCGAGCGGCGCTGCCACCGCTGGCCATTCAGTACGCCGACTACGGCGCCTGGCAACGCCGATGGCTGGAAGCGGGCGAGCTCGAACGCCAGCTCGCTTATTGGCGCCGGCGCTTGGAGGGGGCTTCGCTACGCCTGGAGCTACCGACCGACCGGCCGCGTGCGGCGCTGAGCACCACGCGGGGTGCCCATCTGTCCAGGCACTGGCCAGCGGCGCTGCGCGAGCCTCTCGAGCGGTTGGCACAGGCGCGCGGCGGTACGCTGTTCATGGCTTTGCTGGCCGGCTTTGCTCTGGTGTTGCAGCGGCTCAGCGGACAAGACGACGTGACGATCGGCTCGCCGGTGGCCAACCGTACGCGGATGGAGCTGGAAGGGCTGATCGGCTTCTTCGTCAACACCCTGGTGATGCGCGTCGAGGTGGCGCGAGCGAATGACTTCGGCGGCTTGGTGGAGCTGGCTAGCGCCAGTGCCTTGGGTGCGCTGTCGCATCAAGATCTTCCCTTCGATCGTCTGGTCGACGAGTTGATCGAGGAGCGC
>JAJRVQ010000036.1 GCA_024277255.1 Acidobacteriota bacterium | reverse complement strand
CCGAAATGGAAGCCCGCCGATCCGGCGGGAGGCTTGATTTCCGCTACAACGCCGGTCAGCGGCGGGTCGTTGGGTGCGGCGAGGTCGAGGATCCCGCCGCCGGCCAGGTGGGGGCCGCCGCGCAGCAGGTAGATCGTCCCGCGGTCGCTCTCGCCCAACCCGTCGCGCTGGTCGGCGCCGACCACGATGTCGGCGATTCCGTCGCCGGTCACATCGCCGGTGCGAACCCAGATGCACAGCCGGTCGAGCGCCGAGGCGCCGACGATGTGGGTCAGGGTGATACGGGAGGGAGGAGCTGCGAGATCGACCGGCAGCAGGCTATTGCCTTGTGCACGTAGCGCGGCGGAGCCGGCCACGATGGTCAGCGCGCCGGCTCCGGTGCGGCCGTCGAAGCTGGAGTAATTCTGCCGGCAGATGAGCAGGTCGGCGATTCCGTCGCCGGTCACATCGTCGATCCAGATCTCGTTACCGGTGGTCTCGTCGGCCTGAGTCCCCAGAAAACGGACCACGCGCGGATTGGCCAGTGCCGTATCGATACTGCCGGCGATGGTGCCGTCGCCGAAGATCAGATCCACTTCGCCGGCTCGATTCAGTCCACCCGGTGCGGCGGTCATGTAGGCGACGGCGTAGTCTTCGTGTCCATCCCCGTCCACATCGCCGCCACCGGCCACGGGAACGCCGAAGCGCCCGGTTCCCTCCGCTCCATAAACGCGGTGGAGGACGCCGCTATCGACGGTGGTCGTGGCTAGGTCGAGGATCGGAGCTGGCTGGCTTTGGGCGCCCAGCGGAACCAGGCCAGCGAGCAGGACGACGGCGGTGGCGGTCTTAGCTAGAAGGCCACCGAGCCGTGTGCAGGGTGCGGAGATGAAGGCCATGGGCTCATCCTGCCACATCGTCTGGGCCGCTTGAGGAGAGGGGGTCAGTCCAGGCGAAGCATGGCGGCCAGGAAGTCCTGGCAAGGTTGCGGCTCTCCGGCGTGCACGTAGGCGGCGCGGGTGGCTTGCGGATCGGCGGCGACCTGTTGCAGGAAGACGCCGATGGCCGACCCGCCGGCGGGCTCGCTACGCCGTCGTTGTGCCAGCCAGAAGCGGGCCCTGAGGGCGGCGCGAGCGGTGTGGCCCTCTCGCAGCAGGAGGAACACCTCGACGGCCGGTAGCGGCGCCCGCTGGGAATCCTCGCACTGCGCACGGCCAAGGCAGGACCAAGCCTGCTCCCACTGTCCGGCATCCGCCAAGTAGGCGGCTCGACGCATCTCCAGGGCACCGGAAAGGGGCGCCTTGAGGGTCGCGGAGAGCCGCTCCAAAGCGACGCCGGGCATGCCGGACTCGATCGCGCCGAAGGCCTGCAGCAAGGGGCCGAGCAGAGGCTCGTGCTCGGCGGTCAACCCCTCCGGATCTGAGAAGAGCGGAGCCAGCAGGCGCAGAGCGCGCCGAGGCGACCCGCCTTTAATCAGCCTCCGGGCGGCCCCTTCGAGTTCGTCCGGGGGCAAGACACCGGCGCGGCCGACTTGCCAGAGTTGCTCGTCGGAGAGTTCTTCGACGACGTAGAGCCACATCTGCTCGGCCTCGAAGCCGGGGAAGGCGGCGAATTGCCCGCAGCAGCTGGCGTAGGGCTCCGCCGACTCGCAGGGGCAAGGATCCTGGGCTTCGGGAGTCGGCAGCGGAGCGGGTTGATAGCCGTTGTCCGGCAGCGGAGTGGCATTCCACAAAGCCAACCCGAGCGAGGTCGCCATGGCTCGCCGTGCTCGCCCGTCGCCCGCCTGATCGAAGAACTTCGGGAAGCGCACCGGTGCCTCGCGCTGCATCCAAGAAAGGAAGCGCGGACTCTCCTGGTGTCGGATGATCTCCCCGGCGGCCGCGGCCATCAGCCGTGACAACTCGGCGAGGATCGACACTTCACGCGGCTTGCGCCGCAGTTGGATGACGGTACGGTTAGTCGATCGTGGCACTGGTTCTCTCGTAAGTTCCCCCAGAAAGGGAAGTGACCTCTGTGCACAAAACGGGACACTGGAAGCCAACATTCTAGCCTTTTCTCCGCTTTCGTGGTTTTCATCTCCACTCTCGGTAGCGAGTACAATGACCCGACAACCCGACCAACCCTCTGTGCGAACGGCCTGGCGGCCGCGCAGGAAGGACAGAAAGTGAGCGAAAGTCAGTCGACATCAGGGCGTGTCGTGCGGCTGGGGACCTACCCGGAAATCACCTGGCCGGCGGTGATCGCCGGATGGGTGATCGGTGCTCTGATCACCCTCAGTATCGGTTATTTGAGCCTCAAGCTTGGCTTCTCGATCGAAGGCTCGGAGCTTGCCGCCATTCTCGGTTTCGGCGTACTGCGTGGCCTCATGGGGCGCCACAGCATCATCGAGAACAACATCAACCAGACCATCGCCAGCGCCGTCAACGGCGCTTCGGCCGGGATGATGTTTTCCGTGCCGGCGCTGTTCATCTTGTCGGTGGATGATCCCGGCTACCTCCTGTTCAATCGCCCTCTGGTGGTGTTGGGGTGCATCGCCGGCGGCATTCTGGGCATCGCCTTCGTCATTCCGCTGCGCAAGCAGATGATCGACTTCAACCGGCTGGCCTTCCCGGGCGGCATTGCGACGGCGGCGATTCTTCGCGCACCGGGAGCGGGTATTCGCAAGGCGCAATTGCTGGTGGGAGCGGCCGTGGTCAGCGGCGCCATCCATTTCCTCAGCCTTACGAGTGGAATCGACAACTGGAACCTCGGTGCCGCTCTCGGTATGCCGGAGTACATGAATGGCATCTGGTACCTGTCGTTGCTCACCATCGGCACCGCCTACCTGGCGGGCAGAGGAGGGTTCTTCTTCGCCGTCGGCGGGCTGATCTGCTACTGGATCCTGGCTCCGGTGCTCTCTCTGCAGGGCCTTCTGCCCAACGCCGAGACGTTGGCCGAGTCCGGAATGGGGATCGCCAACTACCTGCGTGTGGTCTTGTTCCGACCGGTGGGCATTGGGATGTTGATCGGTGGCGCGTTGATGGGAATTGTTCTCGCCATGCCGCTGGTGGTGAGCGCCATCCGCAGCATGCAATCCGCGGCCAAGACGAAGACGGCGGTGTCGCAGGATGAGCTGCCGATTCATTTGCTCTACATGGCGATTGCCGTGGCCTTCGTCGTGCTGGCACTCATCGCCATCAACTCGACGCAAGAGATGGGATGGATCCGGGGGATCGTCATGGCGGTCCTCGGCACGCTGTGGATCTGGGTCGCCGGAGTGGTCTTGGCCGAGTGCATCGGGCGCACCAACTGGTCGCCGCTTTCCGGCATGACGCTGATCGGGGTGACCATCCTGGTCTTCGTGGCCAGTGGCTTGGGCACTACGGCGACCGTGGTCGCGGCGGTCGTCGTCGGCGCGGCCATGTGTGTCTCGATGGCGCAGGCGACCGACCTGATGCTGGATCTGAAGACCGGCTACCTGGTGGGAGCGACACCGAAGAAGCAACAGATCGCCCAGCTGTTGGGAACCTGGCTCGGCCCGATCCTGGTGATGGCGCTGATCGTGGTCCTACACAAGGCCCACGGCATCGGCAGCGACGCCCTACCGGCGCCTCAGGGGCAGGCACTGGCGACGGTGATTCAAGGAGTGATGGGGGGTGACGTGCCGATCGCCAAGTATGCCGCCGGCGCCGGTCTGGGAGCGATCCTCTCGGCCAGCGGGATCGGCGGCTTGGGAGTGCTGGTCGGCTTGGGTTTCTACATGCCGTTCAACATCGTCCTCACCTACGCCGTCGGCACGCTGATTCGCGTGGCGACCGACTGGAAGCTCGGCCATTCGTTCGCCGACTCCGTCGGCATCCCGGTGGCGGCAGGTTTCATCGTCGGCGAGGCACTGGTCGGAGTCGGGCACGCATTGGCCGTGGTCATAGGAGGGTGAAGCGATGAAAAAAGTTGGCCTGATCTTGATTTCAGTCGGTTTTCTTCGTGGCGCCTACCTCGCTGCCAGCCAGGTCGAGGGAGTGCCCGTGACGCAGGTGGTCATCGCGCTGGTCATCGCCGCGGCGGGAGTGATTCTAAGCCGCTACGCGGCACACAAGTCCGCGCGCAGCGAGGAGACCCTCGCCACCAACATCCGCAGAATTGAAGAGAGTCTCGGCCGGGTGGTTCAAGAGGCCGATCGGCTGGACGAAGAGAAAAGTTCGATCGATGTCTACGACCTGCGCAACCGCATCGACCAGCACTTCTCTGAGGAGCTGCATCGCTTCGTCGAAGCGCGCGAGTCCCTGGCCCACAGTTTCGGCCTACAAGCCTACGCCGACGTGATGAATCACTTCGCCGCCGGCGAGCGCTACCTCAACCGAGTCTGGTCCGCCTCCACCGACGGCTACCAAGATGAAGCCCACACCTTCATCGCCAAAGCCCGCGCCGAACTCACCGCGGCGCTGGAGCAGTTCCGGGCGGTTCGAGGGTGACTGGGCACGGGACGCACCGGCTCGACGTGGCCGAGCCGGTGCTGGAGTGCCGCTAGACTAGACGATTCCGTAGGCGAGCATCGCCTCGGCCACTTTGACGAAGCCGCCGACGTTGGCGCCGGTGACGTAGTCCACGTGGCCGTTGTGGCCCTCGCCGTAGCGCACGCAGCGGGAGTGGATGTCGGCCATGATCTCTTGCAGCTTCTTGTCGACCTGCTCGCGCGGCCAGGAGATGCGTAGCGCATTCTGGCTTTGTTCGAGTCCGGAGACGGCCACTCCGCCGGCGTTGGCCGCTTTGCCGGGGGCGAAGAGAATCTCGGCGTCGCGGAAGCGGTGCATGGCCTCGCGGGTGCTCGGCATGTTGGCGCCTTCGGCCACCGCGATGACACCGTTTTTCAGCAGAATCTCAGCGTCGTGGTCCTCCAGTTCGTTTTGCGTCGCGCAGGGGAAGGCCAATTCCACCGGCACCACCCAGGGGCGGGCCTTGGCGTGGAAAGTCGCTCCCGCGAACTGCTCGGCGTACTGGTGGATCCGGCCGCGGCGCACTTCCTTGAGTTCCTTGAGCCAGGCCAGCTTTTCCTCGTCGATGCCTTGAGGATCGTGGATGAAGCCGCTGGAGTCCGAGGCGGTGACCACCTTGGCACCGAGTTGCGCCAGTTTCTCGATGGTGTAGATGGCGACGTTGCCGGAGCCGGAGACGGCGCAGACTTTCCCTTCGACCCCTTCGCTACGCCGTTCGAGCATCCGCTGCATGAAGTAGACGCAGCCGTAGCCGGTGGCCTCGGTGCGGATCAGGCTGCCGCCGAAGGCGAGCCCTTTGCCGGTCAGGATGCCGGCGAAGCGATTCTCCAACCGTTTGTATTGTCCGAACATGTAACTGATCTCGCGCGCCCCGACACCGATGTCGCCGGCCGGCACGTCGACATCGTCGCCGATATGGCGGTGCAGCTCGATCATCAGCGACTGGCAGAAGCGCATCACCTCACGGTCGCTTCGGCCTTTGGGGTTGAAGTTGGAGCCCCCCTTGCCGCCGCCCATCGGCAGGCCGGTCAGGCTGTTCTTGAACACCTGCTCGAAGCCGAGAAACTTGAGCACGCTCAGGGTCACCGAGGGGTGGAAGCGCATACCGCCCTTGTAGGGGCCGATCGAGTTGTTGAACTGCACCCGCCAAGCGCGATTGGCGTGGATTCGCCCCTCGTCGTCTTCCCAGGTGACGCGAAAGATCACCACCCGATCCGGCTCGGTCATGCGTTCGATGATCCGGTTTTCGGTGTACTTGCTGTTAGCGAGCAAGAAGGGAGTCAGCGACTCCGCCACCTCTTCCACCGCCTGATGAAACTCCGGCTCGCCCGGGTTACGGCGAACCAGCCCGCGCATGAACCGCCTCATCATGGTCTTGCCCTTCCTAACCATTTCCGTGCCTCCGCTTGCTGAGCGACTGGTTGATCCACTTCGGCCGTAGCCACGCTCTCGCCGCCACCGGCCGCGAGAATCTGGCTCCACTATACGACTGATAGATCATCCGGTTTCGAGCGGTTGGGCGGATTGCATACCGGCTCCTTGCCTTAGACTGCCGCTGAGGAGGTGCAGGTGAGGAGGAGCATGTGAAGAAACGGATCGTGGGATACGACTTGGCCCGTGCGCTGGCCGTCTTCGGCATGGTGGCGGTCAACTTCAAAGTGGTTTTGGGCGCGGGCAAGAACGGGCCCGGCTGGTTGGTGACCGCGGCCGGTTGGCTGGATGGTCGCGCGGCCGCCACCTTTGTCGTCCTGGCCGGCGTAGGCCTCTCCCTTCTCTCCCGCACGGCGTACGAACGGTACCTGCGAGGCGATGGTGAGCCGCTGATGCGCGATCGTCGCACGTTGCTCAAACGTGCCCTGTTTCTCTTTGTGGTCGGCTCGCTCTACACCTCGATCTGGCCTGCCGACATTCTCCATTTCTACGGTGTTTACATCGCGGTGGCTGCCTTCCTGCTGGCGACGCCGACACGCCGGTTGTGGAGCTATGCCGGTGTGCTGGTGCTGGCCTTCGCCGTCATGCTCGTCACCCTGGACTACGAGCGAGGGTGGGATTGGAGCACGCTTTCCTACGCCGGGCTGTGGAGTCCCGCGGGGATGATTCGCCACCTGTTTTTCAACGGTTTCCACCCGGTGGTGCCCTGGTTGGCCTTTCTGCTGGTGGGCATGGCGCTGGGCAGGCTGGAGATGAACTCCCCGGCCACTCGCCGGCGGGTTCTGGCCTGGGGGCTCGGCGTGGCCGCTGTTGCCGAGCTGTTGAGCTGGTCTCTCATCCGCTCGCTCTCCGCGGCGAGTCCGGCGGATCATGGGGTGATCGTCGCGGTATTCGGCACCGAGCCGATGCCACCCGTGCCCCTCTACATGCTGGCCGGGACGGGCACCGCATGTGCCGTCATCGCCGCTTGCGTGGCTCTGGGTGAGCGCCATGGAGATCGGGGCTGGCTACGTCCGTGGGTGGCCACGGGGCAACTGGCATTGACCCTCTACGTGGCCCACGTGGTCTTGGGCATGGGGACGCTGCAGTGGATCGGGCGGCTGGAGAACCAGACCCTGGCCTTCGCCCTGCTAGCGGCCGCTCTGTTTTGCCTGCTGGGGGTCGTTTTCGCCCATCTGTGGCGCCAACGTTTCCAGCGCGGTCCGCTCGAAGCAATCATGCGCGCGTTGACCGACCCGCGCAAGCCGACAGGGTAAAGCGTAGCGGACAGAGAGCATCAGATCGTGGTACCGCGCGGCAACAACGCCGCACCGAGCCCCGCGGCCAGGTCGATCCAGCTGATATCGAGGGGTAGGCGAGCCAGCATCTGGCCATCGTTGCACAGCTGTGCCGGCGCTCTTCGGTACACTAACGCTTGGCGGCAGCGGTCGCCGATGAACCCGAAGCCGGTGGTGGGGGAACATACCGGCGAGTTCTGCACCCACCATCCTGCCCTTGGAGGCCGCAATGAAACGCACATCGATCGCTCTGCTCGCCCTGGTCCTCGGCATTTCTCCGTCTCTGCCCGTTCTGGCTACCTGTGGTGGCGGAGGCGGAGGCGGCGTCGGTGGAGCTGTCGCTGGCGGCAGCAGTCAGCCGGTGACCTATCAGGTCCCGTGGCAGGTGGTCGCCAGTGGGCAGGGTGAGGCCGGGGTCAGCGAAGGGCTTGCTCTTCTCTGGTTCCCGACTTCCGCCAGCGAAGCCAAGGCCTCCGACTTGCAGACCTCGCGCACGTTGACGCTGATGTCCGCGCGCTGCGTCCATCCGCTGATCGTCACTCCGGACAATGCGAAGTTCCGCGCCAACCAGGGGGTTGACGGTGGAGCCACGGTGATTCTGGCCGATGCCGAAGGGCAGGAAGTGGCTCGCGTACCGGAGCCGGATGGCGAGCTGCTCGCGGCGGCGGTGGAGAAGTTGGTACGCGACGAGGTCAGGCGGATCGATGATGAACTCTCGGCGCAACTGGCGAGTGCCAAGAAAAAGCAAGCCGCGGGGCAGAAAGAGGAGGCTGCGGCCTTGTACGAACAGGTCGCCTCGCAAGGTTGCTTGGCGCCGAAGATGGCCAAGAAGGCGGCCAAGGCACTCAAGAAGCTGGGGCGTGAGGTGCCGGCGCGGGTCAGCTACCTCGCCCCCGACCTCTCACGGCGCACCGAGCGGCGCATCGTGCGGGCGATGACCGAAGGGGTGATCGCCGAGCGCGAGAATCGCTTCGCCGATGCTGGCGTGGCCTACGAGCAGGCCCGGGGTATGGATCCCGCCGATCCGGTTCCGCTGCGCTTCCTGGCTGAACTGCACCGCCACCAGACCGGTGAGTGGCAGCGGGCGGCAGGCCTCTTTCACCAAGTTCTGGAGTTGCGGCCGGATGCGATCTCGCGCGCCGTGGCCTTGCACGGTTTGGGCAAGATGACCATCCACTCCGGTGACTTCGATGCGGGGCTGGCCCTCTTCCACCGTTCGATCGAGGCGTTTCCGCTGCCCTTGACCTACCGCAACCTGGCCGTTTACTGGAACTCGGAAGGTGAGCGGGACAAGGCTTGCGGCTTCGTCGAGGCGGCGCTGGAGTTGGCGCCGGCCGATCCCTACAACCAGGTCTTCGCCGCCACCTATCTGGTCGAGCGGGGTGAGAGAGCGCGGGCCCTGGCCATCGCCGCCGACAACGAGGACTTTCTCGAGGCGTCGTACAACCTGGCGGCGATCTACGCCCAACTGGGCAACCGCGACAAGGCCCTGCAACTGCTGCACCGCCATTTCTACAGCTACGAGCAGTACGACTCGGTGCGCAGGAAAGAGATGCAGGAGGCTCGCGACGACATCGTGTTCGCCTCGTATCACCAGGACCCGGAGTTCGTCGCCTTGACCGGATTGGCGACCAGCGACGCCAGCTCCTACCACCGAGAGCTGGCCCCCACCGGCGGTGGCGCTGACGGGCGCTAGAGGCTGGCTCGCGGAGGCCGGGAAGCGCTCAAGCGGTCAGCTGGGCCGGGTTGAGCGCTGCCAATTCGGGCAATACAAAGAGGCCGTCCTTGCGGATCAGCTGGTTGTCGAACCAGACCTCGCCGCCGCCGTGCTCCGGATCCATCATCAACACCATGTCCCAGTGGATCTGGCTCCGGTTGCCATTGAACGCCTCGTCGTAGGCATTGCCGGGGGTGAAGTGGATACTGCCGGCGATCTTCTCGTCGAACAGGATGTCCTTCATCGGCTCTTTGATGTGAGGGTTGAAACCGATGGCGAACTCGCCGACGAAACGGGCCCCTTCGTCAGCGTTGAACACCCGGTTCAGGTGGGTGGAGTTGCTCGACTGGGCGTCGACGATCTTGCCGTCCTGGAAGGTCAACCGGACATCTTCCTGGCTGACGCCGCGGTAGATGGTGGGGGCGTTGAAGTGGATAGTGCCGTTGACGCTGTCGCGCACCGGCGCGGTGAAGACCTCGCCATCGGGAATGTTGTTGCGCCCGTCGCAGCAGATGGCCGGGATCTCGCGGATGCTGAATTTGAGGTCGGTGTCGGGCGCCACCAGGCGGACTCGGTCGGTGCGTTCCATCAGTTCTTGCAGCGGCTTCATGGCGGCGGCCATCCGCGCGTAGTCCATGGTGCAGACACGGAAGTAGAAATCCTTGAAGGCGGCGGTGGACATCTGCGCCAGCTGCGCCATCGACGGATGGGGCCAGCGCAGCACGACCCAGCGGGTCTTCTTGACCCGCTGCTCGAAGTGAACCGGTTGCACGACCAGGGACTCGAAGAGGCGCATGCGCTCCGGCGGTACATCGGCAAGCTCCGAGATGTTCTCGCTGCCGCGAACTCCGATGTAGGCATCGACCTCCTTCATCCGCGCCAGTTCCGATTTGGCGACGATCTTCATCTGTTCTTCGCTGGCGCACAGCAGCAACTGGCGGGTGACCGATTGATTCTTCAGACTGACCAGCGGGTGAGCGCCGACCGCGGCCGCCTGTGCGATCAGGGTGTTGATGAATGCCGGCGGAACTTCCGAAGCTTCGATCAGCACCTTCTCGCCAGCCTTCAGAGAGCAGGAATAGTTGATCAGGGTTTCGGCAAGTTGCTGATATCTTGGGTCAGACATGAAGTGTCCTTTCGGGCGAGGCTGGGACTGCTTGTAGGTGCTCGATGAGGCAAGGAATTTATCATGGGTAGGAGAGCTTTTTCGTGGTGAGTGAATCCACCGAACGCCATCGCTCCCACGCCGAAGGCCAGACCGCCCGCTGCGCTGTCCTCACTATCAGTGACTCGCGTACCCACGAGACGGACCGGGGAGGCAAGCTGCTGGTGGAGGGGTTGACCGGAGCCGGCCACCACGTGGACGCCTATCAACTGGTGCGTGACGAGCCGGAGGAGGTCGAGGCGCAGCTGAGTGCCTGGTTGGCCGGAGGTGCTCTCGACCTGATCATCACCACCGGCGGAACCGGCATTTCCAGCCGGGATACCACCATCGAAGTCGTCGGGCGCCTACTCGACAAGCGGCTGGACGGCTTTGGCGAACTCTTCCGTATGCTGAGCTGGAAGCAGATCAAAGCCGCGGCGATGCTCAGTCGCGCCGTCGCCGGTCTGGCGGGTGAGACCCTCCTCTTCTCCTTGCCGGGCTCGCCGAATGCCATTCGTTTGGCCTTGACGGAGTTGATTCTGCCGGAACTGCCCCATCTGCTGTGGGAGCGCCGGCGCTAACTTCAAACCCTTGTGGCGCGACAAGTCGCCGGGAGATCATCACCATGGAACGTAGCAAGCTATCTGTCCGCACGCTGTGGATCGCAGTACTCCTGGGCTGGGTGATCCTCTCCGCCACCGCTCGTGCCGGGGAAAGTTACCGGCTGCCGCCGCAGCCGCTGGTCGACATCATCGACGCGGCACCGACGCCCTCGGTGAGGCTCAGCCCCGATCGAGAGTGGATGCTGCTCGTCGAGTGGCCGAGCTTGCCGCCGATCGCCGAACTGGCCGAGCGCGAACTGCGCATCGCCGGGCTGCGCATCAAGCCGCAGGTCGACGGGCCGAGCCGCAGCCGGCCGGCGGTGGGTCTGTCGCTCTTGCGGGTCAGCGACCGAGGCCAGCGCGCCATCACCGGCCTGCCCGCCGGTGCCCGCATCGATAACCTCGATTGGTCGCCGGACGGTTCTTGGATCTCCTTCACCAACACGGTGGAAACCGGTAACGAGTTGTGGGTGATCGAGGTCGCCAGCGGCGCGGCGCGGCGGCTGACCGGCGCGGTGATCAGTCTGACGGCGCGCGAGGAGCCGGCCTGGTTGCCCGATAGCCAGGCGTTGATCGTGGCGATGGTCCCCGAGGGGCGTGGCGCTGAGCCGGCTGCGGATCGCGTTCCCAAAGGTCCAGTGGTGCAAGAGAACTTGGGGCGCAAGGCCCCGGCGCGCACCTACCAGGATCTGCTCAAGAGTCCCCACGACGAAGAGCTGTTCGAGTACTACCTGACGGCGCAACTGGCCCGCGTCGACCTGGCGGGCAAGGTGCGGCGGCTCGGTGAGCCGGGGTTGCTGTGGCACTTTGATCCTTCGCCCGACGGTCGCTATCTCCTCGTCGAGACGATGCACCGTCCCTTCTCTTACCTGGTGCCGGCGAACCGCTTCCCCCTGCGCGTCGAGATTGTCGACGCCGCCACCGGCAGTGTCGTTCATCAGGTCGCCGATCTGGCGTTGCGCGACGAGATTCCCATCGGCTTCGGTAGCGTTTCCGATCAGCCGCGCGGTTTTGCCTGGCGCGACGATGCCGCCGCGACCCTCCTCTGGCAGCAGGCCCTGGACGGCGGCGACGTCAACGCCGATGCCGAGGATCGCGATCGCCTCTTCATGCTCGCCGCCCCCTTCGAAGGGGAGGCGGTCGAGCTGGCCACTCTGCAATTACGTTACGCCGGAATGCAGTGGGGAGATGACAACCTGGCGCTGGTTTCGGAGTTCTGGTGGAAGACGCGCAAGATGCGCACCTGGATGATCAAGCCGGGCTCTCCCGGCACTGCGCCGCAACTCCTCTTCGACCGCAGCTTCGAGGATCGCTACAGCGATCCCGGTAGGCCGCTCACCCGTCCCAACGCCGCCGGTCGCGATGTTCTGTGGAGCACGGACGGCGGCAAGACGCTCTACCTCAGTGGGGCCGGCGCCTCGGAGGAGGGGGACCGCCCCTTCCTCGACAAGCTGGATCTGGCCACCAAGAAGACCACGCGGCTGTTTCACAGTACCGCCCCCTACTACGAGCGACCGATCGGCTTGCTGGATGAGGACGGCCGCAAGCTCTTGACCCGTCGCGAATCGGTGGACGATCCGCCCAACTACTTTGTCCGCGACCTCGCGGACGGCAGCCTCGCCCAGGTGACGCGGTTCCCCCATCCGACGCCGCAGTTGGTGGGCATCCACAAAGAGCAGATTCGCTACCAGCGCGCCGACGGCGTCGACTTGACCGGCACCCTCTATCTGCCCGCCGGCTACAGCGAATCGGACGGCTCGCTGCCGACTCTGCTGTGGGCCTACCCGCAAGAGTTCAAGAGTGCCGCAGCCGCCGGCCAGGTGACCGATTCGCCCTATCGGTTCGATCGCGTCGGATGGTGGTCACCGCTGCTTTTCCTGACCCGCGGCTACGCCGTGCTCGACGATCCGACCTTGCCGATCATCGGTGAAGGGGAGGAAGAGCCCAACGACACCTACGTCGAACAGCTGGTCAGCGGCGCCAAGGCGGCGATCGACGAACTGGTCCGTCGCGGGGTGACCGACCCACGCCGAGTGGCCATCGGCGGCCACTCCTACGGCGCTTTCATGACCGCCAACCTCTTGGCCCACTCCGACCTCTTCGCCGCCGGCATCGCCCGCAGCGGGGCCTACAACCGCACCTTGACCCCTTTCGGCTTCCAGGCGGAAGAGCGCACCGTCTGGCAGGCACCCGAGGTCTACGCCGCCATGTCGCCCTTCATGCATGCCGACAAGGTCAATGAACCCTTGCTGATGATCCACGGCCAGGCCGACAACAACTCCGGCACCTTCCCGATGCAATCCGAGCGGTTCTACAACGCGCTCAAAGGGTTGGGCGGCACGGCGCGGCTGGTCATGCTGCCCCACGAGAGCCATGGCTATCGGGCGCGCGAGTCGATCATGCACATGTTGTGGGAGACCAGCGAGTGGCTCGACAGGTACGTCAAGAACCGGGAACCGGCGAGCGAGGAGGAGCCGTAAGGTCGCTGGCTACACCTTGACGATCAACTTGCCGCGCTTGTCACCGGTGAACAGGCGCGGCAGGGCGGCGGGGGCGTTCTCCAACCCCTCGACAATCTCCTCGCGGTAGCGAATCTTGCCTTCGGCGACCCACTTGCCGAGTTCGGCCAGCGCTTGCGCGTAGCGCGCCGCGTAGTCGAAGACGATGAAGCCCTCCATGCGGGCACGTTGCACCAGCAGCGCCAAGTAATTCGCCGGGCCGGGGACCGGCTCGGTGGCGTTGTAGCCCGAGATGGCGCCGCAGATCACCACTCGAGCCCCGCGCGCCAGGTTGCGCAGCGCCGCGTCGAGCATGTCGCCGCCGACATTGTCGAAGTAGACATTGACCCCGCGCGGGCAAGTCTCGCCGATGGTCTTGCCGAGATCGCCGGCCGTCTTGTAGTTGAAGGCCTCGTCGAACCCCAGCTCCTCGCGCAGCCACCGGCACTTCTCGTCCGTACCGGCGGAACCCACCACCCGGCAACCGCGCAGCTTGGCGATCTGGCCGACCACCGAGCCCACCGCCCCCGCGGCGCCCGAAACCAGCACCGTGTCGCCCTCCATCGGCTCGCCGACATCGAGCAGGCCGAAGTAGGCGGTCAATCCGGTCATCCCCAGCGGCCCCAGGGCCAGCGTCGGCGGTACCGCGGCGGGAACCTTGTGCAACTCACTACCCGCCGCCGTGGCGTAGCGCTGCCAACCGAGTACCCCGGAGACGCGGTCGCCGGCGGCGAAGCCGGGATCGTTCGATTCCAGCACCGTCCCGACCGTCAACCCACGCATCACCTCACCGAGCCCCACCGGCGGGATGTAGGAAGGCCGGTCGGTCATCCACCCGCGCATCGCCGGATCGAGCGACAAATACAGATTCTCCACCAACACCTCGCCCACCTTAGGCACCGGCAACGGATTGTGCACCACCTCGAAGTCGCTCGCCTTGGGCAGCCCTTCCGGGCGGGCGGCGAGAAGGATCTGTAAGTTCGTCGGTTCCATGGTGCGCTCCAAGGGAAAGCCGAGTCCACCGGGAGGGTGGGGGCGGGGGGATCATATGATGGTCGCTGGCGGCAAGGCGAAAGCGTGGCGGACTACTTCAGTTGCGAATTTTCATCAGTGAAACTCCCTCATCCCAGCGATCTTGATATTGACCCGCGGAAGGTCCGTGACTACATCCTCTCGCTCGAACATCCCGTTGGCCGGTTTAGAGCCCTGTTTTTTGCGAAGCTGGGATTCACCGCCGAGAACTGGGAGGAGTTTAGTGGTCAGCTGCGGAGGATCCCGGTTGAGGGCGAAGCGGAGGCCGCCGCTCGCACCAGCTATGGGCAGAAGTACACGGTTCGCGGTAGCATTGTTGGTCCAACAGGGAGGAGCGCCGACGTCGTGACGGTGTGGATCGTGCGCGTGGGCGAGAGTTCTCCCCGCTTGGTGACCGTGTACCCGGAGAGCTGATCATGGACTACAAGCCTCTCGATTCCGTCGTTCTTGCCCGTGACTTGCCCGCGGAAGGTCTGTGTACCGGCGACCTTGGCGCTGTTGTAGAGGTCTACGAACCGGACGGCATTGAGGTGGAATTCGTCACCGCCTCGGGCCGAACCGGGGCCCTGGTTACGCTGACGCCTACGGACGTGCGTCCGGTGGGCGATAGCGATCTCGTGGCTGTTCGCACCCTGCGGCGCACCGCGTGAGGGCGAGAGACTCGGGCGGATGACTCCATCACTTGAGCGGTCGGTGTAAGTGCCGCCGCTCGGTTCACTCGTTGGCAGGCGCGGAGATGACTCCAACTGTGGAGCCTGCATGACCGGGTACTACGCCAAGAACCTGTCGGGCAAGCGGCTGGAACGGTGCTACGAAATCGCCTCTGCGCGCGTACGTCAATACCTGGAGGCGGAGATCGTTCACGTCATGGGGCGTCTTCGGCCCACGGATAGGGTTCTCGAGCTGGGCTGTGGGTATGGGCGAATCGCTCGCAGGCTCGCGCATGTGGCCCGCCGTGTCGTCGGGATCGACACGGCGGGCGATAGCCTTGAGCTTGCACGGCGGCAGGATCAAGCCGAGGGTCGTTGCGAGTTCGTGTGCATGGATGCGATCGATTTGCAGTTCCCCGATGGTGCGTTCGACGCCGTCGTTTGTCTTCAGAACGGGATCTGCGCCTTCGGAGTTGATCCGGCATCGTTGCTCAAGGAGGCCCTGCGGGTGACCCGTGTTGGGGGGATCGTGGTGTTGTCCACCTACTCGGATCGGTTCTGGTCCGATCGGCTGGCCTGGTTTGAGGCTCAGGCAGCGGAGGGATTGGTCGGGGCTGTTGACCTCGCTGCGTCCGGTAACGGCGTGGTCGTTTGTAGCGATGGATTTCGCGCCGGACGATTGACCCCAGGTGAGTTCCGCGGGCTATGCTCTAGGGTGGGTGTGAAACCGGAGATTGCTGAGGTAGATGGTTCCTGTGTCTTCTGTGAGATCACCAAATCGAGTGCCGCCCAAGCCGGCGGCCAGCCGAGGGAGAGACAGCCATGATGAAGTTCCCGGAAGCGATTCGGGCCGGTGCTTTCGCACTCCTGATCGTGGGTACGGTCGGCCTACTGGCGAATGAATATGTGTTCCACTGGGGCAGAACCGCGACCCTCTGGTTTGCAGCATCGAATGCCGTGGGTCTTGTAGCTATGGGTCTGGCTCACCTGGGCAAGCGCAAGTAAGGCACCTGACCGTCGTGGCCATCCTCTAGTACAGAATCTCCAGGTTGGAGATGGTACGGACGGCGCGCTCGATGGCGGCTTCGAACTCGCTGCCCGAACCGTCTCCTGCGAGGGTTGAGGCCAGTTCGCGGCGCAAGTGCGGAGCGGAGGCGCGGACGCTCAGTCGCCCCTCGTTCTGTTGAATCGACACCGCCTCAACGATGCGAGCCGTGGCCAGGTCGAGTGTTGGTGAACCGACCCCGAGGTCGGCGAACTCCTCCTCCAAGATCGCCCGGAGGCTGGTGCGCACCTCGTGGTGCAGTTTCTGGTGAACCTCTTCCATCTCGCGGTGGAGCGGCTCCATCTCTTGGTGGAGCTGGTTCATCTCCAGATGGAGTGGTTCCATGTTTAGGTGGAGCTGGTTCATCTCTAGGTGGAGTGGCTCCGTTTCCAGGTGGATCTTCTCCAGCTCCTGGTGGAGTTTCTCCATCTCTTGTTGAGTGAGGGTCATTTTCTCCAAGGTGGGCTCGATCGCCAGGTGCAGGGCCTGCATCTTCAAGTGCAGGGGCTCCATGGCGCGAGCGATGGCCGCCATCGCCTCTTGGTTTGGCTCCAGCTGTTGGGCGAGGGCTTGCATCTTCAGGTAGATCGGCTCCAACTCCACATTGACGGCCTGCATCTTCTTGTTCTGCTCTTGCATCGCCCGGTTGAGTTGCTCGATAGCGGCTTGCTGCTGGCGATTCCACTGTTCGGATACTTCCGCGTCGGCCTGGTCGATCACCTCAGCGTAGGTGGGATGAAGCGCCTCTAGCTTGGCGCCCAGTGCCGCCATCGCCTCGGCCCGCTCCTCCAACTGGCGCTGGTAGGGCTCCATCTGCAACTGAAGTCGTTCGATGAGTTCCTCGTCGGGTTGAACTTTGAGCTGGAGCTGACGCAGCTGCTCTTCGTAGGGGCGCATCAGGGCGGCGAGTTCCTCCATCTGACCCTCGAACGGTTGCAGTTCGGCTTGCGCCGCTTCCAGCCGCTCTTGGAAGGGCCGCATCTGGCGCTCGATGGCCTCCATCTCCTGCTCGTAAGGATGATGGAGTTGAGCGGCTTTGGCGATCAGTGCCTCGGCCGGCTCCACCTTGGCGGCCAGTTCCGCCACCCGTGCTTCGTAGGGGCGCAGACGCTTCTCGAGCTCCTCTAACTCGGCAGCCACGGCGGCGAGGTTTGCGGCGGAGTCCGGGGCGGGTGTGGCTTGCGGGGCGGGAGCCGGGGCTAGCCTTGGCACAGGTTCCGGGGCAGGGCTAGGAGCTGAGACTGGAGCAAGAGCCGGGGTCGGCGCGGCTTTCGGGGCGGGTGCAGCTTCCGGGGCCGGTACCGCTTCTGGGGCCGGCACTGCTTCCGGGGCAGGAGCTGGTCTTGGGGCAGGGGCCGGGGCAGCCGGGGCAGCTGGCGCAGCTGGCGCTACGGGTGCTGCCTCCGGGGCGGGAGCCTCGGTGACGGCCCAGATCTGTACGGCGGCCAGCGCCGGAATCAAGGCGGCGGTCAACAGAAGTACGGCGAAAAGGGGACGGCGCGATCGCGGCCCGCGACGGGGAAAACTGAGAATGGACATCAATCTTGTCTCCATGGGGGAACGGCCAGCCATCTCGACCGCGGGTAGGGGGATGGGCGACTGCACGGCGCAACGGGCGATGGCTAAGAGGTGATCGGCGTAGCGGCTGGGAGTGGTGCCCAGGGCGAGGACGCCGTCGTCGCAGGCCTGTTCCTGCTCGACGGCCAGCCGTCGCAGGCCGAGCCAGATGAGGGGATGGAACCAGTAGACCGCGCCGGCCAGCTGGGCCGCGCTGCGCAAGAGCCAGTCACCGCGGCGTACGTGCAGCAGCTCGTGGAGGAGCACCACGCGGCGGCGCTCCTCGCTCCAGCTTTGTGCGGTGGTGGGCAGAAGGACCACCGGTCGAAGTAGGCCCCAGGTCATCGGTGTCGCAGCCGCCGGATGGGTGCGCAGGCTGACCTGGCGCCGCAGGCCGACACGGCGCCGGCATTGCTCCACAAGATCCAACCAGGCGGGGTCGGTGACAAGGTGTGAGCACCGAGCCATTCGGTTCGCGCCCATCTGCCCGACTGACCAGCGGGTCAGCAGCGCGATCAGACCACACAACCAGAGGGCGCCGAGAAGTGCCGGCCAGTGGATCGCGCGCGGCCGCGTCGCGACGGGCCTACCGGCGGTCGCCGGCGGCACAGAGGCGATCGAAGTGGTGGCTGCGGCGATGGGCAGTGCGGCCGTAGGAGCTGTCTCCATTCTCGGTGGTTGGCTCCAGCCCTCCTGCTGTAGCCTGCTTTCGGCGATGGTGCTCTGCGCCGGCCAGGCCAGCAAGGGAAGCTGCAAGTCGGGCAGCATGGGCGAGACGATCGGCAGGGCGGCGGCACCGATCAGGCCAAGGGCCCACAGCAGTTGCCGGCTGCGCGCCGCCGCTGAGCGCCAGGTCAGGGCCGCGATGGTGACGAAGCCGAGTAAGACCGTCGCTTTGAGGGTGGCGCTGACCAGCAATTGCAGCAAGCGTAGATCTACCGCGGAGAGGTTCATCGCTCCTCCTTGCGGGCCTGTTCGATCATCTGGCTGAGGCGATCAAAGTCCTCTGCGGTGAGTTCTTGCGCTTTGAGATCGAGGAGCGTCGCCACCGCGCTCTGCGTCGAGCCGTCGAAAAAAGTGCGGAGCAAATGGCCGAGGGCCGAGCGTCGCGCCGTCTCGCGCGGCACGGTGGGCAGGAAAACGTAGCGCGGACCGTCTTGCTCGTGTCGAATATGGCCCTTCTCTTCAAGCACCCGCAGCAGCGCGCGAACCGCGGAGTAGGAGGGCGGATCGACGATCCGTTGGCGAACATCGGCGGCGGTCGCCCTGCCGGACTCGTAGATCACATCCATGATCTGCCGCTCGCGGCGGCTGAGACGGGGGGTGGCCTCTTGCTGTTTTTTTAGCATGATGCTGGAAAATTAGCAGGACGGGGCTGGGTTGTCAACTGATGATCTAATGCGCCGCGTGACCAACGGCGAACGGCAAGGAGCGGCGGAGAGGCTCGGTGTAGGTGGGAATCGCCACGCCCGGCGACGGACCCTGCTGGGAGTGGCGCTCTTCCTCTTCATCCCGGTGGTCCTTTTTCTCTTCGTCGCACACCCGCGCCCCGTGGGGCTGAGCCTGGCCGTGGGAGTGGCGTTGATGGTCGCCCATCGCTTCCTGGCGCGGCCCTACATGCGGCGGGTACTGGCGCACAAGTGTCTGTGGTGCAATCGGAATCTGACCTCTGAACAGGCCAGTGAGACCCTCCTGCTGTGCGGCGGATCGCCAGCGGTGGAGGCCCGCTGCTGCCCGCACCACACCGACTCCGCGGCGCGCTTCTTCTCCTTTGTCGAGTCGTGGCGTTGGCCGTTGCGCGTCGGCATCTTCCTGCCGTTGCTCTTGCTGCTCGGCGCGCTGATCGCCACCGCTGCTGGAGTCTCCGTGCGTCTGGAGACGGTGACCGCCTGGTTTCGTCTACTGGTCGGCCTCACCGTCAACCTGGCGGCTTGGGGATTCTTCGCCGTGCAACCTCGCCGCGAGGTCACCGTGCCCTTTCCGGTTCACAACTTCTTCCTCCTCGGCGTGCGAAGTTTATTGTGGATCTTCCGGCTGCTCGGCCTGTGGTGGATCTTCCTGGGCGCGCGCTTCCTTTTGTCTTCTTGAGATGGGGCTCTTGACCCGTTGAGTCCGCGATCTGCTTGCTGTCACCGTGGGCTGCAAACCTCTCACCCTCTACTACGTAGTTAGTAGATCGCGGGCGAGCAACAGACCGGAGGATCGATGGCAGCGATGACCGAATCCAGTTTTGACAAGAGCCTGACCGAGGGGCCGGTGCTGGGGGCGGTGTGGAAGCTGGCTTGGCCGACCATGCTGCAAAACATCATCGCCGGCTTGCAGGGGTTGATCGACCACGCGATGGTCGGACACTACGTGGGCCATACCGGCAATGCAGCGATCGGCGTCAGTTGGCAAATCTTCCTGGTGGTCATCGTCTTCATCGCCTCTCTGTTCACCGGCATGGGAGTCTTGGTGGCCCGCTTTGCCGGCGCCGGCGATGGGGGCAAGGTCAACCGCGTGGTCTACCAGGCCTTTCTTACCGCGATCGGCCTCTCGGTGGGTGTTTTCGCGCCGCTCGGCTACTTCCTGGCACCGAAGCTGTTGCGGCTGGTCAACGCGGCGCCTCAGGTCCAGGCGGAAGCTCTGCCCTACCTGCGCATCCTCTTCGTCTTCAGTTTAGGCTCGCTGCTCTTCTTCATGGTCGGCGGGGCCTTGCGCTCGGCCGGCGATGCCAGGACTCCTCTGCGGCTGGGCTTGTTGCTCACCGTGTTGAATCTGGCCTTCAACGTGGTGTTGATCCGCGGGCTGGGCCCGATCCCGGCCCTGGGTACCCGCGGTGCGGCGATCGGTACGGTGCTGGCGGGTGGGATCGTCGCTGCTCTCGCCATCAACTGGCTTTTCTCCGGCAGGTTGGTGGTTCGCCTGTCGGGGACGATGCGCCGTTTGCCCGATTGGTCGATCATCCGCTCGCTCTTCCGCTTTGGCTTGCCGACCGGCATTCAGGGGATCGCCATGAACGTCGGCGGCGTGCTGCTGCTGCGCTATGTCGGCTCGCTGGCCAATAGCGCCGAGGCGCAAGCCGCCTACGTGGTGGCCTACACCCAACTCTTCTCGCTGGTCACCTGGACCTCGATCGGCCTCATGGCCGCCGCCTCCTCGCTGGCGGGGCAGAACCTGGGCGCCGGCAAGCCGGATCGTACGCGGCGCACGGTGGCGACGGCGGCGCGTATGGGCATGGCGCTGGCCGCCTTCTTCGGCCTTCTCTTCTGGTTCGTTCCCGGCCGGCTGCTAGGCATCTTCGGCATGGAGGACCCCACGGTTCTCGCCCTGGGTGGCCAGCTCTTGCGCTACCTGGCCGTTTCCGGCCTCTTCATCACCGCCGCACTGGCCTACAACGGTGGTCTGCAAGGAGCCGGCGACACCAAGAGCCCGCTCTACATCTCGCTGGTCTCCCAACTCGTCCTGCCACTCGGTATCTGCGCCTTTTTCCAAGCCACGCGCGGGTTACAACCTGCGGACATCTGGCTCGCCATCGTCGCCGGCCACGTGACCCGTTGCCTCCTCTCCTACGCCCGCTTCCGGCAGGGTCACTGGCAACGCATCGAGGTCAAGTTGGCGGAGAAGGGGGCGTAGGGGCGCAGGTTGCTGAGCAGCGGTGAAAGCGCCTAGCTGTATTCTAGGGGGTCCTTCGTCGGTCCTTCTGCGCTGCTAGGTAGGTTCGAATACTCTCCCGAAACCTCGGTGTTTTGACGGTAGAGCTGAGATGAGTAGGGAGAGTATGGGTTGCAGCAAAGAGAGTATTTGTTGTTGACGTACTTCTTGCATTGAACTAGAGTGTTGGCCGAACTTGAAACTCTTGATGGGAGACACAAAGAATGAGAAGGAAACTTAGCGTGGTAATTTGCTTGGTTTTCGTAGCCGTCGGTGTCGCTTCCGTGGCCCCGATGGTGGCTGAGTGTTCTGACCCAATCCTCGATTCTCGGGCGCTATGGGGGGTCTGCGCTCTCTCCGGCTCGATTTGCTTTGATTGCTGGGTTGGAGGAGGCGGTGGGGGCGGGTACGTCAACTGTTCATTCGATATTGATGGTCGCGACACTTGTCCACAACCGGGGATTCCTGGCCCATATCCGATACTGGCTAGCCATCAGGGAGTAGAGGGGAGCCCTGAGATTCTCTGGGGCCGAGCTGTATCGAGTCCCTATCAACAAGCTTCAGTGGAGGCGATGGCGCTCGCCAGGGTGGCGGGCGATCCGACTAATGGCACTCTTGTGGCTGGCCACGAGAGTGTTCAAGACTCACCGATACTGTCTGGCTGCTCCGACGATCGTCTCTTCAACCGCCTTGTCCTGGCGCAAGCTACTTTCGAGGGTGTATCTAAGTAGTGAAGCGTTTCGCTAGCGAGACCCTGGTTCGCGGACTCGTCCTTTTGACTGTCTTGCTGCCAACGGCGGAGGCTAGGGCTGGGAAGGAGATTCTTGAGGTACCGCTGCAGCTCTCTCCGGTGGAATTGCCGATTGAACTCAGCGGGGCGATGGACCTGCGCTGGTCCTCCGAAGACTCGATCGTGGTTGGAGTTCGCGGTCAAGGACTCTACGCCTGGAAAGTGGGAGCGAAAACGGCGCTCCGGATCGCCCGTTCTGCCACGCCGCCGTATGACTATGGGCGCGTGGCCTATAGCGAGTTGGGGGCCGTCTATTCGGGAGCACTGTTCGGATTCTCTCGGCTAGAGGCGGGGCGAACGATGCTCGAAGGTGGGTTTGTCCTGGTCGGGGACCTTGACCGCAGCGCATCGACTTCACTAGTCGTTGGTCTTCGAGGTAGTGCCTCCGACGAGACTACGAATCGTTACGAAGGGTACATCGCTTGGTTGGTGGACGATGATGAGGAGCCCAGGGGGCTGATTCCGACGATGGACGCCGGCCGTGGCTTTGACTGGTGCGCGGGAGCACAGCTGCCCGTCGGTCGGTTTGTGCGCAGTGATCGTGTTGTCGTTGTGCCCAGCGCGGAAGCCGGCGCCTACGTATATGACACGAGCGGCAAGCTCGTTGAGGCTCTGTCTGTCGCGGCCTTGGGGGTCGACGAAGGCTGTCAAATCCAACGCGAGCAAATGTTCGCGCTCTCCAACGAAGAGTACGCGACTTCGTGGATCAACCAGCGGACCTTGGTTGACGAAATCGTTGGCGATGGGGTTGGAGCTTACTGGATGTTTGTGCGCAAGGTTGATCAGCACCGATCCAAGCCGGTTTGCTGGGACCTGGTGAAGTGGGAGCTCGGTGAGACCGACTATCAAGAGCACACTCCCTGCGTCGTCTCCAGCGAGAATCTTGCGGCGCGGCTACGGGCCGATCTGCGCGGGGACCGGTTGTTCGTGCTGCTGAGTCGCGGCAAGGCGCAGGCCTTTCTCGGAACTCTACGAGCGAGTTCTCGGCAACCCATGGTTCACGAGCCGGTCGATCCAGAGACAAAGAACTAAGCCGTGTCATTCGCTGCCCTCAGTTTAGCCTTGGCGATGGTGATCCAGCCGCGGGACGGTGTCGAAGATCTGGTCCGTTGGCAATCCGCTTGCGTGGATCAACAGCGGCGGGTCTTGGCGAGCGTTCTTGAAGTCGATTACGGTGGCTCGACGCCCAAGCTCGCTGAACCAGAGGGCTCCCACTGTTGGGTGTGGAACGATCGGTGCGCGCCCAGGAAGGTTCTTGCCGGGGCGCCGTTGCCCGAAGATTGTGAGGACCATGGTCTGCGGGTTAGGGTTCGCCGAGGCGAGAAACCGGCACCGGCGCGGCTGCGGGTGGCGCCGCCCGCCATGTGGTGGGAGGTGCCGGAGTCCCTGCTACCAGAGGTGGAAATCTCCAAGAGCGGAACGGGCGGGGTTCTCGTGGGTAAGCAAGGGGCGAAGATGCGCGCGGTGGGTGCGCAGAGGGTCTCGCCCTGGCGTAGCGTTGATGGCACCGAGACCGTAGCTGAGTTGGAATTACTTCCCGCCAAAAAGTTTGCCTGGAAGATTGAGGCCGAAGGCCAAGCGCTCGCTCATGCACGCATCAACCTTGTCATCCCTCCCGAGGGTGCTCGCGGTGTGGTGCGGCTGGTGGTCTTGGAGCAGGCGGACGAGCGCGGAACTGTGGAGCTAGTCTTGAGCGAAGAGACTCACTCGGCAGTGGTGATTTCGAGCAACGATCGGTTGCCGCGAGTCTTTCGGCGGTTGCAGGATGTGCCCCCGGTGGTCGAGCTGGCGCGAGGCATCGCCGTTTCCGGCCTTCTGGTCGATAGTCAGGACCGCCCCATTGACGGGGCTCTGGTGTCGGCGCAGAGCTTTATCCCTGATGGCTTTGGGATGATCAAACGGAGCCAGATGTTGACTGGCCAGGAGGGTCGGTTTGCGCTGAGTGGAATTCCCGTCGGCCAAATCTTGCTGCACGCCCAGGAGGGGGAGCGGGTCTTGCGCCAGCAGCTGAGCGGGCGACTCGACCGACTGGAACTTCAACTCGGGCGGCTGCGGCTCGCACCGATCACCACGGTCGCGGTTGGTGTCACCGACGCCGAGAGCGGTGGCCTGGTCGAGAACTCATGGGCTGTGAGTGAGGATGGTACGCGGTATCGCCCGGCCAAGGACGGCTTGTTCCATCTCCAGATCGAGGGCCCGGAGCTGATGTTTTCGTTCGACGCGGTCGGGTATCTACCGCAACGCCACAGTATTGTGGTGCCCTCGCCAGCCGAGGCGGGGGGCGATACCGATCCGGTTCTGATTCAGTTGCAACCGGCGCTGGTGGTGCGGGGTGGCTACGTCAAGACGGATGGATTTACGCCGGTTCACGGAGGGCGGTTTAAGACTCATGGCGCTGGGCGGACGAACTTTGACCAGCTGACGGCTGAGGGTACCTTCGACCTCGAACTTCTTCCCGGAGCGCACGAACTCGAACTGACGGCCGACGACGCGGGGAGAAAGCGGCTCCATGTGGAAGGGGTCGGTGGAGAGGTGATCGATCTGGGGGTGATCGTCGCGCCTCCAAGTTTGCGCATCGTCGGGCAGGTAGTCACGGCGGATGGCCAACCGGTGGTCGGCGCGCGGGTTACCTACACCCGCCCCTCGGAGTTGGGCGAGGTCCTGGCTTGGGCCTTTGGCGAAAAAGCCTCGGTGAAGACGGATGAGGCTGGCTTCTTCGTTATGGAAGGGGCGGAGCTATTGCCTTCGACCTTGCGCATCGAAGCTCCAGGATGGGTCACGCGCACGGTGGTGGTGGAGCCGGTCGCTGGTGAAGATCTGGACTTGGGCTCTCTCGAACTGTCGGCAGGCCACGTTGTGGTGGTGCGCAGTGATGACGAGGGGGCCACGGTGACGCTCGATCCCGGGCTGCGCAACCTCCCCCAGGATCTTCTTCTCGCTACGATCTCGGAAAGTGGGGCGCGGTTCACCGCGGTACCCGCTGGACTACTCAGAATTCGGGTGCAAGTCGATGGCCAGGCGGTCTGTGAGAAAGAGGTGGAGGTCGTTGAAGACACCAGCTTCGACTGCCAGCGCAACGCTGTTCGCTTGCGCGGGAGGGTGACGGTCGCTGGTGAACCGGCCGCGGGGATGCTGGTCTTGCAGCAGGAGCGCGCAGAGCGTCTACCCGAGGCGGTGCTCCACCAAGGGTTGGGCGCTCAGCAGCGCACGCGCGTGCTGTCGACCCGGCCCGATGAGTTGAGCGCGGTGCTCGCGGGCGATGGCTCCTATGCCGTGAACAACGTTCTGCCGGGCCGTTGGGAGGTCATTTGGATGCAGCTGGATGGCGGGATCGAGATCGCCGAGTCGATCTCGGTGGCCGACGGTTCCGCCACCGAGATTGTTCGTAATTTTGACTTCCAAGGAGTCTCGGTGGCAGGCACGGTCGTCGAAGAGAATGGCGAGGTGGTGGCGGGGGCCACGGTGGAGCTATTCCCTGGAGCCAGAACACAACAGGTTGACGGCGCGGGTGTCTTCGGCTTTCGTGGCCTGCTGAGCGGCGACTACCAGCTGCGGGCACGGCGCGCGAATCGCTATTCGACGCTGGTTTCTGTCCATCTGCGGGAGGGGGAGACAGTCGGTGATCTTGTTCTGGAAATGGGTAACGGCGAGCGAGAAACTCAGCTGATCGCGACGATTTCGGGTGGCTCTTCCGGGCTTTGCTTCTTCGAGACGGACGACGGCCTGAAGCGGGTGGTGACGATTCGCGGTGAGGGGGCGCGTCTCGACTTGAGGCCACCCCTGCCACGTTCCTATCGCGTGGCGTGCCAGGTGGAGGGCCGTTGGGGTTTCGCCGACTGGCGCGTGCTGGACGATTCGCCCCGCCAGGAGGTGGCCATCGATGTGAGCGAGGCGACGGCGAGCTTGCGCTTCGTCGCCGCAGAGCCCGCGCTACAGTCCATTCAGCTTTCTCATCTCGGCTGGGATCTTGGCTTATTACGCCAGTGGTTCGGCGGTGCTTCCCGGTTCACCTCCGAGGAGGTGGTGCGCAACTTGCCAGCTGGCCAATACCTGGTGCGTGTTGGAGGCCAAGAACTCCGGGTGCAGGCTAGGGCGCGACGGGAGGCGGCAGTCGAGTTGCCGGAGGCGCGACCCTGATGGGCGATGAGCTGGCTGGCCCTGCGCCCTACTCGGTATACAACCCAATTACCCGCTCGATCGCCGCCGAGCAGACGGGGCAGAAGTGGTCGGGGTTGCGGGTGAACATGAGGCAGTCGATGGCGGGGCGGTAGAGCCCTTTGGCCTGGTAGCCGGCGCCTTCGAAGGCGCCGACGAGGCCGGCGTTGGGCTCGCCTTGGAGCATCGGCTCTGTGACCCTCTTGACTTCGGCGAAGTAGGCGTCCATCTCGCTCTCGCTGGCCCCGGCGGCGCGTAGCTTGGCGCGCTGGGCTTGGAAGGCGAGGGAGGTCTTGTCGTAGAGCTCTTGGTTCCAGGGGGTCGGCAGGGGAGTGCGGGCGCCGGGTCTCATCAGGTGGCTCCACTTGAGTTTCGCCGGGTCGGCAAGCGCGGTGATATTGGGCTCCCAGGGCTCGACTCCGGTGGCGGTGAACTCTTCGTAGGAGACCGGTGAGGTGTAGTACTCGTCGGCCAATCCGGCGAAGGTATGGCCGAACTCGTGGACCACCAAGTAGGCCGCCTGGCCGCTGTCGATGGCGGCGGTGGTCCACAGGTTGAAGATCCCGCCGCCGCCGTACTTGTCGTTGTTGGCCAGCAAGATCAGCGCATCGTATGGGGCCTGTGCGGCGAGATCTCGTAGCGCCCGGTTCTCGTAGGTCAGAACGTAGCGCTCCGAGTCGAAAGCGTTGTAGGAGAGTCCCAGCGGCGAGAGGCGCCAGCGGCCGGCCCGCGGGTCGGTGATCCCGGACTGCGCCGCCGGGAAGTGAATGGCCCGTACGTTGAACGAGGCACGGTGGCGGGCGAAAGGCTGGCGGGAGAAGAGGTACCCCATCGCTCGCTCGGCGTCGGCGAAGAACTTGCTTTCCTCGCTGGCGGTGTAGCCGTCGCCGAGGAAGAGCAGATCGACGTGGTTGTGCGCCGGGCCGTGGATCGCCAGCTCGCGGAGGGTGCCTCGCTGTGCCACCACGGCGCGCTCCACCGAACGGTGCGCCGGATCGACCTCGATCGAGAAGATCTGTGCGAAATTGCCGTCGTCGTCACGCTTCTTGAGGATCAGCCTCACCGGCAGCCTGGGCTCGGGAAAGCGTTGCGATTCGTGGAAGGTCCGCCAGTTGCCGGCCGAAGCCTCGCCGGTGGTCTCCCACTCACCGTAGATGCTGGCGAAACCGCGTGAGTAGAGAAGTCGCCCGCTCTTCGCGTCGCGGACGGCGAAGAGGTACTTGCCGAGGTTGGTGTCGTCGATCAGCCGCCGGCGACTCCCCGGCCAGGCCCCCTCCAGCCGTATCGCATCGAGCGAGAAATGTTCCTCACCGGCGGTACCGCTGTGGAAGTAGTCGAAGCGCAGGGTCTGGCCGGTGAAGGTCTCAGAGAAGCCAGCCTCACCGGCTTGCGGGGTGGAGCCTTGCTGCGCCGTGGCCGGCACAACCACCACGGAAGCGACAGCGATGGCACAGAGAGAACGGGCGACGAGTTTGGTCATGGCATACCTCGGGTTGGTGGGCGCACGGGCGAATCTTAAGACACAACGGCAGCTGTCGGTGGTCGATCGAACCGCTCGCCGAGGGTCGAGGACGTATAATCGCTCCCCTGTCAGTAGTGGAGCCTGATTTGGCAAAGACGCAGGGAGAAGAATCCGACGGCCGGTTCCTGCGCGGGCGGGCTGGCCGGACGACGAGCAAGGGGACTTCGCAGTCGGCGGGGGTGGTGCGTTTCCGCGCTGACTTCGCGGGCTCCGATCCCGCCGAGCGACCCGCTTGGGAGAGTGGCGAGTTTCGCATCGATGCTCTACCGCAACGCTACGACTTTCACCCCGGCGACGACGAGCAGGTGGGCTATTTGCGCTGCCGTGAAGCTCCCGGGTTGCGGGTCTATCTGGACCGCGGCTACGCCTTCAACGAAGCCGAAGCGCGGCGGCTGGGTGAACGGGTGGTCCTGCTCGACGGTGCCGGCCAGTTTGCTCCTACCCTCGACAGCAAGCAGCAGTTCTACAACCTGGATCACCATCAAGACTGTTTGCGTGCCTTCACCCTGGCGACCTGCGAGCAGGCTCTGGTCCTGGTGGTCAAAGGGCTGGCGCTGGACATGGGCGACTGGTCGATCTACGCCAATGAACCCGACTTGGATACGCTGTTCGCCCTCTGGGTGTTGCTCAACTATCGGCGTCTGTTGACCTTACCGGTCAGCCGCCGCGACCGGATCGTGCCTCTGCTGCGCCTCGAAGGGGCAATCGACGCCAACGGATTCGACGTTGCCGAGTACTGTGGTTTGCCGCAGGAGCTGCTCAGCCCAACCCGCGCCAAACTCGACCGGCTCCAGCGCCGCGAACTGGAACTCAAGCAGGCGGGTGAGTGGGCCGAAGCGGAACTCGGGCCGTTCGTCGTCGAGATGTTGGGCGAGATCGACAAGCTGGTCTACGAGCGTGCCGATTTCGACGACTTCGCCTCCGTCGAGGAGGAGTACGGCCACGTGGAGATCGGCGGCGACCGCGCGGCGGTGATCTGCCGTGACGCGGCCGGGATCTTCGAGGTCGAAAAGCGGCTCAAGCGGCTGTGGGGGGGCCGGTTGGGGATCATCGCTCTCGAGAAGGAGCCGGGCCACTACACCCTGCGCCGCGCAGCCTCGCTGGCGGACATCGACCTGGGGGTCGCCTACGACACGCTCAACCTGCTCGATCCGGTGGTCGACGGCCGCCCGCCGGCCAAGCGCTGGGGCGGTTCAGACGAGATCGGCGGCTCGCCGCGGCCGTCGGGGACCGGTCTCAAACCGCGAGAGATCGGCACCGCCCTGTGGCAGGCCTATCGCCAGCGAGGCAAGGTCGCCAAGCTCAAGCAGGTGGGGTTGGCGCTCTTGCTCAGTGGTGGCATCGCCGCCGTCGCCGGTTTGGTGACCATCCTCTGGCAGCTCTTTGGCGGCCCGGCGCAAAGCGCCGGCGAGGTGGGCAGGCGGCTGGCGACGGCCGCCGTCGCGGTGCTGGTGTTGGCCCTTCTCTTGACCCTGCAATTCGCCCACCGCAGGCAGGTATGGCTGTTCGGTTGGCGCCGGCCGGCAGGCAAGGACTGGTGGCTCTTGGTTCCGCCGGCCCTCGCCGGCGCCTTTCTCTGCGGCGCCTGGATCGATCCCGCGGTAGGACCGATCTCCGATTGGGGCAGTGGTCCGAGAGCTCTTGTGGCGGTGGTCTTGGGCCTTTGGGCGGTGGCGGCGGAACTGTCGTGGCGGGGGCTGTCTCACGGTCTCCTCTTGCTCGATTTCCCGGTGCAACGGGTCGCCGGCAGATGGTTTGTCTCGGTGCCGACCCTGGTTTCCTCCGCCGTGTGCGCCGTGGTGGCCGCCGCCGCCCTGGGCGCCGGGATGCTGAGGCTTCCTTTCAGTACCGGATCCGCTTGGACTGCGATGGCCCTGGTGATCGTAGGGGGGCTGCTTTCTGGGCTGACTCTCGGCATGATTCGAGAGCGTTCGCTGAGCCTGTGGCCGGGAGCGGTGGTGCAGTGGTTCGGCTGGCTGGCAGCGGTCGTGGTGATCTGCGGTTGGCGCTGATGTCGAAGCGAAGATGAGCTACTACAGGTTTACATTTTCCTCACAGCTTTGTAGGCGCAACGCGGTAGGATTCGACGATGGACGTTCCACAGCAGCCCGACCGCGGTCGGGACGAGCCCTCCGATTTGGGCTCCGGCAATCTGGCGATCAACCCCATCGCCCGCTTCGCCGTCAGCCGGCGGGTGACCATGGGGATGGCGGTTCTCGGGGTCTTGGTGTTGGGGTGGATCTCCCTCACCCGGTTGCCGCTGGAGTTTCTGCCCGCCTTCTCGTCGTCGAACATCTCGGTCAGCGCTCCCTATCGGTCCTCCTCGCCGCAGGAGATCGAGCGACTGATCGTGCGGCCGCTCGAAAGCTCGCTGGCGACGGTCAGCGGTATCGACATCCTCTCCGCCACCGCCACCGCCACCACCGCCAACGTCAACATCACCTTCATCGACGGCACCGACATGGATCTGGCGGCGGTCGAGGTCCGCGATCGGGTCGACCGGGTGCGCCACTTGCTGCCCGCCGATCTCGAACAGGTCCGCGTGCGGCGTTTTCAATCGACCGACATCCCCGTGCTGCGTTTCCACGTCACCAGCGAGTGGCCGTCCGACCGCCTCTACTACTTCGTCGAGAACGTCGTCCAGCGGCGGCTGGAACGGCTGGAAGGGGTGGCGCAGGTGGCGGTCAATGGACTGCAATCCCGCCAGCTGCAGATCAACCTCGATCCGGCGCGAATGCGGGCGCATGGCATCGATGTGCGCCATCTGGCCACCCTGCTGCGCGCCAACAACGTCAACCTCTCGGCGGGCTACATCAAGGAGGGGAGCCGCAAGCTCTTGGTGCGCAGCGTCGGCGAACTGGAGAGCCTCGAAGAGATCCGCGCCCTGCCCATCCGCGCCGGCTTGCGGTTGAGCGATGTCGCCGAGGTGGTCTTCGATTTCCCGGAGCAGCAGGAGTTCACCTACCTCAACGGCTCGCCGGCACTGACCATCAGCATCAACAAGTCTTCCACCGCCAATCTGCTGAGCGTGGTGGAAGCGGCCAACGCCGAACTTGAGGCGATCCGCGCCCTGCCCGAAGCCGAGGGGCTCTACATCAGGGTCTACTCGGATGCCTCCAAGGATGTGCGCCAGGGGTTGCGGCAGCTGGCACAGGCGGGGCTTCTCGGGGCCGCTCTGGCGGTCTTGTTCGTCTTCTTTTTCCTGCGCCGGGTGCGTACGACCTTGCTGGTGGCGATCGCCATACCGCTCTCGGTCATCCTCACCTTCGCCATCATGTTCCTGATGCGCCAAGCTGATCTCTCGGAGATCACCCTCAACGTGGTCAGCCTGATGGGAATGATGCTGGCGCTTGGCATGCTGGTCGATAACTCGATCGTGGTCATCGAGTCGATCTTCCGCCATCGCCAGGACGAAGGGCGCAGCGCCGTGGAGGCCGCCCTGGCCGGCACCAGCGAGGTGGCCCTGCCGATCGCCGCTTCGACGCTGACCACGATCTGTGTCTTCATCCCCTCGATTTTCCTCGCCAAGGGGGGCTTCAGCCGCTTCATGAGCGACGCCGGCACCACCATCGTGGTGGTCATGGTCGCCTCCTTGATCGTGGCGCTGACCGTGGTGCCGATGGTGGCCGCCTTCCTGCTCGCCGGTGAGTCGACGCGCAAGAGTTCGCGGGTGATCGACCGGATGATCGCCCTCTATGGCCGGGTGATCGGCTGGACGCTGCGCTACCGCGTGGTGGTGGCGGTGGCGGCGGTGCTGGCCTGGGGGGCCTGGCAGCTGCTGGGCACCATCGAGCGCTCCTTCTCAGGCCGCACCACCGAGCGGCAAGTGACGATCAATGTCGATACGCCGCGCAACTACTCGCTGGAGCAGATCCGCCAGCTCTACAGCGAGGTGGCAGAGACCATCGAGGAGCACCGCGACGAGATCGACCTGGCCGATTTCTCCTACGAGTTCAGCCGCACCGGCGGTCGCTCCCGCGGCGGTTGGCGGGGCGGTCGCCGTTTCGAAATCTACCTGGTGGACGAGGAAGAGGGCAAGCTGACCACCGCCCAGGCGCGGGACAAGCTGCGCGAGCTGATGCCGGTCAAGGCCGGTGTCGGCTTCAAAATCGGCTCCGAAGGGCGCCACGGCCGCTCAGGAGTGACCATGGAGCTGATGGGCGACGACCCGGCGGTGCTGGCCAGGCTCTCGACGCAGATCCAGAGCCGGCTGCAATCACTGCCGGGGGTCAAGGATGTCGACACCTCGCTCGAAAGCGGCGATCAAGAGCTGAAGGTGGCGGTCAACCGCGAACGGGCCTTGGCGGCCGGCTTGTCGAGCCAGGCGGTGGCGATGACGATCAACAACTCGCTGTCGAGTCGCGCCCTCTCCTACTTCAAGACCGAGGATCGCGAGATCGACATGGTCATGCAGTACGCCGCCGAGGACCGCGAGACCCTCGACCAGCTGAAGAACGTACCGGTCTTTGTCGCCAACGTGGCCCTTCCGATCGGTGCCCTGGCCGACTTTTCGATCGTCGACGGGCCGCGCTCGATCGATCGTCAAGATCGTCGGGCACGGGTGACCATCACCGCCGACACGGCGACTCGCCGGGCCTCCTTCGCACTGATGGGAGCGATGCGCGGGATCATGGGTTCGACCTCCTTGCCGCCCGGCTACGAGTGGAGCTTCGGTCGCTGGGAGCGCCATGCGCAGAAAGATGCCGCCGGCGCCAGCTTCGCCTGGATCTTCGCCATCGCCCTGGTCTACATGATTTTGGCGGCGTTGTTCGAGAGCTTTGCCCAACCGTTGACCATCATCTGCTCGGTCCCCTTCGCGCTGATCGGAGTGGCGCTGGTGATGAAGGTCGCCGGCCAGCCGCGCGACAGCATGACCGACATGGGGGCAATCATCTTGGTCGGCGTGGTGGTCAACAACGCCATCGTCTTGATCGACTACATCAACCGGTTACGCCAGCGCGGCATGGAGCGCGATGCCGCCATCCTCGCCGGTGGCCGCCATCGCCTACGACCGATTCTGATGACCGCAGTGACCACCATTCTGGGCCTCTCACCGATGGTCGCGCCCTATCTTCTCCCCGAGATATTCGGGCAAGTGGAGGGGCGTGCGGCGCAGTGGGCGCCGGTCGGTCTGGTGATTCTCGGTGGCTTGACAACCTCGACTTTCTTTACTCTCATCCTGACACCTACGATCTACTCGTTGGTGGACGATGTGACTCGTATTCTCAAGCGCGCAGTCGCCTCTGCCTGAATCGACAAAGGCCGGACCCTCGCGTTCCAGTTTTTCCGGGAGATTTCCATGCGATCGATGTGGAGAGTGTGTGTGCGTGTTGCGACCTGCCTTGCTGTGCTGCTCGTGTTGGCCTGTGGTGGCGACGAAGGCAAGGCGGCGGCCGGCGGCCGGCCCGGAGGCGATCACGCGAGGCGGCCCGGCAATGGAGGTCCGAGCGCGGGCGGTCCACCTCCCGCGGCGACCGTACCGGTCGAAGTGGTGCGCGTCGAGCGGCGCTCGATCTCTTCCTACCTTGAGACGAACGGCACTCTGGAGGCGGAGAATGAGGTGAACATTGTCGCCCGGGCGGCGGGGCCGATCGTCGAGTTGCTCGCCGAGGAGGGGCAGCGGGTGGCCTCCGGCGAGGTGGTGGCCCGTCTCGACGATCGCGAGATCCGAGCCCAGCTCGAAATCGCCAAGGTCAATCTGGCGGAAGCGGAGCTGGCCTTTGATCGGGCGCAACAGTCGATCGATCTCAAACTGATCAGCCGCGAGGAGTTCGATCGCGCCAGGTCGGCTCTGGAGTCGGCACGGGCGCAGGCTGAAAGCACTCGGATCCAGCTGGACTACACCGTCATCCGCGCGCCGTTTTCCGGCTTGATCATCGAGCGCTACGTCAAGTTTGCCCAGATGCTGACCGTCGGCACGGAGCTATTCCGCCTCTCCGATTTCGATCCGCTGCTGTGCCCGATCCAGATTCCGGAGCGCGAGTTGTCGTCGTTGACGCTGCGCCAGACGGCGGAGTTGACGGTGGAAGCCTATCCCGGTGAGCGCTTCGCCGCGCGGGTCCTGCGCATCAGCCCGGTGGTCGATGCGGCGACCGGCACGGTCAAGGTGACGCTGGCGGTGCAAGGCCGCGGCAAGCTGCGCCCCGGCATGTTTGCCAGCGTCTTCCTGCGCACCGACGTGCACCAGGGAGCGCTGGCGATACCGAAGGCGGCCTTGGTGCTGGAGAGTCTGGGTGACACGGTCTACGTGGCGGTGGAGGCGGAAGAAGGGATGGTCGCCTCCCGCCGCGAGGTGCGCATGGGCTTCCAGGAGGCGGACTTCGTCGAGGTGTTGGCGGGCGTCGAGGAGGGCGAAAATGTGGTGGTGGTCGGCCAGGAGGGCCTCTCCGAAGGCACGCCGGTCAGCCTGCTGCCGGCTGCCGGATCGGGTCAGGGTCGAATGGCAGCCGGCCCGATGGCAACCGGGGCGCCGCCCGCGGCCTCATCCGAGTCGCCAGCGCCCGGTGGCCGGCGTCCCAGCTTTGGCCCTGAGGGCCCTTCGGCCGAGCAGTTGGAGGCGATCAAAGAGCGGATGCGCGCTCGCGGGCTGAGCGACGAGCAGATCGAAGAGCGGCTGAAGCGGATGCGGCAGCGGTTTGGCGGTAACGGTGGCGGCGGCCAGGGCGGCGATGGAGATGACGGCCCTTGAAGCTGATCGATTTTTCGACCCGGCGACCGGTCAGCGTCTTCATCTTCGCGGTCGCCGCGGTGGTCTTCGGTCTGGTGGCCTTCAACAAGCTGGCGACCGACCTGCTGCCGGACATCACCTACCCCTCGATCACCGTGCGCACCACCTACGCCGGGGCGGCGCCGGTGGAGATCGAGAGCCTGATCACCCGGCCGATCGAGAACGCCGTGGGGGTGGTCAACAACGTCGTGCGGGTCACGTCGAGTTCACGGGCGGACACCAGCGAGGTGACCCTCGAGTTCGCCTGGGGCACCGACATGGACTTCGCCGCCCTCGATGTGCGCGAGCGGCTCGATCTGATCCGCCTACCGCTGATCGCCGAGCGGCCGATTCTTCTGCGCTACGACCCGTCGCTCGACCCGATCTTGCGTATCGGGATCAGCGGTCAAAGCGATTTGGTCCGCATGCGTTTGATCGCCGAGGAACGGCTGCAGCGCTCGCTCGAACGGATCGAGGGGGTCGCGGCGGTGCTGGTCAGCGGCGGTCTCGAAGAGGAGATCCAGGTCGAGATCGACGAGCGGCGGATGTCCAATCTCGGGCTGTCGATCGACCGCGTGGGCCAGCGGCTGGCGCAGGAGAACGTCAATCTCACCGGCGGCCGTTTGCGCGAAGGGCAGACCGAGTACCTGGTGCGCACGGTCAACGAGTTCCTACGGCCCGAAGACATCGCCGAAACGGTAATCGATCGCTCGCAGGGGGCGGTGGTGCGCTTGCGCGACATCGGCCGGGGCTTCAAGGGCCACAAAGAGCGCGAAATCATCACCCGCATCGACGGGCGCGAGAGCGTCGAAGTCGCGGTCTACAAAGAGGGTGGCACCAACACGGTGACGGTCGCCAACGCCGTCACCAGCAATCTGGACAGCTTGAGCGAAGAGTTGCGGGTGATCGACCCCGACCTAGAGCTGACGGTGATCACCGATCAGTCGCGCTACATTCGCCAGTCGGTGAACGAGGTGCTGAACACCGCGGTCTTCGGCGGCAGCCTGGCCATCCTGGTGCTCTTCTTCTTCCTGCGCAGTTTCAAGACGACGGTGATCATCGGCATCTCGATTCCGATCTCGGTGGTGGCGACTTTCTTCCTGATGTACGCCTTCGGGGTCTCGCTCAACATCATGTCGTTGGGCGGCTTGACGCTCGGTATAGGTCTGCTGGTCGACAACTCGATCGTCGTCCTGGAGGCGATCCAGCGCCGGCGTGACTCAGGGCTGGGCGAAGTCGAGGCGGCGCAGGCCGGCGCCGGTGAGGTGTCTCGCGCGGTGGTGGCCAGCACGCTGACCACCGTCTGCGTTTTCGCCCCGATCGTCTTCGTCGAGGGAATCGCCGGCCAGCTCTTCGGCGATCAGGCGCTAACCGTCACCTTCTCTCTGATCGTCTCGCTGCTGGTCGCCCTGACGGTGATTCCAATGCTCGCCTCGCGCCGGTTCGACTTCGCCGAGGAGGGCGACAAGGAGGCGGCGAAGCGCCGGCGAGCGCCGCGGCGGGATGAGGACGAGGGTGGCCTACGCTTTGCGTTGCGCTGGGTGGGCTATCTTCTCTCGCTGGCCTGGCTAGCGTCGCTGCTCTACTTTGTGGCCCTGTGGGTCGGCCGGGTGTTCAAGCTGCTGTTCGGTGGTCTGGGTCGGTTGGTGATGCTGGTCTTGGCGCTACCCATGCGTCTCTTCACAGCGACCTTCGACGCCATAGGCCGGTTCTATGAGCGCCTTCTCGGGTGGGTACTCAAGGCGCCGGGGCTGACCCTGACCTTGAGCTTGCTGCTCCTCGCCGGGAGTCTGTTGACCGCCGGCAACTTGGGGACCGAGCTGATTCCGGAGTTGATTCAGGGTGAGCTTTTCATCGACGCGGAATTGCCGCCGGGAACGCATCTCGATATCACCCGCCGCCGGCTGGAGAAGCTAGAGAAACAGGCGGCTGCGCTGCCCGGAATCCGCACGGTCTACACGGTGATCGGCACGTCGAATGAGCAGGGCGGGGTAGCGGGCGAGAAACGGGAGAACCTCGGCCAGGTGACACTGACCCTCGATCCGCCGATCTCGCGCCAGCGCGAAGAGGCGGTGATGGAGAGCTTGCGCGAGCAGCTGGACGCCCAAGGGGACTTGGAATACCGTTTCGGTCGTCCTTCCTATTTCAGTTTCAAGACGCCGATCGAGTTGGAGATTCGCGGCTACAACCTGAAACTGCTGGAGCGGTTGGCGGCGCTGGCGGTGGAGCGGATGAGCGCCATCGAAGGGTTGGTCGACGTCAAGTCTTCAACCGAGGGGGGCAACCCGGAGCTGGAGATCCGCTTCAAGCGCGACCGGCTAGCGGCGCTGGGGCTGAACCTGGACGAGGTGGCCGCGGTGGTGCGCCAGAAGGTGCAGGGCACGGTCGCCACCGACATCAACCGCGACGACCGCACGATCGACATCCGGCTGCGCGCGCAAGAGGGCTTCCGCGACAGCGTGGCCGACCTGCGCAACTTGGTAATTGAACAGGCGGGCAAGACGGCGATCCCGCTGACCGCCGTGGCCGAGGTGACGGAAACGATCGGCCCGGCCGAGATCCGCCGAGCCGACAGTGAGCGGGTGGCCCTGATCACCGCCAACCTAGACGGCCGCGACCTGGGTGCGGTCTCCGAAGAGATCAGCGCGGCAGTCGCCGAGATCCCCTTCCCAGCCGGTTTCGATTGGAAGCTCGGCGGCCAGCGCCAGGAGATGGAGACCTCGTTCGACAGCATGAAGATGGCGATCTTGCTGGCCATCTTCATGGTCTATCTGGTGATGGCCTCGCAATTCGAGTCGCTGCTCCACCCGTTCGTGATCTTGCTCAGCGTGCCGTTCTCGATCGTCGGTGTCCTCGCCACGCTCAATCTCTTCGATGTGGCGATCAGCGTGGTGGTCTTGATCGGCGCGATCCTGCTGGCCGGGATCGTGGTCAACAACGCGATCCTGCTGATCGACTACACCAACCGGCTGCGGCGCAAGGAGGGCATGGCCAAGTTGGAAGCGCTGAAGAAGGCCGGTCGCGTGCGGTTGCGTCCGATCTTGATGACCACGGCGACGACGGTCTTGGGTTTGTTGCCGATGGCGCTCGGGCTGGGGGAGGGCAGCGAGCTGCGCACGCCGATGGCGTTGACGGTGATCGGTGGGCTGATCGCTTCGACGGCGTTGACGTTGTTGATCATTCCGGCGGTGTATTCGTTGCTCGATCGGGGAGACTGAGCGCTAGGAGACTCGTGGGACGGCCGTGTCGCTGTCGCGGCTGCGCTGGCCGTCCGCTTGGGTGATCCTAGGACTGCGTGTCGGCCCGCTCCGGGCGGCGCCCGAACTCGTCGCTTTGCTCCTCAAACAACAGTCGCCGCTCCTCCTGCGCGGGCCGAGTGGTGGACTGCGGTCGGGCTTGCCCGCGGACTCAGGCGCAGCCGCGACAGCGCCACGGCCTTTGGGTGTGGGTGGGGGGAGAAGGCAGGTTGTTGGTGGGTGGGCTGGTTGGTGGGCTTGGGCGCAACGGCGGCTACAGCGGCACGGCCCTGGGTGGAACGGTGGGGAACCTCTTGGGCTGGCCCTTGTTCGTCTTTGGCTTGCCGGATATCAGATCTGATATATGCTGAGGCTGTGACTAGGAAGTCGAAACCTCTCGTATGGCTGCACGGGGAGGTTCGGACTCCACCGTTCTCGGCTGAGGCCCGGATCGAGGCCGGTGTTCTGCTGCGGCGGTTGCAAGGTGGCGAAGTGTTGTCGCTTCCGCAGTCGCGACCGATGCCGAGTATCGGTTCGAGATGCCACGAGCTGCGAGTGAGAGACAAGAATCAGAATTGGCGTTTGATCTACAGAGTCGACGATGACGCGATTGTCTTGGTGGAGGTGTTCGCGAAGAAGACGGCGAAGACTCCAGCGTCGGTGGTTCATGTGTGTCAGGCGAGGCTTCGGCGGTACGACGAAATTGTGAGAGAGAAGGGAGAATCCCAATGAAGAAAACCAAACAAACCCGGCTGGAAAGTGGTGGCTGGAAGGTTGGCGATTCGGCGGAGTTCCTCGGGCTGAACAAAGAGGAAGCCGCATTTGTGGAGATGAAGGTGGCACTCGCTCGGAGTCTCCGTGAACGCCGCCAGGGCCTCGGGTGGACACAGAGTCAGCTCGCCGAGGCGATGGGCTCCAGTCAGCCACGGGTCGCTAAGATGGAATCGGCCGATTCCGCGGTATCGATCGATCTGCTGATGAAAGCGTTGTTGACGGCTGGGGCAACGTGCCGGGACTTGGCGACTGTGATTGGGGCGTCGGGAGTGCGCAGCGCGGCCTGAGTGCGGGGAGCGGCCATGGCGCTGTCGCGGCTGCACGGTCGTCCGCGTGGGTGATCCTAGGACTGCGTGTCGGCTCGCTCCGGGCGGCGCCCGAACTCGTCGCTTCGCTCCTCAGACAACAGTCGCCGCTCCTCCTACGCGGGCCGAGTCGAGGACTGCGATCGGGCTTGCCCGCGGACTCAGGCGCAGCCGCGACAGCGCCACGGCCTTGGGGTGTGGGTGGGGGACGGGCAACTAGCCGGGAACCTTCCTTCGTAGGGGCGCAGCGTGCTGCGCCCGTGCTCCGAATGGCACTGCCTGGCGAATCGCGGTACCGGTCAGAGAGTTGGCTTCGGCACCGGGTTGCTGGAGGTATTCCGCGACCGACCTTGACGGCGAGCCTTCCTTCGCCAGGCGCGCCTCAACCGCGAGCCGCTCGCCCGCGAAGTGGGTGCTCCAGCCTATGGCGAGTCCATCTCAGCAGCAACACCGAGGGTTGCTGCTGGCGAGGACTTCCGAGCCACCACCAGCAAAGAGGCCCATGCTCTCCGCGAAGTCCCGTTGTTTGTTGGACACGATGGGACTATCATGCCCATCCGTCACGCGATACCGAGAACCCGAGGGAGTTGATGAGCACGAGCGCCATGACAGTCCAGGATTTCGGAGCCTGGCTACGAGCGCAAGATTCTTTCTGCTGGCGCAAGAAATTTCTTGCTCCAGCATCCCTGGCCGGGCAACATTCGCGAGCTGCTCAACACCTTGCGCCGTGCGGCTCTGTGGTGTGGGGGCAAGGAGATCCGCGGCGAGGATGCTCGGGATGCGCTGCTGCCGCCTCGACCCGTTGAGGCCAGCGGCGTTCTCGGCAAGCCCCTCGGGGAAGGCCTGGATCTGCCGGAAATCCTCAACACCGTCGCTCGGCACTACCTCGATCGCGCGATGGATGAGGCCCGCGGAAACAAGACCAGAGCCGCCGAACTCGTCGGGCTACCGAGCTACCAGACGCTCACCAACTGGCTGAAGAAATACGGGGTGGAGACTTGATGGCACGACAATTGCGGAAACTGCTACGGTCACGGAGGAGCCGGCCCCTTGCCGACACGCTCTGGACTAAGGATCCACCATGAGCCGCAACGAAACAGAGACCTGCCGAGAACTGATTGAGCCAGCGCTCAAGGCTGCGGGTTGGTCGTGGGATCGAGAGGTGCTCATCGGTCCCGGGCGGGTGAACCTGTCGGGCGAGCGGATGTACGACGAGCACCAGCAGATCGTCGCCGACTACGTCCTCAACCTCTACGGAATGCCGCTGGCCATCTTGGAGGCCAAGCAGGAAGAGAAGGATGCCGCAGGCGGGACGCAGCAGGCCTCCCGCTACGCCCAGCGCCTGAGCCTGCGTTTCTCTATTGCCAGCAACGGCCGCGAGTACATCGTCACCGACAACGAGACCGGCGAGTATTTCTCGCAGAGCACTCCGCCGACGCCCGGAGACGTCCTGCACTACATGGGGTGCAACACCATCCCGGTGGAGTGGAAGGGACCCTTCCTGGCGGACTGGCATGTTGACCAGATCTCGCGCAAGAAAGTCCGGCCCTACCAGGAGCGGGCGATCACCGAGACGCTCTATCAGTTCTCGCAGGAGAACAAGCGCGTCTTGCTGCTCATGGCGACGGGGACAGGCAAGACCTTCACGGTGTTTCAGCTGGCGTGGAAGCTGCTACAAACCGACGTCTTTCCACGTGGCCACGTGCTCTTCCTCACCGACCGCAACAGCCTCAAGGGGCAGGCCTATCGGGCCTTCAACGGCTTCCCGGTTGACGAGCGCGTCACTATCGACAAGCGCAGTGTGAAGACCGGAACCCACCGCGTGGGGAAGGTTTTCTTCGCCAACTACCAGAACCTCGACGAAGAGCTTGACGGCAAGAAGCTCTACGAGTACTACGAGGCGGACTTCTTCGACCTCATCGTCATCGACGAGTGCCACCGCTCGGGCTTTGGCGATTGGTTCGGCGTGCTGGAGCACTTCCAACGGGCCTACCAGCTCGGCCTCACCGCAACCCCTCGCGAATTGCGCAAAGAAGGCCGCGATCTTAGCCCGGAGGAGTTGCGCCGCGACAGCTACGAGTACTTCGGTGAACCGATCTTCACCTACTCCCTCAAGCAAGCCATCGAGGATGGTTACCTCGTCCCCTATCTGCTCGAACAGCGCATCACCAACGTCGACGACGAGGGCTACGAAGGCCCGGATGGGCGGCGCTACGAGACCAAGCACTTCGAGCGCGATGTCTCGCTGCCTGACCGCACGAAATGGATCGCCGAGGACCTGTACGCACAGCTCAAGAAGTACGGGCTGCAGGATGAGAAGACCATCGTTTTTTGTGTCAACGACACCCACGCCGCCTTGATGGCCCAGGAGCTGCGTCGCATTGCGGGCGACTCCGAGTACGCTGCCCGCATCACGCGCTCCGAGCGGAACTCGCACCAGCTCGAGCGCAATTTTCAAGAGGTCGGCCGGGCCAAGCCTCGCGTCGCCGTCACCGTCGACTTGCTGACCACCGGCTTCGACGCCCCCGACGTCAAGAACATCGTCTTCGTGCGCCCCCTGCGCAGCGCCATCCTCTACAAGCAGATGAAGGGGCGCGGCACCCGGCTGTGCGACGACCCCGACGTCGACAAGCGCTACTTCACCATCTGGGACTACTCGGGCGCCAGCGCGCTCGAAGACGCCGAGTTCGACGGCCACCCCGCCAACCAGGACAGAACGCGCAAGCCCAAGAGCAAGCCCCCCAAGAAAACGGACACGCCCAAGCGGGTGGACGTCGAAGAGGGCGTGAGCATCGAGCTGTCCGACAGCCGGCGCTTCGTCTGTCTGGCCGACGGCCGCAAAATCCCCTTCGACGAGTACACCGAGCAATCCAAGGATGCGATTCGCACGTTGGTCACCCCGGATCTCAAGGCGCTGCTCGACACCTGGGTCGACAAGCTCACGCGTCAGGAACTCCGGGCAGAGCTGCGCGACCAAGATGTCCATGTCGCTGCTTTCCGCTACTTCCTCGACCTACCCGAGACCGACGATGTCGACGTGCTGGCCAAGGTGGCCTTCGATCTGGTCCGCGTGCCGGATCGCCGCGACCGCGTGGCCCACTTCTGGGACTACGACCAAGACTGGCTCCTGACCCGCCTAGACGAAGATGCTGTCCCGGACGAGGAGCGCATCCGGCTGAAGTTCTGGGAAACCTGCCTCGACCACTACCCGCTCTTTGGCGTTGACGATCTCGAAGACGCCCGCACCTTCCGCACGCCCCAGTTCGCGGCACGTTTTGGCAGCTTCACCCAGCTCTTGAAGCGCTATGGCGATGCCAAACAGCTCCGCGCCGACCTCGAAGCGGTCAAGCGCCATCTCTATGTCCCACTGGTCGCTTGAGGAAGGCTCGATGACATTGAACAACAAGGCTGGCAACGGCACCGACGCCCGCCGCGATCCTGTCAGGCAGGCGGTCAAGAATGCCTGCGACCAGCTCAACAGCGATGGCGTTGAGCCCCGCAACTACGTTGAGCAGCTCTCCTGGCTCTTCTTCCTCAAGGCCTTCGAGGCTTCGGAAGATCGCCGCGAGGAAGAGGCCGAGTTCGAGGGGACACCCTACGAGCGACGCTTGGACGGCAAGTATCGCTGGTCGGTGTGGACCCGTGCTCTCACCGGCGAGAAGGGAGTGCTCGATGGGTTGAAGACTCCCGAGGAGGTCTTCCGCTTCGTCAACGCCGATCTTTTCGAGAAGCTCATCACCCTGGGCGATGACACCTTGGGGCTCCAGTTTCAGCGCATCTTCACCACTGTTCGTAACCACAGCCGCCGCCCCGGCAGCTTCGCGCGGGTGGTCGAGCAGGCCGAGCGCATCGACTTCAGCCGCCAGGCCGACGTCATCGAGCTGTCTGAGATCTACGAGCGCCTGCTCAAGGACGTGGCCGGCGACTCGGCGGGCTACGCCGGCGAGTTCTACACCCAGCGCCACATCGTCAAGGCGATGGTGGAGGTGGTGAAGCCTCGCCTGGGGGATCGGGTCTACGACCCCTGCATGGGCACGGCAGGCTTTCTCTTTGAGTCCGCCGAGTACATGAAGCGTCACCACCCCAACATGAGCGGGGGCGACTTCGAGCGCTTCCAGAAGGACACCTTCGTCGGTAACGAGCTCAAGCCGCTTTCCTACCTGCTCGGCGTCATGAACATGATCCTCCACGGCATCGACAAGGCCGAACTGGCCCTGGCCGACACCCTGGAGCGCCACGAGAGTAACGTCGCCGAGAAGCAGCGCTTCACGGTCATCCTCTCCAATCCGCCCTACGGCGGAAAAATGGACCGCGACTCCCAGGGCAACTTCACCATCCAGTCGGCCGCGACGGAGATCCTGTTCTTGCAGCACATTATGGCCAACCTCGCCAAGGGTGGGCGCGCGGGCGTCATCTTGCCCGAGGGCGTGCTCTTTCGCGGCGGCCCCGACGCCAAGGTGCGCAAGAAGCTTCTCACCCACTTCAAGGTCCACACGATTCTTTCGCTGCCGGCAGGGGCTTTCTTGCCGTACACCGGTGTGAAGACCAACGTGCTCTTCTTTGACCGCCCCAAAGACGGCAGCACCACCGACAAGATCTGGTTCTACGAGCTGACCAACGACGGCTTCGAGCTCAAGCAGACCCGCAAACCCATCGAGGGCAGCCAGCTCCCCGACTTCCTGGCGAAGTGGGAGAAGCAGGTCGAAGGCGACAACTCCTGGGTCGTGGATTTCGAGGCCAAAACCTTCGAGGAAAAGGGCTGGGACCTCACGGCGCGCAACCCCAATAAGAAGGACGACTACGAGCACGTCCCCGCGCTGGAACTCGTGCGCTCGATGCGCACGAAGGAAGAGCGGATCTTCGAGCTGCTCGGCGAACTCGAGGCGATGTTGGGGGATGGTCTTTGAACCGTACCGAGTTGAAGCGACTCGTCTCCCGTGGTGAGTCCGATACCGTGGAACTCAAGAAATCGACGGCGCAGTTGCGACGAGCCGCTGAGACCCTGTGTGGCATGCTCAACGGCAACGGCGGCAAGGTCTTGATCGGCGTGACCCCCGGTGGTCGGGTCATCGGTCAAGAGATCTCCGACAAGACCTTGCGCGAAGTGGCAGAGGCCCTCGGCAAGTTCGAGCCACCCGCAGCCGTTTCCCAGACGCGGCTCGACGTCGAAGACGGCCGTGAGTTCTTGATTCTGGAAGCTCTCCCCAACCCGGAGTTGCGCCCCTATGTCTTCGACGGGCGCCCCTTTCAGCGGGTGGGATCGACAACCTCGGTCATGCCCCAGGAGAGCTACCAGCGCCTGTTGACCGAACGGGCTCACGCCCGCGCGCGGTGGGAGAACCAGCTTGCCAGTGAATACGACGTGTCCGACCTGGACCACGAGGAGCTTCTGCGCACGGTTCGACTGGGCATCGCCGCCGGACGCCTACCGGAGTCCACGGGTAGCGACGCTGTGGATATCCTGGACAGACTCGAGCTGTCCCAGAGCGGCAAGCTCAACCACGCCGCGCTGGTCCTCTTCGGCACGCGGTTCATGCCGGACTTTCCCCAGTGCCAACTGCGCATGGCGCGCTTTCGCGGCGTGGACAAGTCGGAGTTCCTCGACCAGCGCCAGATCGAGGGCCACGCCTTTACGTTGCTCGGCGAGGCGATGCTCTTCTTGCGCCGCCACCTACCGGTGGCGGGCCGCGTCGTGCCGGGCTTGTTCGAACGGGAAGACGAGCCGCTCTTTCCCCTGGAGGCCCTGCGGGAGGCCTTGGTCAACGCCTTCTGCCACCGGGACTACAGCATCGCCGGCGGCGCGGTGAGCCTCGCCATCTACGACGATCGCCTGGAAATATGGAGCGACGGTACGCTGCCTTTTGGGCTGAAGCTGGAAGATCTGAAGCGCGAGCACTCCTCCAGGCCCCGCAATCCGCTGATCGCCAAGGTCTTCTATCTGCGTGGTGTTATCGAGCGTTGGGGGCGGGGCACGCAGAAGATCGTGGAGCTGTGCGTCAAGGCCGGTCACCCCGAGCCCGAGTTCGGCGAGCAGGCCGGCAGCGTCTGGGTGCGTTTCCTACCCAGTGGCTACATCGCGCCCCATCGGGTGGCCCACGACCTGAGTGAGCGGCAGCGGGAGCTGCTTCATCTGCTGTCGATGAAGCCAGCTCGGCCGCTGCGCGAACTCCGCGCCGCCATGGACAGCCCCCCTTCGGACCGCCGGCTGCGCGAAGAGCTGCTGCACCTGAAGAAGCTCGGCCTGGTGACCTCTTCCGGGCACGGACGCGGAGCTTTCTGGGCACTACGGAGGCATGACGATGAATAGGGCGATGAATAGGGCGAAAATAGGGCGGCCTCATTGCGCCTTATTCGACGTCAGGACCGTGGCAGGGGTGGAACTGCTCGGGGAGTTGGAGGAGATGTTGGAGGGGGAAGCATGAGTTCGCCGTGGCCAACTGAGGCGCTGGGCGTAGTCGCACCGAAATGTGACGCGCCGATGCCAGAAGCCTCGGCATCCGTCTGGAACCTGTCGCTTGAGGACATTGAAAGCCACACGGGTCGCGTCCAAGAGATCAAGCGCACCACTGTATCCGACCTCGGTTCGGCGAAATGCTCGTTCGACAGCCGCCATGTCTTGTACTCGAAGCTCCGACCGTACCTGAACAAGGTCGTTCTTCCGACAGCCAGCGGCGTAGGGACCAGCGAGCTTCTCCCACTTCTTCCGGATCGCGCACGACTGAACCGCGAGTTTCTTGCATGCTACCTCCGGTCGTCTGGATTCTTGGCTTTCACTGCTTCAAATACGCGAGGTGCGAACCTGCCTCGTGTTTCGATGAAGGCGCTCTGGAAGCACAAGGTCCCCATCCCCCCCCTCGACGAGCAGCGCCGCATCGTGGGCCGGATCCGTGAGGCCATGGCGCGCGTCGATGAGCTTCGGCTGCTGCGGGAGGAGACGAAGGCAGAGGCGGACCTGATTGAGGCTGCCGTATTCGCAGACTTCGTCGAGCAGCTTGAGCAGCAGGAGGAAGGCTTCAAAACGGTCGCATTAGGCGACGTTCTCGTGGAAACGAAGTACGGATCGTCCGCCAAGGCGAACACTCAAGGCAAGGGTGTGCCCATGCTCCGAATGGGCAACATTCGAGATGGCCACTTGGTCACGGAGGACATCAAACACATCGAGCTCAACTCGAGGGAGCTCGAGAAGTACACGCTTCAGCCGGGCGACATTCTCATCAACCGAACCAACAGCCTAGAGCAGGTCGGAAAAGCTGCGACCTTCAACCTCGAAGGCGGCCCTTGGGTGTACGCCTCATACCTTGTTCGCCTCCGCGTTGACCGCTCGCGTGCCCTCCCGGCCTACATCACATCGGTCATCAACAGCCGCATCGGACGTTTCTATGTCTACCGCACCGCACGCCGCGCCATCGGGATGGTTAACATCAACGTAAAAGAAATCAGAGCCATGCCCATTCCTCTCCCTTCGATCGCCCAGCAAGAGGCAGTCGTCGCGCGAATGGCTGATGCCCGGATGGCCTGCGTTCGATTGCGTGATCAGCTACGCGGCCCCGAAGCGGGCCATCTCACACAAGCCATTCTGCGCAAAGCGTTCGCGTGAGAGCTGTAGTCCCATGCGTCCCTCCCTCGCCAGCACCGAGAGCCCCCTCAGCCGCGCGCTGTGGGCCTCCGCGGATGCGCGGCGAGGCGAGCTCGCCGATCCGCTGGTCGGCGCGTTGCCCCAGCTCGCGGCGCTCTTGCTGCTTCGCTGGATCGATCTGGTGGACGCCGAGCGAGAGGCCATCGCGCTCTTCAACGACGAGGACTACGAGCGTGCGCTCACGGCCGAGCTGACCTGGGACACCTGGGCGCACCTTCGTGGCCCTGCGCTCGCGCATCACATCCAAGAGGTCCTGCTGCCCGGGCTCGCCGCCGTTCGCCTGGGAGCCTTCCCCGTCGACCTCACGCATCCTGCTATTGCCGAGGTGCTCGGAAGAGCCACGCCTTTCGACGAGCTGGTCCAGGCTGTGGCCTCGCTTCCCTTCGAGACCGCGGCGGAGCAGCGCCGCACCGGCTCGCTCTTCGGCGAGCTGGTGCGCGCCACCATCGCCAAGGCGCGCCACGCGGGCACCTATGCGACACCGCTCGGTGTCGCCAGGCTCATGGCCCACCTCGCCGCGCCCCGCCCGGGCGATCGTATCTTCGACCCTTGTTTCGGTTCGGCTGAGCTGCTCGTGCAATGCATCGACCGCCTGCACGCCGCTGAGGACTTCCACACCGGCGTGCAGTGGGAGCGGGTGCAGGCCGAGAGCGTCTTCGGCGTGGAGATCTCGGCGGCTCTCCACCTCATCGGGCTGGTTCGTGTGCTCCTGGCAGGCATTGAACAACCCGGTCTGGTGCTCGGCGATGCCCTCCAGCGGCCGGTCGAGAACGGGCACGCCCAGCGCTTCGATGTGGTGGTGGCGGTCCCGCCGTGGGGCAAGCGCGCCCGCGCGGCCCTCGGCTCACAAGAGGCCTTCCCCTTCAAGACGAACAGTTTGGAGGCGACGTTCCTGCAGCTCGCCATGGCCTCGCTGCGCCCTGGTGGGCGCACAGTTATCGCCATGCCCGACGCCTTCCTATTCCGAGGAGGCGGGGAGCAGGCGATGCGGCGTTGGCTGCTGGAGGAGCACCAAGTCGAGGCGGTGATTCAGCTACCGTCCGAGTCCTTCAAACCCTACACTGGCGTGCGCATTTCGCTCCTGGTGCTCGCCAAGGGCGGGCGCACGCAGCAGGTTCGTTTCGTCGATCTCAACGTCCTCGGCGACACCCTCGATCTCGATCTCGACCGAGACTTCGATCAAATCCTGGCCTGGACGCGCGGTGACTGGCGCGATGAAGAGAGCGGGGCGGTTCGTATCCTCACCGCCGCCCAGCTCGCCGAGCGGGAGTGGAACTTCATCGCACCCTCAGCCGCCGAGGACGAGTTTCGGACGGTCATCGAGGAGCTGGACCAGCAGGAGGCTGTTAATACGGTTTCCCTCAAGGAGGTCGCGAGCATCCGCCACGGGCTGAGCTACACGCGCGCCCAGGCCACCGAGGACGCGAGAGACCCCATGGCCGCGCGCGGCCTGATCCGCGTTCGCGACGTGGGCGAGCGCAGGGTGCGGCCGCCCTCTCTCTACGCACACCCCGAACTGGCGGCGCGCGCCAAGGAGGGTCAGGTGCTCCGTGCTGGCGATCTGGTCGTCACCAGCTCCGGGAGCATCGGTCGAGTCGGCATGGTCACCAACGGCAGTGTCAGCTGCATCGCGACCAACGGTGTGCTCGTCGTTCGACCGAGCAAGGGCGTATCCGCCCGGTATCTGGCCGGCTTGCTGCGCTCGCCCCTGTCGCAGGAGTTGTTGGCCAGCCTCGCTCGGGGCATGTCGGTGCAACGTCTTCCCGTCGCGGCGCTCAAGGCACTGCGGGTCCCCATCCCACCCCTGCCGATCCAAGAGCGGGTCGCCGATGCGGCCGAACACCGCGGCGGCGATGCCCTCGCGCTCTTGCGCATGATGCTGACCGAGGACACCCACCCGGTCGCTACCTTTCTGGAGACGGACGCGAGCGCGCACGCGCTCTGGCACCTGCGAAATGTCATGGCTAACGCGAAGGTTTCAGGCAGCGAGGGGGAGCCTCTCGTGGCGCTCCGATTGTTCGGCAAGGGGCTCCAGCAGGCGATCGCCGAAGGAGGCGAGGCGCCGGGCCTGCGCTTCGGCGACGAGGTCGCGCGCTGGGTGCGTTCTCTCCAGTCCGCAGCCACCGGTCTCGCCACCGTCGCCACTGAGGCGGCTGAGCCCGAACTCGTCCCGGTCCAACTCTCCGCTCAAGGTGCCGTGTCGTCAGCGCTGAAAGGTGTTGTGGCGTCGATCCCCGACGACCTCCGTGCGCACCAGCGCGGCCTGGAGCGCACACTCAACGCGGCCTATTTCCTGGTCGAGCATGAAAGCAGAGCGCTCGTCCGCGATGTCGGCATCGAGGCCTATCAGGTCGCGTCGAACAAGAGCCAGCTCTCGCTCTTCTCAGAGCCCGACCCCGGACGGTCTGTGGTCCTCGCGGTGCTAAATACCGGTCAGGCTCCCCTCTTGCAGTTCGTGGGCGAGCTGCAAGTCACGGGCGGCGAACGGTTTCGCAAGCTCTCTTCGGACCTGCTGCTAGGAGAGCAACAGGAGCGCCATGCTGTGTCAGTCCCGGATACGGTCGAGGACACGTTCCGGGCGACCTTGCGGTGGCAGGCGAATACCTCATGGTTGGAGCCGGTCTCTGGCGAAGTTGAGGTCGAGCTGGTGGTCGAGGCGCCGGACGATGAACGGGCCGAGCAGGAGCCCGAGGCGATGGGGTCGAGCCCATACATTTTGGGCAACCCGGTGGATCGAGCCGAGATGTTCTTCGGCCGCGAGGACATCCTCGACAAGATGCGTCTGCACCTCAGCCGCGAGGGCGTCGCCAACGTAATTTTGCTCGAAGGGAACCGGCGGACCGGCAAGACCTCGATCCTCAAGAGCTTGCAGCGCCCAGTCACGCTGCCCTCGCACGTGCCGATCTACTGTTCCTTCCAGGCATCGGCTGGCCACGACACGAAGCTCGGTGTCTCCACTGATGAGGTGTTCAAAACCATCGGCCGGTCGCTCGTCAAGGACTGCACGCTCGCCGGCTACTCGCTGCCGATCATCGGCACTCCCAAAGACTTTGGCGAGCGGGGCGAACAGAAGCGCAAGGGCTTCATCCACATGAGGCTGCCTCAGCTGGTCAACGCCTGGTTTCGTGATCGGAATGCGTTCTCCGCGCTGGATTCCCTGGTGCAGGTCGCCATCGATGCGGTGGCGCCAAGGCGCCTGCTCCTGATGCTCGACGAGTTCGACAAGCTGCAAGAGGGGATCGACTCGGGAGTGACCAGCCCCCAGGTTCCGGAGAATATCCGTTACCTGTTCCAGAACAACACCGCGATGGCGGGGGTGCTGACTGGCTCGCGTCGGATTCGGCGGCTGCGAGAAGAGTACTGGAACGCGCTCTTCGGCTTCGGCTTCGCCATCTGTGTGACGGCACTGCCTAGAGACGGTGCCGCCGCGCTCATCCAGAAGCCGGTTGCGGGGCGCCTCACCTACCAGCCCGGCGCTGTCGAAGACATCCTCACTCTGTGCGCTTGTCAACCCTTTCTCATCCAGCTGCTCTGCGCCCGGGTCTTCGACCACGCTGCCGCTGACCAGGCCCGCCATGTGTCGAAGAAGCTCGTCGATTCCGCGGTCGAGGACCTCGTCCGCGACAACGAGCACTTCCGCACGCTCTGGGGCTACGCCGGCTCAGAGCGAGCGCGCTACATCCTTCGGCTCTGCCACGACCTCCAGGAGGGTCCAGACCCCGTGACCTTCGACCTGCTGCAGAATAAGCTCGACCATAGCGAAGTTTTCATGGATGCCGATAGCCTTCGCGATGACATCGACCACCTTCGGGAACTCGAGTTGGTTTCACAGGAGCCCGATGGGCACTACCACGTCTACCGTTTGGCCGTCCCGCTCATGGGCTTGTGGATCGAGCGCAACATCGACGGCAGAGAGTTGCTGGAACTCGCGGTGCAGGAAGCGAGACAGGAACGATGACTCAGGAACTCTACCCGTTGTCCAATGCGGCCCATGTCCCAATGCTCGGCCGCCAGGGGGTGCTCGCCAGAATCCTGACTCGGATCGGGAAGGCGACCGGAGATCACCTCTCCGTCGTCGGCGCTCCCTACATCGGCAAGACCACACTCTTGAGACATCTGGCAACCACCGTTGGACCGGACAGCGGCGGCTACCTCGCCGGCGTGTTTCTCGACCTGCGGCACAACACACCAACCTCCGACCAGGATTTTCGCCAGCGCATGCTCGTCGAGGTTCGAGCAAGCCTCGCCGCTGCCGGCAACGAAGCGGTGGATCTCATCGATCTCCATGTCGGTGCGGATGACCTTCCCGAGCATCTCTCAGGCTTGTTCGACTACCTGAGCGATTCCGGGCGGCTCCTGATCGTGATGGACGGACTCGACCACGTGCTGCGCTCCCCCACGATCAGTCGAAACCTCTGGGACTACCTGCGCGAGATCGGCCTGAAGTCGTCGTGTACATTCGTGACGGGCACGAGAGGCAGGATTCGCGAGTTGTGCAACAACCGAGACTCCCTGGCTTCCGAATTCTGGAACATCTTCGCCGATCCCATCGTGGAACTCGGTCCATTCGAGGAGCAGGAACGGGACGACGTGCTCAAGCCCCTCGCTGCTCACGCCGGCGAGATGGAGTCCTCAGCGCGCAAGGAGATCATGAACTGGACGGGAGGGCATCCCGCGCTGCTCGCCCTGTTGTGCCACACCATCGCTGAGAAGATCAAGCCCCAGGCTGGCCTGAATGGAGCAACGGTCAACGAGATAGGCACGCGGATCAGCAATGGGCACTACACACTGGTGCAGCACCTCTGGGACGAGTGCCCGGTGGAGTTGCATGGGGAATTTCATGCCCTCGCGACCAATGAGGCAGGCGCGGGCTCGATTCCGCCGGACCGCGTGCACTTCGGCGCCCAACGCGGCTTCATAACGCCGAGCAAAAAACCCAAGCTGAACTGCCGGTTCATCGAGCAGATGGCACTGCGCCACGGGCGGGAAGCGGTTGTGCTCAAGCGACTGTTCTCCACGGAGACGCAATACGCCCAACAGATGCAGCGCGTGTTGGAGCTGCGCCTCGGTCAAGTCACGGGCGGTGACCAGAAGCTACGCGGCAACGTCGCTCGTGCAATTCAGGAGCTGCCCGCCGGGCCGGTAGAGACACTGAACTGGATCCGGTTGATCTCACGAAGGGCGCTAGAGTTGATCTGGGCAGTGGAGCTCGACGACGGCAAGCGGCCGCCGGCGTGGGCGGAAGCCTGGAAGCACGAGGGCAACGACGGCCAAAAGGTCATGGACCGCCATCAGGGGGCGTTCCCCAAACCGGACGGCAAGCAGTGCGCGGCCCTGCGCGACATCACTGGGGGCTACGGCAACCTACCCATCGTAGCGAGGCATGTCACCAGGGCGACCTACGTCCTGGTTGAGCACGTGAAGAGCGCTGGCGACCTGGGCCAGCACCTCGCCGATGAGCTCTCCAGAGGCTACGCCGTGTCGGTGTGCTTGAGTTGCATCGAGCTGTTCGCGCGGCTGGCGGGTGAGCTGCCCGCCGAGGTGTCGGTCAAACAGTAGAACTGCCCGCCGAGGTGTCGGTCAAACAGTAGAACTGGCCGTGGCTCTGTCACGGCTGCGCCACGGCCTCTTGGTGGTGTGTGGGGAACCGGCAACTAGCCGGGAACCTTCCTTTCGTAGGGGCGCAGCGTGCTGCGCCCGTGCTCCGCCGAAACGCGGAGCCGGTCAAGTAGTTGAGTTGTTGGATCGTTGGTGGCCGTGCCACTAGTCCGGCGTTGACCCCTGATCCGCTGTGCTTGCGCTATTCCTGATAGGAGGCGCGCGAGATCGAGCGCCATTTTCCAAGGGAATTCTGGCCAGTCGCCTACGGCAAGGCGGTTGCGGAAAAGGAGAGTCGAAATGAAACGAATCAGCATGTGGAGTGTCTTGATGTTTGTGATGGTCGCCAGCGGCGCGATGGCACAAACCATCATCTCCACCATCGACATGGACACCATCCCCGGCGATGTGAAGGTCGTGGCGGCCACGACGATCGGTCTCGAAGCCGATACCACGGTGACAGGGACCCTAGCGACGACCGGAGAAGTGGATGCCGGCGCTGGCGTGCGCTTCCCCGATGGCACGGTCCAAGTCAGCGCCTCCGCCGGTGCCACAAGTTTCCAAAGCGTGACCGCCAACTCGGGCCTCTACAGCAACAAGATCCCGGACATTACTCCTTCGCAGGATTACACGGAGGTGTGTTTCAAGGCGGGAGTGATGCAGTTTGATATTCACACGGGCGGCGAACCGACCAGCGGTGAGAATTGTTTGCCGGGAGACACGGGGTGGATAGTCGAGCGGTTCGAGCGAAATGCTGGTCAACTGGCTGATTGGACGACCGCGCGTGTCACCTGTCTGATGGAGGGGATGCGGCTTCCCGAGCCGTTTGAACTCCAGTTCACATGCGACAACGCGGGGCTCTTCGCGGTTAGCGATCTGGTCACCAGCACCGAGTGGGCGACCAACCATGCCGACCTTGTCGCTTACCCAAGCACTCATGGAGCGGGAATATTGGCGAAGTCTGGCAACTCGTGCGATTCCTTCAGTTGGGCCTTCGCGGGGAGAAGCACTGGTCAGCGAGCAGCACTTTCTTATCGGTGCGCCCTTTAGTTTGAGATCTGCTGGGCTCTAGGTGGCGGTTACCAAGTAGGCCCGGTTGAAACGAAGGCAACGGAGAACGTCTATAGTGCGGGCGCCCCATTTGTAGACCGAATTCCAGGAGCGAAGGGCCTGGCAACAGCTAAATTACTACAAGATCAGCAAGCCGATCCCAACTTGCAACGGCACTGCTGCCATGCTCACAATTATTCTCTCAAGAAGGAACGTAAATGTCACACCAGTACACGATTGCTACACGCCACGGTGACGTCAATCTCACGACAGACAGGCACCATTCAACCTTCGACACCGTTCATGAATTCTACAAGCACCATCATGATGTGATTGCTGACGCGCTCAACTTGGCGAGTATAGTGTTAACTGGCATGCAACTCTATCTGTCGCACGGGAGAAGAGGTAGCCGCCTGCATTAGGGTACCCAGCCAACTAGGTGACGGTCTGATAGTAGCGGGTGGCAGCGGAACCAGGTGGTGGTCACCGAGTAGACCCGGGAGTGGTGCCTTGGTTCGGTTGATGATGTGCTAGCATCTGGTGCGTGCGCACCACTTTGAATATCGCTGACGACGTTCTGTACGCGGTCAAAGAGAAAGCTCGCCGGGAGGGGCGCTCCTCGGGCGAGGTGCTCTCGGAGCTGGCGCGAAGTGCTCTCACCCGCCCGGTGATCGAATCTGAGATTGCGGAGGGTGAGAGCTTCTACGGCTTTGAACCGCTGCCCCGCCGAGGGAGCGTCGTCTCGAATGAGCTGATCGACCGGCTCCTTGACGAAGAACCCGAGTAGTGCGCGCTCTGCTCGATGTCAATGTGCTGTTGGCACTGCTGGACGCCGACCATGTGGACCATGCCCGAGCTCGACGTTGGCTGGGTGCCGAGATCGGTCACGGCTGGGCCTCGTGTGCTATCACGGAGAACGGGTTGGTTCGGATCCTCAGCCAGCCCAAGTACCCGAGCCCGGTCACGCCTTTGGAGGCTGTGGAACGGCTCCGGCGGGCAACGGGCACTGAGTATCATGCGTTCTGGCAGTGTGACCTCAGTCTGACGAACGGCGAGGCTATTAGATCGTCGCGCCTCTTCGGGAGTCGCCAGGTCACGGATACCTATCTCTTGGCTCTCGCTCTGCACCACGACGGGCGGCTAGTCACGTTTGATCGCTCGATTGTCCTTGAGGCGGTAGTCGATGCGAGACCAGAGCACTTGGTGGTGCTCTAGGCCTCCGCTGGATGAGCTGCTGTCGAGGTGCCGCCGACTAGGTGGCGGTCAATTAGTAGCCGACTAGGTGGCGGTCAATTAGTAGCGGGCCTCTCTGTTCTTCCTGCTCCAATCTTGACGTAAAGAGTAAAGAGCCTTACCCTGACCCTGAAGGTTCTGGTGGCAAGGGGCCGTGCAGAGCATTGGGATGGGAGGCGCATTGTGGTGTATCGCAGCAGGTTGTCGCGCAAGGGGCAGGTGACGATTCCGGTCAAAGTTCGGGCCGAGCTTGGTCTGGAGCCTGGCGATACGGTGATTTATGAGCTCGAGGGGGAGCGCGCCGTGTTGCGCCGCGCGGAGCCTTTTGACCTCGCCTATCACGCTGCTCTGACGGAGACTTTGGACGAATGGGCCTCTGAGGCGGACGAGGAGGCTTTCCGTGATTTGTGAGGCTGGCGATGTGGTGGTGGTGCCGTTTCCGTTCTCCGAACGGCCGGGCACGAAACGGCGACCGGCGCTCGCCTTGAGCCATCGAGGGTTCAACGAAGCAGGCCATACGATCTTTTCGATGATCACGACCAGCGGTCACTCTCCCTGGCCTGGAGACGTCTCGATTGCCGATCTGGAATCGGCGGGCCTGCGCCAGCCTTGTCGGGTTCGTTTGAAACTCTTCACCCTCGACAACCGGCTGATCCTGCGGCAGGTGGGAAAGCTTGCGGAAGAGGATAGTCAGGCGGTTTGGAGGAACCTTGAGGGCTTCCTCGTGCCGCGGCATTGAATAACCGACTTGCCTACTGGCTAGATGTCACTCGAATAGTAAGCGGTGCCACACAGTGGAGCGGTCACAAAGCGGAGCGGCACTCTGCCAGGAAGTTGGGGCGCGCGCGGAGATTGCGGATTTGTACGTATTGATCGCCAGGTATCATGTGTGAGACTGTAACTGCTTGTCGTTCGTCTGTGAATCAGCTACGCTGCCACTCGGAGGTTCAAGAGATGGAAACTGCGGTCACCAAGAGGGGCCAGACGAGTATTCCGGCGGCGATCCGCAAGCGGCATCAGATCCGTGAGGGAGACCGGCTGGTTTGGTTGGACGATGGCGAAGCGATTCGGATGATCCCGATTCCGTCGGATCCGGTCGCCGCGCTACGGGGGGCCGGTCGGGGCGAGGGTTTGTTGGAACGGCTGCTGGCTTCTAGAGAACGGGATCGCCAGCGTGGATCGTAGCCCGATCTTGCTGGATAGCTCAGCCTTGCTGACCTTGATCGAAGACGAAGCTGGAGCACAGCGGGTCGAGCAGGTGCTGCGCGAGGAGGAGACCCTTCTGCCTTGGATGGCGTTACTGGAGGTTCACTACGTGACCCGGCAAGAGAAGGGCGAGGACGAGGCGGATCGTCGTTTCGCGCTGCTGCAACAACTAGGCAGCAAGATCGTCTGGGAGGTGGATGAAAGGCTAGTTCTTGCCGCCGCGGCGCTCAAGGCCGACCACCGAGTCTCCTTGGCGGACAGCATGATCGCGGCCTATGCCAACAGGGCCGGGGCTGTCTTGCTGCACAAGGATCCTGAGTTCGAGGTGCTCGCCGAGCGGGTCCGTCTTGAGGCTCTTCCTTACAAGGTTGCCCCGGCGAAGGATCGGTAGCTTGAGATCCGCCGGCTAGATGGCGGCTGAATAGTGTTCTGGCTAGGCTGTTGGCACTGAGTGAAAGTCTTTGGAATGAGTGGTTTGCGGTTCTTGACCCACGGTCCAACGCTGGCCAGAGGCTGAGGCTCGGACTGAACTGGCTAGGTGCCACTCGAATAGTCAGCAACAACTCATCATTTTGGCCTGACCGACAAACTCTGAAGCCTCCAATCGCCTCTCCTAACCGCCGAATCGAGGTGCCGAATCGAGGTGCCAGTCGAATCGTCGGGTTCTCAACGTCGCTCAGTTGACCGTCAGGGTCCAGTTTGAGCTGTTGCCAGACTCGAATCCATCCGCGAAGATTGCTGGGCCGGTGAGCAGGAAGAAGCGAACGCTATCGAACCCACCGTTACGCCAGATTTGGGCGGTGTTGTCGCTGAAGATGTACTGCGGCGATCCAATATCGCCGTTGTTGCCGGGCGCCCCACCCTGCCCCGTGGCGCCGAAGAGGCCAGAGCCAAAGAGGAGGGCGTAGCGCCCTGGATTCAGCTGAAAGTCAGTAGGGACGGTCACCTCGTCTGACAACTCGGGCGCTGTGAATGTGTCGGCAAAGAGGGCATCGGCGAGATCGAAGGTGGAAGGCAGATCGGTGAGCGGGTCCAGCGGAACGACGGCGACGAAGAGGGTTCTGTCGATGAACCCGCCCACGACATGCCCGCCTACGGCAGTCACTTGAATCGTGTTCACCAGCTCGAACTTGACTCCCAAGAAAGTGAAGGCATCGATGGCGAAGGTTCCGTTCAGGGGATGGCCTATCGGTCCCAGAACCGCGGATTGGAAGATGACCCCGGGCACCGCCACCGCCGCCCGTGGAGCGACCGCGCAATACGCCACCAGAGCCAGAAAGAGCAGCACATCCAACCGGTGAACTCTCGAACTCTTCTTCATGTCGAACTCCTCTTCTTGGCCGAGATAGGAGCCTATTAGTCTTGCTGGAATCTTCTCGCCGGGCGAGGACCCTGGACCCTATTGGGAGACACCTGTCTTGCGTCTGCGGCGTAGGACCTGAATGATGGGTAGCAGCGCCAGCAGTAGGAACCAGCGCGAATGGTCCGCGACCCACCTCGTGGTAGTGAAGAGAGGATTCTGAGCGAAGTAGTCCTTGGCGACCAGATCATTGGCATGGACGGCGAAGGCTGCGCCTCCCACCGCATATTCGTGGGCCCCCGCGAACCCGCCGAGAGCGAATTTCCAGGCTAGGAGTCTGCGCGGTAGAAATGGCTCGACAAAGCGATAGTCTTGGAGCATGGCAACCTCGTTCCGTCCGTACCAACCCGATCAGTCCTATCTGCTGCCTCCCAATCCCCGTGACTGGCTAGAGTCGAGTCACCTGG